>NZ_JBXAJS010000009.1:100442-298386 GCF_058797535.1 Pseudomonas sp. GW823-FHT02E01 | reverse complement strand
TGCTCGCGATAGCGGTGGGTCAGCCAGTATCTCTGTTGGATGTGCCGGCCTCTTCGCGGGCAAGCCCGCTCCCACAGTGTCCCGGGCTTAACTGACCGGCATTTGCCTCTGGAGAGCCGCTTTTTTTCAGGACTGTCCCGCCCTAAAAACCTTTATCAAATCGGAATGAGGCGCCGTAGGCAGAATCCGGTAAATGGCTGGCGCCATCGTCCCGTAACCGCGAACGGAAAGTACCGCTCTGTGGCTGGGTACGATACAAGCCGCGTTTTTGCAGTTCAGGAATGATCAGTTCAACGAAGTCCTCAAGGCTGCCCGGGCTGATCAGCGGGTTGAGCATGTAGCCGCTGGTGCCGGAAATACGGGCGTGCTCTTCGATCCGATCGGCCACTTGTTGCGGCGTTCCCACCAAAATCAGATCACTGCCCCGGGTGACATTGGCAAAGCGCTGTTTGACATCGCCGGCGGTCAAGGGCTTGCCACTGCCATCAGGACGCATCACATAGGAAGTCATGCCTTCGGTGTGAGTGGACAACGCGTCGCTGTCCGCGTAGCGGCTGATGTCGATACCGGTATCACCGGCATAACTCACCAGTTGCGCCTGCAAGTGATAGTTGCTTTGCAGTTCGTCATATTTGCGTTGGGCTTCGATCTCGGTCCTGGCCGTGACGATGCGAAGTACCGTCAGTGATTTGACATCCCCGGCGTGACGCCCCCATGCCCTGGCCTGCGTCCATATATCTTCCAATCCCTGGCGAATCTCCAGCGGGTTGGACTTGGCGATGAAAATCAGTTCGGCGTGCTTGGCTGCAAACTCGCGGCCACGGCCTGACCAACCGGCCTGGATCAGCAAGGGTGTGCGTTGCGGTGACGGGGACGTCAAATGCGGCCCGGCCACCCGATAATGCTCGCCAACATGATTGATCGGTCGCACGCGATCGCCCTTGGCATAGACCTGGCGAGACTTGTCGGCAACCACGGCATCGTTTGCCCAGCTGCCTTCCCAGAGTTTGTAGACCACATCGAGAAATTCATCTGCGCGTTCATAGCGATCATCGTGCTTGATCATCTGCTCCAGACCGAAGTTGCGAGCGGCGCTGGTCAGGTAGGAGGTGACGATGTTCCAGCCGACCCGACCATTGGTCAGGTGGTCCAGCGTGCTGAAGCGCCGGGCGTGGGTGAAAGGATGCTCGTAACTGGTGGTGACAGTGACGCCGAAGGCGAGGTTTTCCGTCACGGCGGCCAATGCCGGGATGATCATCAACGGGTCGTTGGCCGGTGCTTCCACCGCCCACTTCATGGCCGCGTCGGCATTACCGCCAAACACATCGTAGAAACCCAGCACATCACCAAAAAACAGCATGTCGAGATGAGCCTGGTCGGCGATGCGTGCCAGGTTCGACCAGTAGCCCAGCGAGTTGATGGTCAGTCGCTCGTCAGCCGGGTGCGTCCACAGGCTCGGCGCGCCGCCACAGCCAACGCTGGCTTGCTCGTATAACGCAAACAACAGAGGTTTTGGATCGGACATCGTAGTACCTGTAAAAAGTCATTAAACGGACGGGTCAGCGCTGATGCTTGAAACCTTTGCCGTAGTGGCGTTCAAGACGGTTCTGTATCAACTCCAGTCCAATGGACAGGAGCCAATAGATAATGGCTGCGGTGGTGAGCATTTCGATGTAGCGGTAAGACGAGCGTCCGTACGACTGCGCCAGGAACATCACTTCCCAGACCCCCATCACCGATATCAACGATGAGTCCTTGAGCATTGAAATGAACTGACTGGTTGTCGGGGGAATGATCGTGCGCATGGCTTGCGGCAGGACGATGTGCAGGAACGTTGCCGTCGGCCCCAGCCCCAGAGCCATCGCTGCTTCGCGCTGTTCGGGTGCTACAGCCATGATGCCGGCACGAAAAATCTCGCTGAGGTAGGCACCGTAATTGAGCGACAGCGCAATGATTCCCGCGCTGATGGCGCCCGGCACGACACCCAACTGCGGCAGCCCCAGGTAGATCAGCAGGATCTGAATCAACAGTGGAGTACCGCGAAAAAAAGACGCATAGAAACTGGCAACGCCGAAAGCCACTGCACTGCGAGACAGGCGCGCCAGTGCCGTCACGAAGCCAAGGAGCAACGAAAGCCAGATCGAACACAAGCACAGGAACAGTGTCAGCGCGGCGCCTTGCAAGAAACCGTCAGGCCCCAAATGCAGGCCGACCAGATTGGGCAGCTTCTGCACAATGATCGAGAACTTCAGATCGAAGCTCATGAAAAACATGACGCACAGGCCAAACAGCACTGCCCAGGTCAAATACAGGCGAGTGCGAAAACCAGGTATCGGGCTGAAACGACGCGTCTCGGTTTCGGGGGCGACAGCCGTCTTGGCCGGGTGTGGATTGAGGGCTGTCATTGGCTGATATCGGCACCGATCCACTTCTGTGAAATCTTGCTTAATGTGCCGTCGGCCTTGAGCTGGGTGACAACCTCAGTGACTTTGGCATTCCATTGCGGATCACCCTTTTCGATCGCTACCACGTTGGGCTCTGCATACAGCGTGTCGCCGGCAATTTTAAAGCGAGGATCCTGGGCGATGCGTTCGCGAGCAGTGATGAGGTTGGTGACCATGGCATCCAGGCGCACGCCCGTGCCCAAGGCCAGATCCTGGAAAGCTACCGTTTCGTTGTCGTATGGCGCGACCTGGACGCTTTCGAATGGATAGCTCAACGGCTTGTCCTCGGCGCCCTCGATCACCAGATCCTTGTTCAGATAGGCTTCATAGGTCGACGCACTGATCACACCGACTTTTTTACCTGACAGATCCTTGCCCGTGACAATGTCCTTGTCTTTGGCATTGACCACGATCACGGCCGGGGACTGGTAATACTCCACCGGAAAGTCGAACACTTCGGCCCGTGCCTTGCTCGGGGTCATCGAGCAGACGCAGATGTCATATCGTCCGTTCCAGTGGCCGGCAGCGATGACATCCCAAGACGGAGTCTGCAGCTTCAGCTTCACCCCTAGCCGTTGCGCAACGGCCTTGGCGACATCGACGTCAAACCCGTCCAGTTGGTTCTGTTCATTGAGAAAGGAGAATGGCGGATAGCTTTCCATCAGAACGCCGGTCAGCTCCCCGCTCCTGGTTACGCGATCCAGAGTTGCGCCCGCCAAAGCCGTCGAGCAGGTAGCCAGTAATGCCAAGCCAAATGGTAAAAGCGCCTTAGTGTTCACAGACAAGTGCTCCAATCGATTCAAAATACTGAATAGATTAAAACGCACTATAAAAATAGTTTGTACTAGCTTTATGGAATATAAGACTGCGTTCAAGCTATATTGGATCAAGCGGTTCAGGTGCTTGAACCGCTGACTCTTGGTGGCAAGCAACACCCCGACAGATCCGGTCCGGGCGTTGCCCTTTGCTCAGCGATAGCAATCGAGCAGGCGTGCGGCGACTTCCTTCAATTGCGCGTCGGCCAGACGGTTGATCCCGGCAGCACGCTTGCGCCCGCCCCCCGTTGGAAACTGCCGGCAGAAGGCATCCGCCGCCAGCCCGGCCTCTTCCGGTACCCGCAGGCTGAACGCCCAGTCACCGTCCGCCCTGGCGCTGAGCAAGCCGATCGCCTTGCGCGGCGCACCGGCCGCCAGCTGGTTGGCCAGCACACCACTGACCCGCCGCGCCCAGGGTTGCGCGGGCAGGCGGTACAGCTGCGCGCCTCGGCCCTCGTGCCAGGGTTCAAGGCCTGCGGCTGCAGCCATGTCGGCGGCGTGGCCGGTGCGCAGAGTGGTGAAGCTTGTGCTGTGGCGGATGAAGTCCAGCGGGTCGTGGTAAGGCAGCAGCTCGGCGGCCAGCGCCAGCGGCTCGAAGTGCAAGTCCGACAGGCTGTCGCCATAGGCGTTGTAGTTGAGCAGCAGGCCCAGTTCCTCCAGGGCGTGCACCTCGTTGCTGGCCAGGCCATGCTGCGCCGCCAGCACCCGGGCCGGGCCGGACAGGCCGTCACCAAAGGCAGCCGCCACCGCCCAGCGGTGATGACGCCCGTCCAGGTAGGTGTTGACCAGCAGGCTGGTACACACCTGGGCGGCCGTGTCGATGAAGGACTCGAATGCCGGATGCTGCGGCAGTTCACCAGCAAAGTGGTGGTCGAAGTAGCGTACCCGGGTGCCGGCGTCGAGCAGGCGCCGGGTGGCCTCGCGGTTCTGCTCGTGGGCCACGTCCAGCACCGTGACCCGCTCGCCGGGCCCGGCCTGGACCCGGCGCAACAACTCGATGTCGCGCTTGACCCCGCTGACCAGGCGCACCTGCGGATCCAGTTCACCCGCCAGGCGCAACTGCTGCAGGGCGCACAGACCGTCGGCATCGCCGTTGAAAGCGCAGTGATCGATTGTGTTCATCTGCCCTGCTCCTCAGTACATGACTTCGCCGCCGTTGGCATCGAGTTGCGCACCATTGATCGCACTGGCGTAGTCCGATGCCAGAAACAACGCAGCGCGGGCGCACTCCTCGTCGCTGCGCATGCGCCCGCCAGGGATGCCGGCACTGAACTCGGCGCGCACCTGTTCTTCGCTGACACCCCGGGCGGCAGCGCTCTGGCGTACCAGTGCCTGCACCGGCTCGCCCCACATCCAGCCACAGGCCAGAGCGTTGACCCGCAAACCGTGGGCCGCCTGCTCGCTGGCCAGGTAGCGCACACTGGCCGCCAGGGCGCTTTTCGACGCGGCATAGGCCGCGCCACCCTGATACGGTTTGCGCACACCCAGGGTGTTGATCATGACGATCGCCCCCGCGCCCTGCGCGCGCATTGGCGCCAGCACCGCGCGGCTCATGTTCAGCGAGCCCAGCAGGTTGACCTCCAGGGCCTCGCGCAGCGGGTCGTTGTCCGCCTCGTCCACCGCCTGGAAACCACCATGGGAAAAGGCGCTGTTGATCAGCGCATCGATACGGCCGAATTGCTCGAGGGTGGCTTCGGCGAAACGATTGCACGCCTGCACATCGGTGATGTCGGTGGCCACGCACAGCACTTCGCAATGCCCGGCGACCGCCTTGATGCGCTGTTGCGCCTCAAGCAGGCGGCCCATGTCGCGGGCGCCGATGGCCACGGCCCGCGCCCCTTCGCGCGCGGCCTCCAGGGCCAGTTTGATACCCAGCCCGGGGCCGACGCCCGAGACCATCACGACTTTGTCTTTAAGCAGCATGGGATGAATCCTCTTATTGTTATGGGGCAGGCTCAGGCGCTCAGGTGCCGGGCGCGGTACTCGGCGTAGTCACGCTGCAGCAGCGCGACGCTGAGGCCGAACTGGTCAGGGCTGTAGTGATGGGCAGCGCGTTTTTCCCGGCCATTGACGGACAACCATTGGCCCATCTCTGCCTGAACCTTTGCCGTGCATTCAAGGCCGGCGAAGCGATAGATGCGCTCGACCACGGCCTGAGGCGCGGCCAGGGTGTCTTCGAACTGCACATCGAGAAAGCGCCCGGCCGGCATGCCCTCGCGCACCGCCATGGCATGGCGCAAGGCCCGCGCCATGCGCCGGTTCCACTGTTCGCCGACGGCTTGGGCATCGGCCTGGTCGCTGTACAACTGCCACAGGGTATGGATGAAGCTGGCCAGCGAGGGAATGGTCCTGGCCGGTTCGCGATGGGTGAGCACCACCTGCGCACCGGGGAACACTTCGAACAACAGCTCCAGGGTATGCAGGTGCTGCGGGCTCTTGAGCAGCCAGCGCCGGCCGGGGGCGATGCCACGACGTGCCTGCTGCCATTGCAGGAACTGCAGGGAGCGCTTGAGGTAACGGTAGACCTGGGTCTGGTCCTGACGGTCGAGCCAGGCGGTGTAGCTGGGGACGTTGACGTAGGAGTCCATGGCGCAGAGGAACGAGTGCTCCATCAGCATGAACTCTTCGTCGGGCTGCTCGGCGTCCAGTGGGTGAATGGCCAGCAGTTGCGGAAGGAACTCGACCATCGCCGCCACTTCGGCACGCGCCCGGCCGAGGCGCTGCAACGGCTGCTCCAGGGTCTCCCCGTCGAGGGGCGCCGGGTAGCGGGTTTCCCACCACTGCGCCTTGCTGAACTGCGGGTCCACCGCCAGGGTGCGTTGCAGCAGCGTGGTGCCGGTGCGTGGCAGGCCGACGATCACCAGTGGGTCGTTGATTTCCAGCTCGAGGATTTGTGGGTAACGCCGACAGTGATCCTCGATGATCAGACGGTTGACCAGTTGCGCCAACAGTTTCTCACGCAACAGTCCGCGCCCCGACACGGATAGCCGCGCTTCTTTTTCCAGGGCGTCAGCCAGCACCACCAGGCCCTGGCGAAAATCGCCGGGGCCGAAATCGTCGAGGCCGCCCGCACGTGCGCAAGCTTCAGCCAGCAAGGTATCCAGGGCGAAGTCATTGGCACTCATCGCACAAGCTCCTTCAGATCATTGAGTTTGACCACGCGTGTCGTTGGCTGCACCGGCTGCTTTGCTCCCACCCATCGCAGGCAGAGGGTGCCATGGGGATGGCCGGCAGTTTCCAGCCAGTTCGCCAGACCAGGGTCAACGCAGCAGAGGATCATGCGCAAGCGGCCATCCGCCTCCAGTCGCGCCGACTGTTTGTTCAGACAGATGCGGTGGTAGCGGTAGTCGAGCGACTCCATCCAGTAGTTGTTGATCTGCACATTCCAGAAATCGCAGTCGGGCACCTGATCGACCTCGATCAGCAATGCCTCGTCATCAGCCAGAGCCCAGTAGGAGTGGTAATAGAAAATGTTCGGGTCGCCCCCCACCGACTGGCACAGTGCCTGGTCGGCGGCGGGCAGTTGATTGGTGTGCTTCTGATAACCCTGAGCCCAGTCGGCGAATAACCGCGCGGTGTTCTCGACGAAACTTCCCACCCGCTGCAGGCTTTGTTGCAAGCGCGGCGCATTCAGCGGTTCGGGTGTCTGGCGGGCATTGAGGCGTTCAATGCGCAGTTGCGCCGGCTGCTCGCTGCTACGGTCCAGAAAGGTTTGGCGGACAATCAAGGCATTGCTCTGCGGTTCGAGCCGCAGCCAGTTACCGATGCCGGGTGGATGCTGGCTGAGGATGATTTCGAAATTGCCCTCGGCATCCGACTGCAACATGCCTGCATCGAGAAAGCCGGTCTGGATCATCTTGCCATCCGTCTCGTAGCCCCCCTTCTGGGAGCCGAAACTGAGGTAGGCAACACTGCCGCGCTGGCCGCTGACCCGATACTCGTGCGCGCCGTTGAGGCGCGCATAGCTATACAGATTATCGGGGTTGTCGGCGCCAATTTTCGCGGTTTCATGGGAGGGAGTGATGAAGCCCGGGAAGTCCGGATCGGCAAATTCCAGGTGCATTTCCAGTGCAATGCGCAGCAAGCGCGTGAGATAGCGAAATCCTTCGGCGCGGGTCTGCACATCGGCCGGAGCCTCGGAGCGCAATATTTGCTCGCCGCTGCGCCGCAGTTGCTCGCAGAAGAGGTTCCAGCTTTCGCCGCTGAGCACCTCCTGATCGATCCTGTCTGTAACCATGTCGGTCTCCTCTGTTGGCGGAAAGTCCGCCGCTGCCAGTGACCTTAGGGAGCACCCCCTTGCCGATTCTTCGTCCAAGCGGACTAAATCGCCTGCTAGTCCGCACGGACGAGGAGCCGTGCGCCGTGAGCGGCGAGGATCGCGCCTGAGCCCATGGCTTACTTCCCGCCGCAGTTCGTGGCGCGCAGTCACCCTCAGAGGAGTTACCCATGACCGCAGAGAAAAATCTGGTCCGCTCAGTGACCGTGGACATCGCCGCACCCGCCGAATTTGTCTGGTCGGTACTGATCGACCTGGTGCGTTATCCGCAGTGGAACCCCTACACCGTCAAGGTCGAGTCCAGCTTGCGACTGGGCGAACCGGTCAATCTGTTTCTGCCCGATCCGGGACGACCCGGTGAACTGCTGCACGTGATCGAGTACCTGGCTGAATTCGAACCCCACCGGTTACTCGCCTGGGAGATGTATGCCAACGCCGACAATCCCGACGCTGCCCGTCGCGAGCAGCACATCGAGCCCACCGGCGCGGCCAGTTGCCGCTACCACACCACCGACCAGTTCCTCGGCGCCACCGCCGACCAGGTCATGACCGATCATGGCGCTTGGGTCAAACAAGGGTTCGATGCCGTTGCCCACGCCCTCAAGATCCGTGTCGAGACGCTGTACGCGTCCGTCGCGTGACCTGCAGCTGCCGGCGCCTCTTCGTCCAAGCAGACGAAGATGTGCCGGCGGTGCTTTACCTACCGTGGTGTTCAGCCGGCGCCAATCCCGGCAGAACTCGAGGAGGTATTCGATGTTGACTCATCTGCAATGGCTGGAAGCGGAAAGCATCCAGATCATCCGTGAAGTGGTGGCCGAGTGTGAAAACCCGGTGATGCTCTACTCCATCGGCAAGGACAGTGCGGTCATGCTGCACCTGGCGATGAAAGCCTTCGCCCCGGGCAAGCCGCCCTTCCCCCTGCTGCACGTGGACACCACCTGGAAGTTTCGCGAAATGATCGCCTTTCGCGACCAGACCGCCGAACGCCTGGGCCTGGAACTGCTGGTGCACATCAACCCCGAAGGCGTGGAAAAGGCCATCGACCCTTTCATCCACGGCTCGGCCTTGCACACCGATGTGTGGAAGACCCAGGGCCTGAAGCAGGCCCTGGACCACTACGGTTTCGATGCCGCGTTCGGCGGCGCCCGGCGCGACGAGGAAAAGTCGCGGGCCAAGGAGCGGGTGTTTTCGCTGCGCTCCGAGCAGCACCGCTGGGACCCCAAGCAGCAGCGCCCGGAGCTCTGGCACCTGTACAACACCCGCAAGCGCAAGGGTGAAAGCCTGCGGGTGTTCCCGCTGTCGAACTGGACCGAGCTGGATATCTGGCAATACATCTACCTGGAACAGATCCCCATCGTGCCCTTGTACTTCGCCAAGGAGCGCCCGGTGGTGCGCCGTGACGGCACGCTGATCATGGTCGACGACGAACGCATGCCGCTGCTGCCGGGAGAAACCCCGGAACTGCGCAAGGTGCGCTTCCGCACCCTGGGCTGCTACCCGTTGACCGGCGCCATCGACAGTGACGCCGACAACCTGCCGGCGATCATCGGCGAAATGCTGGTCAGCCGCACCTCGGAACGCCAGGGCCGCCTGATCGACAGCGACTCGGCGGGCTCCATGGAGAAGAAAAAACAAGAGGGGTATTTCTGATGAACGCAATCACCGACGCACGCAATGGCGACCTGACGCCCTACCTGCAACAACAGCAGAACAAGCAACTGCTGCGCTTCATCACCTGTGGCAGTGTCGACGACGGCAAGAGCACCCTGATCGGCCGACTGCTGTATGAATCCAAGGTGTTGTTCGAGGACCAGCTTGGCCAGCTCGAAGCCGACTCGAAAAAGCTCGGCACCCAGGGTGACGAACTGGATTTCGCCCTGCTGGTCGACGGCCTGAGCGCCGAGCGCGAGCAAGGCATCACCATCGATGTGGCTTATCGCTTCTTTGCCACCGACAAGCGCAAGTTCATCGTCGCCGACACCCCCGGCCACGAACAGTACACCCGCAACATGGTCACCGGCGCGTCCACCGCCGACCTGGCGGTGATCCTCATCGACGCCCGCCAGGGCTTGTTGACCCAGACCCGCCGGCACAGTTACCTGGTGTCGCTGCTGGGCATCCGCAAGGTGGTGGTGGCGATCAACAAGCTCGACCTGGTGGACTACTCCCAGGCGGTGTTCGAGCGCATCGAAGCCGAGTATCGCGCCTTCGCCGCGCAGATCGGCCTGCAGGATATCCAGTGCATCCCGCTGTCGGCGCTGCGCGGCGACAACATGCTCCAGGCCAGCCCCAACACGCCCTGGTACCAGGGCCCGAGCCTGCTTGCCTACCTTGAAGACGTACCGCTGGAGCAGGACCGGCAGAGCCAGGCGGCGTTCCGTCTGCCGGTGCAGTGGGTGAACCGGCCGAACCTGGATTTTCGTGGCTATTGCGGCAACGTCGTGGCCGGCAGCGTGCGCGTCGGCGAGCGCATCCGCGTGCTGCCCTCGGGCCAGCAGAGCGAGATCACCGGCATCCTTGGCAGCGCCGGGGAGCAGCAGCAAGCCCTGTGCGGCCAAGCCGTGACCCTGACCCTCAAGGACGAGATCGATATCAGCCGCGGCGACCTGATCGCCCTGGCCGACACCCCGCCGGCGGTGGCCGACCAGTTCGAAGCGACCCTGGTATGGATGGACGAACAGCCCCTGCTGCCGGGGCGCCCGTACCTGATGAAGATCGGTTGCCGCACCGTCGGCATGAGCTGCGCCAACCTCAAGCACCGGGTCGATGTGAATAGCCTCGAGCACCTGGCGGCCAAGACCCTGGAGCTGAACGGCATTGGCGTATGCAACCTGCACCTGGACCGGCCGATCGCCTTCGATGCTTATGCCGACAACCGCGATACCGGGGGCTTTATCGTTATCGACCGCCTGAGCAATCGCACGGTCGGTGCCGGCATGCTGCACTTCGCCTTGCGTCGTGCGCAGAACGTGCACTGGCAGGCCATCGACGTCAACGGCGAGGCCCACGCCGCGCTCAAGGGCCAGTCGCCACGGGTGCTGTGGTTTACCGGTTTGTCCGGCGCGGGTAAATCGACCATCGCCAACCTGGTCGAGCGCAAGCTGCATGCCCTGGGCCGGCACACCTATCTGCTCGACGGCGACAACGTGCGCCACGGCCTGAACCGCGACCTGGGCTTTACCGAAGCCGACCGGGTGGAAAACATCCGCCGGGTCGCGGAGGTGGCCAGGCTGATGCTCGATGCCGGACTGATCACCCTGGTCTCGTTCATCTCGCCGTTCCGGGCCGAGCGTGACATGGCCCGCAGCCTGGCCGGTGACGGCAACTTCCTCGAGATCTTCATCGATGCGCCGCTGGCCCTGGCCGAGCAGCGCGACCCCAAGGGCCTGTACCTCAAAGCCCGGCGCGGTGAGCTGAAGAACTTCACCGGCATCGACTCGCCCTACCAGCCGCCAGTGGCGCCGGATATCCATATCGACACCCGGCACGAGTCTGCCGAGGCCGCCGCCGAACGCATAGTCGAAGCCCTGCTGGCGCTGTAAGAGCTACCGGGCGCAGCCTGCCCCTTGGGCATGCGCTGCGCCCGTCAGTGCCTAGGCCAAACGGACGATTTTGCCGTCGTGACCCCGGTCGATACTCGCCCATGACAACACGCAGCCAAAGAGGCGCGCATGACCCTGCCCTTTTCCACCTGCCCGGACCTGCACGCCAGCATCGACATCCCCTCTGCCGAGCTCAGCAGCCTGCTCGGGCTGGTCTACCACGGTACGCTGGAGCCCACGCCCTGGGCCAGTTTGCTGGAAGCCCTGCGCCAGCGATTCGCCGCCAGCTTCTTCACCCTGGTGCTGCGCAACCCCGACCATGAACGCCCCGGGCTGATCGTCAATGCCTCGGTGCATGGCGCGCTGTTGCCCGGCGAGCCCTCTTACAGCGAACACTTCTATTCGATCTGCCCGTTCCTCGACTGGCCCGCGGACCAGGTGGCCAGTGCCGACCAGGTGCTGGGCACGGAGGCCTGGCTGGCCCATGATTTCTACCGCAACTACCTGCACCCCCTGGACCTGCGCGATGTGCTGGTGGCCAACATGCGCACTGCCGCCGGCATGCACTGCGCACTGTTCGCCTGCCGCGACCACGCCAGCGAAGCGTTCACCCCGGCGCAGATCAACCTGATCCGCCTGTTGCTGCCGCACCTGCAACAGGCGGTGGACCTGCACTCGGCGGTGGATCAACTGGATGCCGAACGCCAGCTCTACGCGGCAACCATCGACCGCCTGATGGTGGGCACGGCCATCCTCGACGAGAACGGCCGGATGATGCGCTGCAACCGTGCCGCCCAGCGCCTGTTCGACAGCCATGACGGTCTGGAGTGCAAGCACGACAAGCTCTGTGCCTTCGCCAACCATGAGAACCGCACACTGCAGCAGGCCATCCAGGCCGTGTTGAAACAACGCCCCCGCGGCCTCGACGACCTGCAAGTCCTGACCCTGTCGCGGCCCAGCGGTGAGATGCCGCTGAACCTGCTGCTGCGCCCGATTGCCATGAACTACCAGACCCACAACAGCGCCCGACGCCCGGCAGTGGTGGTGTTTATCCGCGATCCCGCCGACTCGCCACAAGCCTCACGTGACCTGCTGCGTAGCCTGTTCCAACTGACCCGCACGGAAACCGAAGTGGCCATGCTGGTCATGGACGGCCAGACCCTCGATGAGACAGCCGAGGCACTCGGGGTTTCGCGCAACACCGTACGCGCTCACTTGCGCGGTGTATTCGCCAAGACTGGTGCCACGCGCCAGGCGCAACTGGTCAAGACCTTGCTCAATAGCGTGGCGTCGTTGGGGTAGCTATCTTCATAAACTCAACCGCGCACCAGGTAGGCCCCCGGGGGAACCCGATGTCGCAGCTTCTTGCATTTGCCGGGTGCGGGCTGATGCCCCGCCGGGCGATCAGGAAACCAGATTCGGCATTTACCCGGACGCGGCATATGGCCGCGGGGAATCTCGACCTCAGCGTACGCCCGCTCTGGCTCGACATTAGTCATTTGTAATTTTCCTTCGGGCCCGGCTCTGCCAGCCGACGGCGCATCCAGCCCCCGATATGCCTCTGCGCGAGCCAAGTTGCCAGCGTCGTTCCCAGTGTCCGGAGTGGATTGCTCAGCAACGGCCACTTCCGCTTCGCGACGCCTTTGGGCCTCCTCTTCCAGCCCCTTCTGTACTGCGACCAAGTCCTCTTTTGCATTGGGTGGGGTACCCGAAGTCTGGGCCTGCTGCGCCGCCTGGATCAATTGGAAGTTGCGGTTGCGTAGCTCGACGTTGCGACCAACCCGTATGTTCGAGCGCGCCGCCAGGGTTTCAGCCTGCTGGTACTGCCCCTGCTGAAGGCGCAACACACCCAGGTAATGCAATGTCGCGGGATTGTTCGGCTGGATATGCAGGGCACGCTCCAGCGTGGCGGCGGCCTGGTCCAGTTGGCCATTTTCATACTGTCGCGAGGCGGTTTCGATCAGGGTGGTTGATGCGCTGTTACTCTGCGCCGGCGCGCTTCGTTCGGCAGCAACCGAACAAAGCGACGGGACAGCGCAGAACACCAGGATGAAGCCCGGCAGAAAACTCTTGGTTGGCATCAGGGGGCGGACTCGACTGAATTCAAACGGCACTGCCGTAAAACAGGCCACAACGCTGCTCGGCATTTGCGATACAGGGCCGCTATTGACCTGGCCAATACCCTGAAGTTCCTGCTGCAACGACCGTTGCGACCAGTACCATTTTTTACCACCCACAACATCCAGGCACGATCTGTTGCTGTTCTTCACGCAGGGCGTAAAACGGCCAAGAGCCGTCGTTCAGGACAGTACAAACGGCTGACTTTTCACTCTGGCGAAGAAGAGTGAATGAGATATCTTGTCGAGCTGTCGATCCGCTCAACATTCCAAGGAAGCCAATGCTCAGTTCACTCGTATCAAATGGTCAGCCACAAACGCCTGACCGGTTAGAACTGATGGCCCCCTGGTGGAGTTTTACGAAAACAGTCCTGGCTGCGACAGCCCTGTCGTTGGTACGTGACGGGCTCATCGGACTGGACGACCCAATTTCTGATCAGCCTTTCACGTTACGCCAGCTACTGCGGCATGAAGCAGGTCTGGCCGATTACGGCGAACTTGCGGAGTACCACGCCGCTGTTACGAACAGTGAGCCAGCCTGGTCGGCAGATGAAATGATGCAACGCCTTGACGGTGCTCGACTTCGATGCAATCCCGGAACCGATTGGCATTACTCGAATGTTGGCTACTTGCTCATCGGCAGGCTTATTGAACGGCTAACTGATCTGACGCTTGATGATGCGGTGACTCAACGTGCACTTACTCCTCTGGGCCTGTCGAACGTTCGCTTTGCTAAAACGCGAGCAGACTTGCAAAAGACCCATCTTGGAAGCACCTCAAATTATGACCCCGCGTGGGTCTATCATGGCTTGCTGATCGGCCCAATTTCCCAAGCAGCGCTATTTCTGGATCGACTCCTCTGCGGTGAACTGCTCTCCACGGGCTTGCTCCAGGAAATGCAGACAGCACGAACATTGGGCGGCCCGATTCCCGGGCGCCCATGGATCATTCCGGGCTATGGCCTAGGTGTGATGCAAGGGTCGATTGACGGCGGACATTCCCTATGCGGGCACACAGGCTGCGGGCCAGGCAGTGTCATTGCTGTCTACCGTATCCGCGACGGCGACGCATCGGCTTGTTGCGCTGTTTTTGAAGCGGGTGCCAGTGAAGGTGCCGTCGAAGCCATCGCGGTGCAACAGCTGATGCAAGTTATGCGCGGTGGCTGACGACGGTTAAGTCCTTTTGGCGTCGACCTCATGATTCGCCGGATGACCGCTTCACGCCCTGAGGAAGTCAGTCAACCAAAAATCGTCAGGCGTATTCAACGGAACATTCCATTTAAGAGTTTTCTGCCTCGGGCGCACGGAAGGCCTTACTGTAATAGCCGGACTGGTCGAAACAGCAAACCTGCTTCTTGCCGGTTGCAAGCATATCGCAGGCATCACCAATTCGCTTTTCGCGCGTCTTGAGTTGCTTGGCTGAAGTAATCCAGTGGATCCAGTCTACTCGTGCGATGGTCGTTGTATTATTCCAAACTTTACGAGCCTCAGGAGTGGCTGCCAGTGCTTCCTCAAAATCTGCCGGGATGTCAGGCTCGGGTTCCTTTTTCACAGGGGTTAGCTCGAGTGTAACGATATCCCCAACGGCCACACCTGCGGCGTCGAGTAACTCGCTACTTACCTTCAGCCAATGGCTCAGCTGACCATCGGGCTCAAGGGTTGCCTGGAAATGGTGCCCATTGATTGTGCCTTCAACTGTCGTCCTTCCCCGCCTCGGAAGCGGTTCACTCGCGTCTCTTGGCAGTACTGCGAACGCCCAGGACGTATCATTACCGGGCTTTGCCGGACGAAGAAGCTTTGCTTCGAATCGGGATTTCACATCGATTATTGTCATTGCCACTCCTCCAACTAATACGCCTGACTACTTTCTGGCAACATCACTGTAGCGTTTAAATACGACATTGATGACGCCGAGATGAGCGCTTAGTTATCCATCACCTTATCCAGTGCCTTCTCGAGGGTGCTGACCGTGCGCTCGATATTGTGCAGCTTTTCGAGTCCGAACAGACCGATGCGAAAGGTCTGGAAATCGGCCGGCTCGTCGCATTGCAACGGCACTCCGGCGGCGATCTGCAGGCCGAGGCTGGCAAATTTCTTACCGCTCTTGATGTCGGCATCATCGGTGTAGCTCACCACTACGCCAGGAGCCTGAAAGCCGGCTGCGGCCACGCTTTTGATGCCTTTGCCGGTCAACATTGCGCGCACCCGATCGCCCAGAGCCTGTTGTTCGCCGCGGACCTTGTCGAAACCGTAGGCTTGCGTCTCTTTCATCACTTCGTTGAATCGCGCGAGGGAATCGCTGGGCATGGTCGCATGGTAGGCATGTCCGCCCTGTTCGTAGGCCTGCATGATCTGAAGCCACTTTTTCAGATCGCAGGCGAAGCTGCTGCTCTGCGTCTGCTCGATGCGCTCGAGGGCCAAAGCACTGAGCATCACCAGGGCGCAGCACGGGGAGGCGCTCCAGCCTTTCTGCGGTGCGCTGATCAGCAGGTCGACTGCGCATTTGTGCATATCAACCCAAATCGTGCCTGAGGCGATGCAGTCCAGCACGAACAGGCCACCCACCGCATGCACCGCGTCGCCAACGGCCCGCAGGTACTCGTCGGGCAGGATAATCCCTGATGAGGTTTCAACGTGGGGGGCGAAGACAATCTGCGGCTTCTGCGCCGCAATGGCTGCCAGCACTTCGTCCAGAGGGGGTGGAGCGTAGGCAGCCTGGCGACCTGTGTCGACCGGTCGGGCTTTGAGCACCGTGGTGGCCGCCGGGATGTTGCCCATCTCAAGGATCTGGCTCCAGCGATAACTGAACCAGCCGTTGCGTATCACCAGGCATTGCTGGTCGGTGGCGAACTGTCGCGCCACCGCTTCCATGCCGAATGTGCCGCTGCCCGGCACCACCGCAACAGCCTGGGCGTTGTAGACCTGTTTCAGGGTCTTGGAAATGTTCTTCATCACGCCTTGAAATGACTGCGACATGTGGTTGAGCGAGCGGTCGGTGTAGACCACTGAGTACTCGACCAGCCCCTCGGGATCGATACTGGGATAGAGCTTTGACATGGGTGACTCCTTTGGCAGGGATCTCAGTGGTATCGACCCTGCCCTAAGCCTTGGCAAATGACAAGATTGCTCGGGATTGAATTGCGACTTCTGTCGAGCGGCTGGCAGCATCAGGTCGATTACTGGACGTAGCAATGCTCGCAGGTGGCTGCTGAGTTGTGGGAGGGGGGGCTTAAAGGTTCAAAAGTGTTTGAAACCCCAAGGGGAATTCATTTTTGGACATTGCGGTTGGGCGGTAGCCGGATCGATACGCCGCTCGCGCCTAGCACATGGGGCCTAGGCGCTGCGCCGATAAGGATGCTCCCGGTCTATAGAGCCCGGGGAGATTCAATTTGTTGAGAAGTGTCGTCTATTTGGACGCAGTATCCATATAAGACTTTACCGCCGCGAGCCCAGGTTGACCTTCCACTGTTTGAACATCAAGCAACGTTCTATCAAGCCATTCGGGATGGGCACTCAGCCATTTTTTTACCGCAGAGCGTGGGTCAAGGCCACCATTGATCACGTAGTCCATCATGGTGTTTTCGGCATCGATGGAAAACTCCAGATTTTTCAGGAGTTGGCCCACGTTAGGGCATTCCTCCAGATATCCCGTACGCACGTCGGTCCGCACCGACGATGCGCCGAAATTTGCTCCGTAGTACTTGTCACCGCCTGACAAATATTCCAGTTCAATATTCTTGTTCATTGGGTGAGGTGCCCAGCCCAGAAACACAATCCAGTCGTTCTTTCTGATTTGCCTGCCGACTTGTGTCAGCATGCCCTTCTCACTGGACTCAACCAGGCTCCAGCTACCCAGGTTATACGCGTTATCCGCGATGAGGTTCTGGATCGGTTTGTTTCCGCCTGGCTCTACTCCATAGATTTTCCCGCCAAACTTTGACTTGTAAGTGTCCAGGTCAGCATAGCTTTTTACACCTTGCTCATAGACGTATCGCGGAACCGCCAAGGTAAATTTTGCGCCCGTGAGGTTCACTCGCACTGTCTGAATCGACTTGTTGTAGTAAGGCTGAGCCGCCTCGATCAATGCGGGATCCCATGTTCCGAGGAACACGTCGATACTCTTGCCTTCCATCGCCTTGTAGGCAATTCCCGTCGATAACGTTATGACTTTTGGGGCGTAGCCCAGTCCTTCCAATACTGCTGTGGTCAAAGACGTCGTCAACGTGATGTCGGTCCATCCCACCTCTGCGAACTGAGGCGCGCGACACCCCACAGGGTCCGCGGCGCCGGCAATCCCCTGGAATGTCATCAACAGCACGGCACAACCGATAGCACTGCTTTTCATACCGGATCCCCTTGCGTTCTCTTGTTTTTTGGAGAATCCAGTGATAACTTTTTTTTCATTGAGTGTCCAATGAAAAAAGAGAGCCCCCCATGCCAAAGGTCGGAATGCAGGAAATCAGAAGGAAGCAGCTCGTTGAGGCGACGCTCACCCTCATTGGTGAGCAAGGCATGGCGGGGACGAGCATGGCTCAGGTCAGCGCCCGTGCGGGGCTGGCCAACGGCATCGTCCACCACTATTTCTCGGACAAGAATGCTTTGCTTGAAGCCACCTTGAGAGAGCTGAACAAACGCATAAATGCCGAGATCTTTGCGCGCCTGCGAAAGTCCGCAACACCCGCTGAGCGTGTTCTCGCGTTTGTGGACGGGAACGTCAGTGCCTTGAACCTGACGCGAGACAATGTCGCGGCCTGGCTCGCTTTCTGGGCCCAGGTACCGCAGTCCCCCAAATTGCAGCGGGTACAGAACATCGTTGCGCGCAGGAGCCACTCCTTACTTTTCCATGCCTTGTCAAAAAGCATGGACAAGGCAATAGCCCATTCCAAGGCGCAGATGATCGCGATCTTCATCGACGGCTTATGGTTGAGGGCTGCGGTCGATTGCAACCCGGACACGATCGATGATTCGCGTCGTTTGGCTTACGAGTTCCTCAACAACGTACTTGGTTATGATCTGGAGGCGTAGAAATGACACCTGAAGAGTTTAAAAGTCTTGATGCCGTGGGCCTCGTTCAACGGTTGAAGTCCGGTGAAGTCACTCCGCTGGAGCTGGTCAACCTGGCAGCCAGAGAAATTGAAATCCAGGACCCTGCCTTGGGCGCGGTCGTTGCAATCGATATCGAAGGCGCGCAACGAGCGGCGCTAGATCCCAAGGCAGGACCACTCGCAGGTGTACCGATCCTGATAAAGGACACCAATATCGATGTAAAAGGCTTTGCAACCAGGCACGGTTCGCGATTGTACGAAGATGCCGCCCCCGCTCAGGTCGACAGTGAGTTTGTGAGTCGATTGCGCAATGCCGGCGCAATCATTCTCGGGAAAACCAAAACACCTGAGTTTGCAGGAGACTTTGTGACAGAGCCTGAATGGCAAGGCCCTTGTCGAAACCCCAGGAATCCGCAGTACGCTTCTGGTGGATCAAGTGGAGGGTCCGCCTGCGCCGTGGGCGCAGGCATGGTGCCCGTTGCACACGGCACCGACTGTGGCGGGTCGATCAGGGTTCCGGCTTCCGTTTGTGGTGTGGTTGGACTGAAGCCAAGCAGGGGACGCACCCCTGTAGGTCCTCATGTCGGTGAGTTTGTTGGTGGCCTTGATTCCGAGCATGTACTGACCAGGACCGTCCGCGACAGCGCATTGCTGCTGGATGTCCTGTCTGGCTATGAACCAGGCGCGCCTTATGCTGCTCCCCCCGCCCCTCCCTCTTGGCTCGAATGCCTGAAGACGAGGTCGCCACGACTCAAAATCGCCTTTGCCTGCGCCCGTCCAGATGGCTCGAGTATCGATGAGACCATCCACAAAGCCATATTGAATGCCGTGGATTTTTTAAGTAAAGACGGCCATGAATTACGCCCGTTCAATTGGCCAGACATGACCAAAGCCGGTGCAGCTGCTGCATTATTCTGGCAGATGGAAATTGAGGCCTTGATGGAACACAAAGCCCAAACTCGCGGTTATCCGATCTCGGCACAAGATGTTGAATGGATTACCTATGAGTTTTACAAATGCTCGACTCAGAGAACGGCACTGGATGTACACCATGCACGGGCCACCCAGAACAAAGTAAGCCACGACATGGCCGATAGCTTCACCGATATCGATGTCCTCATCACGCCAACGGTAGCGCTTGCTCCACCGCTGATTGGTGGTTTTGTCGCCACAGGGGAAAGGCATCTGGACGAGTGGTATAAAAACGCTTACGCATTTTCTCCCTTCACCGAAGTTTTCAACTTGACCGGCCAGCCGGCCATCAGTATCCCCGTCGGGATCATGGAGAACGGCCTTCCAATCGGGATGCAGATAGTTGGCAAATTTGGTGACGAGGAAACCATCCTCAGACTTGCAAGTGAAGTTGAACGGAGCTTGTTAGCAACCACCCTGTTTGCAAAGGCATGATCATGCGCTGAACTACGACAGACTTTCTGCGCGTTGTCGCTGGCTCGCTGAATTGACCCAAACTCTATAGACACTTCCTGCAGGCAGTTATTGGATCGTTGCCTGACGTGATTGGCTGCTTCAAGGGCAAAAGGAATGTTTTATGAGTGTCGGATTTGGGTCGATTCTGTTGAGAAAGTCAGCTTCGGTTTCCACCGCAGAAAAGTTCGCGCCTGTGTTTGCAATCCGTGTTTTGCGCAAAAGATTCAGGGCTCAGTGACATAGCCGCGTGCAAAAAAGACGCTCGCACTACTCACGCTCGGCCCAAATCACTCTTGATCTGTTTTGTGCATAGGCCCATCTGCTTTGTGACCCAATCCCTGAAAGCGGTGCACTTGGCACTCTCCTCAAAAGGCCTGGGTGACAGTAGGCAATAGGCCGACCCGTCCTGGATAAAGCCAAACGGTGCGATCAGTTGTCCGGACCTGAGTTCATCCTGAACCATGAGAAAGGACACCACACTGATCCCCAACCCCGCAGTTGCTGCCTGAATACACAGATAGAAATGCTCATAGTCGACCGAGCCAGCATTAGGCATAGCCATTTCCGAAAGGCGCAGCCAGTTGTCCCAGGCCAACGGGCGTGTCTGGCTACGCAGCAAGCGCACTCCTTCCGATTTCCTTTTATCGGGACTATTGGACGGGGTGCACACAGGTCCAATCCATTCCTCACAAATCGTCACGCTGTGGATTGATTGATCCAAGTGAAAATCATCACGTCGGATGGCCAGATCCGCACCTGAGCGCGCGAAGTCTATAGGACCACCGGCCGCCAGCAGTTGGACTTGAAGGTGCGGGTGAGCGGCATGGAAGTCAGGCAGTCGCGGGATCAGCCACTTCATTGCGATGGTGGGTTCACACGATAGTACGAGTACGTCCTCGCGGACTTCTCCCTGCAACCGGTAAACAGCACTTTCCAATTGTTCGAACATGGGCCCGGTAACGTCGTACAGAAGGCGGCCAGCACGGTTGAGAAAGATCGCACGGTTGCGCCGATCAAAAAGTTCGACCCCTATTGCCTCCTCCAACAATCGAACCTGGCGGCTGACTGCGCCATGGGTGACGTGCAGCTGCTGAGCGGCTCTCACGAAGCTTTGAGTCTGGGCCGCAACGTTGAAAAAACGAAACGCAGCCAAAGGAGGCAAATTCATATTGACGATGATTACTCACAGGTTTCGACGACTATAAATCGTTTTTTTTATCGGTGGCAATTCTCCATCATGACCTCCATTCGCCCCATCTGCACGCACAACTATCAATGATTAGAGGCATTGCATGAATGCCATGCGAAGCCAAATGCCACTGGGTGATGTAAGTGCCGCGAGCAAGTGAAGCTGCCACCCACCCTCAATCTGTGCAAAAACGTAGCGCAAATGCAATTACTGTCGTTCGCGGCATGGGCATCCATTGCGCCGGAGAGTCTTCATGAACGAATTGCTTCTAGTTGCTGCCATTTCCATCCTGGCAGTTATCAGCCCCGGCTCTGACTTCGCCATGGTCACCCGCAACAGTTATGCATATGGACGACGCAGCGGTTTGATGGCCGCACTGGGTATCGCCTGTGGCGTCCAGATTCACGTTTTCTACACAGTGTTCGGCGCTGCAGTGATCTTCACTCAATCACCCTTGCTGTTCATGGCAATGAAGTTGCTGGGCGCCGGATACCTCATTTATCTGGGTATCAAGTCCCTGACCAGTACTTCTTCGTTGACATTTGGTGGCGCCAACGCCTCAGCCCCTTCATCCTGGGAAGCATTTCGTACTGGCTTTTTCACTAACGCGCTCAACCCTAAAACCATGTTGTTCGTGGTGGCGACATATAGCCAAGTGGTGCACACAGGCAGTTCGCTAACCGCAAACTTTGCGTACGGCCTGTTTATGTCGTTCACCCATTGGGCGTGGTTCAGTTTCGTGGCAATGTTTTTCTCCGCTGAAGCGTTGCGCCGGCGAATGCTGGAAAAGCAGCAGGTTATCGACAGACTCATTGGCACGGCACTGATCGGCTTGGCGGCGCTTCTGGTCATTCCAGGGGTTGGAGGTTAGTGTCGGAGGAGTGTTATGAGGTCAGTGCGAAGGGCTCCTTATAGGCAGCAATCGGCTGACAATCGCATTCACTTTTGTATCACCGCTTGAACTGGCTGGGTGCTATCAGTGCAGTTACGGGTTGCGATGTTTTCCCGGGCAGTCGCCGCAGCCTGATTTGGTCGCCGGCACCCCCGGCTTGCCGAGTCAGCCCGCCGGCCATACGATTCGACTATTCCTCAGGCGGAGGAGTCATTGTGAAGCCGGTGATGCTCCTGACGCGCATCCTGGCGCCTGCCATCGCTCTGGCGTTGGCATCTGCCGGTCTGCATGCCGACGACCCGTTCGCGCCGTTGCGCGATGCCATGGTGCGGGAGATCGCCAACATGTCGTCCGTCACCCGCGACGAAACCGGCAGAGTCGAGTTTGCCGCGCCGGTGATGGCCGCGATGGCCAAGGTGCCACGCCATAAGTTCGTCCCGCCCGACGAGGTGCCCTACGCCTACGAGAATCGTCCGCTGCCGATCGGCTACGGCCAGACCATCTCCCAGCCGTACATCGTCGCCTTGATGACCGACCTGACGCAGGTCGGGCCCGGCGACGTGGTACTCGAGATCGGCACTGGCTCGGGCTACCAAGCGGCGATCCTCGCCGAGCTGGCGCAGGCGGTCTATACGATGGAGATCATCGAGCCGCTAGCAGTGCAGGCCGGGGAGCGCTTGGGCCGTCTGGGATATGCGAAGGTGCAGGCCCGGCTGGGCGATGGCTACCACGGCTGGCCCGAGCACGGGCCTTACGACGCCATCCTCGTCACCGCCGCCGCCAGCCATGTGCCGCCGCCACTGATCGCCCAGCTCAAGGCCGGCGGACGGATGGTAATCCCGGTCGGCGCGCCGTTCATGATCCAGTACCTGCTGCTGATCGAGAAGGCCGGCGATGGCAGTGTGTCCACCCGGCAGGTGCTGCCTGTGAGCTTCGTGCCGCTGGTCGGAGGCGGTTGAGCATGCATTCGCCGCCCTTGCTCGCCCTGGCACTGCTGTCTGCCTCCGCGCTCGGCTATGAGGTGCTGCTGCTGCGACTGCTTTCGATCATCCAGTGGCACCATTTCGCCTACATGATGATCAGCGTCGCGCTGCTCGGCTACGGCGCTGCCGGCACCGCTGTGGCGCTGGCACGGCCTGTGCTGGCGCCGCGCTTCCACGGCGTGTTCATCGGCGGCGCGGTGTTGTTCGGGCTGAGCGCCATCGCCTGCTTCAGCCTGGCCCAGCAGGTTCCGTTCAATCCCCTCGAGATCCTCTGGGACGCGCGGCAGTCGGCACGCCTGCTGATGATCTACCTGCTGCTGTTCGTGCCGTTCTTCTGCGCGGCGGTGTGCATCTGCCTGACCTTCACCTGCTTTCAGGAACAGATTCACCGGATCTACGCCTTCGACATTCTCGGCGCCGGCGTGGGCAGCCTGGCGGTCGTCGCCGCGCTGTTCGCCCTGACGCCCGTCGATGCGCTGCGGCTGCTGGGCGGCACCGGCATCGCCGCCGGGGCGCTGGCCGGAATGGCTTGCACGGGGCATAGGCACTGGCTCGCGCCGTTGCTGCTGGCGGCGGCAGTCGCGGTGCCGGCCGGCGTGCCCGGGCGCTGGATCGCCCTGTCGCCCTCCGAGTACAAGGAACTGAGCCAGACGCTGCGTATCAAGGATGCGCGCGCAATCGCCCAGACCTGGAGTCCGCTGGGTCTGCTCACGGTCGTCGACAGCCCGACCATTCCCCTGCGCTACGCGCCTGGCCTGAGCCTCAACGCGACACAGGAACCGCCCGCACAACTGGCCATCTTTACCGACGGCGACGGCCTTTCCGTGCTGAACCGCTATGACGGGCGCCGCGAGCCGCTCGCCTACCTGGACTACCTGACCTCAGCTCTGCCCTATCACTTGCTGCGCCAACCCCGCGTGCTGGTGCTGGGCAGCGGCGCCGGCGCCGATGTGCTGCAGGCGATCTATCACGGCGCCAGCGCGGTGGATGCCATCGAACTGAACCCGCAGGTGATCGATCTGGTCCAGCGCCGCTTCGCCGACTTCTCCGGCAAGCCATACAGCGCGCCCAACGTCCGTGTGCTGATCGGCGAGGCGCGCGGCCTGGTGGCTTCGCGCGGCGAGCCTTACGACCTGATCCAGATCGCCCTGCTGGACTCCTTCGGCACTGCCTCGGGCGGCCTGCATGCGCTGTCCGAGAACTACCTGTACACGGTGGATGCCTTCGCCGAGTACCTGCGCCATCTCGCGCCCGGCGGCCTGCTGGCCATCACCCGCTGGGTCGCCCTGCCGCCGCGCGATGTTCCCAGGCTGCTGGCCACAGCGGCCGCGGCCATCGAGCGCGACGGGCAGGCCAGCGCGGCGCGCCGCATCGTCATGATCCGCGGCTGGAAGACCGCGACGCTGCTGGTCAGCAACAGGGATTTCGACGACGCCGGCATCGCTGTGCTGCGGGAGTTCTGCCGGGCGCGCTCCTTCGACCTGGCCTACTACCCCGGGATGACCGTGGCCGAGGCGAACCGCTACAATCTGCTCGACCGGCCCTGGTTCTTCGAAGCGGCGCAGGCCCTGCTGTCCGGCGAGCGCGCGGAGTTCCTGGCGCGCTACAAGTTCGACGTGCGTCCGACTACGGATGATCGGCCGTATTTCTTCCACTTCTTCAAGTGGCGCTCGCTGCCGGAACTGTTGGCGCTGAAGGCGCAGGGCGGCCTGTCAATGTTGGAGTGGGGCTATCCGGTGCTGATCGCCACGCTGCTGCAGTCCGGCCTGGCCGCCGTGCTGCTGATCCTGGCGCCGTTATGGGTGGCGCGGCGGCGCCAGCGGCGCTCTCGAAATGCGGCTTTGGCCAGGTTCGAACTTCGGATCGTGTCCTACTTCGCCGCCATTGGCTTTGCCTTCATGTTCGTGGAAATCGCCTTCATCCAGAAGTTCACCCTGTTCCTCAGCCACCCGTTGTATTCGGTGGCGGTAACGCTCAGCGCGTTCCTGATCTTCGCTGGCCTCGGCAGCCGTTACTCCGGCCGGCGGCGGGGGGACATTGGAATGGGTGTGGGGCCTCGTCATCCGCTCGCGCGGCCAGTCCTGGCGATCTGCGCGATCGCCCTGCTCTACCTGATCGCCCTGCCCCCGTTGTTCCAGCTGCTGGCGCCGGTGGGGACCCTCGCCAGGTTCGGCATCTGCGCCGCGCTGGTAGCGCCGCTGGCGTTCGCCATGGGCATGCCGTTTCCGCTCGGACTCGGGCGCGTCTCCGCGTGCGCCGAAGCACTGGTGCCGATCGCCTGGGGCGTCAACGCCAGCGTATCGGTGGTGGCGGCCGTGCTGGCGACCCTGTTGGCGATCCACCTGGGTTTCACCGTGGTGTTGCTGCTGGCGTTGCTGCTGTATCTCGCGGCGGCGGTCGCATTTCCCTGATCGCGGCGGTTCGCAGCAAAACGTCAACAGACCCTGGTGAGACGAATGGCCTGTTGGAACGCCGCTTGCCCAGTTCACACGTCTCGCCGGTGGTGACCGGCAGAAACCGGCCATAAGCAGCCAGTCGGAAATGTCCACGAAACCATGGGCGATTCACTCTGGGGCACATTGGCATTCAGCTTCCCTCCGCCCTCGGTTCCCGACCGGGAGCGCGGCGCCTACAATGTTGCCATTATCATTTGTCGTCCATCTTTGTTGACGATTGTGGCCGGCGCTCAGTGCTCTCTTCGGCGTTGGGCGCTTCTGGAAAACTCCCTGGCGTGAACACATGGGTCTGCAAGTCGCTGGCATCGACTTCGGCGACACCATGAACCGAACGAGCCAGAACAATGGCCTGTTCACACTGTCTATGAGTGTTGACGCGGCCGCTTAACCCCACTATGCCCGCATGGGTTTTGACATTGATATGCAGGCTAAGGGTCGGATCGGAAAATGCCAGGGCCGACTTCACCTTGGCGGTAATCCATGCATCGTGAACGGCCATTTCCAGACCATGGGAGTAATGCTGGAAGGAGTGAATTTTCATGGCTGAACCCTCTGTCGCGTAATCAGACGTACCGTCCATCCCATTTGCTGTGTCGCCCTCTGCCTGTCAGGTGAACGCTATGGATACCTGATTTGCTTTGGAGCGCTCGTCACGCAAACATTGACAGAAATTAATTATAGTACGGCCGTTGCCTGCGGTCAGAGCGCTGTCCCCGTGAACGTCCGCCTTGGTCGCTCGGTGCTTGGCGACTGCATAAATCAAAAGGGACCGCGCATGAGCAAATATTTGGTTTTGTTATTGGCTGGCGCCACAGGCGTTGCTCAGGCGCAATCCATATGCACTTACCCATGGTATCAATCGATCGATAAGATACTGCACACATCCGATGCGCAAGGGCACGGGCCAGATATAGGCTCAGACGAATGGAAATCGGTGATCGAATTCAAGTTAGGGGTTCGCGATGGGGCAAATGTCCCTGAACGAAGCTCCGAACAGTGGTGCCAGTACATTGATCAGCATATCAATGCAATGCAGCCGACTGGGGGCGGCACGGTAAAATCGTCGACTGCCAATGTGACACCTGGCCCTTCATACGATTGCGCCAGAGTGGAGCCTGGCGGTATCGAAGCGATGATATGTGAGGACAAGGCGTTATCCGCGCTCGATCGCAATCTGTCGGCAGTTTATGCCAGTGCGAGTATTAAGGCCGGCAACGAGCATCCTCCCCGGCTAAAAGCAGAACAACGTGGATGGATCAAGGGACGCGACGACTGCTGGAAGAGTGATGACGTCAGTGCATGCTTGCGCATGGAATACCAGCGCCGCATCGCCGAGTTGCAAGCACGCTACCGACTGGTCTCGGGCACTGGGCCTGTCTATTACGAATGCGACGGCAACCCTGCTAGAGAGGTGACTGTCATGTTCTTCAAAACCGATCCGCCGACATTAATCGCCGAGCGTGGCGACAGCGTATCGCTGATGTACCAGCAGCCAAGTGGCAGTGGCATAAAGTACCTTGGGCGTAATGAAACGCTTTGGGAGCATCAGGCCGAGACCATAATCACTTGGGGATACGGTGGGCCCAAGTCGCAGTGCAAAAGAAAGCCTTGAGCAACGATTCAATCAGCTGGGTAATTGCATATTGCTGCCCCTCGTGACAGGCAGAAATCGGCCAGAAGCTGTCGTTCGAACACCAAGGTTAAACGGGCTTGTTCAAGCCACCATTGCAACCTTACGGATTACTAATCCTTGCGAGTAAGGGCTAATGACGAAGCATCTAATGATGCCTCGTCTTGAAGCTTAGGCTGGCTTGAAACAGTACGCAGCCAGCTTGTTCCCATCGAGATCCCGCGCGTAAGCCGCATAGGCGTCAGGTGCCCAGCCTCGCGGACCCGGTGCACCTTCGTCGGTGCCGCCACTGGCCAGCGCCGCGGCGTGGAAAGCGTCAATGGCCGCACGATTCGGCGCTTCGAAGCTGATGGTGACACCGATACCCACGCTGGCCGGGGCGCCGTTCGCCGGTTTCAGCACGAAGAAGGACGGAGCGCTCTCCCCCCAGATCGACCCCTTGTCGTCCAGATCAGCGATGCGTTTTTGGCCCAGGGTACCCAGGACATTGTCATAGAAGCTGCGCGCTTTTTGCAGGTCGTTGGTACCGACGGTCACATGAGTGAAAATGGTCATCTTTGTGCTCTCTTTGGTGTAGATATGCTGGGTTGATGTTGCAGGTTTTCGCGCCTTTGACTGGCCCTGACGGGTTTCGCCAAACCTGTTGAGTCAGCGATCGAAATGGATAACGGTGCGGATGCTTTCGCCTTGGCGCATCAGGTCGAAGGCTCTGTTGATCTCCTCCAGCCCCATGGTGTGGGTAATGAAACTATCCAGTGGAATGTCGCCCTTTTGCGCGTTCTCGACATAGCTGGGTAGCTCGCTACGTCCTTTCACACCGCCAAATGCCGAGCCGCGCCAGATGCGCCCGGTCACCAGTTGGAAAGGACGGGTACTGATTTCCTGACCGACACCAGCGACGCCAATGATCACCGACTCACCCCAGCCCTTGTGGCAGCACTCCAGGGCGGCGCGCATCAGATGGACGTTGCCAATGCATTCGAAGGAATAGTCCACACCGCCCTCGGTCATCTCGATGATCACGTCCTGGATCGGCCTGTCATAATCCTTGGGGTTGATGAAGTCGGTAGCGCCCAGTTGCCTGGCAATCTCGAACTTGGCCGGGTTGATATCGATCGCGATGATCCGGCCGGCCTTGGCCATGGTCGCACCGATAATGGCTGCCAGCCCGATGCCACCCAGACCGAAGATTGCCACGCTGGCTCCCTCCTCCACCTTGGCCGTATTGATCACCGCGCCAATGCCGGTGGTCACACCGCAACCGAGCAGGCAGACCTTCTCCAGTGGCGCATCCTTGGGGATTTTGGCCAGGGAAATTTCGGGAAGCACGGTGTATTCGGAGAACGTCGAGGTGCCCATGTAGTGAAAGACAGGCTGCCCTTCGTAAGAGAATCGGCTGGTGCCATCTGGCATCAAACCTTTGCCTTGAGTGGCACGGATTTTCTGACAAAGATTGGTCTTGCCGGAGGTGCAGAATTTGCACTCGCCACATTCCGGGGTGTAGAGCGGGATCACATGGTCGCCCACCGCCAGTGAAGTTACCCCCTCGCCAACCGCTTCGACGATACCGCCACCTTCGTGGCCAAGAATAACGGGGAAGATCCCTTCGGGATCGGCGCCGGATAACGTAAACGCATCGGTATGGCAGACACCTGTCGCAACAATGCGTACCAGCACCTCACCGGCTTGCGGCGGCGCTACATCGACTTCGACAATTTGCAGAGGCTGGTTCGCCGCGAAGGCGACGGCCGCTCGTGATTTGATCATGTTCGTGATTTCCCGGACGCAAAGAGGCGCCGTTCCTGTGTAGAAACAGTCAAGAGATTGTGTTCAGAGGGGTGTTACAGAGGACGGGCGTCCTTGCCCTTGAGGCCGATTAGAGCGATGCCTCGATCTTCTTTGCTGCGGCTTCGTCGACCCAGGCATGCCAGATTTCCGGGTGTTCCTTGAGGAACATCCTGGCCAGCTTCGGCGATTCGATGCGTTCCCGGGTCATCCTCGCCAGGTTCTGATTCAACAAGTCGATCGGAATGTTGACCTTCTCCAGTACTGCGACCAGTTCAGGAGCCTGTTCATGAAATGCCTTGGAGAGTCCCACCATGGTGATGACGTCTTTGTTGGCGCCGGTCTTTTCCTCCAGCCTTATCGCATCGATCTGCCCCATCAGCGGCGTCGGTGACCAGTAGTAGAACAGCACCGGCTCACCGCGTTTGTAACTGGACAGGACAGCCGCATCCAATGCCGCACCGGTACCTGGACGAAAGTTTGTGAACGTGTTTTCAAGACCATACTCTTTCAACATCTCGGTATTGTCCTGCTCACAGATCCAACCCGCAGGACAGTTGTAGAAACGGCCTTTGGACGGTTCTTCCGAATCGCGAAAAACACTCGCGTACTTGCTCAGGTCCGCGACTGTCCTGAGGTCGGGCGCCTGCGCTGGCCGGTTACGTTTAGCGTCCCCTTCAACGACGTAACGCGGCACATACCAGCCCTGAGTCGCACCAATGATCGGAGCGCCAACCCCGACAACCTTTCCGGCCGCCACCGCCTTTTTCCAGACTTCGCTGCGCTCCATCCACTCTTCGCCAAACACCTGAATGTCGTTGCCGGCCAGTGCGGTCTCGAGAATGATGGTGTTACCCACCAACTGATCCGTTGTACAGCCATAACCATCCTTGAGCACGATCATCATGATGTCGGTGAGGAGCATCCCGCTCTCCCAGTTCAACCCGGCAAATTTCACCGACTTGCCCGATTCACACCACCCTGAGGCCTGGCTTGAAGCACTACCGACAAGCAAGCCAAGGGTGAGCAAAGAGGCCAACAAACTCTTCCTGTTTTTCATGATCAGACGCTCCGAATCATTATTATTGGGGGCAGCGAACTGTTGTGTGCGACACAGGAGCAAACGAGTCCATCAGATTTAGCATGGACAAGTGCGTGCGCAAACACGTGAAACAAAGGCGTGAATCAATTGCATTTATTGTTATTGGCGAAGCTCAAGCTAATGGATCAACAGAAGTACGCCCGTAGAACAACTGGCGCGCATAGGCACTGAACTCGACATCGGGCTGGTCCACGTACGCAAACACCGCGTTGAGCCTCAGCCTGTCCCCTTCCACCGGCGTGACCCGGTGCAATGAATAGCGGCCGCGGAACAATGTCAGGGTGCCGGGCACTTGAGGGAGAACCTCTACCTGCTGTGTTTGCGAGTCATCGAGGAATTGCCTGACCGCGTCATAGCAATCGTCTCTTTCATTGCGCAGCATCCGCACATACTCGAAATCCCCACCGGCGCTTGCAGCCTGAAGGGACAGCGTGACGCTGAAGTCGGAACGATCAAAGTGCCACCCCAACTCCTGCCCTGCCGTGAAGCCCTGCAAGTTAAGGGCGGCTAATGGATCGGCATGACGATAGAGCGTGTCCAGAGCCAAAACATCTTTGATGAAAGCAAGGACTTCGTCCGATCCATAGATCTGCCGGATCAAATGGTCGGCAGGAATATCGGCATAGGCAACAGTGTCTTTTGCCGTGTTCATCAAGCGTCGTAGCGGGTGTTCCGGATCAACGCTTTCGTCCTGAGGTTTGAAATAAACCGTGTGGCTTTCCCGAAAATGAAACATGCGCGAGTGCAGTGCAAGTGTCTGCTGCGCCATCGCGACAACCGATGGATTGCGAACAAAACCCGGAAAGATCGCAACGCCCTCTTGTGCCAGCAACGACTGACTGTGAGTGACCAGTGCGAGATAAGCGGGGCTGGTGCGATCGGTGATTGGGTAACGCTCGAGATCGACGAGATCGCCCAGGGTTAGCGCAGGTGTGAAAGGCAGGGTAGTCATTGTTGTTGGTCTCCGTTGGCTCTGCTGGATTCAGATTGCATCGGCACCAAAAACAAGTCACGCTCATAATTTTACGCAATTTTGTGAATTATTTTCAGGTCGTATACCCATGAGACTGACGCTGGATCACTTGGTGATGTTGCAAACCTTGTCGGAAGTCGATTCGATCACCGCGGTGGCCGAACGTTTATGGCTGACACCTTCAGCCGTCAGTCACCGCATACGCGAAGCGGAGCGGCGGCTAGGCGTGAGCCTGACGGAAAGATCAGGAGGAAAGCTCAGACTCAGCCCTGCCGGCGTGCGCCTGGAACGGGCCGCCAAAGACATCATCGCCATACTCAATGAGGCTGAGTCCGAGGCCCGGTCCATGGCTGGTGGCGTCACAGCGTTTGTCCGTATGGGTGTCACCTCCTACGGCCCATTTCGCTGGATTCCAAAATTCATCAAGCACTACTCAAGTCTTCGGCCGGACATCGAAATCACACTGGTGACCGTGCCCCGTAACGACGTTTACGCGAGCCTGATGCAAGGCAGACTGGATGTGTCCATTATCGATGACGGCATGGTGCCTAGCGGTGTCGCGAAGTTGCCACTTTTTCGGGACGATTTGATTGCAATCATGGCAACCGATCACCCCCTTGCGGGAAGGAAAAATATCTATGCGGAAGACTTCAAGACTTACAACCTGGTGACGTATTCGACCGATCGCGCCAGTGGCTGGGAGTATGACCGTTTCTTCGCCCCCGCCAGCATCTTGCCGCGCCGCATGATCACGGTGGAGTTGATCGAAGCCATCGTTGAACTGGTCCGCTCAGGATACGGAATCAGCATATTGCAACGGGATTTGGTAACCCCCAGCCTGGAGCGTGGGGAGCTTGCGTGGGCGGCCCTGAATGACGGCCTGGATATCGCCTGGAACGCAATCGTTCGCCCCTCGGAACGGGAAGATAGCGAGGTCAGTAAAATGGTTACGGAGCTTGATACCTGGATAAAAAACGCAGGAAAACCTGAACGCAGCTAATCGCTGGTTGATGCGTAAAAATGGTTTTTTGGTCGATGGCTGCCCCTCGTGACAGGCAGAAATCGGCCAGAAGCAGCCCTTCATGATCGGCTGCTAATCGCTTGGCGGCTTGGGGTGTACTCTGCCCCTCGTGATAGGCATCAATTGGCCAAAAGTTGACGATTGAGAACCGGGCGTGCTCGACCAGAAGCTATTACGACGAGGCGAAAATTTTTAGCCTTCATGCTCCTTTATGGACATCTTCCACCGAATGGGCATATCGCTTCGTGGCCTCCATAACCAAGCCCTTTCGCTCGTCACGATTGATGAAACCTTTGATTGAATAGTCCTCGGCAAGCCGAAGTAATTCTTCGTATTGCTCTTGAGCAGTCGCTCGAATTTCGGGCATAACCAGCATTGATTGCCATGTCTCAAGCGCTTGCGCTTTTCGGTCTTCGTACATGATTACGACTCCCAAAGCCCTTGTTGCGATAGAGCCATGCGAGCAGCGGAATGTTCACCAAGGACGACGTGTGGCATTTCCCAGTCAGAAGGATTGATGATGACACCCACGAACAACATACAGACCGGCGTGCCATAGCCAGGTCTTTCGGTTGCGCAAATGGGACCTAAGACGGGACGCCCATTCATCAACGCAAAGCATAATGAGGTGAACGTCCACGACAAAAAAATGGACATAACGTTGAGGGATTAACGCACAAGTTATGCAAATCCCAGGAACGACAGGACGACCGCGACCACCACTACTAATCCGACAATGTAGATGATGCTGTTCATGATTTTCACCTCTCAACATGAATGAAATTGCGCGGCGAAGGTGTGCTTTTGTTATCACTAAACCTTGCCCGCTGTTCAATCGACAACAACGAAGCTCAATTTGCTCCTGTGCAAACTTCTCTGAGTGACGAGGTGGCAAAAGATGCGACAGGTGGGTAAATGCTCGAAGCAAAGACGCTGAGCTTGCCCACTACACCGTCCTGAGCGAAACGTTCAGAGAATCCGACATTCAAATTCCGGTTTACCCGCACCTTGAGCTTTTGCCTGAACCTGGGCTTCGAGTTTTTCCTAGCCAGGCGCTAATAGAATTTTGAGGCCCCTTCAGGAGGGCGTAAGGATGAATGTGAGCGAAGAAGCACATCGACTAGGATTGCCGACACCGTAATGGCCGTTCTGCATGTCCGCTATGGTCATTTGCTGCCCTGCGTGGCAGGCAGCAATCGGCAAAAAGCAGCCGCTCACGAACGACTACTTCCGACCCAATATAGCCTGTCAGTAATCTTGGAGGTTCCTTCCTTTGACAGGTTCATCTGCCCACCCCGGCTGCCGCTCGAACGCCTCGAACAGCTCGAAAATGGTCGACTTGACCTTCTGCACGGCATTGCTCTCTACAACCGTGTCATGCCAGCACAGCGAAAGATCCCGCTTGAACAGTCGATGATCGATCCTGGCCAGTTTGAGCCTGTGTTGCACAAGCTCAACATGGGCCGCGGCCCACGGCAGGATCGTGACACCGAGCTGCGCCTTGACGGCTGAGAACAACAGGTCGGTGGAATTGGCTTCGAATTCAACCTCGCATTTCAGGCCGGCCTCCTGCAGTGCAAATTCGACCCGACTGCGAATAGTGTTCGGAGCACAGGGCAGCACCAGCGGCATCTTCGCCAATGCCTCAATCGACACCGGTTCATCCGATAATGAAAATTCCGGCCACGCCACCAAGTACAGCGTTTCGGTTAACAGCCGCCGGAAAGCCATGCCCCGGGTTTCGACCACATCGACATTCACCGCCAGTGCCACTCGCCCTACCGTGATCAGACGTCCGAGTTCGGCGCTCGGAGAATCAATCAATTCCAACTTGATACCCGGATAACGGCTGCGAATCGTGCGTGCGAGCGGAATTGCCAGCATGCGCGCCGTACTCGACGGCATGCCGACCGAGACTTTGCCTTGCGGGAATTCGGCGTCCTGGCGCAGCAGTTCGTGGGTGCCGTCGGCCTGGCGCAGCAGTTCGATGGCATGCCGATAAAGCGTTTGCCCAGCCGCCGTGGGAACAACGCCATGCACGCTGCGCTCGAGCAGTTGCATGCCCATGTCCTGTTCCAGGTTGCGCATCTGCTGGCTGATGGCTGGCTGCGCGATATGCAGCGTTTCACTGGCGCGGGTGATGTTCCCGCACTCGACCACCTTGATGAAATACCGCAACTGGCGCAGGTCCATGTGTACCTCCCAAGCCATATGATTTTCCGATGACTGTAGAGAAATATCATATTTGAAGGTTATGAGATACGGCGCCTAGACTCGTCTCACAACACGAAGTGCTAACGGTCGTCACAGGCGAATGGCGCTTCAAAGGCTTTAGTGCAATGGCCGGTATTCAACCCTTCAATGGAGAACCCTATGCAAGCTATGCAAGGCGTGAAAATCGTCGACCTGAGTCGCGCACTGTCCGGACCGTTCTGCACCATGGTGCTGGCAGACCTCGGTGCCGATGTGATCAAGATCGAGCCCGGCCCGACTGGTGATATGAGCCGCACCTGGGGCCCCTTCGACCGTGGCGTGAGCACCTACTACTTATCGTGTAACCGCAACAAGCGCGGCATGTGCATTGACTTGCGCACCCCCGAAGGGTTGACCACTATCCAGCAGTTGATCGATGACGCCGACGTCGTCATCGAGAACTTCAAACCTGGCACGCTGGAAAGCATGGGCCTCGGTTATGAGGTGCTCAGCGCCCGCAATCCGCGACTGGTATTGGGTAGCATTAACGCCTTTGGCGCCGACGGGCCGATGAGCAGTTGGCCCGGCTTCGACCAGATCGCCCAAGGCTACTCGGGGCTGATGAGCCTGACCGGTTTCGTCGATGGCGACCCGACACGCACCGGCACCGCCATCGGCGATTTGACTTCGGGCATGTGGCTGGTGACAGCGGTGCTGGCCGCGCTGCTCGAGCGCGAGCGCACCGGGCGTGGCCAACATGTCAGCACGTCGCTGCTGGCCAGTCTGGTCGGGTTGCTGAGTGTGCACGGCCAACGCTACCTCAGCCTGGGGGATGTGCCGCGCCGCACCGGTAACGCCCATTCGGTGATTGCACCTTACGGCGTGTTCCAGACAAAGGATGGCCCGCTCAATCTGGCGCCGATCACCTCGGCCATGTGGGGGCGTTTGTGCATACTGCTCGATTTGCCCGAGCTGCCGGATGATTCGCGCTTCGCCACCAATGAAGCGAGGGTCGAACGTCGTGACGAATTGAGAGAGATTCTGGAAAGTCGTTTGAAAACCCGCAGCAAACGCGAGTGGACCTCGCTGTTCGTCGACGCAGGATTACCCGCCGGCCCGATCAACACACTCGATGAGGTCTTCGACGACCCGCAGGTGCTGCACAGCCAACTGACCGAGACACTCACGCACCCGACCCTTGGTGCACTGCGTCAGGTAGTGACCCCGGTGTTCTGCGCCAATGACAGCGTTGTCAGCCGCCCACCGCCGCTGCTTGGCGAACACACCGTCGAAGTATTGCGCGAAGCCGGTTTCGACGCTGCATCAATCAACGCACTGCTCGCCGCTAAAATAGTGTTCCAGAACGCCGATGACATGACCGGCGCGCAATCGACAGGAGCCGCACAATGAATTCAGCCTCTTCCACAACAGTGACCGTCAACCGGGTCGATGAACGCATCGCGCGGCTGGTCTTCAGCAACCCCACACACCGTAATGCGCTCAGCGCGCAACTGCTGACGGCGCTCAACGAAAGTCTCATCGCACTGGCGTCACAACGCATCCCGGTGGTGATCCTCGGCTGCGAAGTCGGCCAATCCGTGTGGAGTGCCGGCCACGATATCCGCGAACTGCAACACGACCGCGACCCGATTGCCTATGGCAAACCGCTCGAACAGGTATTGCGCCGCATCCGCGCCTATCCCGGCGTGGTGGTTGCCCTGGTGTCCGGCTCGGTGTGGGGCGGCGCGGTGGATCTGGTAATGAGCTGCGACATGGTCGTCGCGGACCGCAGCGCAAGCTTTGCCATGACTCCGGTGAACATTGGATTGCCCTACACCACCAGTGGATTGCTGCGCTTCTTCAACAATTTGCCGATTCATGTGTTGAAGGAAATGTTTTTCACTGCACAAAAGCTCGATGCGGTGCGGGCGGAACGGTTTGGTCTGGTCAACCGACTGGTCGACACTGATGTGCTGGAAGCGACCGCGCTGGAACTGGCACACGGCATCGCCTGCAAAGCGCCGCTAGCCGTTGCGGCGGTCAAGGAACAGCTGCGTATCCTCGAAGACTTGCAACCGATTCCGGTGCAGGCGATGGAGCAGATTGCCGAACTGCGCCGACAAGCCTGCGAAAGCGCTGACTTTGGCGAAGGACTGGCAGCCTTTGCCGAGCGCCGGCCAGCAGCATTTAATGGCAATTAGCACGACATCGTTGAAAGCTTCTGTGTTTGTACGATCGACTTCGCAGGCAAGCCACGCTTCCTCGTTTCGTCACGCTCGGCCCGACGCGAGTCGATTGCTAAACATCCCGAGACAATAACAACAAGGACGGTACCTGCGGGACCGTCCGAATGCGGGGAGTCAGATTGAAATGAATAATGAAATTCTGTCGATTTTAGTGCTAGTGGTCATTTTCGGCATCGCCAGCGTGTTGCCCATCAATATGGGCGCGCTGGCGTTCGCGGCGGTCTTTATCGTCGGTTCGGTGATAATGGACATGACACCGGCGACCATCTTCGCCGGCTTTCCCAGTGACCTGTTCCTGACTTTGGTCGGTGTCACCTATTTATTCGGCATCGCCCAGAACAACGGCACCATCGACTGGCTGATCGAACGGGCAGTGTTGATGGTGCGTGGCCATGTCGCCTGGATACCCTGGGTGATGTTCGTGGTGGCGGCGCTGCTCACCGGTTTCGGTGCGCTCAGCCCTGCGGTGGCAGCCATCCTCGCGCCTATTGCTCTCAACTTCGCCGTGCAGTACCGCATCAACCCCGTGCTCATGGGACTGATGGTGATTCACGGCGCTCAAGGCGGCAGTTTTTCCCCTGTGAGTATTTTCGGTGGCATAACCAATCAGATCGTTGCGTCCTCCGGGCTGCCTTATGCACCGTTCACTCTGTTCATCGCCAGCCTGCTGTTCAACCTGGGGATTGCCATGGTGGTATTCGTAGTCTTCGGTGGTTTACGTAGCGCTCGCCTGTCATTGGTGGTGGTCCCGTCCGGTCCCGAATTGCATGCTGCCGGTGCATCGCTGGCCATTCTTGGCCACGGTGGTACGCCGGCGTCCCCTGCTTATCATCGTACTGACCTGACGGGTGCCGGTGCGCCGCTACATACCCTCAGCGGCCTGGACGGGGCCAAGCTGTCGACGCTGGTCGGGCTGTTGGCCCTGGCGATCTCGGCATTAGTGTTCAAGTTCAATATCGGGTTGGTGGCCATGACGGTCGCGGTAGTCCTGGCCATGTTCGCGCCCAAGGCGCAGAAGGCGGCCATTGACAAGGTCAGTTGGTCGACTGTTCTGCTGATCACCGGGATCATCACTTACATCGGAGTGATGCAGAGCATCGGTACCATCGACTATGTCGCCCATGGCATCTCCGGCTTGGGTGAACCGCTGCTCGTCGCTTTGCTGCTGTGCTTCACTGCCGCAATTATCTCGTCCTTCGCTTCGTCCACGGCGTTGCTAGGGGTGATCATTCCCCTGGCCGTGCCATTCTTGAGCCAGGGCCACATCAGTGCGGTCGGCGTGGTCGCGGCTATCGCCATTTCCACCACCATCGTCGACACCAGCCCGTTCTCCACCAATGGTGCGCTGGTGGTTGCCAATACCCCCCCGCTGGAGCGAGAAAAAGTGTTGCGCAGTCTGCTGATCTATAGCGCGGTGGTTGCCCTGGTGGGACCCTGTGTTGCCTGGTTGACCCTGGTGGTGCCCGGGGTGCTCTGAGCCTTCGGGTCAGGCCCTGATCAACCTGATGGACTCAATTTTTCCGTCACCTGCCACAAGGGGTAAATTCCTGCACGATTTTCGGAAGGGAAGAATCGAAGCCATAAGTGCAGAACCTGCCCGCCCGCAAAAATGAGCCTTTTGAAATGGAAGTCATCTCATGTTCGAACGTAACAAACTGGTTCCGGAGTTAATGGTGAGCAACCTGGATAGCAGCCTGGCTTTTTGGGTTTCTTGCCTGGAGTTCAAAGTAGCTTATCAACGCCCGGAAGATGGATTTGCATACCTTGATTTGAATGGTGCTCAAGTAATGCTTGAACAGGTTGATTCGGACGCGGGTCAATGGCTGACTGCGCCGTTGACTGAGCCGTTTGGAAGAGGCATCAATCTACAGATTGATGTTGAGGCTGTCGCACCCATCATCCAAAAACTTGATCAGGTTGGATTCCCTCTCTATCGAGAATGCAAAGACACCTGGTATCGGGCGGACAATGTAGAAGTAGGCCAGCGCGAATTCATCGTCCAGGATCCCGACGGTTATCTCGTAAGGTTGGTAGAGCGGTTGGGTGAGAGACCGGCTTGCTCAATCTGAATCTGAGCCAAGCCGACCGTCAGCTTTGGGTTGTGGATTCAACCGGTCGGTAGCTGCCCATCGCGTCAGGCAGCTATCGGCCAGTCGGCGCCCCTCCCCCTGCTGCCTACCCTTCACACTCACGCCTGATCCATAGCCTCTTCTACCACGCCTTTATCCTCCCCCAGGAACCCGCCGCTTTGATGCTGCCAAAGCCGCGCATAGACGCCATTCTTCCCGAGCAATTCGGTGTGGGTGCCCTGTTCGATGATGCGTCCGTCATCCATGACGATGAGCCGATCCATGGCTGCAATCGTGGACAGCCGATGGGCGATGGCGATCACCGTCTTGCCCTGCATCATTTCATCGAGGCTTTCCTGAATGGCCACTTCGACTTCCGAGTCCAGCGCGCTGGTGGCCTCGTCAAGAAGCAGGATCGGGGCGTTCTTGAGCATCACCCGGGCAATCGCGACGCGTTGGCGCTGGCCGCCCGACAGCTTGATGCCGCGCTCCCCCACAAGGGTGTCGTAGCCGGTATGGCCTTGCCGGTCGCTCAATTGACTTATGAATTCATCGGCCTGGGCATTGGCCGCGGCGCTGCGGATTTGCGCATCGGTCGCATCGGGACGGCCGTAGGCGATGTTGTCGCGAATGGAACGGTGCAGCAGGGAGGTATCCTGCGTGACCATACCGATGCAGCCGCGCAGGCTGTCTTGCGTCACTTGTGCGATGTTTTGGCCGTCGATGCGAATCTCCCCGCTGTCGACGTCATAGAAACGCAGCAGCAAGTTGATAAGCGTGGATTTGCCGGCGCCAGAGCGGCCAACCAAGCCGATTTTTTCGCCCGGGCGGATGCTCAGGCTCAGACCATCGAGCACCTGGCGTTCGCCATTGTAATTGAAGCTCACCTTATCGAAGGTTACCGCGCCGCCGGAGGTCACGAGCACGCCGGCACCCGGAGCGTCCTGCACCTTGGTGCCCTGGGTCAGCGTCGCCATGCCATCCTGCACGGTGCCGATGCTCTCGAACAGCGAGGTCATTTGCCACATGATCCAGTTCGACATGCCATTGATACGCAACGCCATGGCGATGATTGCCGCCACGGCACCTGCGCCGACCTCACCCTGGTGCCATAGCCACAGGGCATAACCACCTGCTGCCATGATCAACGCCACCACCAATGCCTGGTTGACGATTTCGAACTGGCTTACCAGGCGCATCTGGCGAAAGCCGGTGTGCTTGAAATCCTCCATCGCTGCGCGCGCGAAGTGCGCTTCACGATTGGAGTGGGAGAACAGCTTCACCGTAGTGATGTTCGTGTAGGCGTCCGAGATACGCCCGGTCATCATCGACCGCGCATTAGCCTGTTCCTGCCCGACTTTCCCCAGACGGGGCACGAAGTACAGCATGGCCAGGCCGAACAACACGACCCAGGCAACGAAAGGCAGCATCAGTTTCAAAGCGAAGCCACCGGCCAGTGCGATGATCGCAATGAAATACACCCCGATCCCGGGCACGATCTCGATAAGGGTGAATAGCACGTCGCGCACCGCTAGCGCAGTCTGCATCACCTTGGTGGTGACTCGACCGGAAAACTCATCGGAAAAAAACGAAAGGCTTTGTCGCAGCATCAGACGATGGAAGTCCCAGCGCAGCCGCAACGGCAAGTTAATCGCCAATATCTGGTGCTGCACCATGGTGCGCAATGCCACCAGCCCGACACTGGTCACCATTACGATGCCCATGCCCCACAACACGCGACTTTCCTGCGCAGCCGCTTCACCGCCTGCCTGCCAGGTCGAGAGCAGGTCCACGACCTGCCCGAGGAAGGAAAACAGCCAGGCTTCGTAAATCGACACACCGGCACTTAGTAGCGCAAGTGCAAGGATGTAACCGCGGGCGCCCCGCGTACAGGCCCACAGAAAGCGAGCCAGGCCATCGGGTGGCGGTGGTACCTCGTCAGGAGGAAAGGGGTCGAGCCTTCGTTCAAACGCACGAAGCATGGTGTTCTCCAAAACGATCAAGTTGAGGGGATTCTGCCATTGAACGGTTGCTTTGAGGGTTTTGCGAAGTTGAGATGTGGCGCTGTTGGCAGGTCGCTCCCAGGATTGGGTTGCCGGGTGCGGGCTATCAAACGTTGCCAGAGACCCGGTCGGCAGGGATAAATCGGCCGGTATCGAAGGGAACTGGCCAGAAGCAGCCATTCACGTTTCGTCGGAAAAGTGTCTCTGAGCCAAACTCGGGGGGACAATCGAGAGCGATCTTCACATTTCGATCATGTATGCCCTTAGGGCGTGGTCAGGAGGAAACCATGAGCAAACGCGACAAGCGTGGCAATCCTGTTTCCTATCGCTCGCAGGAGGCAATCGATGCTCTGGATAGAGCTTGCGACTTGCTGCATGCCTACCAGGCCGATCCTCTGGCTGCGGCTGACAAAATTATCGCGGAGCACCCGGATTTTGCGCTGGCCTACGCCTTTCGTGCTGGCGCGATTGCGACTGCGACCGACAAAGCGTTTGACTCAGAGCTGTTCAAGAGCTTGGACGCGGCAGAGCGGTTGGCACCGAAAGCGAATGATCGTGAGCGGCAGCATATCCATGCAGTACGCGCTTGGTTCGACGGCGACTGGGAGCGGGCAATCGAAATCTGGGGGCGTGTTTCGATCGAGCACCCCCGCGATCTGCTGGCACTGCAATACGCCCATTTGGGCGACTTCTATCTAGGTTACTCGCACATGCTACGTGATCGCGTGGCTCGTGTGATGTCGCGCTGGGATAACGAGGTTCCTGGCTTTGGCTTTGTGAAAGGGATGTATGCCTTTGGCCTGGAAGAGGCAGGGGATTACCGGCAGGCCGAAGAACAGGGGCGCGAGGCTGTTGCCTTGAACCCGCAGGATGGTTGGGCAGTGCATGCCGTCACTCATGTCATGGAAATGCAGGGCCGTAGCGAAGAGGGGGCTAAGTACCTTTCATCCAGCGCCAATGCTTGGGCTCCCAATAGCATGTTTGCCTTCCATTTGTGGTGGCACAAAGCGCTATTCCTCCTTGAGGCTAATGACGTGGCTGGCGCGCTTCGTCTCTTTGATGAGGACATTTCAGCGGGTGGATTTGGTCAAGCTCTTGAGCTACTTGATGGATCAGCGCTGCTCTGGAGACTCTCCCTGCTCGGTCATGACGTTGGAGATCGATGGAAAGGACTGGCCAAAAAATGGGAGTCCCGTTGTGAAGACGGCTTCTACGCCTTTAACGACGTGAACGCGATGATGTCATTCGTGGGTTCTGGAAACAGTCGTGCACAAGCTCAGCAGTTGGATGCCCTGAAGCGGTCCGCTGCTGGCAGTGGTACCAACGCCATGATGAGTAGAGAGATTGGTGTGCCCGCGTGCGAAGGGTTGGTGGCGTTTGGTCGTGGGGATTACGCCCAAGCTATGGAGTCGTTGATGCCACTACGCGCCAAAGCTAACCGCTTCGGCGGTAGTCACGCGCAGCGTGATGTCTTCTCATGGACACTGACCGAAGCAGCTATTCGCCTTGGCAACCGCGCACTTGCCGAGGCACTGGTTGCCGAGCGCCTTGCATTAAAGCCTGAGAGTCCGATCAACCGTGCCTGGAAAATGCGCGCTGGTCAATTGCAGTCGCTGCATGCGGGATAGCAGGAAGTCAATCAACCGCGCACTACGAAGGCGCGTTCGATCTCGTTTGCGACGAGGGATTGGAGGCGCCACATATTGGGATCATGAATTCCGTGCTGCTAAAGCATGGTGACGGTTCGCAGCAGGTATTGTGCAGCCGACCCCAGTGCCCCGCAGCGTGGGCGAGTATGTGGGCAATCTCGGGAAGCGGTCTACTACAGGACGACGCTTACTGATGACCGCAATGGGTCGTTTTCTGCCTCTCGCGATGGGCAGAAAACGGCCAGAAGCGAACGCTGACAGATCGTAACCTGGAATGGCTATATACGGATGGTGAAGCCCAAGTATCAAGTCCGATTTCTGGCCTTGAACGCCTCAATGTCAAACTCACCCAACGCCGGAACACTCACATCACTGTCCGGTAATCCACGGGAGAATTTCACCGGAAATCCGACGCTGATAGACCTCTCCGCAGGCAATTTACGCACCGTACCTCGCGCCTGCACATGCGGATCATCGAACAATTCGCTGGCGTTGAGCAGCGGCGAAAATGGCAAGTCATACCCGGAAAAAGTTTCGGTCCACTGCTGCAGGGTGCGACTGAGGAATACCTCCTTGAGCATGGCATTCACCTCCTGCTTGCGGCCAAAACGGCTCATCCGATGAGCGAATCGTTCTTCCCTGAGCTGCGGAAAATCATCGCCGAGCACTTGGCCCAGCATCACCCAGAACTTGTTCTCGAGAATACCCATTGCCAGATAACGACCATCGCGGGTCTGGAAAATATCGTTCTCGGGCAGCACTGTCGGTGAGGCCACCGGGTTGTCTTCGAAGCCGCGGGCCAGCCAGGCCATGTGGGCAGTCCAGGACAGGATGGCGTCGTGCACCGACACGTCCAGGTGCTGGCCGACGCCCTGCTGGCGGGCGCTCATGATTGCCACGGACAGCGACAACGCGGCGTAGGCCGAGGCGGCATAGTCGGACAGCCGCAACTTGGGCCGGGCGACCTTGTCTTCGACCTGCACCGGAATCGACCAGTAGCCCGCCATGGCTAGATAGTTGAGGTCGTGGCCGGCATGGGCGGCATAGGGGCCGGTCTGGCCGAAGCCGGAAATCGAGCACAGGACGATGGCCGGATTGACCTTCGCCAGGTCTTCATAACCCAGCCCCAGACGCTGCATGACACCGGGCCGAAAGCCTTCGACCACGGCATCGCAATGGCGCACCAGTTCAAGGAAGGCCGCTTTGTCGGTCGGGTCCTTGAGGTTCAGTGCGATGGAGCGTTTGCCGCGGTTGAACTGGGCGAACACACCGTTGCCGAGTAACCGCGAGCTGTCGCCGGTGACGGGTTGTTCAACCTTGATGACATCCGCGCCCAGCTGCAACAGCAGCGAGGTGGCGTGGGGCCCGGGTAGCAGTTGACTGACATCGATGATCTTCACATCTTTGAGGCAGGACCAGTCCGGCTTCATGTTGCTGCTCCTTTTGAAAAGTCAGGCTCGCGCCAGGACCGCAAGAAGGCTCAGCGCCGCCAATAGCGCCGAGCACAGGGTGAGAATCAATAACGGCAGCGGGTTACAGGTCGTGCCCTGCCCGTCGATACCCAGGCATGCACGTTGGTAGCAACGACGCTGCTCGAACAGGATCGCCAGTGCCAGCAGCGCTGCCAGGATGGCAGCGCCCGTCATCAACAAGGGATGATGATGCAGGCAACGCAAGGCCAGGCAGGCCACCAGCACCAGTAGAATCTGCGTGCGCCGCCAGGCCAGGGTGGTACGTTCCGGCTGCAGCCCGGCATCGCTCATCCCTGCCCCCAGAACGCCGCCATCACGCCGGCCACGATAACGGCGCAACCCAGTGACAGCAGCGGCGTCAGCAGGGAGGCCGGCAGCGCGGCTTGCCGGCGCAACGCGCGCTCGACACTCAACCAGCGACAGAACGCGCTGAGGCTGACGATCAGGCTCAGGCTCAGCAGACCAACCACCAGCGCACGCTTCGCATCCGGGCTGAACAGTCCCGGGGTGAACGCTTCAACGGCAATACCACTGGCCAGCAGTGCCAGCGCCGTGCGAATCCAGGCCAGAAAGGTACGTTCATTGGCCAGGGTAAAACGTGGGTCGGGCTCCTGCCCTTGGCCTAACAGCAAACGGTTCAGGGCAGACGAAGACGCGGTCGGCTTCATGCAACGCACTCCACAGTGCCCGGCTGCAAGGCATTGAAATTCAACACGCTAGCGTTGCAACCAGGCCGATAAACAGGTCATATAAAAGCAATGGCGCCATCCTAGTGAGGCGCTGGGTGCCAGACCAATATCGTCTTTCAATACAACCCATAACGCGCCGGCATGGCCGCGGAACCCCGATGACACTCAAACAACTGCGTTATCTGATTGCGATTGCCGAGGCCGGGAGTTTCTCCTCGGCGGCGCGCCGGGCGTACATTGCGCAACCGGCGCTGAGCCGGCAGATCAACTTGCTCGAAAGTGAGCTGGAGATGCAGTTGCTCGAACGCGTGCACGATGGCGTCAACCTCACCGACGCCGGTCGACGCCTGTACGAGATTGCCCGCTCGGTGGTGCAGACTATCGACACGGTCAAGGATGAGCTGGAGTCCACCAAGGGCAACCCCAAGGGCCGGGTGGCCATCGCCATACCGGTCACCGCCTCGGCATTGCTGCTGCCGCTGATCATCACCCGCGCGAGCGAAAAGTTTCCCGGCATCGAGCTGACCGTGCGCGACGGCCTGAGCCTGGAAGGTGGTGAAGCCATCGAGATGGGCCAGGTCGACTTCGGCGTGGTGCCCAATGCCGAAGAGCTCGAGCATGTGCACGCCGAGCCGATCTTTACCGAAGAGTTGTACTGGTTGAGCCTGCAGGCACCGGCCTGCGCCGACGACAGCATCACCCTGGTCCAGGCGATTCGCGGTCCCTTGGTTATGGCGCCACGGGCCAGCTCACACCTGCGCCGGCGAGTGGAACAGGCGGCTATCGAAGCCGGGTTGGAGCTCAAGGTGAAATACGAGCAACAGACCGCTCAGGGCGTCAGCAGCCTGGTGCGCAGTAACCTGGCAGCGACCATCGGCAACTGGCCCGCGGTGGAAGAGAACCCGCAACAGGTGGCCCGACGGATTGTCGAGCCGAGCGTGCGACGCACCTTGTCCATCGCCTACTCGACCCACAAGCCCCTGACCTTTGCCGCCTCGTGCATGCGCGACCTGGTGCGCGCCCTGCTGATCGAAGTGGTGCAGTCAGGACGCTGGAAAGGTGAGTTGATCGAACGTCAGCGCGAACAGCAGGACGTTTGAGTGCGTTCAGCCGCGCAAGACGATGACGGGCACCGGCAACTTGAGCTGGTTGCGCGAACGCTGCGGGTTCATGGTCAGCAGACCGATCAGGCCGGCGCTGATCAGGATCGCGCCACAGACCATGAAGCCGTGGGCATACCCGTCACCGTTGATGCCTTGGGCATTGTGCACCAGAAAACCGGTGACCACCGGCGCCGCCAGCCCCGCCAATGAACCACAGGCGTTGCCGATGGCGAGCATGCTGCCGCGTTGGCCGCTGGGCACTACTTCGGCCAGCATCGCCGGGCCAATCGAATACATCACCAGCGCCAGGCCACCGCTGAAGGTCAGGCAGGCCATGCGCTCGGCGACCGACAGCCCCGGCAGCATCAATGAGGCAGCGAGGATGCCGCTGAGGATCAGGCACACGGAGACGAACACGCCCCGAGCCACCCGTGACGGCAAACCACGTCGCAACAGACGCTGCGACCACCAGGCCATGATCAGGCTCAGCGGCGTGGTCACCAGCACGAACACCACGAACATCCGCCCGGCGCTCAATGAAGCCATGCCCAGACCTTTCTCCAGATAGGCCGGGACCCAGGTCAGGGTCAGCGCCAGCGACCAATTAGCGGCAAAGTGACCGACGTAGTTGCCGATCACAGTCGGGTCACTCAACAGTCGCCGGTAAGGGATGCGCGTCTGTACCACCGTGGTTTCGGTGCGAGTGGCGATGTCGTCCAGCTGCCCTTCCTTGCCCAGGCGATACCAGGCCACGCACCAGACCAGACCGATGACCGCCAACACGGCGAAGTTGCTGCGCCAGCCGTAATGCATGCTCATCCACGGGATGAGCAGGCCGGCTACCAGCAAGCCCAGGGCGCTGCCCGAATGCAGCAGGGCCACAGGCAGGCTGCGCTTGTTGTCGGGGAACCATTTGTACAAGGCGTGGGTGGCCACCGGCGAGGCCGGGCCTTCGCCGATACCAAGCAGCACCCGACAGGCGACGATGGTCCACAGCGAAGTGGCAAACAGCATCGGCAGTTGCACCAGCGCCCAGAACAGGCCCATGCCGAGCAACAGGGTGCGGGTAGGTTTGCGGTTGGCGAGAAAGCCGCCGAGCACTGCCGAGAGGGAGAACAGCCAGTGCAGGGCGCCACCGATCAGGCCGAATTCTGCCGGACTCAACTGCAGTTCAGCCATCATTGGCACGGCGACCAGGCCGATGACCACCTTGTCGAGGAAGTTCACCAGCATCATCACCGCCAACAGCGCCGCAATGGTCCAGGCGGCTTTCGGACGGTAGCTGGATTCGATGCCGAGCATGGGATACCTCTGATTGTTGTTATAGATAGAAGTCGCCCGCCATATAGGCGGGCGCAGGTTGATGGGCTCAGCTCGGCATGAGGATGCCCTTGGCAATGGTGTTGCGCTGAATCTCACTGGTGCCGGTGAGGATACGCATCATGCGGGTGGCGCGGAACATCCACTCCACCGGATTACCGCGAATCAGACCGGCGCCACCGTGTACCTGCACGGCACGGTCGACAATCCGGAACGCCGCCTCCGAGGCATACAGCTTGCACATCGGTGCCTGGGTGCGAATGTCGCCGCCGGCATCGTTTAGCGCCGCCGTGGCGTACATCATGCTGCGCGCTGCCAGCAGCTCGGTGGCCATGTCGGCGATCATGTGGTTGACCGCCTGGAACATGGCGATCGGCTTGCCGAACTGGGTGCGGGTGCGGGCATAGTCGATCGACAGGTTCAAGGCCAGGCCAGCCATGCCGAGCATGGTCGGGCAGTGCAGCAGGCGGTTGAGGGTGATGCGCCCCATGGCCAACTTGAAGCCCGCGCCTTCGTCACCGATGCGGTTTTCCACGGGCACCCGCACGTCCTTCAGCTCGATATTGCCGTGGCTGCCGCCGCCGGACATCACCTGGTAGTCAGCGTCGACTTGCACACCCGGCCCCTTGAGGTCGACGAAGAACGCCGAGATACCCGCCGCCCCCTGCCCCGGTCCGGTCACTGCCAGCAACACCGCGAAGTCGGCATAGGGTGCCCCAGAGATGTAGCGCTTGGCGCCATTGAGGACGTAGTGATCGCCGTCAAGCCGGGCGCTGGTCTTGATCGCGCTGGCATCGGAGCCTGCCTCGGCTTCGGTCAGGGCAAAACACACGGCCTTCTCGGCCCTGCACACCGGCTGCAAAAACTTCTCGACCTGCACCTCGCTGGCCACCTTGAACAGATGGCCAACCCGTGGCGGGCCGCTCAGTTCGCCCAGCACATGAGGCGCGAGCATCGAGCCGGTCAGAATTGCCGCCTCCTTGACGGCGCACAGGTCAACCACACTCAGGCCGGCCCCGCCGAGGTTTTCCGGCAACATGACGTTGTAGAAGCCCAGTTCGCAGGAACGTTTCCAGACATCGGCAAGAATCGCCCGCGGATGCGCTTCGCCCCATTGCAGATTTTCTTTCTTCTCCAGCGGGATGATTTCATCTCGGATGAAGGCTTGCATGTCGCTGATGATACGTTGGGCTTTTTCGCTTGGTTCGATCATTTCGGTACTGCTCCTGCGGCGTCAGATCTTGCGCTGAGTGTTTTTCCAGTAACCATCGCGAACCACCCGGCGCACGATTTTACCGTTGGGGTTCTTTGGCAGTTCATCGGTGAAGTCGACGCTGCGCGGCTTCTTGAAGCCGGCCAGGTGCTGGGCGCAATAGTCGATGACTTGCACCTCAGTGAGGGTCGCGCCCGGCTTGAGCACCACCACCGCTTTTACCGCCTCGCCCCACTGCTCGTCCGGCACGCCCACCACGACAGCCTCGAACACTTCGGGCAGGCGGTAGAGCACCTGTTCGACTTCGGTGGGGTAGATGTTGAAGCCGCCGGAAATGATCATTTCCTTCTTGCGGTCGACGATGAACACGTAGCCCAGTTCATCGACCGTGGCCAGGTCGCCGGTGAGGTAGTAACCGTCCTTCATGACTTCGGCGGTGAGCTCCGGCGCCTGCCAGTAACCCTGCATGATGTCGTCGCCCTTGACCACGATCTCGCCAATTTCACCGGGCTGGATGTCTTCGAACTGCTCGTTGACCACCCGCAGGTCGGTCTCGAAATAGCAGCGTCCACACGACGACAGCAGGCGAGTATCGCCGTCCTTGACCAGGTGATCCTGCTCGGTCAGCACGGTCACCAGCGAACAGGTCTCGCCGGCGCCGTAGCCTTGGGCGAGGATCGGTCCGAACACCTGGATCGCGCGCTCCACCAATGCGGGTGCCATCGGCGCGGCGCCATACATGACAAGGCGCAGGCTGCTCAGGTCGAAACGTTCGACGCCTTCGACATTGACCAGGCGATTGACCATCGCCGGTACCAGAAACAGGCGCGTGACCCGCTCCTGCTCGATGGTGCGCAACAGCAGCTCATCGTCATAGCGCTCGATCAACAGGTTGCAGGCGCCCACCGCCAAAAGCGGCATGATCTGCATCCCGCTGGCATGGGTGATCGGCCCGACATGGGCCATGACGTCGTCGGGGCCTGCACCGCGCACGGGACTGGCCAGGCTTTTGCGCACCAGCGCTTTACGATTGCCGAAGGTCAGCATCGCCGCCTTCAGTACGCCGGAGCTGCCCGAGGTGTAGTGCAGAACCGCCAGTTGCTCATCGGCGGGATCGCTGTTCAGTGCTTGCTCATCGCCCATGTCTAGCACTTCGCGATAAGGGATATCACCGCCCTCATCGGCCAGCACGATGATCCATTTCAGGTGTGGCAGCGCCTCGCGACTGGCGGCCAAAGCTTTCGCTGCTGCACTGCCGGTAATCACCGCGACGCTGCGCGAATCGTTGAGCACGCGCACGATTTCTTCGGGCGACAAACGTGCGTTGATCGGCACCTTGACCATGGCGGCCTTGTAGAAGGCCACCTCTGCCTCGACCAGTTCGACGCGGTTCATCGCCAGGATTGCCACATGGGCGCCCGGCTCCAGGCCAAGCTTCAACAGGCCGGAGGCCAGGCGATTGCTGCGCGCTTCAAGTTGCGCGTAGGTCAGGCGCTGGCGGCTGTCGACGACCGCCTCGTTGTGCGGCCAGTACCGCGCACTTCGGCTGACTATCTTTCCAAGATTCACTTTTTATTCTCCGAAGTAGAACGGGGTGGCCGATCTTACAAGTGGAGAAAAAAAGCCCGCCAATACAACTCTTGAGCGGTCCCCCATAACAAAATGGGATGGCTCGGGCCTACAACCACTCCTGGATGTTGCGCTCGCAGGCCTCGTCCTGGAACAGTTCGACCAGCCGCTTGCTCACCGGCGACAGGTAACCGCCCGGTCGGGTGATCAGGCCGATGCGCCGGCGCAGGTCGAGGCCACCCAGGTCCAGATTCAACGGGGCAAGGCCGGCAGCCTGGGTCATCCGTCCACAGCGCGAGAGGGTCAGGGTTGGGGTGCCGACGATCAGTTCGAACAGGGCTTCGCTGCTGAAATCGGCTTCGATGCGTAAGGTCGGTGGCGCCAGGCCTTGCTTGATAAAGGCGTTGTCCAGAGCCTGGCGGATGCTGATGTGGCCCTCGGGCAACAGCCACTGCTGATCGTGCAGGTCACTGAGCTGCACGCGCTTCCTGGCCACCAGCGGGTGCTGGGCATCGGCCACCACGGCCAGGCAATCCTCATACAGCACCTGAGTGTCGAAGCCCTCGGTGGCGGCCGAGATCGGCATCACCGCCACGTCGATCTCGCCGTTGCGCAAAAGCTCCAGCAGTTCACTGGCCAAGCGCCGACGCATGCGCAAGCGCGCCGCCGGGCGTTCGCGCAACAGCCGTCGGCAACTGGCAACCACCAGGGCGTCGGGCAACGACGGCGAATAACCGAGGCGTACCCCACCCTGCTCGCCGCTGCGGATGCTACGCATTTCGGCCAAGGCGTCGTCGAAGTCGCGGCTCAAGCGTTTGGCCCGGGCCAGAAACAATTCGCCGGCCTGGGTCAGGCGCATGCCGGTGGAGGTGCGTTCGAACAACATGACCCCCAACTGCGTCTCGACACGCCGCACCGCCTTGGTCAGCGAAGGCTGAGTGATACCCAACTGTTCCGCTGCCTTACCCACCGTCCCGTACTGCTGGACCGCGATGATGTATTCCAGGTCACGCACGTCCATGACATTCCTCTTGGCTATGGATCTATAGCTGTTGATGCATTGCGCACAGGTATATCGCGCTCTCAGACTGAGTTCAATGTCGGCTCGCCATTGAGCTGCGATGTAGGGATCGGCGCTCCCCTCAAGCTGTACCGCCAGGAGATAACAAGAATGAGTTTCACGACCCCTGAAGTTTCACCCACCTGCAAACGCCTGCTGCCTGCGTTGCTGCTGGCCCTTGTCAGTGCCCAGAGCCTGGCCGCCGCCGAGACCAGCGACCCGGTCCGCCTGGGCGTGATGCAGGGCTTTCCGCCAGCGATGGACAAGCGCGTTACCAAACAAAATGCCTTCGAACTGCCCAACCTGCGCTGGGCCTTGCGCAATGCCCGGGCAATGACCCCCACCACCGGCATTCGCCGTGCATCCAGCCCCCTGAACTTGGGAACGGGCACGCCAGTCGAACTCGATCAGCTGAAATTCGCCGTAGGCGAGCAAACGTTATCGCTGCCTGAGTACTTGCAGGAAACTTACACCGACGGCTTTATTGTCTTGCACCGCGGCAAGCCGGTGTACGAGCGCTACCTCGATTCGTTCAGCCCCGAGCAACCGCATATCTGGGCCTCGATGACCAAGTCGGTGACCGGCCTGCTCGCCGCCAGCCTGATCGCCGAAGGCAAGTTGGCGCCGGACGCAAAGTTGTCCAGCTACGTGCCGGAGCTGGCCGGCACGCCGTTCGGTGAAGCGACCCTGCAGCAGAACCTGGACATGCAGGTAGAGGCGGTCTATCCCGCCAAAGTCCCACCGGACATCGGCCTGTTCGCCGCCGCCGGCATCGTGCCGCGCCAGCCGGACATGCCCGACAATATCTACAGCTTCCTGCAGGCCGCGACCCTGCCCGCGCAAGCCAGCGCCACCCCCATCTGGTATTACCAGAACGGCTCGCCGGAAGCCGTGGCCTGGGCCATGCGCCGGGTCACGGGCAAGAGCTGGTCGGCGCTGGTGTCGGAGCGGATCTGGTCGCAATTCGCCGAGGATGACGCCTACAGCCAGATCGATGCCTTGGGCACGGAAATGGCCAGCGGCGGCATGAGCAGCACCCTGCGCGATGCCGCGCGCTTTGCCGAAGCCATTCGCCTGGCCTGGACCAGCCCCGCTGATACCTCGGCCTTCGCCCAGGCGGTGCGACTGGCCCTGCGCCCCAACGACAACCAGAACCTGATTGCCCAGAGTCCCAAGGCCAAGGACCGCACCGGTTACGCCTACCGCGATTACTGGTACCAGAAGAACGATGGCGACGGCTCGATCGAAGCCGCCGGGCGTTTTGGCCAGCGCATCTACATCAACCCCAAGCGCGAGTTGGTGATCGTCAAAATGTCCTCGGCGCCCGACATGGCTCCACGGGCCACCAGTGCCGACGCGGCGCCAGTGAGCACGCGCAAGGCGGCTGACACCAGCGCCGCGTTCAACAGCATGGTCAGCGCCCTGCTCCCCGCTGTGATGTAGCGCAGCATTTCGCGGCCGCCCTTTCAGGCCGCTCGCCCATACCCCTGACGATTCAACAGCACACGGCCGATGCTGGGCCGTGTGCTGCCCGGTGTTCCTATAACAATAATCAAGAGGCAGCCACCATGAGCTCCCAACGAGCCCGCCACAAAACATCCCCGCGTCCCTTGGCCACCTTGCTGTTGACGCCCCTTGCCTATGCCCTGTGCAGCCCTGCCAACGCCGGCGAGTTCAACTGGGGCGAAGTCAGTGGTCGCTACAACGGCAGCCTGAATATCGGCGGCGTGTGGAGCGCAGAAAAACCCAGTGCCGACAACATTTTCCAGGGCAACGCCAATGTCATTGGCTACGGCAAGCCCGGCGAATTCAACGCCAGCGGTGGCCGCACCGGCGATGACGGGCGCTTGAACTTTCGCAAGCGCAATCTGGTGTCTTCGCCCGTCACCCTGCTTGGCGAGATGGAGCTGAACTGGCGCAACTACGGCGCCTTCATTCGCGGCAAGGCCTGGTACGACTACACCTTGAGCAACCGCGAAGTGGACTTTGGGCATTCGTCCAACGGCTACAAGGCCAACAGCAAACTGGATGACAGCCACTTCGATGAACTGGCCCAGTTCCAGGGGCTGGCCCTGCTCGACGCCTACGTGTTCGGTGACTTCACCATTGCCGATCATCCGCTCAACGCACGAGTGGGCAACCAGGTGATCAACTGGGGCGAAGGCTTGTACTTCCAGAACGGCATCAACGCCATCAACCCCATCGACGTCGCCGCCCTGCGTCGCCCGGGTTCCCAGGTCAAGGAAGGCCTGCTGCCGGTACCAATGCTTTACGGCAACCTGGGCCTGACTGACAACCTCAACCTGGAAGCCTTCTACCAATTGCAATGGCGCCGCACCGTGCTGGAAGGTTGCGGAACCTATTTCTCGACCAACGACTTCATTCCCCAGGGCTGCTTTGGAGTGCCAAAGGGGGGTGCCAACGACCCCGCCAGTTTCGCCAATGACCTGATCATCCAGCGTGCCGACGACAACGAGCCGTCCGACGCCGGCCAGTTCGGCCTGGCCCTGCGCTACTTTGCCGACAGCATCGACACCGAGTTCGGTGCCTACGCCATGAACATACATTCGCGCACGCCCTACTCCAGCATTATCACCGACCTGCGTCCGGGCCGCGGGGCCGGCTGGTTGCCCGGACAACAAGCTACCAATGGCCGCTACTTCGCCGACTTTCCTGAAGACATCCGCATCTACGGCCTGAGCTTCTCCACTAACCTGTGGGGCACTTCGGTATTCGGCGAGTACAGCTTGCGCCCCAATCAGCCCGTGCAACTGGCCACCGGTGATTTGATTCCGGCCTTCGCCGGCAACCCCACTCAGCTCGGCCAGTTGATCGGCCAGAACATCACCCTCGGCCAGGATGCGATCAATGCCACCCCGGGCTCGGCCTACAACGGTTACGACCGGCGCAAGATCTCGCAATTGTCGCTGGGCGCGATCAAATCCATCCCCCAGGTGCTGGGTGCCGACAGCCTCAATGTGAGCGGCGAAGTGGGCATGAAGTACATGCACGACCTGCCCGGCCTTGACGAGCGCCGTTACGCCAGGGCCGACACTTTTGGCTCGGACCTGGCCAGTGGCAACGCCAGAGGTTGTGCACTGGGGAGCGAAGCCAGATTCCGCAAACTCGGCTGCTCCAGCGATGGCTACACCAGCAAGTTTTCCTGGGGTTATCGCCTGCGCGGACAACTGAATTATCCAGGGCTGCTGGCCGGGATAAACGTCTCACCCTTTGTCGCCTTCGGCCAGGACATCAAGGGCTGGTCGTACGACGGCGTGTTCTCCGAAGACCGCCTGGTGGGCTCGGTCGGCACCAAATTCGATTACCTGCAGAAATACTCTGCAGAACTTTCCTGGTCCGGCAGCGGCAATACCCCCTTCGCCGCCACCGACAAGGATTTTGTCTCCCTCAGCCTGCGCATGGGTTTCTGAACATGAGGTCTACCATGAACACCACTCTGCTTCGCGCTGCCGCCTTGGGCAGCCTCCTGGCCCTTATCAGCGCTAACGCCCTGGCCAAACTGGACAACGCCGAGGTCGCCCGCCTGGGCCAGGACCTGACCCCCACCGGTGCCGAGAAAGCCGGCAACGCTGACGGCAGCATTCCGGCCTGGACCGGTGGCCTGACCCAGGCCCCGGCCGGCTCCAACACCGGCCAGGGTTATGTCGACCCGTTTGCCGGTGAGAAAGCCCTGTACACCGTCAATGCCGGCAACTTCAAACAGTATGCGGCGCACCTCAGTCATGGCTACCAGGCCATGCTGGCGAAGTACCCGGACTTTTCGATGACGGTGTACCCAAGCCACCGCACCGCGGCGCTGCCGCAGAGCGAGTATGCGCAGATCCGCAAGGAAGCGGTCGAAGTCAGTCTCGCCGCTGACAGCAACGGCCTGTCCGGTTATGAAAAAAGCAGCGTGCCCTTCCCCGTGCCCAAGACGGGCGTGGAAGTGCTGTTCAATCATTTCGTACGCTTTCGCACTGGCGGCTACCAGTACTTCCCCACCGAAATGGTGGTGCAAAGCAACGGCAACTTCACCCCGATCCGTCGCGAAGTCAAAGCCATCATGGCCTCGGCCATGGGCAATCCGGAGCCCAACCGGCTCTACTACTACCTGGGCAAGGTGACTTCGCCGGAAAGCGTGGCCGGTGGTCAGACCCTGATCCACGAACCTATCGACCAGACCCGCGAAGCGCGCCTGGCCTGGACTTACAACCCAGGGCAACGTCGAGTGCTGCGCGCGCCGGAAGCGGCCTATGACTCGCCGCTGGGCACCTCGGACGGCCTGCGCACCTACGACACCATCGACATGTACAACGGCGCGACAGACAAGTACGACTGGAAGCTGGTGGGCAAGAAAGAGATGCTCGTGCCCTACAACACTTACAAGCTGGCCAACCGCAGCCTCAAGTACAAGGACATCATCCAGGCCAACCATCTCAACCAGGATTTGCTGCGCTACGAGATGCACCGCGTCTGGGTCGTCGAAGCGACCTTGAAGCCAAGCGAGCGGCACATCTACGCCAAACGGGTGTTCTACGTCGACGAGGACAGCTGGAGCATCCTCGCGGCTGACCTCTATGACGGTCGTGGCGAACTGTGGCGGGTTCAGGAAGCGCACAGCCTGCAACGCTACGACGTGCTTTCGGCAATCCATATCAGCGAAGTCATCTACGACCTGCAGGCCCGCAGATATGTGGTCTACGGGCTGGAAAACGAAGAGCGCGGTGCCACCTTCGGCCTCACCGCCAAGCTGACCGACTTCAGCCCTTCAGCCTTGCGCCGCTCGGGTCGCTGAACCCGCCACCGAGCTTTCGGGGTGGTCTTGTGACCATCCCACGCCGTTTTTGAGATCTGCGATGAATACACCTACCTTTGCTTGTTGTGCGCTTGTTCTCAGTGCCGCGCTGCTGTCGACGACAACCGTGGCTTCGCCACTGGCCGACCGGCTCGAACGCCCCTCACGATTGACTGCCAAGGCGCAGTACGCGCCGCTTATCGATGTGCAGCGGGTAGGCGATCAGTTGGTCATGGTCGGGGCCGATGGTCACATCCTGTCGCGCAAGGCCGATGGCCGCGTCGAACAGGCCAAGGTTCCCGTCGATCTGCTGCTGACTGCCGTGCACTTTGTCGATGATCGCCAGGGTTGGGCAGTGGGTCATGACGGTGTGGTGCTGCACAGCGACGATGCCGGCGCTTCCTGGACCCCGCAACTGGACGGCAGAACCATCAATGCACTGATGCTCGAATGGGCACAAAGCGAAGTCGAACGTTTGCAAGCAGCACCCACGGTCGACGAGCAGGCACTGGAGAGTGCCCGCTTCGCCCTCGATGACATCAGCGCCGGCGCCGAAGCCGGGCCCGCTCGCCCCTTGCTGGATGTGTGGTTTCGCAACGCCCGCGAAGGCTGGGTAGTCGGTGCCTATGGGGCCGTGTTGCATACCACCGATGGTGGCAACACCTGGACTATTGTCGCCAGCCTCGACAACCCCGACCGCCTGCACCTGAACTCTGTGCTGGGCCTGGCCAACGGCGACCTGCTGATCGCTGGCGAGGGCGGACGGCTGTATCGCCAGTCCGCTGGCCACTGGCAACCGGCGCAAGTGCTGACCCCAGCTTCGCTGTACAAACTGACTCAATTACGCGACGGCCAAGTCCTGGCCATGGGTTTCGGTGGCGCGCTGTTCAGCAGCCAGGACGACGGACAGCACTGGCAGGCCGCTACGCTGCCGAGCGCCACCAGCCTGTATGGCGCCGAGCAACTGGCCGACAACAGCGTATTGCTCACCGGCCAGGCGGGCCTGCTGCACAGTAAGGACCTGCAGCACTTCCGCATTCTGCAACCCCGCAACAAGGCCGTATGGCTGGGCGCGGCGGCGTTACCTGACGGCGCCCTGGCACTGGTCGGCAACCGCGGCCTGCGCCTGCTTGGGCGAGAAGAGATCCAGGAGTACCTGCAATGAACGCCCCTGCCAAACAACCTTTGAAAATGAACACCCCTGAATCGCGCTTGATGTCCACACTGGAGCGGGTCCTGTTCCACAATCGTGTGGTCGTGCTGGCGCTGTTCCTGCTGGTCTCGCTGCTGTTGGGCTACCAGGCCCTGTCGCTCAAGGCGGACGCCAGCTTCACTCGGATGATTCCCACCCACCACCCATACATCCAGAACTACCTGCGTTTTGAAGAAGTACTGCGCCCGCAAAGCAATGTGCTGCGCATCATCGTTGAGAACCCCGAGGGCGAAATCCTCACCCCGGCGTTCCTGGAAACCCTGCGCGAAGTCACCGACAGGGTCTTCTACATTCCCGGGGTTGACCGCGGCAAACTCAAGTCGTTGTGGACGCCCAACGCCGTGTGGTCCGAGGTTACCACCGAAGGTGTGCGCAGTGGCCGGGTGATCCCCGACGGCTACGATGGCAGCCCTGACGCCCTCGCCCAGGTGCGGCAGAACATTCTGCGCGCCAACATGCTCGGCAACCTGGTGGCTAACGACTTGCGCTCCACCATCATTCGCGTACCGCTACTGGATAATGATCCACAAACCGGCCAAGCCCTGGACTATGGCGCCTTCAGCCAGGCCCTGGACCAGCAGGTTCGCGAACGTTTCTCGACCCAGGGCGTGACCATTCGGGTGATTGGCTTTGCGCAGATCATTGGCGATTTGCTGGCGGCAGCGGCGAACATTGCTTTGTTCTTCGTCATCACCGTGGTGCTGATCAGCACCCTGCTCTATGCCTATTGTCGCTGCTGGCGCAGCACCGCGGTCACCGTCTTCACCTGCCTGCTGACCGTGGTGTGCCAGTTGGGTATCCTCAGCCTGCTGGGCTACGGCCTGGACCCCTACTCGATCCTGGTACCCTTCCTGATTTTCGCCATCGGCATCAGCCATGCGGTGCAGAACATCAACCTGATGGTCAGTGAAACAGCCCAGGGCCACGGGCCGATAGAAGCCTCCCGGCGCACCTTCCGTGCCCTGTTCATCCCCGGCACCACGGCGCTGCTGGCCGACGCCGTGGGTTTCATCACCCTGATGGTGATCGATATCGGCGTGATCAAGCAGCTGGCGATCACCGCCAGCATCGGCGTGTTCGTCGCCATCTTCACCAAGATGTTCCTGCTGCCGGTGTTGATGTCCCATGTCGGCGTCAGCCCTCGTGCCACGGCCCGCCAGCATGCCCGGGCCAAGGCCTCCTGGCCGGTGTTCCGGCGCCTTGCCGCGGTGGTCGAACCGCGCCAGGCCGTGCCACTGGTGCTGGTGTGCCTGGTGCTGTTGGCCATCGGTTACCAGGCGCGCCAGGACCTGAAAATCGGTGACCTCGATGGCGGTGCCCCGGAGTTTCGTCCCGAAGCCCGCTACAACCAGGACAACGCCTACCTGCTCGACCACTACACCACCAGCACCGACGTCTATGTGGTGATGTTCAAGACTGCGGCCGAACAATGTTCACGTTTTGCCGCCGCCGACCTTGCCAACCAGTTCGAGCATCGGCTTCGTGAGGTCGAAGGTGTGGAGTCGGTGCAATCGCTGTACGACACCATGCGTTTCAACATCGTCGCCCGTAACGAAGGCAACCCGAAATGGGCCGAACTGTCTCGCGACCCGTATGTGATGAACAACGCCCGCTCAGGCGTGCCCACCGAACAAGTCGACAGCGACTGCAGCCTGGTGCCCATCAGCCTCTACCTGCGTGACCACAAGGCCCAGACCCTGAGCCGGGTCAGCGATGTCGTTGAAAAATTCAGACAAGACTACGCCGACGGCCAGTTCGAAGTGCTTCAGGCAGCCGGTAATGCCGGCATCGAAGCGGCCACCAACAGCGTCATCAAGCACTCAGAAAAATTGATGCTAATGCTGGTGTTCGTGATCATCTCGCTGGTGGTGTTGTGGGAGTTCAAATCGCTGAAGGTCACCTTCGCCCTGATGGCACCCCTGTATCTGTCGACCGTGCTATGTGAGGCGGTCATGGCAAAGATGGGACTGGGAGTGAAGATCGCCACCCTGCCGGTGATCGCCCTGGGCGTGGGCATTGGCGTCGACTACGGCATCTACCTGTATAGCCGCCTGGAGCACTTCCTGCGGCAAGGGATGGACTTGCGCCAGGCTTATTTCGAAACGCTCAAAACCACGGGAACGTCGGTTGCCTTCACCGGTATCACCCTGGCCCTGGGAGTAAGTACCTGGGCGTTCTCATCGTTGAAATTTCAGGCGGATATGGGGTTGCTACTGGTGCTGCTGTTTGTCTGGAACATGGTGGGGGCATTGGTGCTGATGCCGGCGCTTGTTTCTTTGTTGGAGGTGAGGCAATCGTCACTCCGCACCAAGTAAGAGAAGGCAGTCATGTACTGACGGCTCTGGGCTTTTCGAGCCAGTCTTTCAAAGTGCGTTGGTGACGCTGGCCTCAAAAAGCAGAGGTCCGTGACTGATTACGCTCTGAGTCGATAGCTATCCTACTCAACAGGCAGAAAACGGCCAAGACCGGACGTTCATCCAAGGAGCGCTTTCGGCCCAGAGTGTGTAAAAACACAACTACGCTCAAAAGCCCTGTATCGAATTTTTATTTCGTTGTACGTTGAAGCCGCGGGCGGTCTTGAACCGAATGATGACCTCCCCGGCCACAACACTCGCAAAGGAATGCACATGATCGATGGCCCCGCCGTTTTGACAGTCTTTTTGGTTTACCTGGCCGGTGTCGTTATTCCAGGGCCAAATTTCGTTGCAGTAGTCCACAAAGCGGTAGCTGCTACGCGGTCAGAAGCTTTGGCCTTGGTAGCAGGCATCGTATTGGTCAACTTATTCTGGGCCACCTGTGCAATCGCAGGTATCGGCGTTGTATTTGCTGCGTTCCCTTGGGCGGCGCTGATCGTAAAAGTTCTGGGGGCAGCCTATCTGATGTGGTTTGGATTCCGACTGCTGCTCAAGGCCGGGAAGAGCGCGCTTGCCCCCTGTAATAATGCTGTCGTCGGAAACTTTCGGCAGTCATTCATTCAAGGGGTCATTACGAACATTGGCAACCCTAAATCCATGGCCTTCTATGCCGCTATTTTCTCAGCGGCAGCCCCCACCCACGTTTCACCAAGCACGTTTTTGTCGATGCTGGCAGTCGTAGTGGTGGTTTCGATGACTTGGTATGGAGTGGTCGCAATCGCTCTGTCGCAACCTGAGATCGCTTCAGCGTATCGAAGGAGGAAAAAAGCTATTGATCGATTATGCGGTGGTTTGATTTTGTCTCTAGGGATCCGGCAGTTGGTTCAATAAGTCCACGATTGAGTATCTATCCAGCCCGAAAACCCTTGCTATGATTTCTGAGGTTTTCATCGCAAGGATCGCCCCTGAAGCGCTTTATTCAAGGTGAACGCCGGAGTCAACGCACCTTGCTTCCCGAGAGCCTCGACGATTACGTCAACGACACCAAACCAGTGCGTGTAGTCGACGTTTTCGTCGACGAACCCAACTTGGTCTCATTGGGTTTTGACGGCGCTATTCCCGCTGACACAGGCCGTCCTGCTTACCACCCTGCGATCCTGCTGAAGATCTATATCTACGGCTATCTCAACCAGGACAATTCAATGGGACCGAACATATTCTGCAGATGACGTGACGAACTGGATCAAAACTCGGGTTGAAGCTATACCGAAAGGGTTCAGAGTGGGGATGGACCACACGCTCGATTAGCGACTGAGGAGAACTTCGCGGTGTCGAATCAGCTGGTCATACGCAACATGACCCGTCCCGAGCTGGACGAGCTCGTCGATTGGGCTGCCCGTGAGGGTTGGAATCCCGGTCTCCACGATGCCGAGCTGTTCTGGGCGACGGACCCTGCCGCTTTCATCGCGGCGTCCCGGGGCGGCGAATTGATCGGCGGCGGTGCCATCACCTCCTACGATGGCGAATTCGGTTTCATGGGCTTTTTCATCGTCCGGCCTGAATATCGCGGTCAAGGTCTGGGCAATACCCTCTGGCACGCACGCCGCGAGCGACTCCTCGCCCGCCTGCGCCCAGGCGCGAGCATCGGCATGGACGGCGTCTTCGCGATGCAGGACTACTACGCCAAGGGCGGTTTCGTCTTCTCCCATCGCAACATGCGTTTTCGTGCCGAGATCACCGAACGCCCGGCGACCTCGCAAGTAGACGGCCAGGATATCGTCCCGCTGGCCACTTTCCCGCTCGATCAGATTGTCGATTACGACCGCACCTGCTTCCCCGCCGCGCGCGCAACCTTCCTGAGCGGATGGATAGCCCAAGCCGATGCACTCGCCGTGGGTTGCCGGCGCGAGGGCAGGCTAAGCGGCTATGGCGTAATCAGGCGCTGCCGGGAAGGCTGCAAGATCGGCCCCTTGTTCGCCGATGACGCCCTGGCAGCCAATGCCCTCTACGCGCGCCTGGCGGAATTTGCGCAGGGTGGCCCGCTGTTTCTCGATGCCCCGCAGAACAACCCCGCCGCGATGGCGCTCGTGCACCAACAGGGCATGATCGAAGTTTTCGGCTGCGCACGCATGTACCTCGGCCCTCCTCCGGCGATCGCGCACGAACGTGTGTTCGGCGTCACGACTTTCGAGCTGGGCTGATGTCCGCTCGCGACCTCATCGGTTATGGCGGCTGCCCACCCCACCCGCGCTGGCCCGGTGAGGCGCGCGTCGCGGTCCAGTTCGTACTCAACATCGAAGAGGGCGCGGAGTCATGCATCCTCAATGGCGATGCACAGTCGGAGGCCTGGCTTCACGAGCTACCGGGCCGTCCGCCGCGTGTGGGGGAACCGGACTTGAGCGTAGAGGGCATGTACGAATACGGATCGCGCGCAGGCGTGTGGCGCATTCTGGAGCTGTTCAGCGCCCGAGGCCTGCCGCTGACCGCTTTCGCCGTCGGCCGAGCACTGGAACTCACCCCGGCGATTGGCCATGCGCTCTGCGCTGCCGGACATGAGATTGCCGGGCATGGCTACCGTTGGCTGGACTATCGCGACATGCCTGAAGACCAGGAGCGGCGCCATATCCGCCTCACCCTCGACGTGATCGAGCAGATCTGCGGTAAACGCCCCACAGGTTGGTACACAGGAAGGGTCAGCCAGAACACCCGCCGCCTGTTGCGTGAGGAAGGTGGGTTTCTCTATAGCTCGGACGCTTACAACGATGACCTGCCCTATTGGCTCCCGGGCTCGCCCGCCCACCTGGTGATCCCTTACACGCTGGTCAACAACGACGCCCGCTATCTGCTGGCGAATGGTTTCGCCTGCGGTGAAGACTTCTTCCGACTGCTCAAGGATGCTTTCGACCTGCTGTGGCAGGAGGGCGCGCACCACCCGAAGATGATGAGCGTCGGCCTGCATGGACGGATCAGTGGCCATCCTGGTCGTGCGATGGCGCTGGCGCGTTTTCTGGATTACGTGCAAGGCCACGACGCAGTGTGGATCTGTAGGCGCGAAGAGATTGCCAGGCACTGGATTGCCCAATTCCCCGCCTGAGTGATAAGTAACTCGGGACGGCCTGAGCCACGCTCAATGAAGTGGCAATATATTTCGAACCCCAGTACGCGACCGTGCTGGCTACAAACAAATCGGGTGGGCGCGCTATGCGGTTCAACACCTCAATCCGCTAATCCACAATGAACAACTTCGCTGCGGTGGTGGCGGGATCCACCGGCTGAACCCAGAAGAGATGACTGGTCATGCAAGCTTTATGGTGCCGCCCTGGATATCGTCGCGCGCCATCCGCAAGTCATTGGCATCGCGGTTGAGCTGGTGAATCATGTTGAGCAACCGCTGACGAAGCACCTCGTCCTGGAGCTGTTCTGCTGCGCGCATCACATCAAGCGCCGCTACCTCATTATTGGTTGCGACGGAGTCGAGCAGTTTGCGCATGCTTCTTGATGGCCGATTCATCTCCAACCCCCCAGGTTTCAGTGACGCGAATCATAAGGCTGGAATGTTTCGCCAGTGTTTCAGCTGCACGAACGGGTTCTGAATCACCGACTCCGGCTGAGTCGACGCTAGCCGAATCCATCAGTGATGAAGCTAAGCGGCCCGCTCCAGGGCATCCAGCAAGCCAACAAACTCCAGCGAAAGCCTGTGGCGAGGAGCCAAATGGACGAGAGGGACTGAAACTTCGTGAGATTCACGCATCTTGACGGAGCTGCTCAGGTAAACCGGTAGCAGAGGTAAACCTTCTGCCAACAGCTCATCAATGAGACTTTGGTGCATGCCAGTGCGCTCGGTGAACTGGTTGACCACCACCCCTTCCACTTCCAGTGATTCGTTGTGATCACTACGTAGATCTTCTACCTGCGCAAGAACGCGATACAGCGCCTGACGAGAAAAGCTGTCGCAATCGAACGGAATCAGTATTCGATCGGCAGCCACCAGTGCACTGAATGTGTAGAAATTCAGCGACGCAGGTGTGTCGATATAGATGCGTTCATAATCCCCGGACAGCTCAACCAATAACTTGCGTAGCTTGTTGATCTTGAACTTGCTCTCAAGTTTTGCCTGAATGTCTGAGAGTTCAGGGCTGGCAGCCACCAGGTGAAGGTTGTCGTAAAGGGTCTCGGTTATGGCCACTCGATTCCTTCTGCCTTCGAAGCCGCTGGACAGTGTCTGTTTGAAGAAATCGGCTATGCCTGCGGGAATGCGCTCGTTGAGTAGTCCCGTGAGGTAGTGAGTCGAGTTTGCCTGGGGATCGAGGTCAACCAGCAGCGTTCGGTAACCTTCGGCAGCACTTACAGCGGCAAGATTGCAGGCAATGCTGGATTTTCCAACACCACCTTTCTGATTGAATACGACACGACGCATCGGGCTTGTTCATCCATGAAAGTGGCCTAAGGCCAACTGAAGGAAAATCTAAGTAGTCATTTCAATTCTATGACCGCAACATTACAGTTTTACGACAGCCCGTCCATCAGGCCAGCTTCAATCACTCGGAGTGCTGATGCACATCAATGACTAATCAGTACAAGGAGGACCGTTAAGCAACTTGCGCAGATAGTTCGCCGATGCAGGGCACAAATGCTTGAATTGAACTGTCTGGGTGATAGCCGCAGGCGCCTCGTCCCTGCCAAGCAGTTCGTATCCATTGGCAGAGAAAAAACCAGCAGCGCCTTGAGTCAACAGGTGCAATCGGACTGCGCCTTGAGAGACCGCATAGCGTTCCAGTTCAGACAACACCGCTTTACCCAGCCCCTCTCCACGATGCGCCTCACAAACGACTATTGAGCGAAGCAACAGATCGGAACCCGCACCTTCGAGCCCTCCATAAGCCACCCACTCCCCATCCACTTCGAACCGGTAAAACTGTCGATCTGGTTCACTGACATCACTGAAGGGCAGCCCTGCCTGGCTTAATGACTTACACAGATGACCCAGATCACTCGGCCCTACTTTTCTTGCCTGCATTGTCACCCACCCTTGCTGCTGACTCACTGAGTTTCACGGTAGTAATTACCGGTGTCGACAAGATCACTGCAACGCAAGAGAGCGGTTAATGGCATGCTGACCTCGGTCTGTGATTGAGCACTCTCAAGATCGGTACCCATTTCTCATCAATGGTCAATAGGACGCAGGGTCGGCAGGAGGCATGCAATGGAACTGAAGTTCAGTCACATCGATGTATTGGTCAAGAATCTCGACGAAGCCTGTGCTTATTACGTACAGATACTGAACGCCAGGATCTCCAAAACGCTCGTCTGGGAGCGAGGTGGTCTGCACGTGCGCTACGCGATTGCGCTGATCGGTCAAGAGCGTTTCATGTTAGTACAGCCGTTGGCCGGTAACCTGAGGGAGCTATTGGACTCCTCGGGTGAAGGGATGATTTATCGCCACTGCTATTCGACGCCGGACATCGAGAAGGCCTATGACGAACTGATGGTCGCCGGTGTTCAGCCAGAAGACGAAAACGGAAAGCCATTGGCCCGCGCGAACCTGCAATCCCCGTCCGGGACACGCATTATCTGGTTGCCCAAGCGCTTCGGGCACTTCTCTATCGAAATCCTGGAAGACAAGGCGCTAGAGGCATTTGTAGAAGCTGCATTTGCCTGAGTGATGCGGCGATAAGCGTCTGCTTGCTGTGGATTCAACGGTCATACCCATTTTTCGCATGCCCGAGAAACACCTGTACTGACAGACAGGGGAACCACTTTTTCAACAGAACCGGTCAGAAGCAGCCTCCCCCCCACAAAATCCTGAAATAAACAGAAGATGTGCCGCGCCGATCACAAAGGTAGCGGTCTGTCTTGAATGACCCGCTTCATGACCAGGGTCGAGGTGAGCCGTTGCACATTAGGCAATGTCGAGAGGCTCTCATCGTAAAGCCTTTGAAAGGCGGGCAAGTCTTGGGCAATGACGTGCAGCAGGTAGTCCGGCTCCCCAAACAACCGTTGGGCATCGACCACCTGAGGTAATTCAATGAGCGCCGCCTCGAACGCCTCGACGGCTTGCCGGTCACCCTCGCGGAGCGTGGCAAATACCATTGCGGAAAAATTCAGGCCCAGTGCACCGGGATCAAGCTGCGCACGGTAGCCCAGCAATACACCGGAGTCCTCCAGTGCCCGCACTCGCCGATGACAGGGTGAAAGGCTCAAGCCGACGCGTTCGGCAAGTTCAGTGACCGAAAGACGGCCATCCTTTTGCAGCTCGGCAAGAATCTTCCGGTCAGTTCTGTCCACGTAGAATAATCTCCCTCACTGTGACGAAAATACGACCACATTTGAAAGTTAATTCTAACAACATTTCATTAATCTTCCCCCATCCATTAACAGCCGTACTCCTCTTCAGGAAACAAGAGGGGCGGCCTATGAGAGGCGGGATGATGAATAACGCGATGATTGATGAACGGGCGTGGGTGACGCCATGACCTTCAGTGTCTTTGTTGCCTTCTGGGCGGTGTCGTTTCTGTTCGTCGTTACGCCCGGAGCGGATTGGGCCTACGCGATATCCGCTGGCCTGAAGCATCGCGTCGTCATACCGGCTGTGGGTGGACTGCTGTCCGGCCACCTGATTGCCACATTGGTGGTAGCCGCTGGTGTCGGCACCCTGGTCGCCAACCATCCTGGGGTCATGTCAGTGCTGACGGTGGCCGGGGCGGGTTACCTGCTTTGGTTGGGCATCAACATGCTCACCCGTCCCTCCACACCCCACACCGATGAAGTTCAGGCGTCAGGCTCATGGTTGCGCTGGGCGCTCAAGGGGCTTTGCGTCAGCGGCTTGAATCCGAAAGTGTTCCTGCTGTTCCTGGCGCTCTTGCCCCAGTTTGCCGATGCCACTGCCCCCTGGCCTGTACCGACGCAGATGATTGCACTCGGGCTTGTCCACACCGTCAGTTGTGGCGTTATTTATCTCCTGGTCGGTTTTGGCTCACAGGTTGTTCTAAAGGCACGCCCAGCCGCTGCTCAGTGGGTCAGTCGTTTCTCCGGAGCGACCATGATCATCATCGCCGTGACGCTGTTTACCGAACAGATGCCAGCTTGATTGCCTCATCAGGACAGGTCATCGTTCTCATCCAGAGGTGATGATTGATGTGCGCATTCTCGTAGCCAGTTCATGAAAACCAGCAATCGCTTAGGGATAGTGCCGAGCGACGGGTGAACCAGATAGTAATCGTAGTGGCCTGAGCGGCTGAATTCAGCGACCGGCAGGACGAGCTCGCCGCGATCAACCCGCTTCTGCACAAGCTGCTGACGGCCAATCGCAATGCCGGCGTGGTTCATGGCTGCGGTCACACATAAATCAGAGCGATCGAAGGTCAAGCTACGTTTGGGAAGTGCCGCGAGCATGTTGTGTTGCTCTGCCCAAAGCGTCCACTCGGCATCATAGGCCGCATGATCCCACGCCAGGGAGTCATGCAAGATTGTGCAGTTCCTTAAGTTGTCCGGGTTCTCCTCCAGGCGATGGCGTCGCGCATACTCGGGACTACACACCGGGGCCAGCCGCTCGCGCATCAACCGATGGCTCGTCAACCCGGGAAACTCGCCATTGGCGTAGTACAGGGCCAAGTCGATTTTACGGGTTCGAAAGTCGACATTGTCATTGCCTACCCGCAGGTCCAATGACACCAAGGGATATCGCTCGATAAAATCCGCCAGCCTGGGAACCAGCCAGCATTGGGCAATGGAAGGCCTGACATAGAGCGCGATCGAGCCGGCAATTTCCGCCTGTGTCGATTGCTCGAGTGCCTCGGACAATTCTCCCATCGCATTCTGGAGTATTTCGAAGATACGCTCGCCTTCGTCGGTCAGGCTGACCTGCCGGGTCAGGCGCTGGAACAGCTTCATGGATAAGGCGGTTTCCAGACGACTTATACGGTGGCTCACGGCGCTTGCGGTCAAACACAGCTCCTCTGCCGCACGGGCGAAGCTCAGATGACGAGCGGCAACCAAAAAGGTGTGAAGGTTCGCGAACTGGCTGCTGTTGAGCCTGGAGCTGATACGTGGAGGAAGGTTGAGCACGACAGTTTTCCCTCAAACCCAAAAGCCGCCTTGCGTTGTACGCATTTCCAGCGGGCAAACGTAACGGATGTGGCAAGACGTTGATCTTGCCACATTCGGTTCAGGCTTAAATCAGCGAGAACTCTGTCGAGTCCAGGCAATTCGGGTCCATTCAGACCAGATTAACCTTTGGCGAGCAATTCACGGCCCTTGGCCAGATAAGCTTCCATCTCGTCGCAAGGCACCATATTGCCGCCCGTTGCCCAAACCAGATGGGTGGCTTGCACCATGGCCTGACGGTCCAGGCGCGCGCGAGCCAGGTAGCCCTGCTGGTCGGCCTGGACTCTGGCAATGCCGGGCACGCCGGCGAGCGCGGATGGCTCGAGGCGCACACCTTCGCTGCGCTCCATCAGTGCCAGCAAACTGTACATTTCCTCGTCGCTGACCGTGTAGAAACCATCAAGCAAGCGCTGCATGGCCTTGCCGACAAAACCTGAAGCGCGTCCGACGGCCAGGCCGTCCGCAGCCGTCACGTTGTCGATGCCGAAGTCTTGCACGCTCACTTCGTCGTGCAGGCCGGTATAGACGCCCAGCATCATGCATGGTGAGTGTGTGGGCTCGGCGAAGATGCAATGGACAGCGTCGCCAAAGGCTAGCTTCAGGCCGAAGGCCACGCCGCCAGGCGCGCCACCCACCCCACAGGGCAGATAAACAAACAATGGATGTTGCGCATCCACGGTGATGTCAGCCGCTGCCAATTGCTTTTTCAGGCGCTCGGCAGCCACCGAGTAGCCCAGGAACAGGTTGACCGAGTTTTCATCGTCCACAAAATGGCAGGCTGGATCTGACTCCGCTTGTTGACGGCCTTGCGAGACGGCCACGCTGTAATCGGAGGAGTACTCAATAACGGTAACGCCGTGTGAACGTAACTTGTCTTTCTTCCATTGCCGCGCATCCGCCGACATATGCACGGTCACCTGGAAACCCAATGCCGCCCCCATGATGCCGATGGACATGCCAAGGTTGCCGGTCGAGCCAACGGCTATTTTGTATTGGCCGAAAAAGGCACGCGCCTTATCGCTGTCCAGCACCGCGTAGTCGTCATCAAGCGTCAGCAGATTCGCGGCCAACGCCAGGTCTTCGGCATGCTTGAGCACTTCATAGATACCACCGCGCGCCTTGATGGAGCCCGAAATCGGCAGATGGCTGTCCCGCTTGAGCCACAGCGCCCCTTGCAACGCGTGACCGTAGCGCTCGCCGAGCAATTGCTGCAGGTGTGGTACGGGCAGAATGTCCGATTCGATAATGCCGCCACTGCACTCCGTCTCCGGAAACGCGCGCCGCAGGTAAGAAGCAAAACGCGTCAGTCGCGCGCTGGCATCGGCGACGTCTGCGGCCGTCAACCCCACATCGCCAATCGATTCCGCGACCGGGGCCACGGCAGGGTTGAACCAAGTGGTTTCTTGCAGCGCGACCAGATCGCGAATCAAAGGATAACTGGCATACCAGCTTTCAAGTGTCTTGCCCAAAATCATGGCGTGGTCCCTTTAAACAATCAGGCGGAAAATACGGGTTGAATCAAACGAATTGCGACAGCAGCAGGGTCAGGCCCAGCGCGATCAATGAAGCCAGTACGGTGGCCGAGGTGAATTTCTTCAACGCTTCGGCGAGCGAGACTCCTAGGTACTCCTTGACCACCCAGAAGGCCGAGTCCGTCACATGGGTCCAGCCAATGGCGCCGGCACCGATGGCAATGCAGATAATTTCCTTACTCACGGTGGGATGAGCGCTCAGCATCGGCATCACCATGCCGGCGGCACTGATCATTGCCACCGTCGCTGAACCGACGGCGAAGTGCATCAGCCCTGCCACCAACCACGCCAGGACGATGGGATTCATGTTCAATTGCGTCAACGAGCCGGACAGCGCGTTACCCACGCCGCTGTCGACCAGGATGCCGTTGAATGCCCCACCGGCACCGATGATCAGCAGAATGCTGGCCAGCGGAGGAAAGCTCTTCTGAGTGTGCGCGAGCAAGTCAGGCATTGATAAGCCGCGGCGCAAACCCAGCGCCCAGTAAGCGAACACCACAGCAATGGACAGTGCTATCAGCGGCGTCCCCAGGAACGAAACGATGCTGAAGAGCCCGGAGTCATGGGGCAGTCCGGCCGCAAAACTTTTGCCGACCATCAGCAGCAGTGGCAGCAGGATGGTCAGCAGTGTCAAGCCAAGGCCTGGCAAGTCCCGGGTCGCGCTGTCAACGCAATGTTCGTCCAGAAAAGCTTCTTGAGTGTCGGGCGCTTCACTCTTGCAGACCAGCTTGATCCACAGCGGCCCGGCAATGATGGCGGTAGGCAGCGCGATAATGAGGCCATACACAATGACCTTGCCGACATCGGCGCCCAGCAGCCCGGTGATGGCCATCGCGGCAGGGTGCGGGGGCAACATGCAATGAACCGCCATCAGCGACACGGCCAAGGGCACGCCCAAGTATAGAAGGTTGATCCGGGTCTCTTTGGCGACCACATAGATCAGGGGAATCAGCAGAACGAATCCAACCTCGAAGAACACCGGGATGCCCGCGATAAACCCTACTAGCATCATGGCCCATGAGGCACGCTCTTTACCCAGGGTGCTCAATAGCGTCTGGGCAATGCGCTCCGCGCCACCGGATTCTTCCAGCATCTTGCCGAGTATGCCGCCAAGGCCAATGATCGTTGCCAGGAATCCGAGTGTTCCACCGACACCTTTTTCATAGGAAGAGGCCATTTGCGCCAGTGGCATGCCGGAACCGATGCCCACCACAAAGCTCGCAGCGGTCAAGGCCAGGAATGCGTGGACACGCACTTTGACGATTAGAAAAACGATCAGAATGATGGCGGAAAACAACACCACCAATAGAGTGGGACCACTGTGCATACAATCTCCTGAAAGAGCTTTTATTGTTGAAACAAGTGATCTTGGTCACTCAGCTTTTCGGCATTAGAGAGCGCAACACAGGGACCTGACAAAGGATGGATTTTCAAGGGATGGATGACATGAGGTCATCTATGGTGAGTGCATGGCGTGCAGTGATGAAAGTTCGAGCCATATCTACAAGGGACTGGAGGCTATCAATGCCTGGAAGCAAGCCTCGCAGGCCAAATGAACCTGAGCGCGCGGCCAATGAGTTTTTTTATCATGTCAAGGAGCGCAAAATGAGCTGTCTGGCGTTCGAATGATGTGTCGCAGTCGGCTGGCGTGTAGACATCTCGGGCACCATGGGTAAGGACTTTCTCGAGTACGATGAGCGCGCGCTTGCTGTCGACTGCAGGGGCCGGAGGAGGCGTTTTGAAACCATTCGCGCTCAGACCAGGCGCCTCGACTCTCAACATGTTCCTGCAAGGGGGCTTGCCGCGCCGTGATGCTGTGCCGCAAACGTTAACGGAAAAAGCGGTCATCCCTGGCATTCCCAATGCTCGCTATTGGTTGGACCACGACCTGACTCTGTTCATTCAGGATGCAACTGAGGGCAACAAACGCGAGAGCGAGGCTCTCGCCAAGGCAGGGAAACCGAACAACATCCTGCCGCTGGCAAATATGCTGGCAGTTTCGGGAGGCGGTGACGCAGGCACATTCGCAGCAGGACTCATTACGGGGTGGACCACGCATGGGACTCGCCCCATGTTCAAGGTCGTCACGGGCATTAGCGCGGGCGCCCTGGTCGCCCCGTTCGCTTACCTGGGATCCGAGTACGACGAAGTCATTCGGTATATCGCCAACGCCATCGGTCCAAAAGACGTTTTTCATTCGCGAAACGTGCTGACCCGTCTTGCCAGCGACGGTATAGCGGACAGCAAGCCACTGTCGCGGCTCATCACAAAGTACATCACCGCGGAAATTCTTGCGGCGATTGCATCGGAATACGCCAAAGGGCGAATCCTGCTGATCGGCACAACCGACCTTGACTCAGGGCGGCCAGTCACTTGGAACATGGGCACTATCGCCGCAAGCGAAGCACCGGGAGCGCTCGACCTCTTCCGCAACATCATGATCGCGTCGATGAGTATTCCCGGCGCCGTCTCACCCGTCATGATCGATGTAGACGTTGACGGCAAACAGTTTCAGGAAATGCACGTGGACGGTGGGGTAATCACTCAGGTGTTCCTTTACCCACCTGGCACAAAGATGGCGCTGAACAGAGCCACCGGAGCACCTTTGCGACTCGAACGGCATTTCTATGTCATTCGTAACGGGACACTGGAGCCGCAGTGGTCCGGGACGAAACGCCGTACATTGAGCATCGGCGGTCGAGCCATCAGTGCATTGATTCAAACTCAGGGGATCAGCGACCTGGAGCGAATTTACCGTATGGCGCAGCAGGATGGAGCGGATTTCAATCTTGCGTACATTGGCTCCGACTTTTACTTTCCGCGCAATCAGAAATTCGATGGCGAGTACATGAAGCGTTTATTCGATTACGCCTTTCAACTCGGCGCGAAGGGCTATCCGTGGCATAAATCACCGCCCTCGGAAAACTCTGAACTACGAAACACCCGCTGAACGATTGAGCCAATCTGTTGCGTCGACCGGTTGAATCCACTGCCAATGGCCAGAAACCAAAACTCCACCTGGCAGCGCGAATGCCCCTACCGCCGATCTATTCCTTATAGACCCCGACCTTCACATTACAGCCCGCCTTCGTGACCTTTGAATAACAAGGGAGTCGACCGGCATTTTCTCAGGGGCCGAGTGGGATGCAAGGTGATTGACCATGGCTTGAAATACTCGTATAGCTCATGTCAGGCCACAGAGGTTTGTCCTATGATCACGATTGGCTTTGTTTTGCCGCACGGCTTCCAAATCATGGGATTGGCAGCAGTTTCCGCGTTCGAACTCGCTAACGGCACGGCGAATGAGCCGTTGTATGGCATCCGACTCCTCTCGGAGAGCGGTGGCGCTGTTCCCAACTCGTTTGGTGCCCCTGTTGAAACGAGTCCGCTGTCGAGCAGCAAGGTTGATACGCTGATCGTCACTGGCTCGATGCATCCGGCACCCTCTCCGTCTGACTTGATAACGCAACTGCGTAAGGCATCCGAGTCCACACGGCGCACTGCATCGGTCTGCACGGGGGCCTTTATACTTGGTGAAGCAGGATTGCTCGATGGTCGACGAGTCACCACGCACTGGTTTCATGCGCGCGATCTTCAGAAACAGTTTCCGAAAGCACATGTAGAGGACGATCGAATTTTCATCATCGACGGACCTATCTGGACCTCCGCCGGGATGAGCGCCAGCATAGACTTGGCGCTTGGCATGATCGAGAAGGATTTTGGCCCGGAACTGTCCCGTAGGGTTGCCCAAGACTTGGTCGTCTATCATCGACGTGCCGGCGGACAGTCTCAGCACTCGGCGCTGTTGGAGTTAGACGCCAAGTCCGATCGCATCCAACGTGCATTGGCACACGCCCGCCAGAACCTGCGCGCCCCACTTACAGTAGAAGAACTGGCAATGGCAGCCCATCTGAGCCCAAGGCAGTTCAGTCGAGCGTTTCGAGCCGAAACCGGACAATCGCCCGCCAAAGCAGTCCAACACCTTCGTTTAGAGGCAGCGAGGGTAATGGTAGAGCAAAGCCGTCATTCAATAGACGAAGTCGCCTCCGAAACCGGTTTTATCGATACAGAGCGAATGCGCCGAGCATTCTTGCGTGCATTCGGGCAGCCCCCGCAGGTTCTGCGACGCAATGCGCGATTGGCGGAAGTTTAGGAATGCTGATCACTATGGGATTGAATTAAATTTTGCGACCCGGACCAGTTAAGTCCGGGCCATGACTAGACGTATCTCCGTTAACCACGGTTACACAATTGATACATGCCCTATCGTTCAGACGGAGCGCGCTACCGCTCCTACTGCCGCCTCCACGCGACGAGCAAGTTCAAGGAGCTTTCGGTCGTCACCATTCTTGCCGTCTATTTCCAGACCGATAGGAAGTCCGTTGCTGGACATTCCCATCGGAATGCTAATGCCCGGCAACCCTGCGATGCTCCCAGCGACGGTATGCCTCGCGAGAGCCAGGTCGTCGACCTCCTGCCCTGCGATGGTGAACTTCGTCTGTTGCTCAATCGTTGGTGCAGGACAGGGTGTAGTTGGCATGATGAGCGCCTGAGCCCCACTGCTGGAAAATGCCATGTTAAATCGGCGCTGGATTTCCGGACGATCATGATCAAGCGCGGTTTGATATGTCTCATGGGAAATGAATCCAGCGCCACTCGGCAATACAAGATGGCCCCAAGCATCTTTCAAGCCAGGCTTCAATTCATTGTAAATATCTTCAAATGAGCTCGGTATCCGATTCTTGCGAAGGAAGCCTGCGACCGACTCCATCGTCTCATGGAAGAAAATACTCCACGTCGACCTTTCGGTCATGGCGAAAAAATCTTCACCAAGGTCTACTTCGACAACTTCCGCACCAGCGTCACACAGCCGACGAATCGTCTCTTTGAAGTGCTCCTCAACTTCATGATTGATACGCTCAAGATGTTGCCGAGGAGCATAGGCTAGCCGGATTCCTCTAAGACCCGTCCAGTCACCATGAACGGTAGATGTGGTCTTCGTGACGACCTGGTCGATCAGTGCGCAATCCTCGACGGTGCGCGCGAATACACCCGCTGTATCGAGCGTATGGGAGATGGGAGCAATCCCATCACCAGACCACCGCCCCGGGCTGGGCTTGAACCCCACTACACCACAGAACGACGCTGGCACGCGGATAGAACCCACGGTGTCACCGCCGAGAGCCGCGGGCACGATCTGAGCGCCTACCGATGCTCCCGCGCCACTCGAAGAGCCTCCGGTCACGTGTTCAGGATTGTGCGGATTTTTCGCCTGGCCGAAGTGGCTGTTATGTCCGGTCAAACCATATGACATTTCCACAAGATTGTTCTTGCCGAACACTATGCCCCCGGCATCCTTGATCGCTCTAACGACCTCTGCATCTCGAGCTGGCACAAAGTTCTCCAAACTGCGGATGCCGAGTGTTGTCCGTAAACCTTGCGTTAGATAACTGTCCTTGACCGCAACCGGAACGCCCAACAACGGGGCGGTAGAACCAGTAGCGCGAGCGGTATCACAGGCTCTCGCCGCGGCAAGTACTGCGGCTTCGTCGATCGTGATAAAGGCGCCCAGGTCAGAGAAAGTGTGAGCTCGCCGAAGTAGCGCCGCAGTATAGGATTCTGACGAAATTTCGCCTCTACGTATGGCGGCAGCCGCAGCAGCAACACCAAGTTCGCTGAACCTGTCAGGTGATATTCCAGTGTCATCGCCCTTAAGCATATAAACCTCACGGTAGGTTGGGTTGAGACGAGGGATGCTCCCGTCATGACTTGAATCTACCCACACCGCGCAAAGTCCGAAATGTCGAATATACCTCGTTTAGGGACATTGCCCGTCCGCCAATGGATCAGAGCGACCTAACGAAGATCCACATCGCGTTGAGATAAGGTCAACATCGTCGGCAGAAACTTGCGGCGGCTGAATTAAATGCAGGCACGGCTGTACACATAAAAAAAACGCCCCCGCGTAAAGCGGAGGCGCATGACGATGAAGTGAATGGTTCACTCCTTGGTAGAGAACAGACCATTGGGCAGTTCCTTGCCGTTCTCGTTATAGGCCGCCTTGACGCTCAGGTACGACTCCATTTCATCAATGTAGCCGTCTGTGTTGGTGTCCTTCTTCGCGAATACGGCTTGCCCCTTCGGCTCAACCACGAGGAACTCGGCGCGCGAGATTCGCGCATCATCATCAGTATCGATCGCGTTGAAGATCGCATCACCGCACTGGCCCTCACCGCACTTCCCTTCGGTGGTCTTTGCCTGTGTCTTGGTCTCCGTGCCACCGCACTTACCTTCACCACACTTCCCTTCAGCTCCGGTGTGCGACGCGGCAAGCATGTAGCCTTGCGGCAATTGTTGTACGGCAAAAGCCGATCCACTCAGAACGATCCCGGCCAGCGCGACACTCATCAGACCAATACTCTTGTTACGGATGGTTTTATCAGACATTACATTTTCTCCAGGTGGGGTGCGGCGAAGCCGCTGGGTAGCACTGCGAAATGCAGTAGCAAGTCAAGATTTGGAAAGCGGCATGTGAACGGAGCCAGGTCTGCGGGAAAAAACCAGCAGGATCGCTGCGATGCCCGCCAACGTTCCTCCCACCCACGGCAACAATAGCGAAACCGTCACCCCCAACGTCAGGAGCACAAGCCCCCAAACGCTCGGACCAGCAGAGCTCTTACTTGCTGAGTCTCGGAGGACTTCGATGAGATGATCGAGGCTTAGTCGACCGGATCCGTTGAGGATGAGAGGCAAAAGCATCACCAGGTAGATCAACGGCAGCTTGTAGTTGCCGTAGCCATCGTTGCTGATTGCGTAGCCTTGCCACAGCTCGCTCAAGCTCGACCAATCTGACGGCCAGTGAATGGTGTAGGTGGCCACTATTGTCAGCACCCACAGTGACAATGCGACAAAACGGGTGCCCAAGCCGAGCAGCAAAGCGAAGCTGCCGACCAGTTCGAACCAGGTTGCCATGGTCCAATTCGTACTCGAGCTCAGCAAAGAGAAGGGCATCGGGAACTTGTCGCCAAGGTCGGCGAACCAGTTCGCCCCTTGCAGCTTCTCAAGTCCGGATTCGAAGAATTCCCATGCGAGCAAAATGCGGAGCCCAAAGGGCGCCAACCAAAGCCCGACAACATCTATACGGGATGTCAGCGACTGCTCGACTTGTTGGTTTCGGTTCGACATCTGGTTTTCCTCGGGCAACGTGTGCCCTATTTCGAAGGGCCGGTCGCGCCGATACCCACATTGTTGACGAGCACGGTGATGCAGGAATCGGTTTGAAGTACGCGCTCAACACGGGCCAGATCGTCAGCGCCAGTGAGATCAGCTGCGATAGTCTCAACTGAGCGGCTAGTGCACGTGGTAATCGCCCGCACCAGTTCGCGAAGCTTTTCGACGCGGTGCGCAACCAGGATCAGATCGTAGCCAGCACGGGGAAGCCGGTCAGCGTAAACAGCGCCAATACCAGAAGATGCGCCAGTTGCCAGCGCAGTACCTTGGTGGATGCGGGTGTTCATGGCAGTTTCCTTTAACCGGCGGGGTACCGGGTTCAGGAACAAATCTACGCCAACAGGCTTGTGACCTAAATGACGCAGATACCTCCTTTTGCGCCGTCACGTTAGCGAAGCTCACGTCTTTGAGTCTGCCCGTTCGGGCTCGGAATGAAGCTCGCACCCGCAAGCTGAGCTATCCCGCGCCAGACGCTGGCGCGCTGGGTGATTCGGTGCGGTGAACAGCTACTGCCCCTGTTCAACCTCATTCGAGATGAGTTGCTGGATTAGAAGTAGCTTGTTTCTACGGACAAAAAAATTGTCGAACAGCAAGCGGCCTGACTGATCTGACCGGTTTCTGCCGGCTCTCACCGGCAGCTATTGGCTGAAGCGCACTTCTGCTACACGAGTTATGGCTCAAGCCTTTTTCTCCGAGCGCCGTCTATCAAGCTCGTCTCGAATGTCTGTCCAGTGCCGGGGCCTACGCCAAATCAAGAGTGCAATCTCGATTTCGGTTCCCCGCGAACAACATAGCCAACTCATTCGCGCACACGTGCAGGGCTGTTGCTTGCATGGCAAATCATTCCGTCCTCCAGCGAGACGTCGGCGAAAGGCTCACCCTACTCCCTCGGTCGGCGTGACACACATAAGCTATTTTGTGCCATTATGCTTGGCGCATAATCTTATTTTTGTGCCATAACCACCACTGGCGTCACAGAGCCCAACCCCGGGCTGAACCTTCGTCAGTAGCCTTTTCCCAATGACATCACTCCCAAGGAGGCGTCATGAGCAGTGCATTGCTTGGTCCGATCAGTCAGATCGGTTATCTGGTCGAGAGCCTGGAACAAAGCATGGAACGCTGGCGACAGCATCTCGGTGTCGGGCCCTGGACGCTCTTTCGCAACGTCAGCCTCCAAGGCAAGTATCGAGGTGAGCCGGTCACTGTCACGATCGATGTCGGGCTTGCGTATCAAGGGGATATCCAGATCGAGCTGATCCAGGTGACCAACGATGCGAAGTCGCCCTATCGCGATGCTGAAGGTCAGCCAATCCGGGGGATGCACCATGTCGCCTGGGTCGTCGATGATTTCGACCAGACGCTGGCGCGATTGACCGCGACCGGTTTGCAGATGGTTTTTGAAGCCAGCAACCCGACGACCCGCGTGGCCTATCTGGAAAACCATTCGGAGCCTGGAGTGCTTTACGAAATCATCCATGGGGTTGGGATGCGCGAGTTGATCCAGCAGGGGATTGCGGCCTCCAGGCACTGGGATGGCTCGGATGTGGTGCACATTATCGATGTGGGGGCGTGAGGGGCAGCATGTCGAAACGACTTGAAGGTAAAGCGGCATTGGTGCTGGGTGTGGCACCTGGCAACGTCGGCGAAGCCGTGGCTCGACGTTATGTCGAACAAGGGGCGCGCGTGCTGGTTTCAGGGCGCCGCGCTGATGCAGTGGCGGCGGTTGCACAGTCACTTGGGGTGCCTTGGCTGGCGTGCGATATCACCTCGCAGGCCGAGGTCGACGATCTGGTGGCGCAGAGCAAGCAGTGCCTGAACGGCCTGGACATCGGCGTCAATGCCACGGGCTGGGGGCTCTTGAAGCCGTTCCTGGAACACAGCCGCGAAGACCTGGAGAAAATGAACGCGGTGCAATTCACCGGCCCGTTCCAGTACTTTCAGGCGCTGCTGCGTCATATGCCGACGGGGGGATCAATCATCCAGATCTCGTCGGTCACAGCCAGCATCATGTTCGACAACCACGCCGCGTACATGGGCACCAAGGCCGGCATCGACCACGTCATCCGTTGCATCGCTCACGAATTCGGTCAGCACGGGATCCGGGCCAACTCCATTGCCCCCGGTGGTGTTGCCGATGCGCCGATGTCAGGGGGCGGGCTGCTGAGCCCGTCTATCGCTGCCCTCTATCACCGCGAAATCCCCCTCGGGCGCAGTGGTGTTACCGCCGACGTGGCCGATGCGGCACTCTGGCTGGCCAGCAACGAGTCCAGCTTCGTGACCGGTCAGGTCATTCATGTCAGCGGCGGACAGACGCTTCGACGCAATCCCTCTATTTCCGAGATCTATGCGGCGGCCACTGCACCCGCAGGCCCGGCCCGGCACCTCTGATAAACAGCACGGCCGGCATTGCCGGCCGTGCGACGGTTCAGGGCTTGATGATGACTTTGGCCGACCGCTGTGGGTCAGCCGCCGTTTTATAAGCCTGCGCGACGTCATCGAGCGAGAAACGGTGGCTGATCATGGACTCCGGATCGAATGCGCCGGATGCCAGCAGTTCCAGTGCCTGCGCGAACTCCGTCGGATAACACAGGGTGCCGATCAGTTCGAGTTCCTTGACCTGCAGGATCGAGAAGTCAAAAGCCTGCGGTTGCTTGTAGACACTTGCCACGGTGATGCGGGCGGCATCCCGGGCCCTGGCGATGGCCTCGTGCAGCACGCCACTCACCCCTGAACACTCGAAGATCACCTGGGTCGCGGGCGCTTGCGTCCCCAGGAAAGTCGGCACGCTGCCATGGGCCCGTGCGAGTTCGCTCCACAGGTCGTCTCGTGTCGGATCGAGCGTCAGGTTCGCCCCCAGCCCGGCAGCAATCTCCAGGCGCCCGGCAGACAGGTCAGCCACAGCGATCTGGCTGATGCCCCGGGCCTTCAGGCACGCGACGATTCCCAGGCCAATGGCCCCGGCGCCAAGGACCAGCACGGACTCACCGGCCGTCACCCGTGAGCGATTGACCGCGTGCAAGGCCACCGCCAGCGGTTCGACGAGGGCGGCCACCTCCAGGGGAAGGTTCGCGGGCAGTTGATGCAGAATCGGGCCACTGTTTACGTTGCGCACCCGGACCAGGTTCGCCAGCGCCCCCTCATCGCTGCCCACGCCGATCATCGCGCCGTTGGCCATGGGATTGACCACGACCCGCATGCCGGGCCGGTAGTGGACGACCGCCGTGCCCACCTCGCGGATGACCCCGGAGAACTCATGCCCCAATGGCATCGGTGCCCCATCGCGGCGAATGCCCCCGCTCTCATAGAAGCCCAGGTCACTCCCGCAAACACCGCACGCGGCGACTTCGACCAGCACATCTGTCTCACCCGGGGATGGTAAAGGGACTTCGTCCACCCGCAGGTCTCGAGGGCCGTGGAGTCGTACCTGTTTCATCACATGGTTCATTGTTGAGTCCTGTTGGTGGCTGACGCCGATTCGGCGGCGATGTGATCGGCGGCGATGAAGGCGAAGGTCATCGCCGGGCCAATGGTCGAACCGGGGCCGGGATAGGTCTTGCCCATCAGCGCAGCCGAGGTGTTGCCCACCGCATAGCAGCCGGCAATGGCCGAGCCGTCCGGGCGCAGCACACGCGCGCAGGCGTCGGTGCGCAGTCCGCCTTTGGTACCCAGCTCGCCCGGATCGATGCGCAAGGCATAGAACGGCGCGCGATCGATCGGGCCAAGGCAGGGGTTGGGTTTGCAGGTGGTGTCACCGTAGTAGCGGTCGAACAGGTTGCCACCCTTGCCGAACTGCGGATCAACGCCAGCGGCGGCGTATTGGTTCATCTGCTCGAGGGTGGCTTCGAGCCCGGCGACGTCGACGCCGATCTTGGTTGCCAGCTCGACCGGTGTTTCGGCGCGGTAGATCACGTTGTCGAGCCAGCCGGCGGGGATCTTGCTGTCCGGCTGCACACTGCCCGGCAGCAACACACCGCAGGGATAGCGCTTGCGGTACTCGGCATCGAAGATCAGCCAGGCCGGTGCATTGGCCTGGGTGCGTTGATGGTCGGCATACATTGCATAGATGATGTCCGTGTAGGGCGCGGCTTCATTGACGAAGCGCTGGCCCAGTCGATTGACCATCACGCAACGGGGCGCCGCACGCTCAACGAACAGGGCGCGCTGGCTCGACTCCCCAGGCACCTTCACTGTCGGAGCGCCCCAGGTGTGTTCCATCAGCGCCACCGCACCGCCGGCCTCCAGCCCGGCGCGAATGCCGTCGCCATGGTTGATCGGCGGCGCCGCCGTCCATTGGGCCTGTGTGGGCCGGGGCAGATACAGTTCGCGCATCGCCTGGTTCGACTCGAAACCGCCGCAGGCAAGCACCACGCCGTGCCGCGCCCGCAGGCGTTGAGTGCGCCCCTCGCGCAGCACTTCGATGCCGACTACCCGGCCTTCATCCAGTTGCAATGACTGCATGGAGGTTTGCAACCACAAGGGAATGCCTCGCTCGGCCAAGGCTGCGCGCAGGCTCGCTACCAAGGCGTTACCTAGGGTCAGGCGGCGATCTCGCCGGCTGCGGCGACGCCAGCGAAAATCACTCAGGTAGCGCAGCGCCAGCCCTGCGGTCAGCAGCAACCAGCCGCGCTCCTTGGCAAGGATGGTGTGGGCCTCGACCTGGGTCATGGCGATACGTCCGCCAATCAGGGTCGCCGGCGAAGCCGCCCGCAACAGCTCGAAGTGTTCACCCAGGCGCGCCCCGTCGAACGGGGCCGGCTCCATGGTGCGGTAGCCGGGCTTGCCACCTTTGCGGTCCGGGTAGTAGTCGGGGTAGCGCGGCACCGCGCGAAAATTCGTGCGCGCCTGACGTGCCAGGTACTCAACCATTTTCGGACCATTGTCGAGATAGGCGTCGATGCGCTGCTGATCAAAATCTTCGCCAACCACCTCGCGCAGATAGCTGATCGCTTCGTCGTATGAATCGCTGCCCCCCAGTGCGGCAATCTGGTCGTTACACGGAATCCAGATCCCTCCCCCGGATACCGCCGTGGTACCGCCATAGACATCGCTCTTTTCAATCGCGAGTACCGACAAGCCGTTGTCGTGCGCTCGCAGTGCTGCAGTCAAGGCGCCGGCGCCCGAACCGACAATCACCACATCAAACTCGTCGTCCCGGTTCGAGTCCTGCTGACTTCTGGTCATGGCTATGCCTCCTGTTAAATGGCCGACTCTATGTCACACTTTTTATTATCTGTGCCAGAGATTGGCACGAAATGGCTTTTTGTGCCATGCCATGTGAAAATCGGGCTCAATTGCTTTTCCCAAGGGCCGGGCACGAATGCCCGCCCCGCCCCCCCCGAGCGTGTGAAGGTGCAAATGAGTCGACAATTACGCTGGGGTGATGCCAGCAGGATGGAAAACGCCAGTGATGGCCGGTCGCTGATCCTGCGTGCCGCCCTCGATGCGATGATTGCCGAGGGCGCCGAAGGTTTCTCGATCGATGACGTGGCCCGCGGTGCCAACATCTCGCGACGCACCCTGTACCGGTATTTTGGTTCCAAGAAGGAGCTGATTCAGGCTGTCGTCAGTGCAGAGAACGCTGCCTTTTTTGAGGAAATGCAACGCTCCCTGAATGAGTTCGAAGATGACTTCGAGGCTTATCTCACAGAGTGCGTGTGTTTCTCCGTACGCTACCTGGATCGTCATAACGGCGGCTTCCACCATAGCTATCTGACGAAGAACTCAACCCTGGAGGTGTTCACCTACATCCTCGAAAACATCGCACCGATGTGGCGTGATTTGCTGGAAGAGCCCTATCGTCGTTATGTCGAACGCCACAACAGGTCTGTCGCGTCGCTTGAGAACATCATCGCGCTGATCAGTCGAATCGGGCTCGCGTACTGTCTTGTTCCTGCCGATGAACATGCAATTCGTGAGCAACTGGCAATGCTTCAGCCGACACTTGTTTGCAGGACTCTTGAGTAAGAGATTAATCCGGTTTTCTGGCCGAAAATTCAGCGAGTCCTGATTGTCTCGATGAAAAAATTCGTGACAGGCAACTATCAGCGGTCACTCAAACACAGTCACCCTCGCCCACCGCCCTATCGATTAACGCAGTCTAAAGAGTTCGCCGATCCGCCTTAGCCAACGCCGATACTTCTTGCGAAGGCCCACGATTTTTCAGCAAACGGAGTCACCTACATGGACGTCATCAATCAGTTGCAGCCCGAAGAGTGTGCAGGAATGGAGGATATTCGACGTGAAATCGATGCCCTTGATCAGGTTGTTATCAAACTGTTGGGCAAGCGTTTTCACTACGTACTGGCTGCCTCGAAGTACAAGACCTCAGTGACTTCGGTGCGTGCTCCGGAGCGATTCAAGGCCATGTTGGCGACAAGACGCGAGTGGGCCGAGGCTGAGGGCCTGAGCCCGGATGCAATCGAGAGGATGTACAGTGACCTGGTGAACCACTTCATTGCAGAAGAGATGAAACATTGGGCGGCTCATCAATCCAACACCGGACTCTAGTGTCCGGACTGTCCGCCATGGGGTGACAGGAATGGGATACCTTGTTGACCCAGTTACTCACCGCTCAGGGAGAGCACCATGTCTGTAGAAATCCAACTTTCTGAAAATGCTACTGAAGCAGAGCGGCTGGGAATTTTGACCCCGTTGCTGGCCCATAACCAGGTCAACGGTGGAGACGACGCACATGAAACATTTGCTCTGTTGCTACGGGACCCTGACAGTAACGAAGTCATTGGCGGACTGTACGGCAAGGTCTCTTATCGATGGCTGCTCATCGATCTTGTCAGCGTTCCCGAGTCGATGCGTGGCCAGGGTATCGGAGAACGGCTAATGCGCATGGCTGAAGAAGTCGCGCAGAAAAAGCACTGTATTGGTATCTGGCTGGAGACTTTCAGCTTTCAGGCACCCGGGTTTTATCGAAAACTTGGTTACTCCGAATTCGGACGCCTGGCAGATTATCCACCGGGGCATACCCGGTTCTATTACCAGAAGTCGTTGTGCTGATCGCGTTTTGGATCTTGGGCCGATAGCTGCGCCTTGTAGCAGGCAGCAATCGGCCAGAAGCAGACGGTCAGACCCAATACGTCTTAACCGTAAACTGCCGTTGCACCTGACCATCGCAGGATTGACATGGTTGCCTAAGTCAATAATATAATTGCCTGAAGCAACTATATGGGGTTTTCATGACCGCAACCATCATGGAGCGCGCTGACACAGTCCGCCGCTTTAACCGTTTCTACACCCGGCAGATCGGCGCCCTGCAAGAGCACCTGCTGCAAGCCGAGTTTTCCTTGACCGAGGCACGCATCCTTTATGAATTGGGCGCCAGTGCTGGCCTGAAGAGTTCAGACCTCTGCCATATGCTCGGCCTAGATGCTGGCTACCTCAGCCGCGTCATCGGCGGATTCGAGAAAAAAGGATTGATCAGCAGGACTCGCTCGGCAACCGATGCCCGAGCATCTCAAATCCAGCTCACCGATCCAGGTCGTACCGTGCTGGCCTCGCTGGAGCAAGCCGCTCGTGAAGAAGTCGTGGTGATGCTGCAAGGCTTGCCTGAGCCACAGCAAGAGCAATTGATCCAAGCCATGAGACGGATACAGACGCAATTGGGCGACAGGGATCCCTCCTACCTTCTGCGCGATCCACGAGCGGGTGACATGGGCATTGTCGTTCAGCAGCAAGCTCAACTCTATGCCCGCGAATACGGTTGGAATACGGAGTTCGAAGCGCTGGTGGCGGAAATCGTCGCCAAATACCTTCGTGAGTTCGATCAGTCTTGCGAACGGTGCTGGATCGCGGAAAAAGATGGCATGGTCATCGGTTCGGTCTTTGTCGTCAGACATGATGAGACGACCGCCAAGCTACGGATGCTGTATGTGGATGCGAGTGCCAGAGGCATGGGAATCGGCAATCGGTTGCTGGAAGAGAGTCTCCGATTTGCACGCCATGTGGGCTACAAGAGCATGATCCTCTGGACAACCAGCGTGCTTTCCGATGCCCGAAAGCTATACCAGAAAGCAGGTTTTCAACTGGTCGAAGAAGAACAGGTACACAGCTTCGGAAAAGACCTCGTCAGCCAGACCTGGGCTCGGGACTTGTAGTGGCGTTGACGACACTGAAAGTGTTGGTGTTGCCCACCGTCCGCAATGGGTCGAAACCACACCTCTTTCTACCTGTAATTTTTCGTTGGCTGTGGTTTGACCAACTCCGCATTCCTGATGGCAACGAGGAGGCTCGCTAGCTGTCGCTCGAGCCTCCAGCTGAAGCGACCGACCGACGGGTTCAACGATCGAGCTTAGTAATTTTTGAACCCTGCAGTCCCAGCCCGGCCATTAAGCCCTTTTGATCAAAGATGAACGCATAAACATCAGACTGAGCCGTTGAAGTAGTCAGCGACTTAGCCATGCCTGAATCTACGACCACAATGCTTGGGCCCACGCCGACCTCAAAGCCATTAACATTTTTCAGATCGTTCATCGCTGAATAGGTCATGAAGAACATCACGTAACCAAACTTCTGCGCGCCCGCCTGAAGACCGTATGAGGCTGCAGTGGTCGAGTAGTATCCCGTGACTTTGCCGTTCTCAATCAATTCGCCTTCGCCATGCTGTGCACCGACGATGAGACCCGCTTTCAGCACATCCGGGAAAACGAGGATACCCTTGGCTTTCTGCGCTAAGACACGCGCTTCCGGCGTACTGATATATAAACTCTTTAACGCCGCTTTTGCCTCCTGATCCATCTGAGCGTTCGCAGCCTTCGCACCAGAGGCGGAAGTCGATTGATCCGTTTGGCACCCCGCAACGATCGCGAAGATAGAAACCAATGCCATTATTTGAAGGTGTTTGATCATGAGGAATACTCTTTTTCTACCCCCCCGCCACTGATGAACCTGCGTGACGACAGCCGTTGCTGGTTAACGTCTAACAGGTCCGACCTTTATTGCGTCGTGCTCACAAACAACTGGACTTTAGCCCTGCTAAGCGTTTGGTCAAATACGATGCGATGAACGCTTCGGATCGGCCCAGCAAAACCAAAATAGATCGCAGTGGTTTTAGACAGCTTCCACCCTCTCTCCGGCGTCGTGCCAACGGAACACAATCCACCTATCGCAGTAGTGATGCGCTAGTACATCACTGGTAATCTTCGCGCCACGTTCGCCAAACATTAAGGGATGGGGGCGAAAATAGAAGCCCCGGAGCCGCGAACCTTCGGGGCTTTGCTTTTTCTGCCTGGTGCTACGCTCACCTCATAACCGAGGATCCGCGATGCCTAATTTTGACCTGCTCCCCTCCCTGCTTCTCAAAATCAACGAAAACCAACTCGCCCTCGAAGCCGCCATCCTGGAACTATTCAACTGGGTTGAGCAGCGTGGGTCAGCTGAGGTCGCCGACAACGTACGCGGCGCCTTGGAGGCGATCGACCGGTTGAATCCACAGCCAGAAGCGGACAGTGAGCCTAAGATGATTGCGCGGTTTCATGACGAAACTCGCTGAACCTCGCCGCGTTTGGCTCAAGCGGAAGAGCCAGACTATTGGCAATATACGATACCGTTCGATAGAAGCCCGCCAGCATGAGCACTTCAAGAATCTGATTGTCATCGAGGTACTTTCGGGCGGCCTGAAATTCCACTTCGGTCAATGTAGCGCGATCGTGCAGGGCATCGATCGTAGCCAGCAGCACCGCTTCTTCTTCCTTCCAGTATTCCGCCCGGAGTGGATGGTCCAGCGTGTGGCCGATATCGTCTCTGGTCAGTCCGGCGCTCTCAGCGAAAGCCATAACGTGCACACCCCACTCATATTCGCATCCAGTACGCGCGCAGACCCTGTTGATGATCAGTTCCCGTTGACGAAGCGTCAGCAGGTTTCCATCCAGCAATGAACCGCCCCTGAACTTGCGCCACGCCCTCTCGCTGCTGGCGATGGTCGTGAACAACAACAGTGGTGGGACACCCTCCCCCATTATTTTGTCGAACGTTGCCTGGAGTTCTTCTGTGTAGGGTTTGCTGAGTGCTTGAATTCGAGCCACGGTGTACCCTCCGCTATCAAATATGTAGCACTAGTATTCGCTACACAATAAGTAGCACACAAGGGCCATAATTATGAGTGATGAGCAAAACTTGGATTCACGAATGCTAGACGGGCGTCGTCCGATCATGGCGCTCCTGGATGTGCTCGGACAAAAATGGGCCTTGCGGATTATCTGGGAGCTTCAGCACGGTTCACTGAGTTCCCGTGCATTGAGAAGCGCGTGTGGCGATATCTCGCCCACCGTTTTGCAAAGCAGAGTCAATGAGCTCCGAGAGGCGGGCTTCATCGAGTCAAACGATGGCGGTTATGGACTAACACCACTGGGTAAGGAGCTATCGGACTCGTTCTTACCTCTCTACAGGTTCGCCAATAAATGGGCCAATTCGTAGAGTAAAAATAGCGTTTGATTCTCGGCGAAATGTCCCCTTTGGGTCGGATAGCGACGGTCTAGCATCGACCGTCACTATGGATGATCAGACCTCCGTTTGTTCTGCCATTTCCAGGGCATCATCGACCTCGATTCCCAGGTATCTGACAGTGCTTTCAAGCTTCGTATGACCAAGCAGGAGTTGGACAGCTCTCAGGTTCTTCGTCCTGCGATAGATTAACGATGCCTTGGTTCTCCGTAGCGTGTGGGTACCGTACATGGTTGGATCAAGACCAATGGCTGTCACCCACGCTTTGACTATTCGAGCGTATTGCCTGGTGGAAAGATGGTCTGAGGCGTGCAAGCGGCTCAGGAACAAGAAGTCCTCACTGCGGAGATGGGCCCGATGCATCCAAGCCTCCAGAACCGTTCGGGTTTGCTCAGTGATTTCAAATTGCACTGGGTGCTGAGTTTTCTGCTGCATCACGATGGCTCATGACGACACATGCTCCCCATGGGCGATGTCTCGGACTCGCAACTTGGTTAAGTCACAGGCACGCAGCTTGCTATCGATGGCCAAGTTGAAGAGCGCCAAATCACGCGTCTTCTCAGCAAGCTGAAGTCTGACCCGGATGGCCCAGATATCTCTGACTCGAAGCGGGGCTTTCTGCCCGACAAGCTTTCCCTTGTTCCAAGGCTGATGGCTGTATCTAGCAATAGTGTTCATGCCTCGTCCTCCAGGTTGAGGGAGGACAAGGGTGGGTCAGTCACAATGGCTGGTGGTCGCTATCCTACCCATAGGTGCCCTTGGCGGAGGGCTGCTAACGCTACACCGGAAACGAAAAAGCCCGCTGTTTAGCGGGCTTTTCGTTTCCGGCGGTGATTACCAGTTCATGGCATACATCTCCGGTCTTGAGTGGGGGTCACTTCAAATGAACTTTCAGCTCTTCGGAAGCCTGCAGCATTGCAGAGCGTACCGCCGGAACCTGGCTGACCACGTTCAGCAAGCCGTAGTCATGGATCATGCCGTTGTAGCGCACCGCAGTGACCGGCACGCCGGCTTGGTCCAGTTTGCGAGCGTAGGCTTCCCCTTCGTCACGCAGCACATCGGCACTCGCGGTCTGGACCAGCGCTGGCGGCAGGCCTTTCAACTGCTCAGTGGTAGCGCGCAGCGGCGAGGCGTAGATCTCGGCACGTTGCTTGGGGTCGGTGGTGTAGTTGTCCCAGAACCACTTCATCATGTTCTTGGTGAGGAAGTGCCCCTCGGCGTACTGGTTGTACGACGCTGTCTCGAAGTTGGCGTCGGTCACTGGCCACAGCAGCACCTGGTACTTAATGGCCGGGGTACCTTTATCCTTGGCCATCAGGCTGACCACGGCTGCCATGTTGCCGCCGACGCTGTTGCCCGCTACCGCCAGGCGCTTACCGTCGACATTGATTTCCTTGCCGTGCTCGGCCACCCATTTGGTTGCCCCGTAGGCCTGGTTGATCGCCGTCGGGTAGTGCGCTTCAGGGGACGGGGTGTAATTGACGAACACCGCCGCCGCCCCGGACCCGACGACCAGATCGCGCACCAGGCGCTCATGGGTCGGGAAGTCGCCGAGCACCCAGCCACCGCCGTGGAAGTACATGAACACAGGCAAGGTCCCCTTCACACCCGCCGGACGCACGATGGTCAAGCTGATGTCCTGGCCGTCGACGGTGATGGTCTTCTCGCTGACATCCGCCTTGGGCAGTGTCAGTTTTACCCCGGCCTGAGCGCCGGTCAGTACCGCACGGGCGTCCTTCGGCGAAAGCTGCTCGATGGGTTTACCACTGCCTGAGTTCAATGCATCGAGGAATGCCTGGGTGTTGTGTTCGACGCCAGAGTCAGCGAATGCGTTACCGATCGACAAGGCAAGGAGCGAGCCGACGAGTGTTTTGGTCAAAACGTTCATTTCATATCTCCTGTTTCTCGTGAGGCGGGAAGTTAGACGGTGACGTGCAGACGGACATCGACGTTGCCACGGGTTGCGTTGGAGTACGGGCACACTTGGTGGGCCGCCTCCACCAACGCTTGTGCATCGGCGTGCTCCAGGCCTGGCAGGTTGATGTTCAGGTCGATATCCAGGCCAAAGCCGCCTGGGATCTGGCCAATGCCGACCCGCGCAGTGATCGAGGCGTCGGCTGGAATGCTGCGTTTGCTCTGGCTGGCGACGAACTTCAGTGCACCGATGAAGCAGGCCGAGTAACCAGCGGCGAACAGTTGCTCAGGGTTGGTGGCATCACCACCGGCACCGCCCAATTCCTTCGGAGTGGCCAGTTTCACGTCGAGGTTCTTGTCGCTGGAGATGGCTCGGCCATCACGACCGCCGGTTGCGGTTGCGACTGCGGTGTAGAGAACTTTCATGGCTTTCCTCACTTTTGAATGTCTTCGAGGGATTCTGTTAGCGATTTAAATGTTTGCGTTATAACAATGCGCAATAAGTTGCCGCTCAATAATTTAGCGCGCAAGATTTATAAAAAATCGTCGATAGCTGTAACAAATTGATTTTCAAGGGGGTTACACCTCAGTCCGCTTGGGCTCGCCCGCGCGTTGATGATGCCTTACCGTCTCAAGCAACGACCGGAATCGGGCAGATTGCTTGTTGCTGCCAAGCCTTCGGTGTCATGCCTTCAGCCTTCACGAATGTACGGCAGAAGTGAGATTGATCGCTGAAGCCGCATTCCTGCGCGATCTCTGTGAGCAACATCGTGGAAGCCTTCAATAACTCTCTGCTCTTCATGACCCGCTGTTCACGCAGCCATCGCTGCGGGGACATCCGGGTGCTTTCCTTGAACCTGCGTGAGAAGTGACTGCGCGACAATGCGCAAGCTTCGGCTAGTTCAGTCACTGAAATGCCGGTATCCAGCCTGTCCAGCATCAGTTGTTTGGCAGTTCTTATCTGCCAGGATTTGAGCTGCCCTGTCGAAGCCAGTGTGCGAGTCGCCAGCACGGTAGATTTGTCCTTGTTCATACACATCCGTTAATCCAGGTAACAGGATGCGAGCGCCTGACTCGAACAGCGCTGGGCACTGGAAATCCCCAGGGGGGCCAGGCCAGGCTCGTTGACTCGGTTCAGTCGACTGCGCACCCTTCGCAAGTCTGTGAACAGCCCCCAGGGCAGGGGCTGGCGATGGCTCAGACAGATGCAGCGACAGGCGCCAGGGTGGGGCCATGCTGAACGCGCTCAGGCGCCTTGTGCACCATGGTGTAGGCGTAGTCGACGCCCATGCCATATGCACCAGAATGTTCCTTTACCAGTTCCATTACGGCGTCGTAGGTGTCGCGGTTCTTCCAGTCCCGTTGCCATTCCAGCAGCACCTGCTGCCAGGTCACCGGTACCACGCCGGCCTGGATCATGCGCTGCATGGCGTAATCGTGGGCTTCTTTGGTGGTGCCGCCGGAGGCATCTGCAACCATATAGATTTCATAGCCGGCATCGTTCATTGCCGACAGGGCGAAGGTGGCATTGCATACCTCGGTCCACAAGCCGGAGACGATGATCTTGTTGCGACCATTTCTCTTGAGTGCGTCGCGTACCTTCTGATCATCCCAGGAATTCATGGAGGTGCGCTCCAGCAGCGGGGCGTCCGGGAACACAGCGAGTAGCTCGGGGTAGGTGTGACCTGAGAAGCTTTCTGTCTCAACCGTGGTGAAGGTAGTGGGGACATTAAAAATCTTCGCTGCCTTGGCCAAGGCAACGGTATTGTTTTTCAGCGTTTGCCGGTCAATGCTCTGAACGCCGAAGGCCATCTGTGGCTGCTGATCGATGAAGATCAGTTGGCTATTAAGCGGAGTCAGGACTTCAGTTTTAGGATTGCTCATTTTTGTTTCCTTTCAGCTCGATGATGTTCAATCGCACAAGTCTCGGGTCCCGCACCTTGCAGGCATTACCGTAGCCACGAGTGCACTCCTCAGCGTCATTGCTTGAGGACGAGCAAAAGATAACGAAACAAGGCGCCTGTCGGTGGCGCATTTTTGCGCTCCTGTCGGCTCATTTATAAGCCATAAAATACGCGATCGCGCTGCTAGCATTCGCCCACCCATTCGGATCATTCCGGTCCCTCATGTGCAGGAGAATGCAATGGCAGCTTCACAACCGTTCAACAAGCAGACCGCCTACTGGGGCGTTTCCTGGGAGGAGGCGTATGGCTATCCGCAGGCACGGCGGGTAGGAAACGAGATCTACGTATCAGGTCAATTCAACCATGATGAGGCAGGTAATCTGGTAGCCCCGGCGCCGCTGAACGCCGATGGTAAGCCCAGTGATTTCTCTTCGATGGGAGAGCAGATGCGGGTCTCTTACGACAACATTTCGAAGCTGCTCACCTTGTATGGCGCAACTATGCAAGATGTTGTCGAGGAAACGCTTTATGTGCTGGACATGGACGCTGCGTTCGCGGTGGTCGGCAAAGTGCGCAAGGCGGCCTATGGCACTGAGCGGCCTCAGTGCGCGAGCAATATCATTGGGGTGTCGAGACTTGCCCAGCGTCCGCAGCTGATTGAGATCGTGTGCAAGGCCGTGATTGGCGCCCGAGACATCTGAGCTGCACTCCCGGTTTCGATCTAGGTGACCGGGAGTATCAATTGCCCCTCGACCAAGGGCTTTTGACTGGCCACGGCAGCGGCGCAGAAGGTCATGAATGCTTTGACTCGCCACGATTTTCGAATGTCCTGGTGAGTCAGCAGCCACAACTCATCCTGAAGCTCTGGCACCACCGGGCCGGCGCGTACCAACCCTGGGGTTATGTCGCCCAACATGCAGGGAAGGAATCCAAATCCCAGACCCGCCGCGATTGCAGCGCTTGCTGCTGCAACAGAATCGGTGCGGTACGCTATGCGCTCAGCAGCGACTCTGCTTTCGACATAGCTTGTCGCCTTCAAACCGCAGAGCGCTGCGGAGTATGACACCCATGCCTGGCCCTCTTCGAAAAGGGGCAAGGCAGTCATCTGCTTGGCGCAGCAGTAAGGTGCCCAGGCAATGTTCGCCAGTTTACGGCCCACCAGGCTTTCTGCAGGTTTTCTCGTCGCTCGAATCGCGATATCCGATTCATCCCGGGCGAGGCTAAGGGTTTCATTGCCCACCAGCACCTCGATGGAGATCCCCTCGTTCAGGGCCTTGAAGTCCGCGATGATGGGGGTGAAGAAGTACAGCAGCAGCGAGTCGCTGGTGGTAATTCGAAGTTTCCCGAGGGGGCCTTGGCCTGAACGTGAAACACGCCGCGTGACGCTGACGATATCCAGCTCCACTCGCTCGGCGAGTGCTCGCAATTCAGCACCCTCGGCGGTGAGCAGATACCCTGATTTGCGGTGATCGAACAGCGCGATGCCGAGCGTTCGCTCAACTTGAGCAACTCGGCGCGAAACGGTGGATACATTGATGCCAAGCTTCTTGGCCGTAGCCGAACGATTGCCGCAATCACTGAGCGTCTTGATGATGCGCAAGTCGTCCCACGAGAGCTGATTGACAGCCTCGCCTACGTCCCACTTCGTCCCATCAGGGGCAGCCGGGGCTTTTCCAGTTGGCGATTTCACACAGTTCGTTCCAGATGCAAAGGCGCTGATGATACGAGAAGGGGTTGGGTGAAGCAGCCACATTGTTCCGGCGATTGGTTGAAAACTGTTATGCCGACTGGCTGCAATGGGTCGGTTTCAGCCCCTCACGACAGGCAGTTATCGGCCAAAAATGGCCGGTGGTCGTTGCATTACGATTGTCACCGGCGTTTGGCTAAGCTTAATAAATCAGGGCGAACTGAAGCCTTGAGTAATGGCGGCCATCAACGGATCTGGATTGGCATCAAGGCGACACTCCCAAGGGAGACGACTATGTATGCGGTTATAAGAACCTACCTGGGTACTGGAGCAAAGCAGCTTTTCGAGTTGTTGGAAGAGCGCAATGCCGACGTCGAAGCGACCCTGCGGACAGTGCCTGGCCTCGTCAGCTACACACTGTTGAATACGGGTGATGGTGGTACAGCGGTGACTGTTTGCACGGACAAGGCCGGCAGCGATGCGAGCCTGAAAGTCGCGCGTGACTGGATTCAGAAAAATGCATCGAATATCCGCGCGAACCCGCCGATCGTGACGGAAGGTCCGGTCATTGTGCAGATCAGCCAGTGACCGGTCCGCAGAATGGTGAGTGCTATACTTTTTTCAGATTGCACCGGGCGTGCAACGTTCCCCACAGTACAGCTGCCAAGTGCTGCCGGACAGAGGAGGTCTGCAGCAAACCCGAGATGGGAGGTGTGGCATGAACCGACACTATTACATCAGTGACAATCTCAACGATCTTGAAAACGTTGAATATGAATTGGAAGCCAGCGGCATCAATTCCGAACAGATTCATGTGCTCAGTGAAAAAGTTGCTGATGTAGAAGAACATCACCTCCACGAGATCAGCTCGCTGATGGAACAGGATGCTGTTCACTCTGGTGAGATTGGTGCGGTGATCGGCGTGCCACTCGCAGCGTTGGTCCTGGGTGGCGCCTATTGGATGGGCTGGACCGAATCCGCCGCAGGCTGGATGCCCTTTATCTTCCTTGCCATTGTTGTATTGGGCTTCTGCATCTGGGAAGGCGGTTTTTTTGGGTTCCAGGTGCCGAACACTCACTTCCGCAATTTCAAACAGGCAGTAAAAGAAGGCAAACATATCTTCTTCGTGGATGTTGAACCGAATCAGGAATCGGTACTGGACCAGGTCATCAAACAGCATCCGAAACTGAAGATCGCCGGCACAGGAACGGCAGCCCCCCACTGGACAGTGGCCTGGCAGCACAAATGGCATCAGTTCAAGCGAGTGATATCGGGTTAGCGCCTGGGGACTCAAGGCCATCCGAAAGCTGCTAGCCTACTGGCCAAAGAAAATGCCCCTGCTGAGGAAAATATAGTCTGCCTCGGAGGCCATCAGCCCGATAAGCACCAGTAAACACAACGGTGGCACCAGTATGGCGTAGACCAATGCCAGGCGCTCCCATGCCATATGCATGAAGATGGAGACAATCAAACCTGCCTTCAACAACATGAAAGTGATGATCAGGGACCACCGAAGGTAGCCATGGAAGTGGAAATAGTCGACAAGGTACGACAGCGTGCTGAGGACGAATAACAGCCCCCAGATTTTAAGGTACAAACTGATTGGATGTTGCTGACCCTGAGCATGTGCCATCACCCGTGCTCCTCTACCATAAATAGAAGAATGCAAAAATAAATACCCACACCAAATCCACGAAGTGCCAGTAAAGCCCGGCTATCTCGACGTTCTGATAGTTGCCGGAGCGCTCATAATCTCCGCGCCATACCTTCAGCGCCACAATGCTGAGGTAGAGGGCGCCGATTGATACATGCAGTCCGTGAAAACCGGTAATCATGAAAAAACTGGCGCCAAATTGCGCCGCTCCCATGGGGTTCCCCCAGGGACGCACCCCTTCTGCGATGAGCTTGCTCCATTCAAATGCCTGCATGCCGACGAAAGTCACACCCAAGGCAGCGGTCGCCAGCATCAGGGTCGCGGTTTTCGCGCGATTACGGCGATAGGCGAAATTGACGGCCATGGCCATGGTGCCGCTGCTACTGATCAGCACAAAGGTCATGATGGCGATCAGAATAAGCGGGATTTCCTTGCCGCCGATCGTCAATGCGAATACTTCACTGGGGTTCGGCCAGGCGCTGGTGATGGTCATGCGTACCGACATGTATCCGGTCAGAAAACAGGTGAATATAAACGTGTCGCTGAGCAGGAATATCCACATCATCGCCTTGCCCCAGGGCACCTGCTTGAAGGCCTCTTTATCCGAGGACCAATCGCTGGCGATGCCCTGCCATCCCGGTGCAGGCGGCGAACCTGGTGGATTGGATGAACTGGATTCGACTTGGGCTTGTGGGTGCAATGCCATGACTGTTCACCTCAGGCCGCAGAATCTGGCGATGGCTTCATAGGTTTGCGGCGTGCTGGCCAGCAGCGCGAATAGCACGAACCAAAGGCCCAGCAAGTAATGCCAATAGATGGCACAGAGCTCTACGCTGGCGCCAAGTTGCGCCAGTGGCACATGACGCAGAAATCTGGCGACGATCCAGCACCAGGCGATCAGCCCGCCCAGCAGGTGGAGCCCATGCAGGCCGGTCAACAGGTAGAAGAAACTGTTGGCCGGATTGCTGGCGACAAAGTAGCCCCAGGCGACAAACTGCTGCCAGACCCAGAGTTGCCCCGCCAGAAAGGCAATGGCAAACACACCCCCCAATGCAAAACCAATGACCGTTGCGCCCAGCCGAGCCTTTCGGGCGGCCATACGCGACCATTGCAGTGCGATGCAACTCAATACCAGAAAAGCCGAATTCAGCCAGAGCGGCCGGAGATTGCCTAACGGCGCCAAAGGCTCTGTCAGGGGTAGCCAGTCGGCCATTTGAGAACGGGCAATAAAGGCGATCAGGAAGAGGAAGAATAACGAACTCACCACCACCAGAAACAAGCGCAGGCCTACCCTTGCGGTTTGCCTTCTATCGGCATCCTCGGCGGCCGGAATACCCTCAGGGTCGCGACTCCAGCTACCGCCGGGATCAGCGCCGTCGGCGTTTCTCAATAGCAGCCTGTTCATGTCTTGATGTCCGCCTTGGTTCCGGCACTGAGTTGCCGCATCTGCTCCAGCTCCTCAGCGGAGACCGTTTGCGGCACGAAATCCTGCTCTATCCCCGGCACACTGTAGTCATAGGCCCAGCGATGCACGACCGGCAACTTCTCTCCCCAGTTACCGTGTTTCGGCGGGGTGTCCGGCGTTTGCCATTCCAGGCTGGCCGCCCCCCAGGGATTACTGCCTGCGGGCTTGCCCTTGAATGCACTCCAGGCCAGGTTGAACAGGAACAGCAACTGGGAAACGCCGACAGTCAATGCGATCACCGTAATGAAGGCATTCAAGTCTTGCGCGGACTGCGGGATGAACGCGTAGTTTTCATAGGCGTAGTAACGACGTGGCATGCCCTGGAAACCCAAGTAGTGCATGGGGAAGAAAATGGCGTAGGTGCCCAGAAAGGTTATCCAGAAATGCAACTTGCCCAGGGTGTCGTTCAACAGGCGCCCGGTGACTTTCGGGTACCAGTGATAAATGCCGCCGAACACCACCAGTACCGGGGCTACCCCCATGACCATATGAAAATGGGCCACGACGAAATAGGTGTCCGAGAGCGGGATGTCCACGATCACATTGCCGAGAAACAACCCGGTCAGACCGCCGACCAGGAAGGTGACGATAAAGGCTAGGGCAAACAGCATCGGCACAGTCAGGTGGATGTCGCCGCGCCACAGGGTCAGTACCCAGTTATAGACTTTCAGCGCCGTCGGCACCGCGATGATCAAGGTGGTGACTGCGAAGAAAAAGCCAAAGTACGGGTTCATTCCGCTGACATACATGTGGTGCGCCCAGACCACAAAACTGAGTACGCCAATCGCAATAATGGCCCACACCATCATTCGGTAGCCGAAGATATTTTTACGCGCATGGGTACTGATCAAGTCGGAGACCAGACCAAACGCAGGGAGAGCGACGATGTAGACCTCCGGGTGGCCGAAGAACCAGAACAGGTGCTGGAACAATATCGGGCTGCCACCCTGGTGATCGAGCTGCTGCCCCAGCGAGATCATCGCCGGCATGAAGAAGCTGGTGCCCAACAGCTTGTCGAACAGCATCATGACCGCACTGACGAACAACGCCGGGAAGGCCAGCAAGGCCATGATCGAGGCCATGAAGATGCCCCATACCGAGAGCGGCATGCGAAACAAGGTCATGCCGTGCGTGCGCGCCTGCAACACCGTGGTGACGTAGTTCAACCCGCCCATGGTGGCGGCGACGATAAAAATCGCCAGTGAGACGAGCATCAGGACAATGCCCCACTCGACCCCCGGTGTCCCCTGGGTAATGGACTGTGGCGGATAGAGCGTCCAGCCCGAACCTGTGGGGCCGCCAGGGACAAAAAAACTGCTGAGCAACACCAGTACCGCCACCAGGTAGAACCAGTAGCTGAGCATGTTGACATAGGGGAAGACCATGTCGCGGGCGCCCACCATCAGCGGGATCAGATAGTTGCCGAAACCACCCAGAAACAAGGCTGTGAGCAAGTAAATGACCATGATCATGCCGTGCATGGTCATCGCCTGATAGTAAGTACTGGCGTCCATGAACGCCAAACTGCCGGGGAAACCTATCTGCATGCGCATCAAGCTGGACAACACCAGAGCGATAAGACCCACGAAGATGGCCGTCAAGGAATATTGAATGGCTATGACCTTGTGGTCCTGACTCCAGATATATCTGGTCAGGAAACTCTTGGGCTCGTGCAGTGCTTCTGTCTCGGCTTGCTCCGCATAGGCCATCACGTCATCCTCCTGCCGAAGTTTCAGTGCATTCCTGGCTGTTTTACGGCTACTTCCCTGGCTCCGCCTTGCTCGCATCAGCGTCAGCATTCGCTTTGGATTTGATAAAAGCGATCAGTGCATTGAGCTCCTCGTCACTCGGAGCCAGGGCCGGCATGACGGCTGCATAGCCCTTGACGATTTTGGCATTGGGATGCAGAACCGATTCTTTGATATAGCCCTCGTCGACCTTTACGCTCGTATCGTCGGCAAGGGTTTGCGTCTTGCCATACAGGCCCTGCCAGCTGGGGCCGACGCCCTTGTTGCCATCGACACTGTGGCAGGCCAGACAGCCGAGCGACCCGGCCAATCGCTGCCCCTGCGCCACCAGGTCTTCACCCGGGCTCGACGCTTCGCCGGTCGAAGGTTCATCGTCTTGCCCCGCTGCGCCCAGTGATTTGATCAGGGCGATGACAGCGCCCATTTCATCGTCTTTGAGAGTATAGGCCACCATCACCGGCGGGTAGCCCTGTACCAGCCGGGCCTTCGGATCGAGAATCGACTCTTTCAGGTAGGCCTCGTCGACCACCGCACTGGTGCCATCGGCAAACTGTTCAGTGCGGCCGTACAGCCCTTTCCATCCCGGGCCGAGACTGGCACTGCCATCCTGGCTATGGCAGGCCTTGCAGCCGAGCTGTTCGACCAACTGGCGGCCTTTTTCCAGCACGCTGTCGCGACCGGGTTTGGCAGTTGTCGTCAATGTCTGCGCAAAAGTCGGCTGGCCGTTGAGCCATTGATCGAAGACGCCCTGCTCTTCCACGATCATATGGCCGCGCATGTTGTAATGACCTACACCACAAAACTCAGCGCAAAGGACTTCGTATTTTCCGGTTTTAGTTGGCGTAAACCAAAAGTACGACACCATTCCTGGCACCATATCCATCTTGCTGCGAATTTGCGGTACATAGAAATCGTGCAGGACATCTTTAGCGCGCAACAAGACTTTCACCGGCCGGTCGAGCGGAAGGCGAACTTCATTATTCATTACAAGCACATCGTCTTGCCCTGCAGGATCCTTGGGATCAAGGCCGAAGGGATTGGCGGCATCAATAAACCTGATATCCGATTTGCCCAGCTTTGCGTCCTGGCCGGGAAAACGAAAGGCCCACTGCCACTGTTGGGCGACCACTTCAAGTTCGTAAGCCTCTTTCGGTACCCGGATGAAGTCGTTGTAGACAACAAGGCCTGGCGCCAGCATCCCGGCAATACCTACCGACGTAATGATAATTAACCACAGTTCCAGCTTTTTATTTTCTGGCTGGTAGGCCGCCCTGGCGCCCTCCTTGTGACGATACCGCATCACCGCTACAGCCATGAATACCGTGATGGCAATGAAAAATATTCCGCTAATGATCAGGGTGATGAACAGGGTGGTGTCTATGGAACCCCAGTTGGAAGCTGCCGGTGTCGCGTGCCAAGGCGCCAGTATGTGGAATAGCACTGATGCAATAACGATTAGTATCAGGACAATTGCTATTGCCATTTCCTCTTCATCCTATTCCTGTTGTTCATTGGTTATGCAAAAGCATCGCCACTGACGTCCAAGCAGGGCAGACAAATACCACCCATCGGGGCGGCAAAGTCAGTAAGAAGTATAGAGCCCATCGGGTTGTACGTGAGGTTGGCAAGCGAGGCCCGGCGACCGGCTATACTGAATTTCTGATGACGGACAGCAGGGTCGACCAGAAGCGGCGCCAAAAATCGAACCCTGCCCTTGTGCAGTCATCCAACATAAGTGATGGCATCGAGCAGGAACGATAGCTACAGATTCCAGCAATCCACATGGGAGGTTTCGTCATGAGTGCCCTGACGATCGAAGGTTGGTGCAAAACCAGCGGCGCCCAAAAGTCCACCCCGATGGGGGAAGTTCATTTCTACGTCGACGGCCCTCTGCACCTCCGTCTGGAGCAGGCCGAAGAGCACTTGCAGAAGACCCACGAGCCGGAAGCCATGGTCGATGTCGATATGGACTCGATGGATCTGATCATGCCCGAGGGATACGCCCCCTTGTCCGACTGTCAGATGCGTGTCTATTTGCACCACGAACGCGGACAGTTCCATCTGGTTGGACACCGGGCGAGTGACGGCAGTTTGATCTACACCAATGCGGTGTTGATAGATCAGCTGCTTGAGTAGCGGTTACGTGATTCTCGGCATCGATGTTTCTCCTCGGGTAATGTGCGGTGCCGAAAACTCACTCGTCTATTAAACAGAATTCAGTGTGTTGCTTCGACCGGTTGAAACCACAGTTAGAAGCGGCCCTTCCGCCCCGTTAAATCCACCTCGCCTCAGGGACAAGTAGCCCCTACCAAAAACAATCGGTGAAACAGGGCCGCTACTCTCTCCAAAAATGGGGTACTACACCCACCCAACCAGGCGTTTACCACCAACTTTGAGGAATATTCCCCCCTCCCCCCTTTCTCTCGCTTGAAACCCCTCGCAAACAGCTTGTTAATTAATTTGAGTTTTTTCTTCGCCCTATTGAAATGGCTCATTAGTTGCACCACCCCTGGTACCCGCAACAGCTGTCGTCCCGGACATCATGGAGACGGCGGGGCTCGCCGGATTCGGCATGACGCGAGGGGTAGGAAATGAAACGCGCGACACCATGCGGTTCCATCGCCTTACTGCCCAAGTCAAGCCTGTGGTGCGTGTTCCACGCAAAAGTGAGGATGAGTGATGGCTTCCACTGATAGATCAATTGCTCGAATCACGAAACGGCCGATGGCCCTTTATAAGCAGCTGGCCGAGTTGGGCCTGATGTTTATCGCGTTGGTGATGACGCTGGCGTTGTCCGCTGTACTGGCGATGGAATTGACCCTTGGAGTGTTCTGACGAGTTATTGCTCATGCGACGAGCGCCCGTTTTACCAGGCACCCATGTAAAGAAAGCGGTTATGGGAGGTGTGTCATGTGGAATCAGCCTCTGATGATTGTGGCGATCTACCTTGCCATCACCCTCTGCATCGGCTGGTTGTGGTCCGTTACTATCCTGTATTGGCTCTGATGCAATGCTGATTTTATGAACACACATGACCGGCAGCCATGTGTCGGTCAGGGGAATCGAAGGTCAGCCGGTCAGATGGTCCATGGGGGCGCGGGGGTAAACTTTGACTCGATCCATTGTTTGAACGCGACGACCACGGCACCCGGAAACTTGGCTGATGGCCTGACCAGGTAGACCCCACCGGCGGTATCCAATTGCCAGTCAGGAAGGACCTGCAACAGTCCCCCGGCAGCAATATCACGACTCATCAACCAGTCACCTGCCCCCAGTATTCCCGCATCGGCGCAGGCCGCCGCAAGTAATGATTCGCTGTCATTGGCCGTCAGGTTTCCTTTGGGAGAAACCGTCTGCAGTTCATTGCCGCGATGGAGTCTCCACTGAGGAAAAGACGCAAGGCCACTGAAGCGAAGGCAATTGTGCCTGATCAGGTCCTGTGGCGTTTCGGGCATGCCGTGCTTTGTGATGTAAGCAGGCGAGGCACACAGTATCCGGCGATGGTCACTCAGTTTTTTGGCTATCAGCCGGCTGTCGTCCAACTCTCCGATTCGGATCGCCGCGTCAAAACCTTCATCGATGATGTCGACCAGACGCTCGCTATAGTCAGCGATGATCGAGACATGCGGATGAGCCTTGAGAAACTCCGGCAGCATCGGGCCAAGCCAACGTCTGCCCATGGCTGCCGGCAATGCAAGGCGCAAAGTACCGCGGATTTCGCTGGCGCCCTCGGACGCTTGCTGCTGCGCTTCATTCATCAATTCGATGGCTGAGCGAAGCCGTTGCTCCAGCCTGGCACCTGTTTCAGTAATTCGAACCTGGCGGGTGGAGCGCTCCACAAGCCGAACGCCAAGGCGCTTTTCCATTGCGGCGAGTCGTTTCGAAACGACGGTTGGGTGTCGCTGCAATAGCCGGCCTGCCCCGACAAACGAGCCTTGCGAGGCCACGGCCAGAAACGCAGCGATTTCGTCGCTGTGCTGATTGTTCAGAACATCAAGATTCATGGTTTTAGAATGATCGCCCCCGATGAACGCCCCGACTCCAGGTCCGCATGCGCCAATGCTGCGTCCGCCAGAGAGTAACTTGCCCGGACCGAAGGTTTGATAATACCTGCACCTATGGCGGCCAACACATCCTGCGCTCGTTCCTGGTACTCAGAGACACTCGCCGTATGGGCTGCCAACGAAGGACGTGTCAGGAACAGCGAGCCTTTGGTATTGAGTGTCGACAGTTCCACGGCTGACGGCGCACCTGATGAGGCTCCGAACGATACCATCAGGCCTCGTGGTCGCAAGCTATCCAGGGATGCCTGGAAAGAAACACGCCCAATCGGGTCATAGACGACGTCGACCATTTTACCCTTGGTGATACGAGCGACCCGGGAAGCCAGGCTGTCTGCATCGAACACCAGGACTTCATCGCATCCCGACGCCAGAGCTTTCTCGACACTGGCCTGCTTTGAAACCACACCGATCACGATGGCACCCAAGTGTCTGGCCCACGGCACCATGATTTCCCCCAGCCCTCCGGCCACACCGTAGAGGAGAATGGTTGTACCGGGCTCCACAGGATAGGTGGCTTTCAACAGGTACTGCGCAGTGATGCCCTTGAACATGACGGCTGCTGCATCGTCAAATGACAGCGAATCCGGAATTCTGACCAGCCGCTCTGCCGGATAAAGCCGGGCCGAAGCATAGGAACCCAAGGGGCCGGTGGCATAGGCGACGCGATCCCCTGCTCGCACGTTGCTGACACCCACACCCACAGCGGCGACACGCCCCGCGCCTTCCAGCCCAATTCCAGATGGCAAAGCAATCGGCACCGCCCCTTTTCGTTGGGTCACGTCGAGAAAGTTGACACCTACAGCCTCTTGCTCAAGCCATACCTCACCCTGGCCGGGCGCTTGTTCGCTCAGTGTCTCCAGGTTCAGTACTTCAGGGTTGCCGAATTGGTTAAACCGGATCGCAGATACCATGGTCATCTCTCCTTCAGTCAGAAGCCGTTATCAAATGAGTGACCTCAGTGTGATAACTGACCTACTGATGAACAAGACGGGTTGATTGCAGGACATTAATGCACCTGTTGCAGCAATATAATCACGGATAGCACGCTTTACTACGTGGAGCATGTTGGTTTCATTGTGATTTTGGAGATGCCAAAGATTGCCTCCGAGAGTCCTCCATGGGTCGGATATAGCCCTCGGTGACAGGCAGAAATCGGCCAATACCCGACGCGTGACAATCGGTCATGACATGTCATGACCTCCTTGAAAAACGGACTTTTTCCAGCAAATACGGGGGTTAAAGGACGAACGGTCGAGAGGCGTCAAGCGTGGGGAATTGCCGGGAGTTTGCAGCCACTACAGGCTTTTCAGGCAGGCGCGTTCGTCGCGGTCAAGTGAACTTCACTTTCACCACGTGTCACATTAAGTCCTTGTCAAGCGAACTTCAGTGGAGGTACAGCCTTATGAGCATGGCCACGATTGTCAGTGCCGTGATTTCCAGTCTCGCACCCAGTGTCTTTGACCAGAGCAGCCTGCAAGAACCCGGCGCGCATGTTTCAGCCGTCGAATACCACTACGGGATGGACATCGATGTGAAACGGGTACTGCAGCGCACTGATACATCCGACAAGACCGGCGTGGTACCGGTGACCCTGGTCTACGAAGACAGCGAGGGCGAGGTTCACAAGATCCGTTTCCTCGAATGGGGTGGAAGCCCCGCCGACCCTACCAGCATTGCCTGATTCGCTCGTCGATCGGGTTCCGGGCCTCACCGCCCCCCAGAAGCGGAAGTTAAACCTCCCATGCACTCAGTGCGATTGAGGTTTTTGGTTACCTGAAAATGGACATGATCGAATGACTAAAAGTTCATTCGAGAAACTCACTATTATCTTGCTGGCGTAATGTCGCAAGATTAACTGATAACAATTGCTGGATCTAAATGGCAGTCAGCAACGGTAAATCCCAATCAAGCCGTGCCGAGAGCCAAGTTGATTCACTATTGAAGCCAAGAGGTCACCATGGAACTTAGTATGTTTTCTTCGTCCACCGTGGAATATGTGCGTTTGGGCGTTGTATATTTTCATCTTATCGCCTGCTGTGTGGCAATCGGGCTGGTCTTGACCAGTGACATTGCAATGGTCAAGCAACTCCTGAAGGGAGATGCGTCAGGCCACCACGATGACGCGCACATGGAAAGCCTTCAGAAAACCGTAGTGCTTGCACTTGTAGCGCTCTGGGTTACGGGCATTGGTATTGTCGGGATCGATTATGCCGGCAAGGGGATGGAATATTTCCTCAATCCAAAACTGCAAGCCAAAATCGGCATAGTAGTGCTGTTGACCTTTAACGGCATCCTGTTGCATAGCGCGGTATTGCCGGCACTGAAAAAAGCCGGTTCGTTACTCAAGCTCTCCTTCAGCCTGCGCATGCTGGCGCTGTTTTCCGGCGCCCTCTCTGGCGTGTCATGGTTCTATGCCGCCATGCTGGGTATTGGTCGTCCGCTGGCCTGGAAGTACTCGCTGGTGGAGTTGCTGGCAGCCTATCCGGTACTCATCATCGGTGGTTTCGGGGCGATGGTACTGCTCACCGCCTGGGCAAAAGACAGAGACACCGAAGCGCGTTTGGAGCAAGACACCAGGCCCCTGGGAAACGCCGCCCTGGCTGGATGGTGAAGTCAGGTTGAACAAGGAAGTTCAGCTTTAGCCAATAAAATCCGTTGTTAGCCGTTCGCAAAATTTGAGTTGAGCGCCTGACCGGCAAAGTCTCCCCGCCGGGCGACGATAGTGAAATCTCAATTACCCGCAGTAGTCATGGAGGCAGGTATCTATCGCTTCCCCTTCATGCAGACTACGGACAGATATGCACCCCAAAGAACACCACATAGGGCAAGTATCAGCTCCGGATTGAAAACACTCTGATCGACCGGCGCCACCAGGATTTCGCTATAAAGACACATGGCGCCCGCGATCAACGCAATAAAGTAGCCTGTCCGGTTTCTAGTCCGGCGCAGCAACAGAACCTTTTTCAGACCCTCGTCTTTCCATTCCTGTCGGGGTATGAGTTGGATCTCCTCCAGCAGCACCACTCCCCACAGCAATGCGCATAACCAATAACCTATCATCATGATGCCCTCCAGTTTGAACATTGATTCAACATGAATGCAGCGTGCACTCCGCGCTCAACTTGCGAGTATCAATTCCGGAGTCTTTTCTGACTCGTGAAACTTGCTCTCATGCATATCCTGAAGGCCATGGCGGTACAAGACTTTGACGAAGACAACTCCATTGAGCGGACGAAAATTTGCCGAGAGGTAAATATGCTTGATTGGAACGGCTCGCGCTATCGACGTTAGCAGGACTTCTTTGTAGAGCTATCGACCAAGAGCTTGTAGTGATTCCACTACAAACAGTCTGGTGCGCGGTTGCGTCGGATGGCAGGGCGATCTAAGTCAACAGGCCGTTTTCGAGTGCATAGCGGGCCAGTTTCGCGTTGCTGTCCATCCCTGTTTTTTCCAGGATGCGTGCCCGGTACGTCGTGACGGTACTCGGGCTCAAGTGCAATATCTGAGCGATGCGGACAATTCTCTCGCCTGCAGCGAGGAGCTTGAGTACTTCAAGCTCCCGGTCGGATAGCGCTTCGTGGGGCGCCGCGTCGCCTTTGCCGATAGCGTTGACCAGTTTTTCCGCCAGCTCAGGACTGACGTGCTTGCCACCTGAGGCCACCTTGCGAACTGCCGTAACCAGGGTGGCTGCGGAAATATCTTTGGTGAGGTAGCCCGCAGCACCGAGCTTGATTGCGCGTAATGCATAGGCCTCGACCGAATGCATGCTCAGCATCAGAACGGCGAGCTTGGGCTTGTGCGCACGCATGAGTTTGAGGAGTTGGAGGCCGGTCTTGTCGGGAAGCTGAATATCCACCAGCGCCACGTCGAAATCCTGCTCCCGGACCAGGAGCATTGCGTCTTGTGCCGTCTCGGCTTCACCCGTTACGTCGATCTCGCCGGCAGTCTCCAGCATGCGTCGCACGCCGCTACGCACGATGCTGTGATCATCCACCAGCAAGACTCTGATTTTGTGGTCAATCATCTGTATTTTCCATTCGCACCCGCAAGGCCCCGGCCGTATCGTGTCTCGACGTACGGATGATGTTGAACCCGCCGACACAGTGGCGTGCGCTCATGCATTCCCACACCAGCCCTGCGGCCAGTGGCCAGCAAGCCATGGAATCTACTGCAGAGTTTGACGTTAGCAGGCACAGAGCACACTTGCACTTTTGCCTCAGGCGTTAGCGGCGCCTAAGCTCTTAGGATTGTCTGCACGCCCATGGGTAATGCCTTGCCCGTGGCATCTATTTTGACTGGACAGAGGCATCGCCACAGTGACGACACCGATCGAAGTTTTCGACATGAAGACGTTGCTGGCAGCGCTGAAGTCGTTGCGCAAAGGTGACTTCACTACGCGTATGCCGCAAGACTGGACCGGCATGCCGGGCAAGATCGCCGACACGCTCAACGAGATCATCGACATGGCAGCCGACACCACCACCGAATTCGAACGCGTGGCGCGTCTGATCGGCAAGCAGGGCAAGGTCGATGAGCGTATCGAATTGCCGATGATGAAAGGCTCATGGCAAAAGATCGTCAACTCGAGCAATGCGCTCACCAGCGACCTCATCAGCCCGATGAACGAGATCATTCGCGTTGTCGGTTCGGTTGCCGAGGGTAATTTGAACCAGCAGGTACCGCCGGTACTCAACGGCCTGAGACTGCGGGGTCAGTTCCTCAAATCCGCCGAGATCGTGAACACCATGGTGACGCGACTGGGCTCCTTCGCTTCCGAGGTGACCCGCGTGGCGCGCGAAGTCGGCACTGAAGGGATTCTCGGTGGGCAGGCCAATGTCAAAGGGGTGTCCGGCACCTGGAAAGACCTGACCGACTCCGTCAACGACATGGCCGCCAATCTGACCACCCAGATGCGCAACATCGCTTACGTGACGACTGCGGTGGCCAAAGGCGATCTGGGCAAGACGATTACCGTCGAAGCCAAGGGTGAGATTCTCGAGCTGAAGAACACCATCAATACGATGGTCGGCCAGCTCTCGAGTTTCGCTGCGGAGGTGACCCGCGTGGCGCTGGAAGTCGGTACCGAAGGCAAGTTGGGCGGTCAGGCGGAAGTGCGCGACGTATCAGGCACCTGGCGCGACCTGACCGAATCGGTCAACGGCATGGCGGCCAACCTGACCACCCAGGTGCGCAACCTCGCACAGGTGACGACGGCGGTGGCGCGCGGCGACCTCGGCAAGAAAATTACGGTTGAAGCCAAGGGCGAGATTCTCGAACTGAAAAACACCATCAACACGATGGTCGACCAGCTCTCCAGCTTCGCCGCGGAGGTGACACGCGTCGCACTGGAAGTCGGTACCGAAGGCAAACTGGGCGGACAGGCCGAAGTGACCGGCGTGTCCGGTACCTGGAAGGACTTGACCAATTCGGTCAACGGCATGGCGGCCAACCTGACCACCCAGGTGCGCAACATTGCCGACGTGACGACGGCGGTGGCCAACGGCGACCTGTCACGCAAGATCACAGCCGAAGCGAAAGGAGAAATTCTCCAACTCAAGGAAACCATCAACACGATGGTGGACCAGCTCTCGACCTTTGCCGACGAAGTGACGCGCATGGCTCGCGAAGTGGGGACCGACGGCAAGCTCGGTGGCCAGGCCAAGGTGACAGGCGTCGGTGGAACCTGGAAAGATTTGACCGACTCGGTCAACAGTATGGCGGCCAACCTGACCAATCAGGTGCGCAACATCGCCGACGTGACGACGGCGGTGGCCAAAGGCGACCTGGGGCGCAAGATTACCGTGGAAGCCAAGGGCGAAATCATGGAGCTGAAGAACACCATCAACACAATGGTGGACCAGCTCAATAGCTTTGCCGCCGAAGTGACGCGGGTGGCGCGCGAAGTCGGCACCGAAGGAAAGCTCGGGGGACAGGCACAGGTGCAAGGCGTGTCCGGCACCTGGAGGGATTTGACCGAAAACGTGAACTTCATGGCCGCCAACCTGACCAGCCAGGTGCGAGGCATCGCGAAAGTGGTGACCGCTGTAGCCAACGGCGACATGAAGAAGAAACTGACACTGGAAGCCAAGGGTGAGATCGCCGAACTGGCCGACACCATCAACGGTATGACCGATACGCTGGCGCTGTTCTCCGATCAGGTGACCTCGGTGGCGCGTGAAGTGGGCGTCGAGGGCAAGCTGGGGGGCCAAGCCAACGTGCCGGGTGCTGCCGGCACCTGGCGCGACCTGACCGACAACGTGAACGGTCTGGCGGCCAACCTGACCAATCAGGTGCGCGCAATCGCCGATGTGGCGACTGCCGTGACCAAGGGCGATCTGACGCGTTACGTGGAGGTGGAAGCAAAGGGTGAAGTGGCGGAGCTGAAGGACAACGTCAACGAGATGATCCGCAACCTGCGGGAAACCACGCGGCAAAACGCGGAGCAGGATTGGCTCAAGAGCAATCTGGCGAAATTCAACCGTCTGCTGCAGGGCCAGCGCGATCTGGCGGCAGTCTCAAAGATGGTGCTGTCTGAACTGGCTCCGCTGATCAACGCCCAGCACGGTGTGTTCTACATGATGAACGAGAGCCCGCCCGATCCTGCGAAACTCAAGCTACTGTCCGCTTATGCGTACAAGGGAAACATCAATGTGAACGATGAGTGGCGGCTCGGCGAGGGCCTGGTCGGGCAATGCGCTTATGAGAAGCGGCGCATCCTGCTGACCGATGTACCCGCAGATTACGTCGCGATTTCATCCGGACTGGGTGCCGCCGCCCCGCTGAACATCATCGTGTTGCCGATCCTGTTCGAGAACAAGGTCAAGGCCGTCGTCGAAATGGCTTCGTTCACGCGCTACAGCATCATTCATCAAACCTTCCTTGATCAGCTTGCTGAATCGATTGGTATCGTGCTCAACACGATCGAAGCCAATATGCGTACCGAAGAACTGCTCAAGCAGTCGCAATCGCTGGCGCAGGAGCTGCAAAAGCAACAAGAAGAATTGAGACAGACCAACGAGGAACTGGGGGACAAGGCTGGACTGCTGGCGGAACAGAAAGCCGAAGTCGAGCGCAAGAACCGCGAAGTCGAAATCACCAAGCTATCGCTGGAGGAGAAGGCGGAGCAACTGACGCTGACCTCGAAGTACAAGTCCGAATTCCTCTCCAGTATGTCCCATGAGCTCAGAACGCCATTGAACAGCTTGCTGATCCTGGCCCGCCAGCTCAGCGACAACGCGGAACACAATCTCACTCCCAGGCAGGTCGAATATGCCAAGACCATCCGTAGCGCGGGCAAGGATCTGCTGGAGCTGATCGACGAGATTCTCTATCTGTCCAAGATCGAGTCGGGTACGGTCACACTGGATCTGAATGAAGCGCTGTTCGCCGATCTGCACGACCAGATCGAACGCACCTTCCGGCCGGTCGCCGAAAGCCGGGGCCTCTCCTTCACGATTGAACTGGCGACTACCCTGCCCCCCGTCATCCGGACCGACGAAAAGCGCCTGCTGCAGGTGGTCAAGAACCTGCTGTCCAACGCCTTCAAGTTCACTGAGCAAGGCAGCGTCAAGATCAGCATTGCGCCCGCTGTGTCCGGGTGGAGCGTGGATAACAGCGAATTGAATCGTGCCGATGCGGTGGTCGCCTTCGTGGTCACCGACACCGGCATTGGCGTCTCTGCCGGCAAGCAGAAGCTGATCTTCGAAGCGTTCCAGCAGGGCGATACCGGAACCTCACGAAAATACGGCGGCACCGGCCTCGGCCTGTCGATCAGCCGCGAGCTCGCACACCGGCTGGGCGGTGAGCTGCGACTGATCCCCGGTGAGATCGGCAAGGGCAGTACTTTCGCGCTGTACGTGCCCTTGCGTACACAGGATGCCCAGGGTCAGACGCTAGACGAATCAGCGACAGAGGCAGTACCTGGCCAGGTCAAGCGCGACCTCATGTCAAACCCGACCGCACAGGTACTGGACGACCGCGAGTCTGTCCAACCCGGGGATCAAGTGCTGCTGATGCTCGAGGGCGACGCCCGATTCGCCAGCATTCTGCTCGAGGCCGCGCACCAGAAGGGGTTCAGGGCTATCGTCACGACCCGTGGCGCGGATGCACTGGAGCTTGTCGAGCGCTTCAAACCCGCCGCGATCACGCTGGACCCGGGCCTGACGGACATCGATGGCTGGTCGCTGCTCGAGCAGTTGAAGCGCAATTTCGCCACGCGTCACATCCCGGTCCAGATCATCTCGATCGCTGACGACCACACCCGCGGGCTGCGCTATGGCGCTTTCGACTATCTGCTCAAGCCGGTCACAGCCGACGAGATTCAAAATGCGCTGGCCGCCATCGTGGCATTCGCTCGGCGCAAGACCCGGGACCTGCTGCTCATCGACGGCGACGAAGGGAACCGCGCCCGCATCCTCGATCTGCTCGGTAACACCGACGTGAAGATCACAGCGACCGACAGCGGCGCTGAAGCCATGAAGAAACTGGCAAAGAAACGCTATGACTGCATGGCAATCAATCTCAAACTGCCCGACGCATCCGGCATCAGGTTTCTCGAGGCGTTGCAGGAAGACCACGCCATGCGTGAATTGCCGATCGTCGTCTATGGTGCAGAGACGCTGACCAAACCGGAACACGAGCGTTTCAGGACACTGCTCGGCAAGAGCGTCATCAAGGCCGTTCAGTCCCCCGAGCGCATACTCGACGAAACCGCTCTGTTTCTACACCGTGTCGTCGCCAGGCTGTCGCAGACCCAGCGCAGAATGCTGGAAAAACTCTATGAGGGTTCGGACAGTCTCGAGGGTAAAAAGGCCCTGGTGGTCGACGATGACGTGCGCAATATTTTTGCCCTGACCAGCGTGCTTGAGAGCAACAAAATGCTGGTGGCCACAGCCGAAAACGGCCGGACCGCCATAGAACTGCTGCAGCAGCAGCCCGATACCGACATCGTGCTGATGGACATCATGATGCCCGAGATGGATGGCTTTGAAACCATGCGCCAGATCCGTACATTCAAAAGATTTGAAGCCCTGCCCATGATTGCGCTGACGGCCAAGGCGATGATGGGTGACCGTGAAAAGTGCATCGAGGCAGGCGCCTCGGACTATGTCAGCAAGCCGGTGGATACCGACCAGCTACTGTCACTGATGCGCAAATGGCTCTATCGATGATTCTGTGCCGCGCTCATTGCGCGACAGCAAAGGTGGCAAAGTGCGCAAGGCCGGCTCGACTTTACCGGTGTTGCCGTAACGGCAAGAGGCGCTAGCGCAAACCGAAGTGGCATAAATATGCAGCAGGAACCCCCGGTATTCAATGAGAGAACCCAGGTGCGGCACCCGCTGCCGCCTGATGGCGTGCCAGCATCCGTGTTGCTGGTGGATGACAATCCCGCCAAGCTCACGGCGCTCGCTGCGGTGATTGCCGACATGGGCCTCGATATTGCCACGGCGACTTCCGGACGCGAGGCGCTGCGCCTGCTATTGCAGCGCGACTTCGCCGTCATTCTGCTCGACGTGAAAATGCCAGTGATGGACGGTTTTGAAACCGCTGCACTCATTCACGGCCGCCCGAAGTCGGCCCACACGCCCATTATCTTCGTCACGGCGGAGGCCGACACCGATTCCGAGCGTTTCCGCGGTTATACGGCCGGCGCAGTCGATTACATCTTCTCGCCGATTGTGGCCGAGGTTCTTCGCGCCAAGATCCAGGTGTTTGTCGACCTGTTCTACTTGCAGCGCAAACTGACAATGCAGGCCGAAGAATTGCTGCAATCGAAGCTGCAGCTGCGTGAACTGGCCTCCTATCAGGAGCACATCAAGGAAGAAGAGCGAAAGCGGATCGCACGGGACATCCATGACGAGCTGGGGCAGAGTCTGCTGGCGTTGCGAATCGATGTCTCCATGTTGCAGACGCGCACCAGTACCATGCACCCCAAGCTCAACGAAAAGGCCAGCGATGCCCTGAATCACCTCGATACAGCCATCCGCAGTGTCCGCAGTATCATCAATGATCTTCGGCCACCCGTACTCGATCTGGGATTGCAGGCAGCGATCGAGTGGCAACTTGAAGAGTTCCGTCAGCGCAGCGCGATCGATTGCACGATGTCGGCGAAAGATGAAAACTTCCGTTGCGATCTGAATGAAAAATCCGCCACCACTCTGTTCCGCATCGTGCAGGAATCGCTGTCGAACATTGCCCGGCACGCGCAAGCGACACAGGTGCATATCGAACTCTCCAGGGAGGGTCGCCGGCTTTACCTGCAGATCAAAGACAACGGCGTAGGCATGACGGATCGCAAAAAACTGAACTCGTTCGGGTTGGTGGGGATGAAGGAACGCATCAGCATGCTGGGCGGGGAGTTCACGATCGACAGCGCACCGGACAAAGGAACGAGATTAACGATATCGCTGCCCCTCGACTGACCCGGCTGGCATCAACACCAGAACAACCACACTGCAGCCCTGCCATACTGTTCAACATGACCAGTGCAACTTTCCGCTTCTACGAGGAGCTCAACGATTTCCTGCCGGCCGAACGGCGGCGGCAACCCTTCACCTGTGAGTGCGCGCAAGGGGCGACGGTCAAGCACATGATCGAGGCGCTCGGGATACCGCACACCGAGGTCGAACTGGTGCTGCTCAACGGTGAGTCGGTGGGCCTGGAGCGGGTGATCCTCGACAATGACCGGCTGGCGGTGTATCCCAAGTTCGAAGCGCTGGACATCAGCCCGCTGCTCAAGGTTCGTGCGCAACCTTTACGGGTGCTGCGTTTCGTCGCGGATGCGCACCTTGGCGGGCTGGCCAGCCTGCTGCGCATGAGCGGCTTCGACACCCTCTACGACAATGGCTTCGAGGATAGCGAGATCGCCGAGATCGCTGCGCAGCAAGGACGCATCGTGCTGACCCGCGACCGAGAACTGCTCAAGCGGCGAATCATCAGCCACGGCTGTTATGTGCATGCCCTGAAACCGTCGCTGCAGCTGCGCGAATTGTACGAGCGCCTCGACCTGGCGCGTAGTGCGCGGCCATTCAGCCTGTGCCTGCATTGCAACCTGCCGCTGCACGAGATCAGCCTGGAACTGGCCCGGACGCAGGTGCCGCCACGCATTGGCGTCCTCTATTCGCACTTCCTGCGCTGCGACGCCTGCCAACGGGTTTACTGGGAAGGTTCGCACTGGCGCGGTATGTGCGCATTGCTGGCACCGCTGCTGAATCGATAGCCGCCAGTCCTTGGCGGGCAAAATAACAAAATTGCCATGTGCTCCCTTCGTTCCTTCTTGCGTCGCACTGTTCATTGCCCGTTCCCGTACGTCTGGAGTTTTCCCAATGCCCTCGCCTCATTCCTTGCCCGCTGCGCTGCTGGGCCTGGCCCTTGTTTATCCGGCCATGACCGAGGCTCAGGGCCTGGAGCTGGGACAAGTGCTGATTGGCGCTGAGGACCAGAGCGACGAAGACCAGGGGATCGAGGACGCCAGGGCCCGGCTGGCCCAGGTGCCCGGCGGCACCAACGTGGTCGACATGCGCCGTCCGTTGCAGGGCCGCGTGGCCAGCAATCAGGATGTGCTGGCTTACCAGCCGGGGATCTATGTCCAGTCGGCGGGCAACGAAGGGGTGAAGATTTCGATCCGCGGATCGGGGATCAACCGTGCACCGGGCGCCCACGCCTCCGGGCTGTACACCATGCTCGACGGTCTGCCGCTGACCGGCCCCGGCGGCACGCCCTATGAATTGCTGGAACCGCTGTGGCTCGACCATGTGCAAGTGCTGCGCGGCGCCAACGGATTCGACCGGGGCGCCCTGGCTCTTGGCGGGGCCATCGATTACGTCAGCCATACCGGCTACAACGCGCCGAAGTTGCAGGTACGCTACGCAACGGGCAGTCACGGCTATCAGCAGCGCCAAGTCAGCTCCGGACAGGTGCTCGGCGCCTTCGATTACTACGTGGCCATGACCGACGCCAACGCCGACGGCTACCAGGACCACACGGCCAGCGAGAGCCAGGGTGTCATCGCCAACTTCGGCTATCGCTTCAACCCCAACCTGGAAACACGCTTCTACCTGCGCCACCGCCAGACCGACAACGATCTCGCGGGACGGGTGACCAAACACTCCATCGAGCACAACCCACGGGCGGCCAACCCGGCCTACGTGGCGCGGGACGACCGCCGCGACGAGCCGGGCAGCACCTTTATCGGCAACAAGACCACCTGGTACATCGATGACGATTCGAGCATCCAGACCGGCCTTGTCTACCACGACTATCCCATGGACCTGAGCGAGGGCCCCAACCGCCTGAAGGTGGCGTACACGGATGTCAGCGGCACGTTCGACTACAAGCGTCGCGACACGCTCTGGGGGCTGGAAAGCCAAAGTACCCTGGGCCTGCGAGTGACCAAACACCTGCCCAACGCCGGTGCCAGCGAGTTCGTGCGCATCCCCACCGGCAACACCGCCGGTTACGCACCGGGCACGCTGATTCGCAACTTCACCTACCAGGGCTCGGACACGGTCCTGCATGTCGGCAATGACCTGCAGATCGCCGACGACCTGTGGCTGACCACCGGCCTCGCCGCGATCTACACCCGCCGTGAAAGCGCTGTCACCTACCCGCAGGAAGGTGGCAAGACCAGCCTGCACGACTGGGACTACGCCCCGCGCGTGGGCCTGCGTTACCAACTGACACCGGACCTGCAACTGTTCGGCAATCTCAGCCGCTCGGTCGAGGCACCACACCCGTGGTCGCTGATCTATAGCTCGAACATCCGATTCCCCGCCGGCAGTGGCGTCGCCACGGGCGCCCAGCGCGAACCGGTCACGCTGCAAAACCAGACCGCCACCACCCTGGAAATCGGCGGCCGTGGCGACAGCACGCTGGGGCAGTGGAGCCTGGCCTGGTACTACGCCCAGGTGCGCCACGAATTGCTTTCGGTGCTGCCGGACGCCAACGCCACCACGCCCTACGAGCTCAACGCCAGCCCGACCGTGCACCAGGGCGTGGAAGCCAGCCTGCTGACCCCCCTCTGGTCGCCGGACGATGGCGGCCAATTGAGCCTGCGCCAGAGCTATACCTTCAGTGACTTCCACTACCGCGACGATGAGCGCTTCGGCGACAACCGCCTGCCGGGTCTGCCGATGCACTATTACCAGGGCGAACTGCGCTACGACTGGCCACAAGGCTTCTTCGCCGCGGTCAACACGCAATGGGTGTCGAAGGTGGCCGTCGATTACGCCAACAGCTACTACGCCGATCCCTATGCCATATTCGGCGCGACCTTGGGCTACAACGCGCCCAAGGGCGACTGGCAGACCTGGCTGGACCTGCGCAACCTGACCGACAAGCACTATGCCGCCACGGTCACGCCGGGCTACGACGACAAAGGGCTGGACGCGGCACGATCCACCCCCGGCGAGGGCATGGCAATGTACATCGGGGTGTCGTGGAGCCTGCTCTGAGGCCGTTTACCTCACTTCGTAAACGCACACAACCGCGCGCGACGACTAAGCTTTTGTAACGTCACTTCGTCCCTCAAGGAGCTATCCATGAGCGCCGCCGCCCTGTCCGAACTCGATGCCGCCCTGCCCGGCCTGACCCGCAAGATCCGCGTGCTGGATGCCCTGTCCTGGCCGGACGGCGTCGAGGAAGACTTCCTGACGAAATGGCGCGGCGGGCGGGCCGAGTTACCCAAGGTCCAGTTGCAACCCCGCGACCACAGCGCCGACATCGCGACCCTGGAAACCTTTATCAGCCGTTGCGATGTGGGGCATCCGGCCGGCAATTACCTGGCCATGACCGCCCGTAGCTATGCCACGGCCGGACACATGCTGGGGGCCATTGGTACTCCCGCCTTTACGCAGTATTCATCCGCGCTGTACCGGCGCCCGGATTTCTATTACACACGCCTGCAACTGAGCATGCTTGACGCGGCCCGGTTCTTCCTCAAGACCACCGACGCCCTGCTGGGCAGTGCGCGGATTCCACCCTGCCCGGCCGAGATCCCGGCCAAGGCGTTCGCCGCCTGGATTCAACCGGAACTGGACCGATTCTTCGGCGTCGGACAAATCACGGTCGTGCTCGATCCGAACCTGGCCGCCAAGGCCATCGCCGGATCGAGCCGCATTCGCCTGCGGGCCAGCGCGCTGTTCTCGGAACTGGACAAGCATCAGCTGTTGCAACACGAGGCGTTCGTGCATGTCGCCACGGCACAGAACGGCGCGCGCCAGCCCAACCTCACCAGCCTGGGCCTGGGGGCGCCCCGCACCACCCAGACCCAGGAAGGCATTGCCACCCTGGCCGAACTGTTCACCGGCAGCATGGACATCAACCGCCTGCGGCGCCTGGCCTTGCGCGTGCTCGCCGTCCAGCAGGCACTGGAGGGTGCGGATTTCATCCAGGTGTTCGAAGGTTTTCTGGCGGCCGGACAGACAGAAGAGGAATCCTTCCGCTCAACCCAACGGGTGTTCCGCGGCGCCGACCTGCGGGGCGGTTCGGCGTTCACCAAGGACGCCGCCTACCTGACCGGGTTGCTCGGCGTCCACACCCTGCTGCGCATTGCTATCCGCGATAACCGGCCGGAACTGGTCGGGCATCTGTTTGCAGGGCGCCTCAGCCTGGCTGACACCATGCGCCTGGCGCCCCTGTTCGAGTCTGGCTGGCTCAAGGGGCCGGTCTATCTTCCGGCCTGGGCCAGCGACCTGCGCCTGCTGGCCGCCAACCTGGCCTTCTCGGCGTTCATCGCCCAGATCAAGCTGGAGGTGCTGGACCTGGATGTGTTCATGGCATTCGCCGAAGAACACGAAAGCGATGCCAGTGCACATTGACCAGGAACAGGATCACACCGTTTGAAAGTCAACCTGGCTTTTTAAAATCAACTGCTACCATTAGGAAGCGGTGTCGAGGTCAGGCTCTGTGGCTTGCAAAGTCGGCTTCACCTGCCAGGGATTGATCCACTCATTTCAAGCCTGCCTGACCCCATGGGGGGTGCAATGCACAATCCATTACTTTACGCGTTGTCGGCCGTACTGTTCTTGAGCGGATCGTCCTGCCTGGCACTGGGTACGGAGGGGATCGCTGCAGCACCTGCCCCGGTTCCGGCACCCGCCGCAGCACCCGCACCGGCAAGCACAGCCAATGCAGCACCCGTCGCCCCGGCGGCCAAGGATCCGGTATTCACCCAGGAACAACTGGATCAGATGCTGGCGCCCATTGCGCTTTACCCGGACCCACTGTTTGCTCAGGTGCTGATGGCCACCACCTACCCCGGGGAAGTCGGCGAGGCGGTCAACTGGTCCAAAGCGCACCCGGACGCCAAGGGTGACGATGCGGTCAAACAGGTGGCGAACCAGCCATGGGATCCAAGCGTGCAGGCACTGGTCGCCTTCCCGCAGGTGCTGGCATTGCTCGGACAGGATCCCGTCTGGGTCCAGCGCCTGGGTGATGCCTTCCTGGCGCAGCCCGACGATGTCATGGAAAGCGCGCAACGCTTGCGGCGCCAGGCACAGGCAGCCGGCAATCTGCAGAGCAACCAATATCAGAACGTGACAATCCAGAATGTCGCGGCACCGGCACCGGCGACCACGACTGCGGCACCGGCTCCAGCCCCTGAATCGGCCCCCGCCAGCAACTCCACCATCATCATTCAGCCTGCCGATCCGCAGGTGGTGTACGTCCCCACCTATAACCCGACCACCACCTACGGCACCTGGCCCTACCCGGCGTCGCCGCCCGCGTACTATCCACCGCCACCGGCCTATTACCCTGGTCAGGCCCTGATGGCCGGACTCGCGTTTGGTGCCGGTGTGGCGATCATTGGATCGTTGTGGGGTGAATGTGACTGGGGCAATAACGACATCGACATCGACGTCAATCGCTACAACAACATCAATGCCAACAACCGGATCACCAACAACAAATGGCAACACAACCCGGTGCACCGTAATGGCGTGCCCTATCGAGACAACGCAAGCCGCGCACAGTACGGCCGCCAACTCAACGGTGCCAACCAGCGTGAAGCCTATCGCGGGGACAATGCCCAACGCGCCCAGGCCCGTGAAAATGCCCGCACCTCAATGGACAGGCACGGTATCGAACGACCTGCCACCAGCAACCGCGAAGCCCGTGATCAAACACGCAAACTCCAGTCCGGGGCCTCGGGCGGCGACCGGTTACAGGCCGGTGCAGACAGACCGAAGGCGGCGGACAGAAGCCAGGGCACGGCCAGGAACACCCGGGAGAATCAGCAGCCCAGGAGAGAGAACCAGCAACCCAGGAGAGAGACCCAGCAACCCAGGAACCAGAGCGCCCAGTTGAATCAGCGCAGAGAAGGCTCCGCGCAGACGCGGCAAGCGACGAGTAAACGGCCTGCCGCCAGTGCCGGCAGTGCCCGCAACAATGCGTTCGCCGGCGCACGCTCACCGTCCCAGGCCAACGTCCAGGCCAATCGTGGCCGGGCCAGCCAGGTTTCCGCCCAACGCCCCAGTGCTTCGCGATCAGCCGGCCACCAGGTCAGCCGGCCGTCCAATCCACCATCGCGTCAAAGGGGGGGCCGTCGTTGAACAACCATCCTCGATTGAAGGGACTCACGGGCTTGCTCCCTCATGTCCTGGTTATAGCCACCGGCTTGTTGTGGTCGTGCATGGCGACGGCACAGCAGGCCTTTCCAACCCCGGAAAAGGCCGCGGAAGCCTTTGTCGAAGCACTGGGCACGGAACACGCCGACCAGGCACGCCTGACCGAACTGCTGGGCAATGACTGGCACAATTACATCCCCCGCGAAGGCGTGCAGCGCAAAGATGTGGATGCGTTCTTGCAGCAGTACCGCGAGCAACACCACTTTGAAAACACCAGTGACCGCAAGGCTGTCCTGGCGGTCGGCAGTGAGAACTGGACACTGCCTATCCCCCTTACAAAGAACGAGAACGGTTGGCGCTTCGACATGAAGGCCGGCAGTGCAGAGATCCGTGCACGTCAAATCGGCCGCAATGAACTTGCCGCGGTGCAATCGGTGCTGGCCTATCACGACGCCCAGATGGACTATGCGTCAGTGGATCGGGACGATGATGGCGCACTCGAGTATGCGCAGAAAATCTTCAGCACCCCCGGCATGCACGATGGACTCTATTGGGACGAAGACGACAGCGGCCAGATCAGCCCGCTGGGGCCTTCGTTCGGCAAAGCCATAGCCGACGAAGAGTGGCATGGCTATCGCTTCCGCATCCTTCATGGCCAGGGTCCTTCGGCACCGGGTGGCGCCTACAGCTACCTCATCGGTGACAAGATGAGCCGCGGCTTTGCGCTGATCGCCTGGCCGGCAAAATACAACGACACCGGCGTGATGAGTTTCATGATCAGTCATGAAGGACAGGTATTCGAAAAAGACCTGGGGCCCGAAGGTGAAAAACTGGCGCTGGCGATGAAACGTTTTGATCCGGATGACAGCTGGAAAGAGGTGCCCGAAGATCAGGAGTAGCAGGCATGACCTGCTACAAGCCTTCAGAATGGTTGAACGCAGTTATCTGATCGACAGGACGAATCGATCTTCGCCCCCCGTGTTGTCGTTGCAGGAGGGTTGCTCAAGTTTGAATCCGCACCGATCCAGGACCTTTCTGGAGCCGGCGTTCTCCCTGAAGGCATACGCAACCAGTTGCGCAAGTCCCCAGCGTATCCGGGCCTCCTGGATCAGGTGCCTCAGCGCCCGTGTTGCCAGCCCCTGCCCGCACACGCGTTGATCGATCCGATAGCCGACTTCGGCAGAACCCGTCGATAAGTCGATGCTTTTCAGATTGGCTCGACCGACGATTCTCTGACTGGAATCCTCGATGACAAAGGGGTGCCAGGCGCCGATGGCGAAATCGGACAAATAGCTTTCGATATGATCGGCGACACCCTGCAACGAGTAAAAAGCAGGGGCGCGCGCATCGATATGGGATTCGAACCATTCACGGTTCTGGATTTCGAAAGCCAGCAACGCTTGAGCATCAGTCATTTTCAGCTCGCGTACGCTAAATGATTCCATTCACCGCCTCTCCTGTGCCTTGTGCCGAATGGGCTCGAGTCTATCTCATACCTGAACAACCTGGTCGGGCCGAGCCTTCCCTTCGCGAGCCCGAGCGGCTTGCACAACACATATGGAAAATCGTATATTCGAATAACCATATGTATCGAGCCACGCCAATGCTCAATCCTGCCGCCGTATTCAAATGTCTGTCCGACGAAACCCGCGCCCGGGCCACTTTGCTCATTACTCGTGAAGGCGAGTTATGCGTGTGTGAGCTGGTCTGCGCCCTGGACGACAGTCAGCCCAAAATTTCCCGCCACCTTGCCCAGCTTCGCGGCTGTGGCCTGCTTCTCGACCGTCGCCAGGGGCAGTGGGTGTATTACCGGCTCAATCCCGATCTGCCCGCGTGGGTTCGCGACGTTCTCGAGACAACCTTGCTGGCAAACGCCGACTGGCTTGCGGACGACAGCACTCGCCTTGCCGCGATGGGCGACCGTCCGCTCAACACTTCCGCCTGCTGCTGACCCTTCATTCATCGAGACTCCGCATGTTTACTGCGTTTATCATTTTCCTGTTCACCATGGTGTTGGTCATCTGGCAACCCAAGGGCCTGGGCGTCGGTTGGAGCGCCTCCCTGGGAGCCATCCTGGCCCTGCTGGCAGGCGTCGTGACGCTGGACGATATTCCACTGGTGTGGGCCATTGTCTGGAACGCCACCGCGACCTTCATCTCGCTCATCATCATCAGTCTGCTGCTCGATGAGGCCGGGTTTTTCCAGTGGGCGGCATTGCATGTGGCGCGCTGGGCCAAGGGTGACGGGCGGCGCCTGTTCGTCTTCACGATTCTGCTGGGGGCCGGCGTATCCGCGCTGTTTGCCAACGACGGTGCAGCCCTGATCCTGACCCCCATCGTTGTTTCAATACTGCTCGCACTGCGTTTTTCGCCAGCGTCTACCCTGGCGTTCGTCATGGCAGCCGGTTTCATTGCCGACACGGCGAGCCTGCCCCTGGTGGTGTCCAACCTCGTCAACATCGTTTCGGCCGACTACTTCGACCTGGGCTTCAGCGAGTACGCCGCCATCATGGTGCCGGTCAATTTCGTTGCCGTGGCGACCACGCTCGTGGTGCTGTACTGGTTTTTCCGGCGTGACATCCCCAGGCACTACTCTCTCGATGACGTGATGGACCCACGACGCGCCGTGCGTGATCCCCTGACCTTCCGCGTCGGCTGGATTGTCCTGGCCCTGTTGCTGATCGGGCTGTTTGCACTGGAACCCTTGGGCATTCCCATCAGTGCCATTGCAGCGTTCTGTGCCGCGATGCTGTTCGCCGTGGCTGCACGTGGGCATGTGATTTCAACGCGACGGGTGCTGCGCGAGGCGCCCTGGCAGGTCGTGATCTTTTCGCTGGGCATGTACCTGGTGGTGTACGGGCTGAAAAACGCCGGACTGACCACCTACATGACCATGGCGCTGAACCACATGGCCGAATTCGGCATCTGGGGCGCCGCGCTGGGCACCGGCCTGCTCACGGCGTTGCTGTCATCGGCCATGAACAACATGCCCACGGTGCTGGTGGGTGCCCTGTCGATTCAGGCCAGTGACGCCACCGGTGTGGTGCGTGAAGCCATGATCTACGCCAATGTCATCGGTTCTGACCTCGGTCCCAAAATCACCCCCATCGGCAGTCTTGCCACCTTGCTCTGGCTGCATGTGCTGGAGCGCAAGGGCATCCGCATTACCTGGGGTTACTACTTCAAGGTCGGCGTGGTCCTGACGCTGCCGATTCTGTTCATCACCTTGTCTGCCCTGGCCCTGCGCCTGAGCGTTTAGCCCTGTGCGACTGCAAAGAGGAATCACCATGCGCGTTCTGTTTATGTGTACCGCCAATAGCTGTCGCAGCATCCTGTCCGAAGCCATGTTCAACCATCTCGCCCCGCAAGGTTTCGAGGCGATCAGTGCCGGCAGCTTCCCCAAGGGACAGGTGCTGCCCCGCAGCCTGAGCACGTTGCAAGAAGCCGGCATCGCCATCGACGGCTTGAGCAGCAAAGGCAATGAGGCTTTCGAAGCCAACCCGCCGGACATCGTCATCACGGTCTGCGACAAGGCCGCTGGTGAGGCGTGCCCCGTGTACTTCGGGCCGGCGTTGAAAGCTCATTGGGGCCTGGAAGACCCATCGGACATAAAGGGAGATGACGCGACGGTATCGGCGGCGTTCCACTCGACCCTGGCGCGCATCGAAACGCGCTGCCGGGCATTCCTCGACCTGCCTTTTGCACAACTCGACCGCGATGCGCTGAAGCGGGAACTCGACCGCATCGGCACGCTATGACCGGAGCCCCCATGACCCATCCCCTGCCCAATCTCGACACATCACTGACCCAGCCCATCGCCAGTGGACGCGACGACCAGCACAAACCGCGTATCCTGTTGCTATACGGTTCGACTCGTGCGCGGTCGTTCAGTCGCCTGCTGGTCGAGGAAGCAGCCCGGTTGCTCGAACACTTCGGTGCCGAGACACGGATCTTCAACCCATCAGGCCTGCCGCTACCGGACGACGCGCCCTCCGATCACCCGAAAGTCCAGGAGCTGCTCGAACTGATGCAATGGTCCGAAGGACAGGTCTGGTGCTCGCCAGAGCGCCACGGCTCCATGTCTGCGGTGTTCAAGGCGCAAATCGACTGGGTGCCGTTGGCGTTGGGGGCGGTTCGCCCAACCCAAGGGAAAACCCTCGCGGTCATGCAAGTCTGCGGCGGCTCCCAGTCCTTCAATGTGGTGAATCAGCTTCGTGTGCTGGGGCGCTGGATGCGCATGTTCACCATCCCCAATCAATCCTCCGTGCCAAAGGCTTTTCTGGAGTTTGACGACACCAATCGCATGAAACCCTCGTCGTTGTACGACAGGGTGGTGGACGTCATGGAGGAACTGGTGAAATTTACCCTGCTGCTACGGGATCGCCCCGATCTGGTTGACCGCTACTCGGAACGCAAAGAGTCCGCGCAGGAACTGAGTCAGCGCGTGAATCAGCGGTCGATCTGACTGTAGAAATGTTCGCCTTGGCTCGATAGCCGAAACAAGTCGCAAACCCCACGATGCTTCGGGGCTTGCGACTCTTTGCCGATATGTCCCTCAAGCTCCCGGGACGTTTTCTACGGTATGCCTGCCGTGTTCATTGCCGAACGTGCAGGTCTAGTTCTCTACCTCAACCGCGTCGAAATCCGGTTCGTCCGGGGCATCCGGGGCGTCCGCCACATCCTCTCGGGCGTCTTTCGCCTCAACTTTGGCAGCTTCTCTGGCTGCGTTCGCCTCGGCTTTGGCGGCGTCCCTGGCTGCATCCGCGGTAGCCCGGGCAGCATCCCTGGCGGCATCTGCTTCAGCCTTGGCGGCGTCCCTCGCTGCATCTGCAGTGGCCCGGGCAGCGTCCCTGGCTGCATCCGCTTCTGCGCGCGGTACGCCAGCCGCTCTTGCGGCATCCCGGGCGGCATCTGCTTCAGCCCTGGCGGCATCCCGTGCGGCATCGGCAGTGGCTTTTGCCGCATCACGGGCGGTATCCGCAGTCGCTCTGGCGGTGTCCCGGGCTGCATTGGCATCAGCTCTGGCAGCGTCCCTGGCTGCATCGGCGGCATCGTTGTCATGGGCATTGCCCGGGCCTTTGTTCCCGGCTACACCACCATGGTCAGCATCGCCGCGCCCCGGACCTCCATGACCGTCACCGTCATGGCCTGCAGCACCATGATCGCCACCCTCTCCTCCGTGGCCGCCGGCACCGTGACCGCCGGAGCCACCAGAGCCACCGCCACCGCCACCGCCGTGACCTCCACCGCCTCCACCGCCTCCACCGCTGCCGCCATCCTTGGCATACGCGCTGGAGAAACTACCGATGTAATCGGGCACCAGGACAGTCGAAGCCGACAGGACTCCGCCGATTGCCAGAGCCAATAAACATTTCTTGAGCAGCATGATGCACCTCCGCATGGAGTTGCGTACCCATCTCCGTATCGAACGCAATGTCCAGTGAGTTCCCGGCCGCCCGTTGGAGCAGCCGGCCAACCGGCACGGCCATCAATCTGCAGCATGAACGAGCTACTGCGGTATCCGCACGATCCCTGAAAGCCAGTTGGCATCGTTGCGTGGGAAACATTCCCATATTTTTTGGATAAGTGCTTTCAGCCCGAGTTCAAAAAATGAGCATCAGGGCTTACCCATGGGTTGAGCAAAAACGTCTACCGGGCCCAATGGAGCATCGTCGCGATCAAAACTGATATGTTTATTTTCAGTTTATTTGCATATAGAATTTTATTGTGTCATTTATAGGCTCGCCGATCACAGGACTGATCCACCACGCCAACCTGGATGGCGGGCACCCGTTTCCCCCAAATGCCTTCCAAGGAGTCAACAATATGAACAAGACAGAACTTCTAGGTGCTCTGGCGCTATGCGCTTTCAGCTTCCTGGCACATGCCGACGAAGACAGCCTGCGTATCGGTATCGAAGCCGCCTACCCACCCTTCTCCTTCAAGACACCGGAGGGCAACGTCAGCGGGTTCGATTACGACATCGGCAACGCCTTGTGCGAAGAAATGAAGGTCAAGTGCGAGTGGGTCATTCAGGAGTTCGACGGCATGATCCCGTCGCTCAAAGTGCGCAAGATCGATGCCGTGCTGTCGTCGATGTCAATCACCGAAGACCGAATGAAGTCCGTGGACTTCAGCAAAAAGTACTACCACACACCGGGCAAGTTCGCGATGAAGGCCGGCAACGTGATCAATGATCCTTTGGTGGACCTCAAGGGCAAGAAAGTCGGCGTGCAACGCTCCTCGACTTACGATCGTTTTGCCACCGAGCAACTGGAAAAAGCCGGCGTCGTCGTGGTGCGCTACTCCTCACAAAATGAAGCCTTTCTCGATCTCGCCTCGGGTCGTCTGGACGCCACCCTCGCCGACATCGTCAACACCGATGAGAGCTTCATCAAAACACCGGCTGGCCAGGGCTTCACCCTCACAGGGCCCGACATCAACGACCCGAAGTATTTTGGCCGTGGCGCCGGGATCGCCGTGCGCAAAGGCGACAGTGCCAACGTTGCGCGCCTGAGTGCCGCGATCGACGCCATTCGCGCCAATGGCAAGTACCAGCAAGTGATGGCCAGGTACTTCGCGTTCGATATCTACGGCGAGTAAGCCTTACCCCTGCCCCGGTGCCGGCCTATTGCAGGCGCCGATTCGGGCTTGTCTTGCGCGCCTCGCGGCGCTCGCTTGAGGAACTTCATCATGCTTCACGGCTACGGATCGAGCATTCTCGATGGCGCCTGGCTGACCATAAACCTGGCCCTGACATCCATGTCCCTGGCGATTGCCCTGGGCCTGGTCGGCGCGGCCTTTCGCCTGTCACCGCTCAAATGGCTGGCCCTGCTCGGGGAAAGTTACACCACCCTGATTCGCGGCATTCCAGACCTGGTGCTGATCCTGCTGATCTTCTACGGCGGCCAGGATCTGGTGAACCGCATTGCCCTGGCACTCGGTTACACCCGCTATATCGACATCAACCCCTTTATCGCCGGCGTCTGCACCATGGGCTTCATTTTTGGCGCCTACCTCTCGGAAACCTTTCGCGGCGCCTTCATGGCAATCCCCAAAGGTCAGGCCGAGGCCGGCGTGGCCTATGGCATGGGCGGTGCGCAGGTGTTCTGGCGAATTCTGGTACCGCAGATGATTCGTTTCGCCATTCCCGGGTTCACCAACAATTGGCTGGTACTGACCAAATCCACCGCGCTGATTTCGGTGATCGGCTTGCAGGACATGATGTTCAAAGCCAAGAACGCAGCGGATGCCACACACGAGCCATTCACGTTTTTCCTCGCGGTGGCGGCGCTGTATCTGATGCTCACCAGCCTGTCATTGCTGGTGCTGCGCTATCTGGAAAAACACTACTCGGTCGGCATCAAAGCCGCCGAATTGTGAGGGGAGCGGCCCATGATTCTCGACTACAACCTGATTTGGGAAAACCTGCCGCTGTACTTCAATGGCGCCTTGTTGACCCTCAAAGTCCTGCTTATTTCCCTGGCCCTGGGTCTGGTATTGGCGATTCCACTGGCGTTGATGCGGGTGTCGCGATCACCGCTGATCAACTTCCCGGCCTGGCTCTATACCTACGTGATTCGCGGCACGCCGATGCTGGTGCAATTGTTCCTGATCTATTACGGCCTGGCGCAGTTCGAAGCAGTGCGCCAAAGCGCGCTCTGGCCTTACCTCTCCAGCGCCACCTTTTGCGCCTGCCTGGCCTTCGCGATCAACACCAGTGCCTATAGCGCAGAGCTGCTGGCCGGCAGTTTGAAATCCACCCCCCATGGCGAGATCGAAGCCGCCAGGGCCATGGGTATGTCACGCCTGACCCTGTATCGCCGCATTCTCATGCCGTCGGCCTTGCGCCGGGCATTGCCGCAGTACAGCAACGAGGTGCTGATGATGCTGCAAACCACCAGCCTGGCCTCCATCGTCACCCTCGTCGACATCACCGGGGCCGCGCGTACTGTCAGCTCACGGTTCTATCTGCCGTTCGAGGCGTTTATCACCGCCGGCCTCTTCTACCTCGCCCTGACCTTCATTCTGGTGCGCCTGTTCAAGCTGGCCGAGCGCCATTGGCTGGCGTATCTGGCACCGCGCAAGCACTAAGGAGCTGCTATGGAGCACATTCAATACCTGTTGCCGTGGAGTGCCTCGGGCACCGAACGAACACTGTCACTGTTTCGTTTTGGCAGTGGAGCACGCAAAGCGTACATCCAGGCGTCATTGCATGCCGACGAATTGCCAGGGATGCGCGTCGCCGTCGAGCTCAAGCGCCGTCTTCTGGAACTGGAAACACAAGGCCGCCTGACCGGGGTGATCGAGTTGGTGCCAATGGCCAATCCGATCGGTATCGCCCAGATGTTCCAGGCCACCCATCAGGGGCGCTTCGAGTTCTCCAGCGGCAAGAACTTCAATCGCGACTTCCCGGAGTTGGTCGATGCCGTTGCACCACTGCTGGAGGGCCGATTGGGAAGCGATGCCGACGCCAACATCGCACTCATACGCCGCGCCATGGGCGATGCCCTCACCGCCATGCCGGCACCGACCTCGGAACTCGACGGCCTGCGCCGCCTGTTGCTGCAGCATGCCTGCGACGCCGATGTGGTGCTGGACCTGCACTGCGATTTCGAATCGATCATGTTGTTGTATGCGATGCCGCAAAACTGGCCACGCCTGCAGTCATTGGCCGCTCGCCTCGGTGCCGGGGTCACGTTATTGGCCGAGGATGCGGGCGGCAGCGCCTTCGACGAAGCCTGCGCCATTGCATGGCTACGCCTGGCCGAGCTGTTTCCCCAAGCCAACATTCCCCTGGCGTGCGTGGCCACCACCATTGAATTGCGTGGCATGGCAGACACCGAACGCGAGCAATGCGTCGACAGTGCACAAGCCATTCTCGGGTATCTCGCCGAACAAGGCCTGATCAGCGGTGACTGGCCAGCGGCACCGCCGAGCCATTGCCAGGCCGTGCCATTCGCCGGTGCGCAGTACGCCTGTGCGCCCCATCCCGGTGTGGTGAGTTTTCTGCAACCGCTGGGCGCGCAGGTCAAGGTCGGCGATCCGCTGTTCGAGGTCATCGACCCGCTGACCGACCGCCATAGCGTGGTGAGCGCCAGCACCGACGGCATTCTCTATGCCCGCGAACGGTTGCGCTTTGCCCAGCCTGGATTGTGGCTGGCCAAAGTTGCCGGTTCTACCCCCATTCGCCAGGGTCGCTTGCTCAGCGACTGATTCCAGAGAGTTCAAACCATGTACAAACTTGAAGTTCAGGACCTGCATAAAAGTTACGGCGCGCACCAGGTGCTCAACGGCGTGTCCCTGCAAGCACAGGCCGGTGACGTGATCAGCATCATCGGCTCCAGCGGCTCTGGCAAAAGTACGTTCCTGCGCTGCATCAACCTGTTGGAGCAACCCAATGCGGGCAATATCGTGCTCAATGGCGAACCGCTCAAGCTGGTGGCCAACAAGCTTGGCGGGCTGAAGGCGGCCGAACCCAGGCAGTTGCAACGCATGCGTTCGCAGCTATCGATGGTATTTCAACACTTCAACCTCTGGTCACACATGAGCGCTCTGGAAAACGTCATGGAAGCCCCGGTGCATGTGCTGGGCCTGGGCAAGAAAGAGGCACGGGAAAAGGCCGAGCACTACCTGAACAAAGTCGGTGTGGCGCACCGCATGAACGCCTGGCCGGCGCATATGTCCGGTGGCGAGCAGCAGCGCGTGGCCATTGCCCGCGCACTGGCGATGGAACCGCAAGTGATGCTGTTTGATGAGCCGACTTCGGCGCTCGACCCCGAACTGGTCGGCGAAGTGCTTAAAGTCATGCAGGATCTGGCGCAGGAAGGCCGCACCATGGTGGTGGTGACTCACGAAATGGGCTTTGCCCGCGAGGTTTCGAACCAACTGGTGTTCCTGCACAAGGGCGTTGTCGAAGAGCGCGGCGACCCGCGCGAAGTGCTGGTCAACCCGCAGTCCGAACGCCTCCGGCAGTTTCTGGCCGGGAGCTTGAAGTAAGACCGCCGCCTAGCCATCGACTGCTCGGCGCTGCCCTGACAAGGTTGGCTTCGGATACACTCCAGCCAACCTTGTCAGGGCATCAGGCACAGCCCTTCTCTCACCTTCAGGAAATGTTGAGCCGGATATGCCCACCCCATCGAAAGACACCACAGTCTATGCCGCGCCGGTCATGCGCAAACTGACGGAAATCGTTTCCGAACTGCCGCCGTCATTGCGCAAGGTCGCGGACTTTATCCTGCGTCACCCGCTCAAAGCCGCGACGCTGACGATCGAGGAGATGGCTCACGAAACATTGACCTCACCCGCCGCCGTCAACCGTCTGGCCAAAGCGCTGAATCTCGGTGGCTACAGCGGCATGAAGGCCGAACTGGTCACAACGTTGCAGCAGATGGTGTCGCCGGTCGACAAACTGCGCAACGAACTTGCCCATCGCCCGGGCGGCGCGTTTGGTCTGCATGAGCAACTCCAGAGCGCCAGCAGCAACCTGGCCACCGCGGCGAGCAACAACCACGCCGACACCTTTGAAGCCTTCGTCACTCGCCTGACCAAAGCGCGCAAAATCTACATTCTGGGCTTTGGCAACAGTGTCTACTTCGCCGGTCTCGCCGCCTCGACCCTGATGCCCTTTTGTGCGGACGCCACTGCCATCAGCATGGAGGGCGGTAACGAAAACGCCGCTTACCGTCTGGCCGCCATCACCGACCAGGACGTGCTGCTGGCGATCTCCCTGCCACGCTACTCCCTCGACACCCTGCAACTGGCACGCTTCGCCAATGAACGTGGCGCATCAGTGCTGGCAATTACCGACTCACCCGCCTCGCCGCTCACCGGCATTGCCGAGCACACGCTGTTTGCGCCTTGCGATCACCCGGTGCTGACCAGTTCCAACATCGCCGTACTGGCCTTGATCGAAGGCTTGGTCGCCGGCGTGATGGCACGCAATAAAGAAGCGGTCAAACTGGCAACCGAACTGACTGAAAGCGTGATGTCGTACCTGCACATCCCTGCCAGCGGTAAACCAGCGAAAAAGTGAGCGATGGAAATCCAGCGCCCGCTTCTTGCCGGCAGGCTGTGAGAACATTCATCCAATTGAAAGAGTCCATTTCAGCCTCTACACTCCAGCCCATGAAACGCTACCTGCGGTTTTGCCTCATTTTCGTGATTAGCCTGGTGCTTCCCCTCAGCGGGATGGCGGGTGTCCAGGCGCCCACAGAACCGTGCCCGATGAAGACGATGGGCATGGCGATGATGGATGACATGGGAATGGACTGCTGCAACGACATGAAAAGCCCGACAGAGCATGGCAAGCCCTGCAAGCCGGGCCAGGAATGCAAGACAGGCGGTATGCTGCAAGTCTCGATCCTCAAGCCTCCTGTAACCGTGTTCAGCCCCGTAGTGGTTTCCTTCTTCAGTGATTCCATGCCCGTACAAACCCCGTCCGGGGTATGGCGACCGCCTCGCGTTTGATTCCTGCCCAACATTGAGCCTCATTCCGTATTAGCGGGATGGACTGGCTGTGCGCATGTCTTTTTGACGCGTGCAGTGGATGATCACAGGAATCGTAAACATGAACTCCAAGTGCTATTGCACAGGCTGGTCCCTCGTGGCCGGTCTGGCGGCAAGCGTACTGGCATTGCCGAGCTTCGCTGCCACGCTGACCCTCGATGAAGCGCTGCGCCTGGCTGAAAACAATGCGCCGTCGCTGGCTGCACAAGATGCAAAGATTCAGGCTGCCAGCAGTGCGGCTATTCCAGCGGGTGAATTACCTGACCCCAAGTTGCTGGCAGGTGTGCAGAACTACCCCATCGGCGGCCCGGATCGCTGGAGCATCAACGACGACTTCATGACCATGCAAATGGTCGGGGTCAGGCAAGAGATGCCCAACGGTGACAAACGCAAAGCTCGCATCGAGGTCGCCAACGCCGCCGTTGATCGCGCTGCCGCCGAGCGTCGGGTTGCACGACTGAACGTACGCCAGTCCACGGCAGTGGCCTGGATCAACAGCTACTCAGTCGAGCGCAAAGATGCGCTGTTCCAGGACCTCTACAAAGAAAACCGCCTGCTGACCGATACCGTCCGGGCCCGGATTGCCGGTGGTCGCGCTCAACCCGCCGATGCGGTGACGCCCAGGCAAGAAGCGGCTCGACTGGCGGAGCAGCAGGACGATCTGGTGCTCCAGAGAGCGCAGGCCCGATCGGCCCTCAAACGCTGGATTGGCTCCGCCGCCAACGACAAGCCTGTGGGCAGCTTGCCGCAGTGGCCTGTCGATTCCTCGAGCTACGCCCATAAACTGCAACACCACCCCGAGTTGGCAGCGTTTGCGCCGATGACCCGCGAAGCGCAAGCGAAGGTTCGTGAAGCCGAGTCGGAGAAAAAGTCAGACTGGAGTTGGGAGCTCGACTATCAACATCGCGATCGCCAGTTCGGTGACATGGTCAGTGTGCAATTGTCCTGGGACTTGCCACTGTTTCCTGACTCCCGGCAAAACCCCAAAATCGCAGCCAAACAGGCTGAACTCAGCCAGCTTGAAGCTGAGCGCGAAGACCTGTCACGGGAGCACACTCAGCAACTGGAAAACGAACTGGCTGACTATGAGCGCCTCAATCGTGCGGTAACCCGCAACCAGGAAAGCCTGCTGCCGCTGGCCAGGGAAAAGGTCGAACTCAGCATGGCCAGCTACCGTGCCGGCACAGGCGATTTAAACGCCGTTGTCGCCGCCCGACGCGAACTCATCGAAGCCCGACTCAAACAGATCGACGTGGAGGAGCAGCGAGCGCTGACCAGTGCGCGTCTGTATTTTGCTTATGGGGAGTCCGGCCAATGATCCTTGAAAAATGGAACGGAGCATTGCTGGTTGGCATCTCGCTGGCATTGGGTGTTGCCGGTGGCTACTGGTTCGCTCACCCGCGCATGAGCGCGGTACCTGTTACCGCCCGGGAGCAGAAACTCAATTCGCCGGACGAACGCAAGGCTCTGTATTGGTACGACCCCATGTACCCGCAGCAAAAGTTCGATAAACCGGGCAAGTCCCCCTTCATGGACATGCAACTGGTTCCCCGGTACGCCAGCGGTGACGAGGATCGTGCGACCGTGAGCATCGATCCGGGTCTGACCCAGAATCTTGGTCTGCGTTTTGCGACCGTCACCCGTGGAGTCTTTGACTCCAGCCTCGATGTGACAGGTGTCCTGGCATTCAACGAACGTGATGTGGCGGTGATACAGGCACGTACAGCCGGCTTCGTGGAGCGAGTCTATGCCCATGCTCCAGGCGACCTGCTCAAAGCCAATGCGGCACTGGCGGATATCCTGGTGCCGGAGTGGGCGGCCGCCCAGACAGAGTTCCTTGCCCTCAAGCGCAACGCTGATGCCGACCTGTTGGCTGCGGCCCGCCAGCGACTGCGGCTCACAGGGATGCCGGCGGCGCTGATCACCCAGGTAGAGCGCAGTGGCAAAGTCCAGCCGAACCTGACGATCACCAGCCCCATCAGCGGCGTGCTGCAAGAGTTGAACGTACGTGCGGGTATGACCGTCGCGGCTGGCGAGACTCTGGCACGCGTCAATGGCTTGAGCCGTGTCTGGCTCGCTGTGGCCGTTCCGGAATCGGATGCCGGAGCCATCACCGTGGGGCAGGCTGTCGAAGCGCGACTGCCCGCCTTCCCGGGGACAATGTTCAATGGCAAGGTCAGCGCGATTTTGCCCGAGACCAATCCGGACAGCCGCACCCTTCGCGTACGTGTCGAGTTACCCAATCCCGACGGACGCCTGAGACCAGGTTTGACAGCGCAGGTCCGCCTCAACCACTCGACCGGACACAGTGTGTTGTGGGTGCCTAGTGAGGCGGTTATCCGCACTGGCCGACGCGCCCTGGTAATGCTCGCCGAAGACGCCGGCCGCTACCGCCCGGTGGAGGTGCAACCCGGGCAGGAAAGCGATGGCAAGACGGAGATTTTGAAAGGTCTGGAAGAAGGCTGGAAGGTGGTTACGTCTGGCCAGTTCCTCCTCGATTCCGAGGCCAGTCTCAAGGGCATTGTTGCTACCTCGGAGCAAGAGTCACCCGCCAGTGGAACAGCCGCCAGTTTGCATGAGGCGGATGGGCAGATCGTTGAGATCAACGACAAAGAAGTTACGCTCGCCCACGGTCCTTTCAAGACGCTGGGCATGCCTGGCATGACGATGACTTTCCCGCTCGCCAGCCCGGCACTGATGCAGGGCCTCAAGGCGGGTGACAAGGTTCGGGTCGCGGTGAGCCAGACCGACGATGGCTTGCGTGTCGAGCGCCTGGCCAAATCGGGGAGCCAGCCATGATCGCTGCCCTCATTCGTTGGTCAGTGGCCAACCGGTTCCTGGTACTACTGGCGACGTTGTTCGTCACGGCTTGGGGTATCTGGACGGTGCAGAGCACACCCATTGATGCACTGCCAGATCTCTCGGATGTGCAGGTGATCATCCGCACCCCTTATGCAGGACAAGCGCCGCAGATTGTCGAGAATCAGGTGACCTATCCGTTGGCCACTACCATGCTCTCGGTACCGGGCGCCAGAACCGTGCGTGGTTACTCCTTCTTCGGCGACAGCTTCGTTTACGTGCTGTTCGAAGACGGTACGGACTTGTACTGGGCTCGCTCGAGGGTGTTGGAGTACCTGAGCCAGGTACAAAGCCGGTTGCCGGCCAGCGCCAAGCCGGCGTTGGGGCCGGATGCGACGGGAGTGGGCTGGATCTACCAGTACGCACTGGTGGATCGCAGTGGTGGACACGACCTGACGCAACTGCGCGCGCTTCAGGACTGGTTTCTCAAGTTCGAACTCAAGACCCTGCCCAACGTGGCGGAAGTGGCCACGGTGGGTGGCATGGTCAAACAGTACCAGGTGCAGCTGGACCCGCTGAAACTGGCCAGCTTCGGCATCACTCAGGCTGAGGTGACCGACGCTATCGGCAAGGCCAATCAGGAAACCGGTGGCGCGGTGCTGGAGATGGCAGAGACCGAGTTCATTGTGCGCGCGTCCGGCTACTTGAAAACGCTCAATGACTTTCGGGCAATCCCGCTCAAGCTGGGTTCGGGCGGTGTTCCGGTGACCCTTGGCGATGTTGCCACGATCCAATTGGGACCGGAAATGCGCCGTGGCATCACCGAACTCGACGGCGAAGGCGAGACCGTCGGCGGCGTGGTGATTTTGCGCAGCGGCAAGAACGCTCGCCAGACCATTGCAGCGGTCAAGACCAAACTCGACGAACTGAAAAGCAGTCTGCCGGCCGGGGTGGAAATCGTCACCACCTACGACCGCAGCAAGCTGATCGACCGCGCGGTGGAAAACCTCAGCCACAAACTGATCGAAGAGTTCATCGTCGTCGCGTTGGTCTGCGGGATCTTTCTCTGGCACTTGCGCTCATCGCTGGTGGCGATCATTTCGCTGCCGGTGGGGGTGCTTGCTGCCTTCGTCGTCATGCGCTACCAAGGCATCAACGCCAACATCATGTCCTTGGGCGGGATTGCCATCGCCATCGGCGCCATGGTCGATGCCGCCGTGGTGATGATCGAGAACGCCCACAAAAAGATTGAGGCCTGGCACGTAGCCAATCCAGGGGAGGAATTGAAGGGCGAGCGTCATTGGCATGTAATGACCGAAGCAGCGGTGGAGGTAGGCCCGGCGCTTTTCTTCTGTCTGCTGATCATCACCCTGTCGTTCATTCCGGTGTTCACGCTGCAAGCTCAGGAAGGACGGCTGTTCGGCCCTTTGGCTTTCACCAAGACCTATGCCATGGCCGCAGCGGCGGGATTGTCAGTGACCCTGGTGCCGGTGCTGATGGGCTACTGGATTCGGGGGCGAATTCCCAGTGAACAACAGAATCCGTTGAACCGGTGGTTGATTCGAATCTATCAGCCGGCCCTGGACGCGGTCTTGCGCCGCCCAAAGATCACGCTACTGGTCGCGCTGTTGGTTTTTGTCAGTGCGCTATGGCCAATGTCTCGCCTGGGTGGCGAGTTTCTCCCCCCGCTGGACGAGGGCGACCTGCTCTATATGCCTTCTGCCCTGCCGGGATTGTCGGCGCAGAAAGCGGCGCAACTGCTGCAACAGACCGACCGGTTGATCAAGACCGTACCAGAGGTCGAACACGTCTTCGGTAAAGCCGGTCGTGCCGAAACCGCTACCGACCCGGCACCGCTGGAAATGTTCGAAACCACCATCCAGTTCAAACCACATGAGCAATGGCGTGCAGGCATGACTCAGGAAAAACTGGTGGAGGAACTGGATCGCGTGGTGCGCGTTCCCGGTTTGACCAACATCTGGATACCGCCGATTCGTAACCGTATCGACATGCTGGCGACGGGTATAAAGAGCCCGATCGGTGTGAAGGTTTCCGGCTCCAATCTGGCGGAAATCGATGCGGTCACCCAGACGGTCGAGCGAGTGGCCAAGGACGTGCCCGGTGTCAGTTCGGCCCTGGCCGAGCGGCTGACCGGTGGCCGCTACATCGATGTGGATATCGACCGCAAGGCTGCTGCTCGTTACGGGCTGAACATCGCCGATGTGCAGTCCATCGTGGCCGGTGCCATCGGTGGTGAAAATGTCGGGGAGACCATTGAAGGTCTGGCACGTTTCCCGATCAACGTACGTTACCCACGGGAGTGGCGCGACTCGCTCGGCGCCCTGGAACGACTGCCGATCTACACCCCGCTGGGTAGTCAGATCACCCTTGGCACAGTGGCGAAGGTCAAGGTCAGTGACGGCCCACCGATGCTCAAGAGCGAGAACGCACGGCCTTCAGGCTGGGTGTACATCGATGTTCGAGGCAGGGATATTGCCTCGGTGATTGCCGATCTTCGTCGGGTCGTCAATGAACAGGTCAGGTTGCAGCCAGGCATGAGCCTCAGTTACTCGGGACAGTTCGAGTTTCTCGAAAGGGCCAACGCACGACTCAAACTGGTGGTGCCTGCCACGCTGCTGATCATCTTCGTGTTGCTCTACCTGACTTTTGCCCGATTCGATGAGGCCCTGCTGATCATGGCCACTCTGCCATTCGCACTGACTGGGGGGGCATGGTTTCTCTATCTGTTGGGCTTCAACCTGTCGGTCGCCACGGGGGTCGGCTTCATCGCCTTGGCCGGCGTTTCTGCCGAGTTCGGCGTGATTATGTTGCTCTACCTGAAAAACGCCTGGGCCGAACGAGAAGACCTCGGTGACAGCACTGAACGCGGGCTGGTGGCGGCGATTCGTGAAGGCGCTGTGCAGCGCGTTCGACCCAAGGCCATGACCGTTGCCGTCATCATTGCCGGTCTGCTGCCCATTCTGTTGGGCAGCGGAACCGGTAGTGAGGTGATGAGCCGTATCGCCGCGCCCATGGTCGGCGGCATGGTCACGGCCCCCTTGCTGTCCCTGTTTGTCATTCCGGCAGCCTATCGATTGATGCGCCGCCGGCACCTCCTGCCTGTACCTACCACACCTCAAGGTAAAGTCATATGAAACTCACCCTGACCGCAGTCGCAAGCACCCTATTCGCGCTTTCACTTTCTGCCCACGCGCAGGACATGCCGGGCATGAAAATGGACGGCATGGAAGGCATGCCGATGAAGCAGGAAACAAAACAGGCTCCGGTATCCAATGCCGAAGGCACGATCAAGGCTATCGATACTGCGAAGCATACGGTGACCATCTCCCACGGCGCCGTTCCCGCCCTGCAATGGCCACCGATGACGATGGCGTTTTCCGTGACGCAAGATCAGTTGTCAGGGTTGGCGCCTGGAGACCGGGTATCGTTTTCCTTCCGGCTAGAGGGTAACAGCGCCTCGATCGTGTCGATTAACAAGTAAATTCCGGTGGTGGAAGTGTCCGGCACATATTGTCGTGCCGGACTAACCCGTTAAATCGGCTGGTTCAGGAAAAACGGAGGGTTCGGGGGATTTTGAACGGCTGGCAATTGCTTACCCGCCCAGTTCCGTCTCCTCTTGCGTCATCCTCGTCAGTGTTTCGGACCTGCAACAGATTTCGAAAAAAAGTCGCAAGCCCCGAGATTCTTCAGGACTTGCGACTCATTGCCGATACGTCCTTCAAACTCCCGGGACGTAATCTACGGGATGCCTGCAGTGTTCAATGCCGAACATGCAGGCCTAGTTCCGCACCTCAGCCGTGTCGAAATCCGGCGCGTCCGGTGCATCTGGTGCGTCTGGAGCATCCGGTGCATCCAGTGCATCCGGTGCGTCTGGAGCATCCGGCGCATCCGGTGCATCCGGGGCGTCCGCTACATCCCTCGCCTCAGCTTTGGCAGCCTCTCTGGCTGCGTTCGCCTCGGCTTTGGCTGCGTCCCTGGCGGCATCCGCAGTAGCCCGAGCAGCATCTCTGGCTGCATCTGCCTCGGCCTTGGCAGCGTCCCTGGCTGCATCCGCAGCGGCCCGGGCAGCGTCTCTGGCTGCATCCGCTTCTGCGCGCGATAAGCCAGCAGCTCTTGCGGCATCCCGGGCTGCATCCGCCTCAGCTCTGGCGGCGTCACGGGCGGCGTCCGCAGTCGCTTTTGCCGCATCCCGGGCTGCATCTGCATCAGCCCGAGCAGCGTCCCGGGCTGCATTGGCATCAGCCCTGGCCGCGTCCCTGGCAGCATCTGCGGCATCGTTATCATTGTCTTTGGCGTTGTCGTTGTCACGCGCATTGCCCGGGCCTTTGTTCCCGGCTATACCACCATGGTCAGCGTCGCCGCGTCCCGGGCCTCCACGACCGTCACCGTCGTGGCCGTCACCACCATGACCGCCACCCTCTCCTCCATGACCGCCACCGCCGTCACCACCGTGACCACCGCCTCCGGAGCCTCCACTGCCGGAGCCACCGCCGCTGCCGCTGCCGCCACCATGGCCGCCTCCGCCACCGCCGCCGTCACCACCGTGACCGCCGCCTCCAGAGCCACCGCCACCACCGTGACCGCCGCCTCCGGAGCCACCGCCACCACCGTGACCACCGCCTCCGGAACCGCCGCCACCGCCGTGACCGCCACCGCCTCCGCCGCTACCACCACCGCCGCTGCCGCCATCTTTGGCATACACGCTGGAGAAACTACTGATGTAATCGGGCACCAGGACAGTCGATGCCGACAGTACCCCGCCTATTGCCAGAGCCAACAAACATTTCTTGAGCAGCATGATGCACCTCCGATTGGAGTTGCGTTTTCACCTCCGTATCGAACGCAATGTCCAGTGAGTTCCCGGCCGCCCATTGGAGCGGCCCGCCAACCGGCACGGCCATCAATCTGCAGCAATAGCGAGCCACTGCGGTATCCGTACGGTCCCTCAAAGCCAGCTGGTATCTATGCGTGGGAAATATTCCCACACATCTTAGATTAGTACCCTCAGCCCAAGTGTCAACGACCACATATCAGGTCCAAGGCACGCGTTGAGCAATTGGCCAAAAACAGACAGAGGACGCAGCAATAACCAATGAGTAGCTATGCTTTGGTTTGTGGCCAGGCTCTCCTGGCAACATCGTGAAAGGAGGCGTTTGAGATGCAACTCATCACGTTGAAAATCGAAAAGCCGGATGCGACGAACTTCATTCTGGGCCAGACGCACTTCATCAAGTCCGTCGAGGACATCCACGAAGCGCTGGTCAATACCGTGCCAGGTATCCAGTTTGGCGTGGCCTTTTGTGAAGCCTCTGGTCAATGCCTGGTGAGATGGTCTGGCACCGATAGCTCAATGATTGAACTTGCACAGAAAAATGCGAAAGCCATCGCCGCCGGCCATAGCTTCATCATTTTCCTGGGCGACGGTTTCTATCCGCTGAACGTGTTGAACACCATCAAAATGGTTCCAGAGGTATGCCGTATTTTTTGTGCAACAGCCAATCCAACCGAAGTGATTCTCGCTGAGACGCAGCAAGGGCGAGCGATCCTTGGCGTAGTGGATGGCTTTTGTGCCAATGACATCGAAGGCGATGAAGACATCCTTTGGCGCAAGAACCTGTTGCGGCAGATTGGCTACAAGCAGTGAATTGCAGAACGTGCTGGCGCACCACATGACGTTACAAATTACCTGAATGCCTTGCGCAAGAGCAGTTCACACCGTCCCGGGATGCTGGCCCGGCCAGCCTCCTGATGTAACGAATCAAGTCAAAATGTTTACCTGCAGAGCAGATCCTTATACGATGAAGTCCGCTTCTACCGCTCTCCATCGGGTCTGAGCAGCCCGTGGTTATTATGCATGACAAAGCGACTTAACAAATTGTGCTCTATGGCCATGCAAGTTTTTGCGCGGCGAACAAGAAAAAATTGTATACAAATTAATTCATACAATTAAATAGAATAACATTGAGCACCTGAACGATGAACAACCCTGACTTACTGACTGAAAACTCCAAAACCTTCAGCGTAGTTATAGTAAATTACAAAACACCTGAAATCACCAAGATATGCCTGGACTTATTACACCAGCATTTTGGCAGCAACAGCGTCCCGGTATGGGTGGTTGACAACTATTCCGCCGATGAGAGCACTGAGTACTTACGAACGCTTGACTGGATCAATTTGATTGAACGCTCTGTTTCTGAACCAGAAGCAGGCCATATTGCCCATGGCAAGGCACTTGACCTGGTTCTCGAGCGTATTGACACCGATTATTTATTCCTGATGCACACCGATACATTTGTTTTCGACAAGAATGTTTTTCCGATGATGCTGAATAAATGCTTGAAAAACCCAAAAGTCGTGGCCGTCGGTTGTGTCGAGCAAATTAACCGCGGCACCGCCAGAACTGTCTGGCGCTATAGCTCACGACTATTCAAGCATCACTTCAGACGCCTGAAAATCTCCATGGGATTGCGCTCCAGAGAACCAAAGCCGTACAAAGAAGTCTACTTGAAAAGTTTCTGCACATTGTGGAACTGCAAACTTGTAAAACAGCACAACATGCACTTTTCGATGGATGATCGCGTGCCAGGCTATACGCTTCAGGACCGCATGACCGAACTGGGTTATGCCGTTGAAATGCTATCACCGCGTAAAATTTTCAGCTATCTGGATCACATTCAGTCCGGCACTGTTGCAGCGGTTGGCGGCTATGCTAAAAATCATAGACGAACCAAAATGTACAACAACATCCTTAAGCGTCTGAACAAGGACGACAGAACAAATTGAGTTGCGAATAGACGCAACGAGCAGTGCATTCAACGCTGCATGAAGTCACCCACAGGTTTTTATATCAGGTCATTGGAGCGGTAATGGCACCCATCACTCAGGCACTACCTATCACCCTGTCCCCGGAGCTTGATTTCGACCAGAATGCCGCCAGCGCCTTTGGTGCCTCATTGACCGATAGCTATGTTCAGGCTACGCCATTTCCGCACATAGTCATCGACAACTTCTTGCACGAAGACCTGATTGCGAGCATCTGCTCGCATTTCCCGGTCGAGCCAACCAACAACGAAATGCTCTACGAGCGCGGCTATAAAGGTCAACGGAAACGTCAAATCAGTCCCAATGAATGCGACCCCTATTTGAAGACTGTTTTCAACGCCTTTAACTCGGCCCCCATGTTGCAGTTTCTTGAAAAGCTCACAGGCATCGAAGGCTTGATACCCGACCCCTACTTTACCGGTGGCGGCCTGCACGAAACGAAAAGCGGTGGTTTCCTGGGGGTGCACTCGGACTTCCGGCTCAACAAAAAACTTAATGTTGAACGCAGACTGAACATCATCATTTATCTGAATGAAGACTGGCAAGAGGAATACGGCGGCAACCTGGAACTTTGGGATGTCGGCATGAAGACCTGCCTTAAAAAAGTCCTGCCCATTTACAATCGCTGTGTCATTTTCAACACAGACAAGGACAGCAATCATGGGCACCCGGAGCCTTTAACGACTCCGGAACACATCACCCGCAGGTCTATTGCGCTTTATTACTACACCGCGGGAACCATGGCGATCGATCCGGCACAAAGAAACAAAACCCACTACAAACCAAGGCCCAAGGATCGTTTGAGCCTGAAGTACTACATCAATAAACTGATCAAGAAGAAAAACTGAACTGCAAAACGCCCGGGAGTGAGGCAAGGACCTGAGTCGAGGCGGTGAAACGCATCAATGCTGGAAGTTACCTGACAGGCAATGGCCAGGAATCAGAAAGCGTGGCTGAGCAACAGCCCGGCCTCGCCGTCCGGGCTGGCGTCGGAAAAACCCTTGACGGCATACAACTGAAACTTCCATTCCTGATTGAGCTTGTGCGTGAGGAAGAGCGTCAGTTCCTTGATTTCGTCACCCGTGGAAACGACCTTCTGCCGCCAGTCGTAGGACACGCCCGCCGTGGTACGCACGAACACGGGCATGGCAAAGCCCAGGCCGGCGAATATCGGGTTGTCGAAGTCGGAGCCCGACGGGTCGCCGAACTTTTTCCAGCCCAGGGTCGCAAACCCGGTCACAGGACCGAAGGCTTTGGCAACATCGACCTGGCCGGAATAGTCGGTTTTGCCGGTGCCCAGGCACTCGTCTTCGTCGGCGGTGGGCAACTTGACCTTGCCGATCAGGTCCACGAACAGCCCGCCAACGCTGCCGTCCAGCACGGCATAGTCAGCACCGGCAACGGTGTCGCCCAGACCGCTTTCCACCTTGCCGCAGCCGCCGGGCAGCGGCTCGCCGTCAGGGCCGACCGAAGGATTGGTGATGCGTAGCCAGGGCACGGTGAGCTTGTAGGTCATGGGGCCGGTTTCATATCTGCCCACCAGCGGGACGTACCATGTTTCGGAAGTCGTACCGGTGCCATAGTCGCCTCGTGAGTAGTCGGTTCCGATCGAGGTCGTAAAGGTATCGGCCAAGGTCGGCAAGGCCAGGCTGGCAAGCCAACCGACGAGCAGGATGCTCTTGGGATCCATGTTCACCTCGTGTCTGACGTCATCGAAGTTCACACGCATGTTTTGTTGCGTGACTTACCCAGCCTAGTTACTTATGACGAAAGTGCATCATGACTGCACTGCTTAACCCGACTTGCCAGAGCGATCGACTTTTTCAACCGGCTCGACTTTTTCGACCTTCTCAACTTTTTCTGGCCGATCAACTTTGTCTATCTTCTCAACCTTTTCTGGCCGATCAACTTTCTCGACTTTCTCCGGACGTTCGACTTTCTCCACCTTCTCTACCTTCTCTACCTTCTCTACCTTCTCTACCCTCTCCACTTTCTCGATTTTGCCGGATTGCTCGACCCTCTCGACTCGCTCTGACTTGCCGGACTTGTCCACGTCCACGTCCACGTCCATGTCCATGTCCACGCGTTCAATCTTGTCGCCACCGCCATGGCTGTCACTCCCCCCGTGGCGAGTATCGTCGACAACGCGGCCTTCGCTCTCGGAGCGGCCGCTCCTGTCACCGCCCGAGCTCCCTGAACTCCCCGAGCTGTCAGAGTTGCCGGAGTTGTCGGAGCCGCTTGAGTCGATCGAGTTGCCCGAGCCACTTGAGTCGTCGGTGTCTTGCTCGCTGGCGCCGTGTCGTCCGTGCCGGTTGCTCGCTGGCGAATCGGAGCGATCGCGGGGCAATTCAATACGCGTTGCCTGCACCTCCCGCGCGCCGGTGAACACGCCGTTGATCCGCACCCGTCGATCCAGCGCCAGCTCCGAAGCCTGCACACCGACAAACACGGTGTCGTGCGCCAGCGTCACATTAATGCCGCCCACCACCAAATGGCGGTCCTGCCGGATCTGTACCAGGCCCTCGATCACCGCATTGTGTGCCCGGCCAATGAAAGGCAGGCTCGGATCGGGGCGGCTTTGGTTCACGTCCAGCTCGCGGCCGGACCAATGGCCGCGCACCAGCATTTCCTGCGCCGGGCCTGGGTGATTGCTGAGCTTGAGCCCCTGGAGATAGCCACTGCGATCCACCGGGCCGATGGCACTGGCCTCCTTGAGGCCGGGCGCCCGGTCGATGCGGCTGGCCACCACTTCGCCACGAGCATCGCGCAGCCCGCTGACCCGCACGGGATCCCCCGGACGCAGGCCGGCAGCGACCTGGGCACCGTTGGCCAGGCGTACCGGTTGCCCCATGACGCGCATCGGCATGGAGTCGCGCGGCAGGGCTGTCAAAGGGCCTTCGTAGGCGTGCAGGATAGAAATGCGCCCGGCCTCCAGACCGCGCCGGGAGTTGAACGCCTCCACGGCAACCACTTGGCCTACCGCCAGGCGGGCACTGGAGCTGGCGATGCCGTTCTCGCTGACAGGAACGTTTTTGTTGAAGTGCACTTCCACACCATTGACGCAGATCGAGGCGAACCCGGTGATGGTGCCGACAATGCCGGTGCCACCGATTCCTCCGTTATCGTTGCTGATGCCCGTGCCACCCACTCCGCCTGCAACGGCACCGGTGCCGCCAATGCCGCCAGGGCTCTTTTTCAGTGGTGCGCCGGTACCACCAATCCCGCCGTTGTCGGTGTCGATGCCGGTACCGCCCATGCCGCCAGGTGCTGCGCCCGTGCCGCCGGTGCCACCAGGTGCCTCGATGACCGGCACTTCGCTGGTGCCCGCATCATTCTGGCTGACACAGGCTGGGGCGGCTTGCAACACACTTGCAAGCCCGAGGCCCAGAACGAGGGCGACTGCACGAATCAGGCGCAATTTGACGGTCATGGTTCAGGGGCTGTTGGCGAATTGGGATCGGAAGCTTCAGTGTAGAAGTACAAGCCGACTGTGATGCGCTGGCGCGGTTCAAGGCTGGGCAGGTCCCGGGACTCCAGTTCGGCGGCGAATCGGTTGAAGCTCAACAGGGCCTGCATTCCCTCGCTGGCCACGGCCTCGCGTAACGCCTCGACGCTCATCGGGGCCAGTGCGTCATAGTGGACGCTGCGTTCAAAAAAGGACGGGGCTTCGCTGCTCAGGTTGTGAACCGCAGCGCAGGCATGATCGTGCAGATTGTGCCCCAGATAAGCCGCTTTCTCATCGAAGCCCTTTTGCGGCACGAAGGCCTGGGCTTCAAGGTGCACGCGCTCTTGTTCGTCAAGGCGCACGACCCCCAGGCGCAGCCACTCGTCCAACACCACCCGCGCCCTGATATCGGTACTGACCTTCGCCACCAAGGCGTCAAAGGAGCGGTCGCCGCCGACACTGGCCAATCGAGGCAACGGCAGTGGCTGGCCGGCGTCGTTGCAGAAGGGCGCGCTGGCCCAGGCGTTGACCAATTGCGCACCGAACGTGATGTTTTCCGGAAGCGTGGAAGCAGCCGGATCAGCGGTATTGCGCAAGCGCCGTACATCCTTGCGGTGCACACCGGTGAGCAGACTGATGCGGCTGTCGGTCGGTGCCTTCTCGCCCAGGCGGAACTCACGGTCCGCCACTTCGACGAAAACCTCCTTGAGCAGGTCGGCAAACACCAGGTAGGTGACGCCTTTGCGCAGCATCAGGCGCACCAGCGGCTGCATGACATGCCGCAAGGCTTTGAGGAGCGAGGTGGGCAGCGTTGACGATTGCATTCAGCGAATTCCTGGGTAGATAACCCCAGTATAGCCGCGTGGGAAATAATCCCATGAATTTACCGAGAGCCGTGCCAACGCAATACCCGTTGCTATCCGGGAGCAGCTTGGGAGCAATTCGTCAGACTTACAGCTTCGCCTGAATTTCATGCGCGGGAACTTTTCCCGCGCAATGAAGCTGACCCGAATTTACAGGTATGAAATACGCCGTGCTGATCGCTACCCCGGTACCGAGGATTTTTGCGCACCGACACTGCCCGCCCTGCCGGCAACTGCCAGTGCCACGCAACAGGCCAGCAACGAGAATGCGGCGAATGCGCCCATCACATGCAGGTAAGGCAACACGTGATTCCAGGCTCGAGCCACGCCCAGGAAAGCGGCGAATAGCCAACCGCTCATGGAAAGCGCACCCAACAAGGCGAGCCGCGTGCGGCCTGCACTGCGCAGTGCGACGAATGGAGCCTTTTGCAGCAGCGGGAAGCCGACTCGATGCAAGAGTGCACCGTTGAGGCTCAGCAGCGCGACGACCGTCACCTTGGCCCAGAGTTTCTGATTGAGCAGATACGCGTCGCCTTCATTGAGGTAACCCTGAAGCACCAGCAACAGTCCACTTGCCCAAAGGGCCACCAGTGCAAGGCTGACGATCTTCTGAGTTTCTTCGAGGTATTCAAGCCTCGCCTGGTCCAGTACTTCCTTGCGCCAACTCCAAAGCTTGTGATCCGCCTGCAACACCCTCCCCAGGGCAATACACGTAGCGAGCAGATGACCGTACACGAGAAGCATTTTGAGCATTGCCTTGACCTTATTATTGTTTTGGCGCTGCGTTCCCTGCTTCGCTGAATTGAAACCGAATGATACAAATTTGCAATTGCACCTTCAAGACAAATCCTCGCTAACACGCACCTGCACAGACCACCATATGACCTTCGTCGTATATGGGCCGCGCACTTTGTTGTCGATTTCACAGCGTCTGGTTCGACTACCTTTCAGGGAGCGGTCTCAAGGAATTGCAGACTTCCCTGTCTAAACGCTTAAACCGGAATGAATCAGGAGAAGAGCATGCGCACACTGACCGTTGCCGCATTCGTGAGTCTGGACGGCGTCATGCAAGCGCCTGGCGGGCCTGAAGAGGATTGCAGTAGCGGATTCCGCTTCGGTGGCTGGATCGTGCCCTACGCCGACAAAACCACCGGCCAGGCCGTAATGGACCTGTTTTCACAGCCATTCGAGTTGCTGCTGGGGCGTCGCACCTACGACATCTTCGCCGCCTATTGGCCGAACATTCAGGCCGATTCAACCCATCACACCATCGCTGACCTGTTCAACGCCGTCCCCAAGCATGTGGCCACCCATCGCGCCGACTCGCTGGCCTGGCACAACAGTCATGCGCTGAAGGGCAACCTTGTTGACGCGATCAACGCGCTTAAACGCCAGGACGGTCCTCAGCTACTGACCCAAGGCAGCGGCGATCTGGTGCGCCAACTGCTTGCCGCCGGCCTGGTGGACGAGTTGCGGCTGATGATTCATCCCATCCTGCTGGGGCGCGGCAAGCGCCTGTTCGACGACAACGCACAAGCGTCAGCCTTCACCCTGGTGAATTCGATCAGTTCACCCAGGGGTGTGCTGATCGCCCGCTACATCCGCAGTGGCGAAGTGCGTACAGGTTCATTCGAAGGCGTCAGGTAGCGATAGCCAGCGTCGTGTCGCCCAGGTGAAATTAAGCTTGAGCTAAGGTTGCCCCTTTAGTCTTCGACTCTTTTGAGTCGTCGAGCATTTCGAAGATGGGTCGTGTCGATACAAACGCCAAGCCACCATTCAGCATCGTTCTGGTTAATTACAAAACCCCGGAGCTCACCAGGATCTGCCTGGAACTGTTGCAGGAGCATGTCCAAAAATCAGGCATTGCGGTCTGGGTGGTCGATAACGGTTCGGCGGACGCCAGCGTCGAGTATTTGCGCTCGCTCGACTGGATCAACCTGATCGAACGCGATGCCCCCACCAAAGAACCGGGGCACATCGCCCATGGCAAAGCGCTGGACATGGCGCTGGCCAGGGTCAATACCGACTACCTGTTCCTGATGCACACCGACACGTTCGTCTTCGATGCAAACGTCTTTGCGATGATGATGGACCACTGCACCAAGGATCAAAACGTCATCGCGGTCGGTTGCACGGAGCAACTCAACCGCGGACTGCCAAGGACCGTTTGGCGCTTCACTTCACGCCTGATCAAGCACCACTACCGACGCCTGAAGCAATCGCTCGGCCTGCGCTCGAAGGATCCGAAGCCCTACAAGGAAACCCACTTGAAAAGCTTTTGCACGCTATGGAATGGCAGGCTGATGAAGCAGCAGGGTTTGCATTTTCAGATCGATGACCGTGTGCCCGGTTATGAGCTGCAAGACCGCGTGATCAGGCTTGGCTACAAAGTCGTGTTCCTTTCGCCCGGCAAAATCTTCAAGTACCTGGACCACGTCCAGTCTGGCACCGTCGCTGCTGCGGGCGGATATGGCCAAGGTCATCGACGGACGAAAATGTACCAGGACATTCTCAAGCGCTTCAGTGCAACCCACTCCTCGATATCTTGAACAAACCCGCGCCCGCAAAAAAAGCCCACTGACCGTCGCCGGTTCAGTGGGCTTTTCGCATCAAGCTAATACTGGCTCACTGTTGCAGGATAAAAGTCGCCAGGCTTTTCAGGTCGTCCGGGCTCAACTGCGCGAAAGGCGGCATGGGCACATCCCCCCACTTCCCGCTGCCGCCGTGCTGGATGCTGGACATAAGCCTGTCCATTGCCTGCGGGTCCTTGGCATATTTGGCCGCCACATCGCGGTAGGCCGGGCCTACCACCTTGTGATCGGTCGCGTGGCAGGACAGACAGGCATTGTTCTGCAGCAAAGCCTTGGCGTCGACTTTTGCCCCAGCCCCAGCCCCAGCCACCACCGGGAGCTGGGCCACCGGGGCGTTCGAAGCCGCCAGAACATCGGCATCATTGACCTTCGCACTGCCGTAGGTCACAGCCAGGTAAGCGCCGATAACACTCACATCCCGGTCGCTGATCGGAGCGCCGTACACGTGCTGCATCTTGCCCGCTTCAGCGGTCCACTGCGCCAGGCTCATACCAGGCGGCTGGAAGTTGATGTAATCGGCCGAATGGCAGACGGAACACTTCTGCTGCGCCAAAGCGTAGCCAGGCATCGTGCTGGGCTTGAACACAGCCGTTTCAGGCGGCAGCGTAATGGACAGCGGCGCGGCGACAGCCAGGGTGGCCAGACAAACCTGAGCCGCGCAGAGCAAGGCGGTCATGCATTTCACAAGTTTCATGCGGCCCTCCTCAGGCGACGGTCACGTGGGTGGTTTCGACGACGTGGCGGCGGTAGCCAGCGGGATTCCAGTCGGCCTGCAGCGGTTGCGTCTCGCCGGCACTGTTGCTGGCCCGCACCATCAACGGTGTGGCGCCCTTGCCGGTAAAGGTGATCGGCAGCGTCCACTCACGGAAGGAGTAACGGCCAAGGTCCTGCCCGAGCGTGGATTCACGCCAGGTTTTTCCGCCGTCGATCGACACCTCCACCTTGTTGACCCCAACGCCACCGTCGAACGCGATGCCCTTGAGCACCACGCTTTTGTTCAGCGGCAATACATCGCCGTGTTTAACACTGGTGATGAAACTGCGGACCGGCAATCTGGAAATCGGCTGGGTTTTCGCCGCCGTGGTGCCTGGGGCAATACAGAAGCAATCGTTATCCGGAACCCGGTAACCCTTGGCCATGAAGAAACCGTCGTAGGTATGGTCGACGACTTCGATCTCACTCAGGTGCTTGACCCAGTAGGTGCCGAAGTAGCCTGGCACCACCAGACGAATCGGGTATCCGTTGAGAAATGGCAGGTCGGTGCCATTCATCGACCACGCGATCATGGGCTCGCCGTCCATGGCATGACTGATGTCCAGCGCCTTGATGAACTCCGGCGTGCTTGGCAACACCGGCTTATCGAGCCCACGGAAAGTCACTTGCCGGGCCTCGGCTTTCACACCGGCCTTTTCCAATACCGCCTTGAGTGGTACCCCTACCCAGCGCGCATTGCCCATGGAGCCATTGCCCAACTGAGCACCGAACACGCGAGGCATCGAGAAGCCACGACTGTTACCCGAACACTGATTGACGGCCACCACTTCCACCGGGGCGGCAAGGGCCTTGAGCTCGGCAAGGGAAAGCGACAGCGGCGTGTCAACCGAGCCCTTGATCGTCAGGCGGTAGCTGTCCGGATCGATGCTGGTCGGGAAATTGGCCAGGTGGTAACGCACGAAAAAGGCGTCATTGGGCGTGATCGGTCCTTCGTTGAAGACCGGGAACGGCGTCTCCAGATGCGGCGGCCGAGTGGTCACCAGGGTCAACGGGCGTTTTTGCGGGTATTGCACCAGCGGTCGTGGGCCTGCGGCAAAGGTCACGTCTTCGACGGATTCACTGGCCGCTGCGGATTCGTCGGATGCCCTGGCCAGGCTTGCCAACGGCGAGGTCGCCAAAGCCAAAGTGAAAGCATCGCGTAAAACCCGCCGGCGGCTCGGCTGGCTGCTGTCTACAAAACTGAACTTCATTCTGCGCTCTCTATGATTGTTTTATTGAGATGCAACTGACTGTGGGAGCGAGCTTGCTCGCGATGGTCGTTAACGAAAACGCGTGCTTACTGACTAAACGCAGCGCACTTGAGTCCATCGCGAGCCAGCTCGCTCCTACAAATTCCCGCCAGGGCGGAGAGGTATCAGGCTTACGGTTTCGCCTTACCGAGGTCGGAAAACAAACCAGTATCGTCAGGGCCAAACTGTCTGCTTCTCATTGAGCGTCAGTGACTTGACAATTGATGACAAGAACCCTCGTTACGGCCGGCGTAGACGCTCCGAGTTCAAAGCGTTGCCTGTGCCATCGCCCACAAAAAAACCCACTGACCGTCGCCGGTTCAGTGGGTTTTTTCACATCAGTCTAAAAACTGCCCTCGCCTGCTGCCGCCAAGGCAATGGTCTGTCCAAATTGCATAAACGCCAGCTTGTAGGAGCGAGCTTGCTCGCGATGGACGTCAACGATAACGCGTGCTGCCTGAGTGCCCGCGTTGTCCTGGCGTTTTTCGCGAGCAGGCTCGCTCCTACAGGGAATCAGGGGTATTTCGAGGGATCCGAGAGCAAAAAAGCCCACTGACCGTCGCCGGTTCAGTGGGCTTTTTTTGATTTAGCTTCTAGTTACAGAGCCATATCACTCGCAGCATTAGCCTTCGGCGCTTTCGCATCCGTATCGACAGTCACTGGCTTCACAGCCGGCGCAATCACCGCTGGTGGCGGAGTCAGTTCCAGCACCTTGGCGGTGTAGGCCCATTCTTCAGCAACCTTCTCGGGGCTGGCGTTCAGCTGGGTGCCGTAGCTCGGTACGATCTGGTGCAGTTTTGCCTGCCACTCAGGGGTCGCGACCTTGTCCTTGAACACTTTCTGCAGCACGGTCAGCATGATCGGTGCGGCGGTCGATGCGCCTGGGGAGGCGCCCAGCAGGCCGGCGATGCTGCCGTCTTGCGAAGCGACGATTTCGGTGCCCAGTTTCAGCACGCCACCGGCGGCTTCGTCACGCTTGATGATCTGCACGCGCTGGCCGGCCTGCCACAGGCGCCAGTCTTCAGCCTTGGCGTTCGGGAAGTATTCCTTCAGGGCGTTGAGGCGGTCTTCGTCAGACAGCATCAACTGGCCTGCCAGGTACTCGACCAGCGGGTATTCCTTGATGCCGACCTTGGTCATTGGCCACACGTTGTGGGTGGTCGTGGTGGTCAGCAGGTCCAGGTACGAACCTTCTTTCAGGAACTTGGTGCTGAAGGTCGCGAACGGGCCAAACAGGATCACGCGCTTGCCGTCCAGCACGCGGGTGTCCAGGTGCGGAACCGACATCGGTGGAGCGCCAACAGAGGCTTTGCCGTAGGCCTTGGCCAGGTGTTGCTCGGCGATGGTCGGGTTCTCGGTTACCAGGAACGAGCCGCCTACCGGGAAGCCTGCGTATTCCTTGGCTTCAGGAATGCCGGACTTCTGCAGCAGGTGCAGGGCACCGCCGCCGGCGCCGATGAACACGAACTTGGCGTCGGTTTTGGTCTTGCTGCCGTCTTTCAGGTTTTTGTAGCTGACACGCCAGCTGCCGTCTTCGTTCCGGGTGATGTCCTGTACTTCGCTGGACAGCTTCAAGTCGAACTTCGGCGTGGTTTGCAGGTGCGCAACGAACTGGCGGGTGATTTCGCCGAAGTTCACGTCGGTACCCAGCGGGCTCCAGGTGGCCGCGATCTTCTGGCTCGGGTCACGCCCTTCCATCATCAGCGGCACCCACTGCTTGATCACAGCCGGGTCTTCGGAGTACTGCATGCCAGCGAACAGCGGGCTCGCTTGCAGGGCTTCGTAGCGTTTTTTCAGGAACTTGATGTTGTCATCGCCCCACACGAAGCTCATGTGCGGTGTGGAGTTGATGAACGAACGCGGGTTCTTCAGCACGCCTTGCTGAACCTGCCAGGCCCAGAACTGACGGGAGATCTGGAACGCTTCGTTGATTTCAACGGCCTTCGGGATCGAAACCTTGCCGTTCTCGTCTTCAGGGGTGTAGTTCAGCTCGGCCAGGGCGGAGTGACCGGTACCGGCGTTGTTCCAGCCGTTGGAGCTTTCCTGGGCGACGCCGTCGAGGCGCTCGATCATTTCCATCGAAGTGCCGGGTTCCAGCTCATTGAGCCACACACCCAGGGTCGCGCTCATGATGCCGCCGCCGATCAGCAGTACGTCGACTTTCTTGGCTTCTTCGGCCTGGGCTGTCGTCATCCCCAACGACAAGGCCAGCCCCAGCAGGGCTGTGTTCACTTTCTTAAACATCTGTAGCACCTATGATAAAACGCCATCCGCCCTTCCATCCTCATGCGCACAACCCCGTGTTTCACGGCAGTCACGGGTGCGGCACTCAAGGATTGCAGGGTGGGCACACAAGGCCGACGAACCGCATCGACCCCACTTTAATGTCCCTTCTGAACTGACTTTTTATCTTTATTGGCTTCAGCTACTTGAGCGACAGTGATTCTGCTCGCCCGTCTCAAGGACAGGAAAACTGAATAGATCAAACCAAGTTGTCGCGAAGAATATCACGACAAGGCTTACCCGCGCGTCTGTTCCCGACCGGTTAGCCCGGGCCCGGGCGCCCGGCCTTCTATACTCATCCTGTTTTTCTCAACGAGTGTGTGAGCAACAGCCTCAGCGATAGGAGCAGTCATGAGCGACAAAGACGATCTGCGCAAGTACTCCTCTCAGGTAATCGACGGCGTAGAGGCCGCACCGGCACGCGCCATGCTGCGGGCCGTGGGTTTTACCGATGCAGACTTCACCAAGCCGCAGGTCGGCATCGCCTCGACCTGGGCCATGGTCACGCCCTGCAACATGCACATCGACAAGCTGGCGCTCGAAGCCGAAAAAGGCGCGAATGCCGCCGGTGCCAAGGGCGTGATATTCAACACAATCACCATTTCCGACGGCATCGCCAACGGCACCGAAGGCATGAAGTATTCGCTGGTGTCCCGCGAGGTGATCGCCGACTCCATTGAAGTAGTCACCGGTTGCGAAGGTTTCGACGGCCTGGTGACCATCGGCGGCTGCGACAAGAACATGCCGGGGTGCCTGATCGGCATGGCGCGGCTGAACCGACCGTCGATCTTTGTCTATGGCGGCACCATCCAGCCGGGGGCTGGCCACACCGACATCATTTCCGTGTTCGAGGCCGTGGGCCAACACGCGCGGGGCGACATCAGCGAGATTCAGGTCAAGCAGATCGAGGAAGTGGCGATTCCCGGCCCCGGTTCCTGTGGCGGCATGTACACCGCCAACACCATGGCCTCGGCCATTGAAGCCTTGGGCATGAGCCTGCCCGGTTCCAGCTCCCAGGACGCCATTGGCGCCGACAAGGCCTCGGACAGTTTCCGCGCCGGCCAGCAGGTCATGGAGCTGCTCAAGCTCGACCTCAAGCCTCGCGACATCATGACCCGCAAAGCTTTCGAGAACGCCATCCGCGTGGTGATCGCCCTCGCCGGCTCGACCAACGCCGTGCTGCATCTGCTGGCCATGGCCAATGCGGTGGATGTCGAACTGACCCTGGATGACTTCGTCGAGCTGGGCAAGGTTTCCCCGGTGGTCGCCGACCTGCGCCCCAGCGGTAAATACATGATGAGCGAGCTGGTGGCCATCGGCGGCATTCAACCGCTGATGAAGCGCATGCTCGATGCCGGCATGCTGCACGGCGATGTGCTGACCGTCACCGGCCAGACCCTGGCGGAAAACCTGGCCAGCGTGCCCGACTACCCGGCCGGCCAGGACGTGATCCGGCCTTTCGACCAGCCGATCAAAAAGGACTCCCACCTGGTCATTCTACGCGGCAACCTCTCGCCCACCGGCGCCGTGGCCAAGATCACCGGCAAGGAAGGCCTGCGCTTCGAAGGCACGGCCCGGGTCTATCACGGCGAAGAAGGTGCACTGGCCGGCATTCTCAATGGCGAAGTCCAGCCCGGCGAAGTGATCGTGATCCGCTACGAAGGGCCAAAGGGTGGCCCGGGCATGCGCGAAATGCTCTCGCCGACGTCGGCGGTCATGGGCAAGGGCCTGGGCAAGGAGGTGGCGCTGATCACCGACGGGCGTTTTTCCGGCGGTTCCCACGGTTTCGTGGTCGGTCACATCACGCCGGAAGCCTTTGAGGGCGGACCGATTGCACTGGTCGAGAATGGCGACAGGATCATCATCGATGCTGAAACCCGGCTGATCACGGTGGATGTCTCCGACGCCGTGCTGGCCGAGCGCAAGTCGCGCTGGGTGCGGCCGGAATCAAAATACAAGCGCGGGGTGCTGGCCAAGTATGCGAAGACGGTGTCCAGTGCTTCGGAGGGGGCTGTGACGGATAAGTATCTTTAGGTCGCTGGTCCTGCGTTTTCTGGGCTATTGCCATCGCGAACAAGCTCGCTCCCACAGTTGATCTCCATTTGCCGAAGATCCCCTGTGGGAGCGAGCTTGCTCGCGATGGCGTCCTGTCAGGCAACCTCCACCTCAAAACCTGAACCGATCAACCGACCGCGACAGCTGCCCCGCCGAAGCCTTCCACCAGATCACCTTACAGTCGTCACCGGTTGCTTTTGCGCCATGCTGCGCAAAGACACCAGCAACAGGCTGACAAACGCACCGGCAACCGCGATGGCCATGTCCTTTTGCGAATCCCAGGGATCGTTTTGCGCACCGACGAAGGCCTTCGCCGTGTCTTTGCCCAGGAAAGCCCCGCCGATCCATTCCACCAGTTCGTACAAGGCGGATGTCGACAGCATGATGTTCAGGGTCACGAAAAACAGCCAGAACCCGCGCAGCGGCGTCAGGCGCCACAGCACTTCGCGCACCGGATAAACCAGCAGCAGCCCATAGCTCAGATGTACCAGGCGGTCGTAGTGATTGCGGTGAGCACCTGTCGCCCGGTCGAAACTGAAGCCCAACCACGCCGAAGACCATTGTTCGTAAGGCACCAGGGAATAGGTGTAGTGGGCGCCCAGTTCATGCACGCACAGAAACGCAAACACCAGCGTGATGGATACCGCAGACAAGCGAAACCGCCGTGAAACCGCCACCAGCGTCCCCACCAGCAACAGCACCAGCAGGTTCTCCAGCGCCCAGTCCACCCGGCTGCGGGGAGCAAAACCCGACACCACGACAATCAACAGAAACACCATGAGCAACGTCAGGTCGTGCCGTAAACGCGGGTCAGGCTGCATGGCGCAATACCTCGAAGTCAGGGCATCGCCCTTTTAACTTCGAGGTACGGTCACCAGGCAAGTTCGCTTTTTTCCTCCATCGCATGCTACGTTGTACGATGACTGACGAATACTAGAGCAGTCGTCGCGCTATCCCTACAACAACAAGGAAACACCCATGAAAAAAGCAACAGTGCTGATTGGTTTTCTGTGCCTGTTCAGCGGCTACATCGCCGCCACCCCGGCCGCCGCGGACAAAGACGTGGCCCAGGCTGTCGACCACCTGACCCAGGCCATGCTGCACAAAGACATCCCGGAGCTGAACGCCTTGACCGCCGAGAACCTGACCTACGGGCATTCCAGCGGCAAGATCCAGGACAAGCAGGCCTTCATCGCCGACATCGAAACCGGCAAAAGCGCCTTCAAGACCCTTGAGATGCAAAACCAGACCATTACCGTCTCGGGCGATGTCGCGCTGGTCCGTCACCACTTCTCGGCCCAAGCGCTCAAAGGCACCGAAGTGGTGCCCACCGAAATCGAAAACTTCCAGATCTGGCAAAAGCAGAACGGCAAATGGCTGCTGGTAGGACGGCAGGCGTACAAGTTCTGATGCACAGCTAAAACCACCCCTTAACCTGTGGGAGCGAGCTTGCTCGCGATAGCGTCATGCCAGTCGACATTGATGTTGAATGGACTACCGAATCGCGAGCAAGCTCGCTCCCACAGGTTTTTCGGGTGAATCAGTTGCCCCTCCATTCCCGCGGGCTGAGCCCGGTCTTGCGACGAAACGCCCGGGCCAGCGCCGAGGGGCTTTCGTAACCGACTTCCTCGGCAATCAACGCAATCGGCCGGCCCTCGCGCAAGCGCTTCTGCGCCAGGCTGATGCGCCAGCTCACCAGGTAATCCACCGGCGTCTGCCCGACCACCCGGCGAAAATGTTCGGCGAAACTGGCCCGCGACATGTTGGCGGCGACCGACAGTTCGGCCACGCTCCAGGCCTTGGCCGGGGTTTCATGCATCAGGCTCAGGGGCCGCGCCAGGCGCGCATCGGCGAGGCCAGCCATCATGCCCGGTTGCTGGCCAGTGGTGCTCAAGATGTGCCGCAGCAACAGAATCACCAGCAGTTCAAACAGGCGATCCATCACCGCTTTGCGCCCGCATGTGCCGTCAAACGCCTCGTTGAATAGCCATTCCAGAGTCCCGGCCAGGGTCGGGATTTCATCGAGCTTGAGCACCAGGTAATCAGGCAGTGCCGCCGCCAGGGCATTGCCCGCGCCGCCGTCGAAATCCAGGGTCGCGCAGACCAGTTGCGTGCCGGACGCTTCTGAAGCGAACAGGCGATGCCGATAGGGTCGGGGGAAAAATATCAGGGTCGGTTCGGTCAGTTGCAGATCCGGCTGATCCCCCAACCTGAGCAGCAACTCACCCGCCTGAAGCAGGTGCAAATGACCGCTGACCTGTTGGCCGTCGAAGGCGGTGGTACCGCAAAACGTGCCGCTATGGAACGTGCCGGCATTGACGCCAAAGTGTGTGAGCAACGTAGACAAGCGATCCATGACAAGGCTCCCGAAGGCAGTTCTGGACGATCTGTCGCATATCATCGACGATTTGCACCCAACAAGCCAGGCGTTCTCCCTAACATCAGCTCCGTACCCAGCGCATTCCGCGCTTCACACCACGGAGTATCACCATGACCCGCATTACCCCGATCAGTCTGGAACACGCCACCGACGCCACCCGCCCGCTGCTGGAAGGCGTGCAGAAAAAAATCGGCTTTTTGCCCAACGTCTTCAAGGTATTGGCCCACGCCCCGGCGGTGCTGGCCTCGTTCCTGCAAAACTCGGCCGCACTGGGCAAGACGTCCCTGAGCGCCACGGAAAAAGAAGCGGTGTCCCTGGCTACTTCGCAGGTCAACGGCTGCGACTACTGCCTGGCCGCTCACACGCTGTTCGCCAGCAAGGCCGGGCTGTCGAAGCAGGACATCCTCAGCGCACGACACGGTGAACTAAACGCCATAGCCACCCTCGCCCGCCAGATCACCGAAAGCCGTGGCCACCTGACAGTCGAACAGATCGCCGCTGCGCGTGCCGCCGGTATCGACGACGGCAAGATCATCGAAGTGATCGCCCATGTAGCTTCGCAGACATTGACCAACTACCTGAACAACACAGTGCTGACCGACATCGACTTCCCGGCCATCGATGCCTGAGCCCATCTAGCGTAAATCCAGTCTGAAAAAACCTGTGGGAGCGAGCTTGTTCGCGATGAGGGTGTGCCAGTCGACATCATAGGTGTCTGACATACCGCTATCGCGAGCAAGCTCGCTCCCACAGGTTCAGCGTCACTTCAGATTGATCGCGATCATAAGACGATCAGGTATTGGTTTTCAGCTTGGTCCACAACCTCGTGCTCAACCGTGCGATGGCCGCGGGCAAGTCCTCGACGGTGAACAGCTTGTCCATCACGTTTTTCGGCGGGTAGATCGCCAGGTCCTGCTTCACCGCCGGGTCAACGAAGGCATCCGCCGCACTGTTGGGGTTGGCGTAATGGATGCTGTTGCTGATGTTGGCAATCACCTTCGGCTCCAGCAGGTAGTTCATGTAGGCGTAGCCGTTGCGCTCATGGGGCGCGTTCTTGGGCATGACCACCATGTCCAGCCACAAGGTGGAACCCTCGTCCGGGATCGAGTAGGCAATATCGATCCCGTTTTTCGCCTCCCTGGCACTGGCGGCGGCCTGCACGATGTCGCCGTTGAAACCGATCACCGCGCAGACGTTACCGTTGGCCAGGTCGCTGATGTACTTGGACGCATGGAAATACTGGACGTAAGGCCGGATCTTCAGCAGCGCCTGCTCGGCTTTCTTGTAGTCGGCAGGCTCATGGCTGTGGGGCGGCAGGCCCAGATAGTTAAGCGTGATCGGCAGGATCTGCGTCGGGTTGTCGATGATCGCCACCCCACATTCGCTGAGCTTCTTGATGTTGTTCTCGTCGAAAAACAGGCTCCAGGACCGGGTGACGTCGGTATTGCCGAAGATCGCCTTGATCTTCTCGACGTTGTAACCGATGCCCGCCGTGCCCCACATGTAGGGGTAGCCGTACTGGTTGCCCGGATCGTTGACCTCAAGTTTTTTCATCAGCGCCGGATCGAGGTTTTTCCAGTTGGGCAACTGGCTCCGGTCGAGTTTCTGGATGGCGCCGGCCTTGATCAGGCGCGACAGGAAGTGGTTCGACGGGCTGACCACGTCATACCCGGTGTTGCCGGTCATCAGCTTCGATTCCAGCACTTCGTTGCTGTCGTGGATGTCGTAGGTCGCCTTGATCCCGGTTTCCTTGTTGAAGTTGACCAGGGTGTCGTCGGCGATGTAGCCGTTCCAGTTGGAAATATTGACGGTTTCGTCGGCATGAGTGACGGCGGAAAAGGTCGAGATCAGGGCCACAAGGGAAAGCGTATTGACGCGCATGTTGAATCACCTTCGATGGGAAGTGCTTTTGTTCTTGTTGTGAAACGGGTGTTTTCAGATTTCGCTTCTGGCCCGGACCGTCTCCACGCGCATACGCAGCATGGCACCGATGTCGAGCAAGGGCTTGGGCGGCAGCCAGCCGGGTTGTGCCCGTTGAATGACCGATTGCAGCAACGGCGAATCACGACCCGAGGCCAACTCCGCCAGCAAGCGGCCCCACAGCGTGCCCCGTGCCACGCCGGAACCATTGCACCCGGCCACGGCGAAAACGCCCTCCTCGACTTTGCCGAAATACGGCTGCCCGGAACGCGAAGCGCTGAGATGACCGGTCCAGGTATATTCGATGTCCTGCTCGCCGAGCATCGGGAAACGTCGTTGCAACCCCAGCACATGGTGCTGGCGGCGGATCGACAATTCGCTCAATGAAAGATCCCGCGAGCGGTATTCCGCGGTGTTGCGGATCATCACCCGGCGATCCGGGGTCAGGCGCACCGTGGCGCCCAACGGGCGGGTCGACAGCACGCCCCAGGACGCTGGCGCACCAAGGGCTTGAAACTCTTGATCGCTGAGCGGCCGCGTAAGGCTGGCGCTGAGCTCCATTGCGAAGGTGCCGCTGTCATCGATGCCCGCGCGAGGGATAAAGGCGTTCAGGCAGACCAAAACCTGTCTGGCTTCGACACTGCCGTTTTGGCCCCGGGCGCGAATCCGGCCGTCACCCAGGCGCTCAAGACCTGCGATATCGGTGTTCTCGTAGACCGTCACTGTCGGCGGCAGGGCATCGAGCAAGCCCCGAACGTACTTCGCCGGTTGCAGCAGTGCATTGCCGTTGCCGCACCAGATCGCGGCGCGGTAGTGCCGGCTGCCGAGTTTTTCGATCAATGGCTCGCCTTGCAGAAATTGCGCGCTGGCGCCAACGGCACGCAGGGTCTGCAGCTTGGCCTCGACGTGAGTCAGCTTGCGTGGGTCGCTGACGGCGAAGAAATAGCCCGACTCCCTGAAGTCGCATTCGATGCCATGGCGGGTGATCTGCTTGCGGACTTCGTCGGCGGCTGCGCGGCCGATTGCCGTATCCGCTTGATACCCGGCGAACCCGTCGCTACCCAGTAGCTCCCCGGCAGCGGGATGCTCATGAGCCACCACAAAACCGGAGTTGCGCGCCGAAGCGCCTTGCGCGGCACGCTGGCGGTCAACAACCACGATACGGGCCTGGGGGTGCATTTGCGCCAGAGCGTGCGCCGCACTGAGGCCGGTGATGCCAGCACCGATCACCAGCCAATCGGCTTGCTGCGCGCCTTTGAGCGGCTCGCGCAAGGGGGAACTCCCCGCTTGCGCAATCCAGCCACAGATATTTTCCATGTGTCACCTCAGGTTCTTGTTCTGCGAACCGTCTCGCTCCAACAGCACTGCATGCAGAATTTGCATAAGCTGTTTTCGAGGACGGTGGCGATGACTAGAATCTAAAGGCTCAAAACGCAGGCAACCAACGTTATTAAATCATCGAGGCATTCTGAAAACGCATGGACAAGATTCGCCACGTGCCCTCGCTGCAGGGCTTGCAGGCTTTGGTCGAGGTTGCCGGGTCAGGCAGCTTCACCCAAGCGGCGCAAAAGCTCTGCCTGACCCAGAGCGCGGTGAGCCGACAGATTCAGCAACTGGAGAGCCACTTTGGCCTGCCGCTGTTTGTCAGGAGCAGCCGCAGCCTTCAACTGACCGCCGAGGGCGAACAGGTACTGGCCAGCGCCCGCAGCATCCTTGAACAGTTGCGCACCCTCGAAGACCGGCTCGCGCCGCAAAAACGCCCGTTCCGCATTCGCATGCACGTGTCACTGGCGGTGCGCTGGCTGCTGCCCAAACTGAGCGATTTCTACCGGCATCACCCGGACGTATCCCTGGCAATCGAAACCGTGGCCACCGAAGTGGTCGAGCCGGCCAGCGACAGTGACGCCTACATTCTCTATCTGCCTGAGCCGTCCACAGCGCCCGATTGCCTGACCCTGTTCGAAGAGGCATTGGTGCCCGTGTGTGCGCCAGGGCTCGGCACCAACGACCGGCCATTGGCTTCGCAAGAAGATCTGTCGGGTTTCGCGTTGCTGCACCGCTCCTCCGATCAACATGACTGGAAGGTCTGGCTGTCAGCCCATGGTGGCATGTCGCTGCATGACTACCGGCACATCCCTTTCAACCTCGACGAACTGGCGCTCGATGCCGCCGCCCGGGGCCTGGGCGTGGCGATGACCGACATGACCCTGGCGGGTGAGTCGATTCAACGGGGCGAACTGGTGATTCCGTTCGGGGAGCCGTTGAAGACACGGGGGATCTACTCGCTGTGCCTGCAACCCTCGGCGGCATCGCACCCAGCCTGCGCACCGGTCATGCAATGGTTTGCCGCGCAAACCACAACACCGCCAGTCAACTAAGCACCAGAATCTGTGGGAGCGAGCTTGCTCGCGATGAGGGCGTGCCAGTCGGTATCACAGGTGTCTGACACACCGCTATCGCGAGCAAGCTCGCTCCCACAGGAGTTGCGCATCGCAGGATTCAATCATCCTCATGCAACTTGATGCCGCGTTTATGCAGCACATAGGGCACCATCAGCACCAGCAGCGTCAGGGCGAGGAAGAATGCCGAGATCGGTTGCGTGACGAACACCGTCCAGTCGCCCTGGCTGATGGACAAGGCGTTACGCAGTTGTTTCTCGGCCATCGGCCCCAGCAGCATGCCGACGATCACGGGGGCGACGGGGAAGTCGAAACGCCGCATCAACACCCCGCCCCAGCCAATCGCCAACATCAGTATCAGGTCGAAGGATGAGTGCCGCATGCCATACACGCCAATGGTGGCGAACACCAGGATGCCGGCATTCAGGTATGGCCGGGGGATTTGCAGCAGTTTGACCCACAGCCCCACCAGCGGCAGGTTCAACACCAGCAGGATAACGTTGCCGATATACAGCGACGCCACCAATGTCCAGACCAGGTCGGCGGAGGTTTCGAACAGCATCGGCCCCGGTTGCAGGTTGTAGTTCTGGAACGCCGCCAGCAGGATCGCCGCGGTAGCGGACGTCGGGATGCCCAAGGTCAGCAACGGCACCAAAGACCCGGTCGCGCTGGCGTTGTTGGCCGCTTCCGGGCCGGCGACGCCTTCGATGGCGCCCTCGCCCTTGTTGGCGGAAAACTCCTTGGGGTACTTGCTGAGCTTGCGCTCGGCGGAATAGGACAAAAAGGTTGGAATCTCGGCACCACCGGCCGGAATCGAACCAAACGGGAAACCGATCAGCGTGCCCCGAAGCCACGCGGGCACCGAGCGTTTCCAGTCCGCGCGGGTCATCCACAACGAGGTCAGGCGATGCCGTCCTTCGTTTGATTCCCCTTGATAGAGCAGGCTGTACAAGGCCTCGCCCACCGCGAACAAGCCGACCGCCACCAGCACCACTTCGATGCCGTCCACCAGTTCGGGCACGCCGAGGGTGTAGCGGGCAATGCCCGAGGTCGAGTCCAGCCCGATCAAACCGATGGTCAACCCGACGCCGAGCGAAGCGAACCCGCGCAGCATCGAAGCGCCGAGCACTGCCGACACGGTGGTGAACGACAGCACCAGGATCGCGAAATATTCGGTCGGCCCAAAATTCAGGGCCAGCCTGGCCACGATGGGTGCGAACAGGGTCAGCAAAACGGTGGCGATGGTGCCGGCGACGAACGAGCCTATCGCCGCCGTTGCCAGCGCAGGTCCCGCCCGGCCGTTGCGCGCCATCAGGTTGCCTTCCAGGGCCGTGACCATGGAGGACGATTCACCGGGTGTGTTGAGCAGGATCGAGGTGGTCGAGCCACCGAACTGTGCGCCGTAATAGATACCGGCGAACATGATCAAGGCGCCGGTGGGGTCGACCTTGGCGGTGATCGGCAACAGCAGGGCCACCGTCAGCGCCGGACCGATCCCCGGCAATACGCCGATGGCGGTGCCGAGCAGGCAGCCGATGAACCCCCACATCAGATTGATCGGCGTCAGTGCCGAGGAAAACCCCATCGCCAGGCTTGAAAGAATGTCCACGGTGTCGAGCTCCTTTCAAAGCCAAATGTTGATCAGCGACGGCAGGGAAACCCCCAGCCCGGCGTTGAACAGCCAATAGATCGGCAAGGTCAGGGCAATGCCGATGGCCAGGTCCCGCACGGGATGACGGCTGCCAAAACCCCGCGCCGAACAGGCGAACAGCAACCCGGCGGCCAGCACGAAACCGATCAAGTTGATCAGCAGGGCCCCCCCCACCAACCCTCCAGTAACCCAGGCGGCTCCGGATTTACCGCCAGGGATCGCACCATTGCCGCTGTCCAGCTCGCGAAAGCCGCCGGTGAGCGCCTGATAACTCAGCAACAGGCCCACCACGCCGAGAAAGCCGGCGACGATCCAGGGATAGACGTAAGCCGGCAGAATCACGAAGCCCATCTCGGCTGGAAAGCGGTTGGCCCCCACGGCCAGCAAGGCGCTAAGAGTGATCAGTCCAAGGCCGATCGCCAATTGCGTCGGTACGATTGCGCGTGACCCGGCCATCTCAAAGCAGCCCGACCTTGACCAGCATCGCCCGCAGACGCACGTGCTCTTCGTCGACGAACTTGCCGAAGTCATCACCGGTCAACACGCTCTCGGTCCAGGCATTGGTTTTAATGTTGTCTTGCCAGACTTTGCTTTTGCTGGCGGTCACGACCGCGTCGGTCACTTCTTTACGCTGCTCGGCTGTGAGGTTCGCAGCACCGTAGACACCGCGCCAATTGCCGATGATCACATCGTAGCCGCTTTCCTTGAGGGTCGGCGCATCGATCCCCGGGACACGCTCGGGCGCACCGATGGCCAGCACCCGGATCTGGCCGTTCTTGATGTATTGACCCAGTTCGGCGTAGCCCCCGGTGAGCACCTTGATCTGGCCGCCCAGGGTCTGGGCCACGATTTCACCCCCGCCGCCGGTGGCGATGTAATTGACCTTGTTGACCGGGACATCCAGTTTGCCAGCCAGCTCGGCGATACCGATGTGGTCGATCGACCCCTTGGAACCACCGCCAAAGGTGACGCCGGTGGGCTTTTCCTTGAAGTCCTTGATCAGGTCATCGAGGGTCTTGTATGGCGAATCCTTGCGCACGGCAATCACGTTGTACTCGGTGAACAGCCGGGCAATGGGCGTCACATCCTTCAGGCTGATCTGCGGTTTGTTCTGTTCGATCCCCGCGACCATGATCGCGCCGACCACCAGCAATGCGGTCGGGTCACCCTTGGTGCTGTTGGCAAATTGCGCCAGCCCCAGGGTCCCGCCCGCCCCGCCCTTGTTCTCGAAGGTCGCGGACTTGGCCGTATTGGCCTCGACCATGGCCTTGCCCAGCACCCGGGCGGTCTGGTCGTAACCACCGCCCACCGAACCCGGGGCCATGAATTTCACGGTATCCAACGCGAAGGCTGGTGCGACAAGCACGGCAGCGGTCAAACCGGCGGCCATGCAGCGACTGAAACGACGGATCAAGGCGGACATGGGATCTCCTGATTGCATTGTTTTTATCGGTGCCGCTTGCCCATCGAGGTGTGCGATGGACCGGGGCCTGCAAACAAGCTTAGGCCATGGATTCATGGGTTGACTTGTTTTGCTGAAACCACCCGCCAAAGGCGCCGCCCCCCTTGTAGGAGCCCCCTGTGGGAGCGAGCTTGCTCGCGATGACGGAGTGTCAGTCGACATTTTCGGTGTCTGACACACCGCCATCGCGAGCAAGCTCGCTCCCACAGGTTCTCGGGTTCCATTGCGACAAAACAATGCTCCAGGGTACGTGTCATGGCCTAACCTCATTGGCTAAGTGACCAACAACCCGTCGAGCTCGCCGATGCGCAATGTCTTGAAGTCAATGATTTACGTCGCCTTCGCGGTTCTGGTGGCAAGCCCGGGATGGCTGTTGGCGGGGGATATGGCCGACGCTCCTGCTCTTGCCCCCGCCCCCGCCCCCGCCCCCGCAGCCCCGATCATCAGCATCTCCGACAGCGAATTGCTGGGGGTGCAAAACCAGCTCAACAGCCTCAAGCAGCAGGTTTCCCAGGCCAGCAATTACACCCAGCTGGAAAGCTCACAGGACCAGGTGCAATTACTGATTCAGGAGATTGAACGCCTGTCCACATCGCTGCTGCCTGGCCAGGCGCAATTGCAGGCGCAACTGAACGTGCTGGGGCCCGTGCCGCTTGACGAGAACGCACAGGTGACATCTGCAATTACCACCCAACGAGACGCCCTCGGCGAGCAAAAAAACAAGATCGACAGCCAACTCAAAACCCTGGCCGCGCTTAAAATAAGTGCCGCCGAGCTGATCACCCAGATTGCCAGCATTCGGCGCAGCTTGCTGGAAGCGGAAGTGACTCAGCAGACCAGCAGTATCCTGAGCCCGAGATTCTGGTCGCCATTGTTCGCTCTTCCGATCGAGGACCGTCAACGTTTCAGCGCCCTCATCGAGCAACTCGAGGCCACGCACCGGGCCGCCTGGCAACCCGGACAACGCGGGATCACGGCCATCCTGTTGATCCTGGCCCTGCTCATATGGACCGTGGGTCGAGACCTCGCCGGCCGGGTTCTGGCGTGGCTGTGCTTTCATCGAATGCCTGCAGGCCGGCTCCGGCGCAGCTCCCTTGCGCTGGCGTCGGTGATGGCGACGGTGCTGACCGCTGGCATCGCCCTGCAACTGCTGCATTTTGCCGGGACCCGGCAACTGCCCTACCCCCCCCTGCTGGCCGACCTGGCGCAATATCTGGAAAAGCTGGCCTATACCTGCGTACTGATCACCGGATTGAGCCGCGCACTGTTGTCCACCAAACATCCTTCCTGGCGCCTGCCCGATATTGCCGATCCGGTGGCGCTGGCGATGGAGCCCTATCCGAGGTTGCTGGCCAGCCTGCTGCTGGTGCTGGTAACCCTGGTGCAGATGAGCAATGTCACCGGCATGAGCGCCGAAGTGGTGTTGTTCGGTCGGGGCATCGTGGCATTGGTCGCGGCACTGGTGATCGGTGCGCTGCTGTTGCGCGTCAGCAAGACGCGCAGAGACCTGATCGTTGCCGGAGAAGCCCCCGAAGGCGTCACCACCTTCGCCGGTCTGATTTACACCTTCACGGGCGCTGCCGTGGTGGTGTCCCTGTTCGCCCTGTTGATCGGCTACGTGACGATGGCCCGGTTCATCACCTATGAAATGGTCTGGATATTCATCATCTGCGCCGGTTTCTACCTGCTCACACAGGTCTATCAGGACACCTGCGACTACGTTTTTTCGCCCCGGCAACCCACCGGCAAGACCATCAAACAGCTGCTGGGCATCGGCAATCCGCGCCTGGAACAGATCTGCACCGTGTTATCCGGAGCCGGCCGCGCCATCCTGATACTGATTGGCCTCATTGCGCTGTTTGTCGGCGGGATCGGTACGACACTCGGGCAACTGTTCACCGGCACTGTGGCCGTACTCGGCGGTGAAGGGCTGCGCAAGCTGAACATCGTCCCGGACAATTTGATGCATGCCCTCCTGACACTGATGATCGGTGTCTACCTGATTCGTACCCTGCGCCGCTGGCTGGATCGCGAATTCCTGCCCAAAACCGAGATGGACCCGGGCATGTGCGCCTCGCTGAGTACCCTGTTCGCCAACATCGGCTACGTGTCCGTCGTTCTGCTCACGCTGGCGTCGCTGGGGATCAAGTGGACCAACCTGGCCTGGATTGTCAGTGCCTTGTCGGTGGGTATCGGCTTTGGCCTGCAGGAGATCGTGAAGAACTTCATCTCCGGCCTGATCCTGCTGACCGAGCGCCCGGTGAAAGTCGGCGACCTGATCAGCATCAGCGGCGTCGAAGGCGACATCCGCCGGATCAACGTACGGGCCACGGAAATACAACTGGCCGACCGCTCGATCATGATCGTGCCCAACTCCCACCTGATTTCGCAGAACCTGCGCAACGTCACCCTCGGCGGCAGCGCCCAGGGCGTGGTGATACTCGAGCTGATGTTCCCGTTGGATATCGATCCGGAGCTGGTGCAAAACCTGCTGATGGACACTTACACCGAGCATGAATCCATTCTGGATAAACCAACGCCGTTTTTGCGCTTCAGCCAGCTGAAACCCGAAGGAATCACATTGACCATCACCGGCTATGTCGGCAGCCCACGCACTGTCGGCGCGATCAAGAGCCAGCTGCTGTTTGAGATTCTCAAGCGGTTGGGGGCCGCCGGGATTGAACTGGCGAAACCGCCTGCAGCGTGATGTGGGGGCGAGCCTGCTCGCGATGGTCGCCAACGATAACGCGAACTAACTGACAGACCGCATTATCTTGACGTTTTTCGCGAGCAAGCTCGCTCCTACAGGTTGATCAATGTGCGATGCACACCGACTTGAGCTCGGTGTAAGCCTCGATCACCGCACGACCGAACTCACGGCCCATGCCCGATTGCTTGACGCCACCGAACGGCATCGCCGGGTCGAGCAGCACGTGGGCGTTGACCCAGACCGTACCGGCTTCGATGCGAGGCACCAGGTTCATCGCTTTGCCCAGGTCATTGGTCCACAGGCTGGCCGCCAGGCCGTAGCGGTTGTCGTTGGCCAGTTCGATCACGGCGTCTTCGTCGTCGAACGGCATCACACCCAGTACCGGGCCGAACACTTCTTCGCGGGCCACGGCCATGCTGTGGTCGATGTCCGCCAGAATGGTTGGCTGCACGAAGAAACCATCACCCTCCAGCAACTCGCCGCCAGTCACCACCCGCGCACCTTGCTGGCGGGCCAGTTCGATGTGCTTGAGCACGCTTTGTTGTTGCTTGCGCGATACCAGCGGGTTGATTGCCGCGTCGCAATTCATGCCGGCGCCAATCGGCATCGAAGAGACGGCGGCGGCCAGGGCTTCGACGAATTGGTCGTGGATCGAACGGTGCACGTAGAAGCGCGAGGCCGCGGCGCAGACCTGGCCGTTGTTCAGCAAGCCGCCGAGGATCGCGCCTTGCACGGCTTTTTCGATGTCGGCATCGGCGAGCACGATCATCGGGTTCTTGCCGCCCAGTTCCAGGGAAAAGCGCGTCATGTTCTCCATGCACGCCACGCCGACACTCTTGCCCACGGCGGTGGAACCGGTGAACGACACTTTGCTCACCAGAGGATGCTGGGTCAGCACGCCGCCAACGGAAGCGCCACCACCGGTGACCACGTTGAATACTCCGGCCGGGATGCCGGCTTCCAGCGCCAGTTCAGCCAGGCGCATGGCGGTCAGCGGGGTTTCCATCGCCGGCTTGATGATCACCGTGCAACCGGTGGCCAGGGCTGGCATCAGCTTCCAGGCGGCGATCAGCAGCGGGAAGTTCCACGGCACGATGCCGACCACCACACCCACCGGCTCACGTTTGGTGAAGGCGGTGAACTTCGCACCGGGTGGCAACGGGATCGACACGTCGAAGGTCTGGCCTTCGATCTTGGTCGCCCAGCCGGACATGTAGCGCATGAACTCCACCGTGGCGTTGAGGTCCAGGGCGCGGGCCATGTTGATCGACTTGCCCTGGCTCAGGGTTTCCAACTGAGCCAGTTCTTCGGCGTGTTCTTCGACCAGGCGGGTGAAGTTCAGCAGGATGCGTTCACGGTCCGCCGGGCGCAGGCTCGACCACACGCCGGACTTGAACGCCTTGTGGGACGACTGCACGGCGCGCTCGACGAGTTCCAGCGGTGCATCCAGGGTTTCGCACAGGGTTTGCCCGGTGGCCGGGTTGACCACGGCGATGCTGTCGCCCTCGGCAAACACCCACTGGCCGTCAATGAAGCAGCCGTGACGACGTTCGAGGAATGCAGCAACCTGGGGCAGGATTTCAACGTTGCTCATAATTCACCTTTCATTCAGACGATGTGTTCAGGCGCAAATCCGGCCTGATCAGTGTTGTTCTTTGAGGAAGCACGCGACCGCCTGGCGGTCGTCGGCGGAAGCCAGGCCCATGTAGGGCATGTAGGTGCCCGGCACGAAAGCCTGGGGCTGGGTGATCAATTGCGTGATGTTCTCGGCCTGCCAGTCGACGTCTTTGTCGCGCATGGCCTGGGAGTAGCTGAAACCCGCCAGCGAGCCGGACTTGCGCCCATACACACCGAACAGGTTCGGCCCCATCATGCCGGTCGTGCCCTTGGTCACCGCGTGGCAGACGCTGCACTCAGTGGCAAACACTTCGGCACCACGGCGCGTGTACGGGGCGCACTCGGCGGCGGACACCGCCTGAACCAGGGTGAAAGACAGCAAACCGATCACGGGCAAACGCAGCGAAGTGAACATAGGAAAACGACCTTGAAAATCCACGCGCCCGCCAGCAGGCGAACGCCAACACTAAAAATGCCGAGGCAACGGTGCTTCGGCAGGTTGGTAGGGATTGTCGGTGGTCGCCGACACGCAGGTTTTGCCCTGCGTGCCAGTTGTGTTGGCGGTTGTGCCAGATTGCGTATTAGAAACAGCACGTGCAGGTATGCGACATCAGGAGCTCGTTTTAGCTGAGCTGAGAAGGCGGTGACCTCGTTATTTTTTTTGAGTAGAAGGCGCCGTGAACACGGGTGCAACCGCCGCGCGGATAAAAGCTTCATCCAGAGTGCTTGCACCGTAAGAGTCCAAGAACTCTTTACCGGAGCTGAACGGTACAAACCGTCGCATGCTGATCATATAAAAGTTGTCACAGTTGCTCACAACCTCCTCGATGTTATGTGAAGACACTAGAATTGCCGTTCCCTCAGCAGCAGCTCCACGCAAACACTTCCAAATGTAGTGTCTGAACTCAGGATCAACTCCAGCGGTGGGTTCATCCAGTATCACCAGATCCGCCTCTACAGCCAGCAATGATAGAGTAAAGAACCAACGCTTTTCGCCATAGCTGCAAACAGAAGACTTTTTGCTCCAGATTTCCTTATATCGCTCAATTATTTCCGGGCTCCAGACAGCGAGCTTTTTCAAAGCATGCTCTTGCGACATTCGGATCGGAGAGCAAAGTAATGTAGTCATTTTAAAGATATCGAACATACGCAGCACGGGGGGCGTCATGATCGTCTGTGATAAATAAAGCTGCCTGACAAACCTATTGACAAGCTGCCCTTCTTTCGCCTTTTTCAAGCCGCATACAATATCGAAAAACGTAGTCTTTCCAGAGCCGTTTGGACCCAGCAGACCGGTAATAGAGCCTGGAATCACACTGATAGATGCGTCATTGAATATTGTTTTTTCAGAATACTCAAAACAAAGCGAACTAGCTTTTATAATACCCATCAATACCGACTCCACACTGGATTTATGCGCAAAAATCGCAAGGACAACAAAAATACAGTAATAAAAGAAAAGAAAACCCCCAATATCAAAACCGGGTGCCTTTCAACCCCCCCAATCATTATTTGATTTGCAATATATAAAGGATTAAACCTTTTGATAATATCCAATACAGGATGCAAATCGCGAACACTTAGAACACCCAACACAAGCATTCCAAATGACGTCACGGAGAAAATTGTATTGGCATTCTGAAAACTAACAGGCAACAAGCTCAACAGAACTCCAGGCACACAAAACAATACATAGCAGATATAAAACCGAGAAAAAACCAATAAAAACTCAGCCACATCAAAGCCTCCAAAAGAAAAACATGTCAACACATAGAAAGCGGCACAGTAAATCGAAGAAATAAGTGAGCAAGCAAAAAACTGCGCCAACATAAATATCAGCTTGGCTTCGGATGTATATACAAACGATCTAATGAATCCACTTTCCCTTCTACCTACGATGTAAAAGGAGAAGCCAAAAAAAGCGACACTTGAAGAAATATAAGCATGAAACCAAGAAGTGCTTTCTAAATAGCTCATACCCGAAGGAGAAAGCTCTCCTCTGGAGTATGCCAGCAAATAATAGGTCGCTACCGGCGAAACAATAATCCAAAAAAGCGCAACAGGTTCTTTTAGCTGTTCCTTCACAAACAACCACGTAAGCTCGAAAGATCTTGATATTGTAAAAGCTGTCATGAGTCACCCTTTCATGGAAATGGAACCATAATTTTCTTCCGTTCAGAAAATATCTGCCCCATAAATCTCTCAGAGTATTTATTGCGGAAATTTATCCCCCTAGAGTTATTCATATGCAAAAATAAATCGGGAGAAACAAACTTACAGAAAAAATACAAGCCGCTCTGCATCACAAGAGAATTAACGTAGAGATAACCATCAATCCGCTGAGACTTGAGCGCAGCCAAAAGTCCAGACAAGTTAAACTCAAGCGAAGACTCTGATGTGTCGGAACCACGGAAATTTACCGAAGTTATCTCCTTGTATGTTCCATAGGTGTTACAGCTTAAAAAATACTTCAAATATGAATCTTTAACCTCTTCGACGTCACCCTCAGTAGCTCGAAACAAATCAATGAATCTGTAGGTTTGCCACAGCTCATAGATTGATTTCTCAAGTGCGCTGCTTAGCGTTTCCGCATACGACATTCCGGCGCAATACCTAACGTGACGCTTATTATCCTTTTGACCGTAAACAGCCAACAAACATACACCTGGGTAATCATAATCTGTTATATCGATAACCGTAATCTCACCTGACTTGCATAGTGCGTCGTATAACGTTTGAGCGCGACCTTCACTCAGGGCTATTTTGATGTCAGTTTCAAGAACCAGCTGAGTGCATTCCTTTGTGAGCCAAAATCTTGCTAGAAACTGCCTTTCCAAATATTCCTTTATCGACCCAAAAGCTGCATCCTCAAATCGGTAGTGAAAACTGCAACCGCATGTATCTCGCAGCGGATATATTGAATTTTCACTTTCAATTTTATTATAGTTAAGAGAAACACATGCGGTAGGTATGTGACAGCAAGAAAAATCCGATACACGCAACACCTCCGTCAAATTATATGAATGTTTGGCAAGCTGCGCGGATGTCAAATTACTCTCATTAGTTTGAGAAAAAGCATAAATAAACTTCCCAGCTTCAAATCTCGACAATGTATGAGTGATACCCCCTACTACGTCGGGCTTAACCTCCATGTAGAAATGCCGTCTTTCAAAGTACTCACCTAGCGCCGCTTTTATAGAGGAGGAACCGTTCCCTATTCCAGATCCTCCGTTTAACCAAGGGTCTTCTACTTCAACAGAAGACGGAAGAGACAGTAAGCAGGCTGGCTGACAAATCAATGCACCAGGTAACGTTGAGTAGTGACTAGAATTATATAGAATCACATTGCTCACCAATGAAGTGCACACACATAGGAAAGAAAAGAGTTGGATTAAGACCTATTGCCTTACACAGCATCGTGTCTGTGTACGCGGACCACAACCTGCATCGCAATCCAAGCTTTTTGGCTTGCAATTCGATCAGCATGTAAATTGATCCAACCTCCATAAGCGCAAGTCTGTACCCTCGATATCTGTACTTAAATAGTGTTTTAGGTATGTAGACGGCATAAACTATCGCTATACGAGGTGTGCCAATACTGCCTGGAGATGACAAAATTGCCCTCTTAAAATCATCGATATTTTGTGTACCCTGCATTACTTCAAACCTCCTCGACCGCGGTAGTAAATGCAAGATCTTTTCAGAACATGGCCAACTTTCCTCATCATCCATCAGAGAACAAATAAACATCTCAACTGGATATAATGCACCACCGCTTGGATATCCACGCTTATAACTATTTTTTCTTGGGGAAAGCACAGGAGACATAAGCTTTTCTAGCTTCGAAAAAACTATATTTGTGCTGGAGAAGGTTTCACATGATTCATCACGACAAACATCCGAATCCAAATTCAATTCAGAGCGAACAGGGAATTCCAAATTTAGATCCGGGTAAATCCGCAGTTCGTTCCCGGTTAACTGAGTAAGCTGCTCATTGCTGACATTATGAAGACGAGTTGCATGCTTGAATGCATCATGGATCGTATAATTCCCCTTTACGTGAAAGTCCAAGGTTTCCGCATGAACAGTTGAACTCATGAACTTCAGATAATAGTCATGGGGTATATACTTCATCCCTGCACCCTCAAACAGTCGCACATATACCAATGAGAGGCCGAGACATCCCTCACGAAGTTACCATTAAAATCAACATAGGAGTCTTGAAGTACATTATCCTGATAACGATATTCACTACCAGGTTTCGTTAGCAGCTTTATTTTCTTTGCAATCGCCCCAACAACCAATGATCGCTGCAGGATATTTAGCGAATCGGTAGGAACGGCTATATGCTTATTTTTGCAAAAATTAAGCAGCCTTGACCAAGTATTCCTGCCACTATGATATTCCTCATAGTTTATCAGCCTGTCTATGCTGCAAAAATGACATGGATTTCCGACTTTCGGCAAGTACGGCTGACTGATACAGAACGAATTACCCGAGCGATAACAAACACTGATCGCACTGTCCGGCGCAGCATTTACAACATCGAAGTATATTTTCTTTATAAAATCATAATCATAATTCATGCAAGCGATTACGATGTAGCATTTCTTACTTAAAACAATGTCCTTAAGCGAGTCTGAGATATCACTTATTTCTAACGGGGTATCGATCTCACTTCTTAACAATGCCTCTAGTTCGGTGGTTTTGTCCCAATCATGGGCCACAATTGTTTTCTCAAAGTAAATTTCACCAGGGTCTTCTTTAATAGAGAGCGCTTTTTCTAAAAAATCATAGGCGGCTTCTGGATTTAAGCCATGCTCCGACAATATCTCCAAAAACTCAGCCTTTGAAATATTCTTATAATTTTTTAACTTAGTCAGAGCCGCCACCAAAGATGGCGAACTGATCTTCGAAACACCTTTCCTTGAAACTACTAAATTATCAGAGTGAAAATTAAGTATTTCGTAGCTTTGTATATTTAACATCATCCAGTTCCTTTATATGGCTTTTCTGGCTAACACCAGAAAAGCCATACTTGATGAATTGTCAGTCGTTGTCGGACGATACCTGAGGAGTTACTGCGTTCCCTCCACTCCCACCGCTTCCGCCGCTCCCGCCACTACAACCGCCGCCACCCCCACATCCGCCGCTACCTCCACATCCGCCTTGACCGCCAGACCCTCCAGCCATGTGTGGGCATGAGCCGTATTCAAACTCATCGCCAAGATAAAGAACGTCTCCAAAGTTTTCGCTGTTCATCATTGTTTACTCGCTATTAGAGAAAACGCCACCAAAGTTAGTGACCCTTCTATATTTAGTAACTTCCAGAACTTGACGCAAGAGGCCATTTTTTTGTGCGTAGGAATTTTCACTCAACATCTAAGGAAAATTCGTGCGAGATTTCCGGATCGTTTTTCGTTCACTCTCTGTTTAAAAAATGGCATCGCACTGGCAGATATCTATAAGTACTTAAAATCCAAAACCAAAGTTGACTCAAAACTGAAACAAGCCGAAAGACACTGAACTCAGAGATCTGTAGGACAGAGTAAGAAATGTCTTTCTTTTTCAAAGGATATTTTTTGAAGTTTGATTTTAAATTTTAAAAAATACGACGAACGGTAACCTTGATGATCGTATGCCGTTCTGTGGTGAGCTTCTAACTGGCGACGATGGTGTCCGCTACGTTGTTGGCAGTGGTGTTTGGGGATGCACTGCTCAGTCCGTGCAGTAGGAAAAGGAACGCACCCGCCTACAGAGCTTCAAGCGATGCGGAGCTACCGTAGGCTCGAGCCGCGTTCGGACGATCATTTGAGCTTATTTTTTGAAAGCAAGATCAAAAGATCGCAGCCTGCGGCAGCTCCTACCGGGAAATGGTCACGCTCAATTCATGTAGCGCTTGCGATACTCACCCGGCGAAACACCAAAGCGCGCCTTGAACGCCGTGGAAAAATAGCTCGAATCGTTAAAGCCCCATTCGTAGCCCAGCGCACACAATTTGCCCTCACCCCGCGCATGGCGCAGTTGTTCGGCGCAAAGGTCCAGGCGGCGGTTTTTCATGTATTGCGCGACCACCAGGCCGTGTCGGGAAAACAGCCGGTACAGGCCGCGCACGGAGACGCCCACCTCGGCCGCCAGCCATTCGGGGCACAGCGCCTCGTCACCAATGTGTTCATCGATAACGCGCAAGGCCTTGCGGAAGGTGCGAGCCTGGGGTGAGTCGTCCAACTCGCTCGCCCCCATCGCCGGGCGCAGCAGGCTGATCACCGCGTCCAGCGTCGCTTCGCTTTCCGCGTGATTGAGGCCTTGCTCCGTTGAACCGAGGATCAGGCGCTTGGCCAACCCCGCCATCGGCGCCGAAGCCGGAATGCGCTGCGCGGGTTTGACCGTGGTGTAACGCAGGTGCTGTTCGACCCGCTCCCGGGGCAGTATCAATGACAACTGACGGGCGTTGTTGCGGTACACAAAGTTGCTCGGACGCGTGGAGTCGATCAGCGTGATATCCCCCGGCAACAGGGTGATGCAACTGCCCTGCTGCTCCATCACGGCTTCGCCGGCCAGCTGGAACGCCGCGTAGAAATGCGAGCCTTCGCCCTGATCGATCTCATGCTGGGTGCGGAACAGTCGGGCCTGGGCCACGTCGACAAAACTCATCTTGAGCTCACCGCTGTGGTACTCATCGATAGAGCCCGCAAACTGCGCCCCCAACACATTGGCACCAAAGCGCCCGCAGACCTGATTGACCTTGTCGAGCCATTGATCAAAGCGCTCGACCTGTTGTGCATTGCTCATCGCAGCCTCATCCATCGCATTAGTCGCTGCGAGGCGCCCTGCACTTTTCGTTCCTGTCGCTCGCCACCGAGAAATACCGCGGTGGTCATGCCGATCCGTGCGCGATTACTGCGCAGCGCCTGGTCTCGTGCACCAGGAACCGGCGTCGTGGCAACGCGCCATGCAATCTGGCATGCACAACCAACTAATTGGCAAACAGGGAAAAGGGCAAACAATAGCCGCGCCTTAGTATCCGGACAGACCGCAAACCTGCGCTCAAGAACAAGAACGGATGCCACACCATGCTCAAGTCCCCCTTGCTTCGTCTCTCGACGCTCGCGCTGATGATCAGTGCCGGCAATGCCGGTGCCTATGAACTCTACGCCGATGACGACAGCCATCTGAACGCTACCCTCGAAGCCGTGTTCGGCATTTTCCACAGCCAGGAAAACTACGCCCTGTCCGGTCGCCTGAATGAAGGCAGCTCGTCGTGGCGCGAGGGCTACATCAAATACGGCTTGAGCTTCGATCAAGGCCTGGGCGGTGTGGGCACCGCGTACGGCGCGGCGAACATGCTCAGCTCCGGCACCTGGGGCGATGGCGATGCGGCCGGCTTCTCCGATGGTTCGGAACGCACCACCAAGTTCGAAGACGCCTACCTCGGCTGGCGCTCGGCCGATCTGTTCGGTGCGCTGGGCAGTGACGGCGTCGACCTGTCCTTCGGTCGCCAGAACATTGTGGTCGGTGACGGTTTCCTGATCGACGGCGACGCGCTGAACATGGGCAAAGGCCTGGCCGACGGCGAATTCAACCGGGGCGGCGCCTACTACCTGGCGGCACGCAAGGCCTTCGACGAAACCGCCGTATTGCGTCTGGGTGGCAAGGAAGGCTGGCGTAGCGACCTGATGTGGCTCAAATCCGACAACCGCGCCCAGGCCAAGACCGAAATGTACGTCGGCACCCTGGAGCACGTGGCCGAGGCCGGCACGGTCGGCCTGACCTTCATCAAGACCACCGATATCGATGAACAGTACGCCTCGCCGATCCAGCTCGAACGCGACGGCATGAAGACCTACAGCCTGCGTGCGGCGGGCAACGCCGGGGTGAAAGACCTGTTCCTGTCCGGTGAATACGCCAAGCAGGACAAACCTCACACCACCAGCGAAGACGCCTGGTACCTGGAAGCCGGCTGGACCTTCTCCGACGCGGTCTGGACGCCTAGCGCCAGCTACCGCTACAGCCGCTTCTCGGAAGGCTACGACACCCTGTTCTACGGTTTCAGCCGTGGCTACGGCACTTGGTTCCAGGGTGAAGTGGCGGGCAACTACGCCGGGCCGTTCAACAGCAACTCGCGCATCCAGAACGTCACACTGAAAGTTTCGCCACTGGAGAACCTCACCGTCGGCGCGATGTACTTCAACTTCGACACCATCGACCGCAACCTGGGCAACACCGATGGCCACGAAGTCGACCTGTACGCCGAATGGCACGTCAACGACCACCTGACCGTGATGCCACTGGTGGGCATCTACCAACCGGACAAGAGCGCCGAAGACGGTGGTACCCAACTGGGTAACAACGACAAGAACGTCTACGCCCAGGTGGTGTTCGCCACCGGCTTCTAATCTCGGCCGCGGGCAGTGGCCACGCCATTGCCCGCGTGGAAAAAGGTATTTCCAATGCACAGAACATTCCTGACGATCCAGAGCAAGATCGCCCTGCTCGCCGGTCTCTGCCTGCTGTTGGTCGTCGGCTTGTTGATGGGTTTGTCGCTCTATCAGACCCACAAGAGCAGCCGGCAAGTGGCCGAAGCCAGCGGCGACATGCTCGCCAATGCGGCCAGGGAACACATGCAGGCCCTGGGCAAAGTACAGGCGATGCAAGTGCAACGCACCTTCATGCAGACCCACGAATATGGCCAGGGGTTATCGCGCTACTTGTTGTACCTGCGACAGTTGCAACATCAGGGCAGCCTGACTCGCCCGCAACTGCGCCAGGAACTCAGCACCCAGCTTCACCAAGCCTTGATCGACAAGCCCGACCTGCTCGGGCTTTATGTCATTTTCGAACCCGGTGCACTCGATGGCACCGACGCCGGTTTCGCCAACCAGGCGGAACTTGGCAGTAATGAAACCGGGCGCTTTGCGCTCTATTGGGTGCAGAGCAAACCCGGCGAACTGCAAGCGGTGATCGGCGACGAAAGCCTGCTCGCCAACACCGAGCCGGGGCCGAGCGGCGCGCCGTACAACGCCTTCTATACCTGCGCCCGCGACACCCGCCAGGCCTGTGTGCTGGAACCCTACTTCGATGAAGCCTCCGGAAGCCGCAAACTGGTGACCAGCGTTGCCTTCCCGTTGCTGGAAAACGGCAAGGTCATCGCCGTGGTGGGACTGGACATCAACCTCGCCGCCCTGCAGCAGAACAGCGAAACCAGCGCCCGTGAACTGTTCGATGGCAACGGCGAGATCAGCATCGTCAGCCCCCGAGGGGTGATTTCTGCCAACAGCCAGGACGTCGGTCGCCTCGGTCAGCCGATGGACAATGCCGAAGTGATGGACAGCCTGCGTCAGGGCCAGCCCAAAGTGTTTGTCGATGCCCGGCAAATCAAGGTGCTTGAACCGCTGGCACCGATTGCCGGAGCTGCGCCATGGGGCGTGTTGGTCGGTGTGCCGCAGAACGTGTTGCTGGCACCGGTCACTACGTTGCAGAACGAACTCGATGCCCAGGGCGTGCAAAGCACTGCGCTTGAACTGCTGCTCGGTGGCGGCTCGGCCCTGCTCGGCCTGTTGTTGATCTGGTACACCGCGCAACGCATCACCCGGCCGCTGCAAGTGCTGACCCGGGTCATGGAGGATATTTCCCTGGGCGACGGCGACCTGACCCGTCGCCTGCAAGTGCAATCGCGAGATGAAATCGGCCAACTGGCGACCGCCTTCAACCGCTTTGTCGAGCGCATCCATCATTCGATCCGCGAGGTGTCATCGGCGGCGTTGGGGGTGAACGAAGGCGCTCGGCGGGTACTGGATGCTTCAAACTCGTCGATGAGCAATTTCGACGATCAATCCACCCGCACCAACAGCGTGGCGGCGGCAATCAACCAGCTCGGCGCCGCCGCACAGGAAATCGCCCATAACGCCTCCGATGCCTCGCAACAGGCTTCGTCCGCACGGCAGCAAGCCGAGGATGGGCGCCAGGTGGTGCAGCGCACGATCGAGGTGATGAACGAACTGTCCGGCAAGATCAGTGCCTCCTGCGCCAACATCGAAGTGCTCAACGACAAGACCGTGAACATCGGGCAGATCCTCGAAGTGATCAAGGGCATCTCCCAACAAACCAACCTGCTGGCGCTCAACGCAGCGATTGAAGCCGCGCGGGCGGGTGAAGCGGGTCGTGGGTTTGCGGTGGTGGCGGACGAAGTGCGCAGCCTGGCCGGACGCACCCAGGCCTCGGCGCTGGAGATCCAGCAGATGATCGAAGAGCTGCAAGTGGGCGCGCGGGAATCGGTCACCACTATGACCGTGAGCCAGCGCCACAGCGAAGAAAGCGTCACCATCGCCAACCTCGCCGGCTCCCGCCTGGGCAGCGTGACCCAGCGCATCGGCGAGATCGACAACGTCAACCAGTCCGTCGCCGCCGCCACCGAAGAACAAACCGCGGTGGTCGAGGCCCTGAATGTCGATATCACCCAGATCAACACCCTGAACCGGCAAGGCGTGGAGAATTTGCAATCGACATTGAGGGCTTGTACCGAGCTGGAGCAACAGGCTGGGCGGTTGAATCAGTTGGTGGGGAGTTTTCGGATCTGAGATTTTGGTTGCCTGATATGCCGCCATCGCGAGCAAGCTCGCTCCCACATTTGGATTTCTGCCGTGCACAAAATCCGTGTACACCGCAGATCCCTTGTGGGAGCGAGCTTGCTCGCGATGAGGCCATCACATCCAACACCATCGTTGACTGACACTCCGCCATCGCGAGCAAGCTCGCTCCCACACTGGATTTTTGCCATACACAAACTTTGTGGTCACCCGAGATCCCTGTGGGAGCGAGCTTGCTCGCGATGAGGCCACCACATCCAGCATCATCGTTGACTGACACTCCGCCATCGCGAGCAAGCTCGCTCCTACATTTGAATTTCTGCCGTGCACAAAATCCGTGTACAGCCCAGATCCCCTGTGGGAGCGAGCTTGCTCGCGATGAGGCCACCACATCCAGCACCATCGTTGACTGACACTCCACCATCGCGAGCAAGCTCGCTCCCACAGAGATCAAGGCAAGCCCGCACAAATCTGGCACCCACAACCAACCACATGGCATGCGCGCAAACATGTCGCCGCGCCCCCCGGGCGTAGTATCGAACCCGACCTCAGGGCACAACCCACTCCTGGGCGCCCTGCAATGCAACGCTGAACCCCTCCATTTCTCACTAACAACAATAAATCGACCCTCGGGTCGCGGGAGATTTCTGTGCTCAAGAAAAGTGCGCTGGGCTGGCCAAAGATTGCCGGCCTCGGAATTGCGTTGGTGGTGGCCGGGCAGTTTTCCGGCTGGAACTTCGGGCTGGCGGCCGGTGGCTGGCTGAACATGCTGATCGCTACGTTGTTGATGGCCCTGCTCTGCGGCGGCCTGGCGTTGTGCGTGGCGGAAATGTCCACCGCACTGCCCAGTGCTGGCGGTGTATTCGTCTATGCGCAAAGTGCGTTCGGGCCGTTCGTGGGTTACCTCGTTGGCGTGGCCTGTGCCCTGGCTTTGACCATCGGCACCGGTGCAGCCGCGACCTTTATCTGCGCCTATACCGAATCAATTTTCGGCCTCGGTGGCTGGCCGGTGAAGATCGCCCTGTTCGCCGTGATCATCGGCATCCACATGCGCGGTGTCGGTGAGGCCATGGGCCTGACGTTCATTGCCGGCGTGATTGCCGTCGTTGCCCTGCTCACATTTGGCGTGGCCATGGCGCCCCATGTCGAGTTGGCCAATTTGCTGAAGTTGCCCGCCAGCGTCGCAACACCGGTCAGCCTTGGCGGTATCTTCGCCTGCGTGCCATTCGCCATCTGGCTGTTCATCACCGTTGAGCAAACCGGCTCGGCCGCCGAGGAGGCGCACAACCCCGGTCGCACCATGCCCCGCGGCATTCTGGCGGCCATTGGCACGTTGCTGGTGACCGCGCTGGTGGTGCTGGTATGCGCACCGGGTGCCGGTGGTGTCGAGCTCGTCGGTTCGGCAGGTGATCCGCTGTATGCCGCGATGTCCAGCAACAGCGCCTTCGGTGAAGGTTCATGGCTGGCCAGGGTGATTGGCTGCGGCGCGGTGTTCGGCCTGATCGCGACCTTCTTTTCACTGGTGTACGCCGCGTCCCGGCAACTGTTCGCCATGGCCCGCGACGGCTTGTTCCCGCAATGGCTGGGCAAGACCGGCAAGCGCGGCACGCCATACCCGGCGCTGCTGCTGATCGGTGCCATCGGCCTGCCGCTGTCCGAGGTCGACCCGGCCACGGTGATGCTCGCCGTCGTGTTGCTGCTCAACGTTTGCTACCTGTTCATTTTCGGCGCGTACCTGCACATCAAACGCAACCAACCGGACCTGCCACGGCCGTTCACCCTGGTCGGCGGCAAACTGGTTGCCTGGCTCGGCCTGGCCCTGACGCTGGTGGTGATCGCCGCCTGCTTCCAGCTCGACATGCTGATGCTGATCGCCCTGGCGGTGACCTTCACCCTGTGCATTTTCAATTACCTGTTGCGCAACCGTCGCGCCACCGTCATCGAGGTTCCAGACCATGCCTGAAGACACTCTGCTGAAACGCCGCCATCGCGTGCTCGGCAGCGCCTCGCCGCTGTTCTACGACAAGCCCTTGCACCTGGTGCGTGGCGAAGGCGTCTGGCTGTTCGACGTTGACGGTCGCCGCTACCTCGACGTCTACAACAACGTGCCCTGCGTCGGTCACTGTAACCCCCATGTGACCGAGGCCATGCAGCGTCAAGCCACCACGCTGAACATCCACACCCGCTACCTGGATGAACACGTGGTGCGCTACGCCGAGCGCCTGACCGCGACCTTCGCCGCGCCGCTGGACACCGCCATGTTCACCTGCACCGGCAGCGAGGCCAATGAACTGGCGCTGCGCCTGGCGCGGTTCGCCAGTGGCGGCACCGGCATCATCGTCAGCGACTACAACTACCACGGCAACTCGGCATCGTTGGCCGAAGTCACCACTGCCCTGCCCTCGCCGGAACCCTTCGCCGCCCATGCCCGGGCCGTGCCGATTCCGTGCCTGTACCACGCACCGGCCGGCACCACCGAAGCGCAACTGGCCGAGGAATATGCGGCCAACATCGCGGCGGCGATTGCCTCGATGCAAGCCCAGGGCATTCGCCCCGCCGCGCTGCTGATCGACACCCTGTTCGCCAACGAAGGGCTGCCACGGGTACCGGCCAGCTTCGTCAACAAGGCGGCGGCGCTGATCCGTGCAGCAGGCGGATTGTTCATTGCCGATGAAGTGCAGTCCGGTTTCGGCCGCACCGGCGATCACCTGTGGGGCCATCAGGCCCACGGCGTGGTGCCGGATATCGTCACCCTTGGTAAACCGATGGGTAACGGCTATCCACTGGCCGGGTTGATCACCCACAAGGTGCTGGTCGAATCCTTCGGTCGCCACGCCATGTACTTCAACACCTTCGGCGGCTCGCCGGTCGCGGCAGCGGTTGGCATGGCGGTGCTGGATGTGATCGAAGAACAGCAACTGCTGAAAAACGCACAAAACGTCGGTGCCTATGTGCAACAACGCCTGCAGGTGTTGGCCGGCAAGCACTCGATCATCGGCGACGTGCGCGGCAAGGGTCTGTTCTTCGCCATGGAGCTGGTACGTGACCACGCCAGCAAGGAACCGGCTGGACTGGAGGCGCGCAAGGTGGTCAACGACATGCGCGAGAACGGCGTGCTGATCAGCAAGATCGGCGCTGGCGACAACATTCTCAAGCTGCGCCCGCCGCTGGTATTCAGCCGCGACCACGCTGACTTGTTCGTCGACACACTGGACAGCGCCCTGAGCGCGATTTGAGGCCCTGCCATGACTGAATTCCACACCCTGCCCCATGACCAGCAAGTCACCCGTCTGCACGAACTGGCGCGCCATGCCCTGCAACAGTGGGAAGGCGAATTCGCCGACATTGAACTGGTGAAGTTTCGCGAGAACGCAGTGTTCTCGGCCCGCCGCCACGACGGTCAGCGCGTCGCCCTGCGCATCCATCGCAATGGTTATCACTGCGAGGCCGCACTGCGTTCCGAGCTGCAATGGATGGAAGCCCTGGCCAGCGCAGGTATTACCGTGCCGCAGATTATCCGCGCACAGAATGAAAGCCATCTGATCGAAGTCACCCACCAAGCCATCGGCGAGGCACGTCACATCGACATGCTCGCCTGGCTGCCCGGTGCCACCGCCGGTACTTCCGAGGCGGGTGTGCAGTCCGATACGGAGATCGATTTCCTGTTCAATGAGGCGGGGGCGATTGCCGCGCGCATCCACCTGCATTCGGCGGATTGGCAACAACCGGACGAGTTTGTCCGGCATGCCTGGGATGAAGAAGGCCTGATCGGCGCCAATCCGTTCTGGGGGCGTTTCTGGGAGCTGGAGCAGCTCAGCGACGAGCAACGGGATCTGCTGCAACAGGCCCGGCGTACGGCGCGCAAGGACTTGCGCCAGTACGGTCGGCACCTGGGCAACTTCGGCATGATTCACGCGGATCTGGTGCCAGAGAACCTGCTGATCGAGGGCCCGCAACTGCGCCTGATCGACTTCGACGATGCGGGGTTCGGCTGGCACATGTTCGAGTTGGCCACTGCCTTGTACTTCTGCCTGGATGACCCGCGCTTTGATCAGATCAAGACGGCGCTGCTCGACGGCTACAACGCGGTCAAGCCGCTGACCGAGGCGGATCGCAAGACACTGGCGTTGTTCCTGATGCTGCGTGGCACCACGTACCTGGGCTGGATTCACACCCGCCAGGGCACACCGACAGCGATTGAAATGGCGCCGATGCTGATTGAGCGGGCTTGCTTGTTGGCTCGGGATTATTTGCAGGCCTGATACATCGAAATCGCGAGCAGGTCGGATCGCCGCACCGTCGCTCCCACACTGGATTTCAGTGAACTCAGAACTTGTGTTCGACGACGATCCACTGTGGGAGCGAGCTTGCTCGCGATGGGGTCATCACATCCAGCATCATTGCTGACAGATACTCCGCTATCGCGAGCAAGCTCGCTCCCACAGTGTTTAGTGGTTAACCGGGCCGATCGACCTGATCCAGCGCCCGATTCACCGCCAACTCCCCCAGCATGATGACTTGCGCGATGCCCAGCAGGGTGTTGCGGTGCGTGCCTTGCAGAAAACCCGCCAGGTCATTGGCCATGACACTCGCCGAGGCCAGCGATTCGCAGGCGTGGGCTAGCAGGGTTTCGGTGTTGATGTCGGGGTTGATGGTGAACAGTGTGGAGGGTTTGTGCGAGGTGGCCATGATGTGAGCGGCCGGGTTGGGGCAGGAATCGTTGTCTGGTGGATCAGGCGTAACCTTGAACATGATGTTCTTTTCCGTTGTGATGCAGCCACGCCGTCGCTGCTAAACGAGGGGTGGCGGCTGTACGCAGGTTAGCAGACCGGGGAAAAGAAGAAAGCCGGCGCGCCCAAGGACGCCCTACGCACAGCCACCATCAAATGCAGGTATGGAACACCTGCCTGACGGACACTCGTACGACCTTCAAATACCACGGGCTGCTAAACCCGATCACTGGGAATCAGTGACGCGGACCAAGTTACCGATGGCCTCCAGGGCGCACAAGCCGGCGGATTCTGGCTTAGCTGTAGGCAATGACGCAAGGCGTTGTGGCTTGCAGGAAGTTACTCCTACAGCCGTTAAACATGCATTCCAAACTGGCACCGCCATTGCGAGCAAGCTCGCTCCCACAGTTGATCTCAGTCGTACACAAACTTTGTGTTCACTACAGATTCCTGTGGGAGCGAGCTTGCTCGCGATGAACGATAACGCGGTCTTGCTCAAGCTGCACTGGCATGCTCAAGCCGATGAAACAACCGGTTGAAATACACCAGGCTGTCGCGCGGCTCGCGCACGCCCACCTTCGTCAGTTCCACGAACATCACCGAATGCGACCCCACTTCCTTGCACTCGCTGATCCGCCCTTCGAGCTGCACCAGGGCATCGCGCAGCACCGGCACATCGGCGGCGCCGTCGTCCCACAGATCCCAGGCAAAACGCTCGGCCATCGGCACCTGGGTCATGCCGGCGAAATGACGGGCCAGTTCTTCCTGCTCGCCACACAGCACGTTGACACACAGATGGCCGTTGGTGCGGAACACGTCGTGGGTGGCGCTGTTGCGGTTGACGCACACCAGCACGGTGGGTGGCGAGTCGGTCACCGAGCACACGGCGCTGGCGGTGATGCCGCAACGACCGCCAGGGCCGTTGGTGGTGATGATGTTCACCGCGGCAGGCAGCTGCGCCATGGCGTTGCGAAAGTCGATTTGCTGCTGGCTCAGGTCGGCCATGTCGATGCCCCTTCCTTCAGGAGGACCGCTATCTGGCGGCCCGTAGGTGATGGAACAAGACTAAGGCTGCGGGCGCGCCGCAACCATTCTGACGATCCCCATGGCAGGGTTGGGTTTCCGCTAGTCGACTAGGTGGTTTCTTTATCGCAAGGGCCGGCCACAGTGGGTATTCTGCATACAGGCTCCAGAACGATGAGCCGATGCGTGCCGCGCGTTCGCGTGCGAAAACAATAATTAGAAAACTTTCGTGGCAGCCCCGATGGAAATCCGTAAACCGATTGTTTATATCGTTGACGACGACAAGGACCTGCGAACCTCACTGGCCTGGTTGCTGGAGTCGGTGAGCGTGCAGGCGCAGTGCTTTGCCGGCGCCGAAGAGTTCCTCAGCCAGTACGACCCCAAGCAGCCCGCCTGCCTGGTGCTCGACGTGCGCATGCCGGAGACCAGCGGTTTCCAGTTGCAGGAAATCCTCAACCAGCGCGGCAGCACCCTGCCGACCATTTTCGTCTCGGCCCATGGCGATATTCCGATGTCGGTCACGGCGATGAAGAACGGCGCGCTGGATTTCGTCGAGAAGCCCTACAACCCGCAGCAGATGATCGACCGCATCCAGGCCGCGCTGAAGACCGCCGTACACGCCCAGGCCGATCAGCAGCAGCGTCAGAACCTGCAAGGCAAACTGGCACTGCTGACCAGCCGTGAGCGGGAAGTGTTGATGCTGGTGATCGATGGCAAGGCCAGCAAGGTGATTGCCCGGGAGCTCAACATCAGCGTGAAGACCGTTGATGTGCACCGCACCAAGATCAAGGAAAAGATGGGGGTGTCCAGCATCGCCATGCTGGTGCGCGAGGTGCTGCATTTACCGGTGGATGAGCCGGTGCGGCACTGAGTGATTTGCAGCGGTCATGAGGCCGCCATCGCGAGCAAGCTCGCTCCCACAGGTTGATCTCTGTCGTACACAAACTTCGTGTTCACTGAAGATCCACTGTGGGAGCGAGCTTGCTCGCGATGGGGCCGGCACATCCAACTTCGCTGGCGACTGACATACCGCTTTCGCGAGCAAGCTCGCTCCCACAGGTTGATCCCGGTCGTACACAAACTTCGTGTTCACCGCAGATCCACTGTGGGAGCGAGCTTGCTCGCGATGGGGCCAGCCCATTCAACATCGAATTCAGCAGCTATAGCGCTTGCGATAAGCACCCGGCGACACGCCAAAACGTGATTTGAAGGCCGACGAGAAGTAGCTCGAATCCGAGAAGCCCCAGGCATAACACAGTGCCGATAGCTTCTGTTCGACATCGGCGCGGCGCAGGTTTTCGGCGCAGAAGTCCAGGCGGCGGTGCTTGATGTATTGCGCCACCACCAGGCCGCGCTTGGAGAACATCCGGTACAGGCCGCGCACGGAAATCCCCACTTCACGGGCGATCAGCTCGGGGCACAGTTCTTCGTCGCTGAGGTGGGCGTCGATGAAGGCGATGATCTTGCGAAATTGCCGCTCATGGGCGTCAGCACCGCCGTCCCGGGCGCTGATGCCCGGCAGCAACAGGCTGGCCAGGGCATCGAGCACAGCCTCGCTTTCCTGCATGTCCAGCCCTTCCTGCTGGCGGGTGTCCAGCACCAGCTTGTTGGCCATCGCCGCCAGGGGGCTGCCGGCCGCGATGCGCGTGGCGCAGTTGACGGTATTGAAGTGCGATCCCCGCTCGACCACCTGGCGCGGAAGAATCAGCGACAGCTGTCGGCAATCGTCGTTGTAGATCATGTCGCTCGGGCGGCTGGCGTCGATCAAGGCGATGTCGCCACAGCCCAGTTGCGCGCGGTTGTCGCCCTGCTCCAGTTGCGAGCTGCCGCGCATCTGAAACACCGCGTAGTAGTGGCCGTCGCAGCTGGTGCTGACGTCCTTGCTGGTGCGGTACAAATGCACATGCGCCATGTCGACCACACTCAGGTTGATCGCACCGCTGCGAAATTCCGCCAGTTCGCCGTAGAAATCCATGTCCAGCGCCCGGGCATCGAAACGCCCACAGGCCTGGTTCACCTGGCTCAACCAACTTTCGAACGCCTCGTTGCGCACCGTCGATGCTGTAATCATGTCCGCAAAGCCTCACGTTTTTGTTGTTATTTTTCGACCGCTTCATCGAGCGGTTCGTCAAAACGGTTGTTTCTGTAGCCATCTCCTCCTTCGACGGCCGCCGGGCGCCCATTCAACAGGCTCCGGCCCAAGCTTTCCAGTCGACCTACGGGTTAAATGTCCAATACCAGACGAGCGGAAAGCGCCCGTGATACACACGCGCAAATCTGCTTGTTGGACGCCTTTTCCTTGTTCGACAGGCAGTTGTCGCGGTGCTCCGGCACGCCGTCCAGTACCTCGACGATGCAGGTGCCGCAGATGCCTTCGCGGCACTCGGTGTCGATGTCGCAACCGTGGGCCTGAAGTACGTCGACCAGGCTGGCGTTTGCCGGCACTTGCAGCACCACGCCGGAACTGGCCAGCTCCACTTCGAACGTGCCGGCCGGGGCGCTGTTGGCGGCCGGGTCTGCGGCAAAGTGTTCAAGGTGAATCGAATCGTCAGAGCGACTGCGGGACGCTACTTCCACCACTTTGTTCATGAAAGGTGCCGGGCCGCAGGTGTAGACGTGGGCGGCGCTGCCGGCACGCGCCAGGCATTCGCTCAACGCGCTGTCCAGATCCGCCGGCTCCACGCCGTAATGAAACTCCACGTGGTCGGCGAATTTTGTCGCCAACAGCTCTGTAAACGCCGCGTACTGCGCCGAACGGGCGAAGTAATGCAAACGATACGGTTGGCCGCTTTCCGCCAGTCGATAAGCCATGCTCAACAGCGGCGTCACGCCGATACCGGCGGCGAACAGCACGTGTTCGCGGGCACTGTCATCGAGACGGAACAGGTTGCGCGGCGCGCCCATTTCCAGCTCCATGCCCTCTTCCACTTGCTCGTGCAGCGCCAGCGAACCACCGCGCGACTGCGCTTCTTTCTTCACCGCCACCAGATACGCACGGCGATCCTGCGGCGGGCTGCACAGCGAGTACTGGCGGGTCACCCCGGTCGGCCCGGTCAGGTCGACGTGGGCACCCGGTTCATAGGTGTCGAGCGGCTGGCCGTCACTGCGCACGAGGCGAAAGGAACGGATATCCAGCGCTTCGTCGACGATCCTTTCGATCTTCACCTTCATCATTGCATCACCTGAATACTGTTGTTTTGGTTTACTGCCCCTTGTAGGAGCGAGCCTGCTCGCGATGAACCTGAGAACAACACGGGGTGTCAGGTTTCCCGCGTTATCGTTGGCGACCATCGCGAGCGAGCTCGCTCCTACAGGGTGGGGGCATTTTTCTGCTGCTCAGCGCATGAACAAACCGCCATTGATGTCCCAGCACGCACCCGTTACCGAGGCGGCGTTCTCGGCGATCAGCAGCAACACGCTGTCGGCGATGAACGTTGGGTCACCGAGGGTGCCGGCCGGGATCATCTTCAGGATCTGTTCCAGACGCTCCGGAGCCACGGTTTCGCGTACCACCGGCAAGTCCAGCGGACCTGGCGAGATGCTGTTGACCGTCACGCCCTGGGGCGCCAGTTCACGGGCGAAGACTTTGGTCAGGGTCGCCACGCCACCCTTGGCCGACGCGTAATGCGCGCCGGTGGCGGTGCCGCCGTTCTGCCCGGCCAGGGACGCAATGTTGACGATGCGACCGAAGCCGCGCTCGGCGAAGTGCGCGCCGAACACCTGGCAGGCGACAAAGGTGCCCCGCAGGTTGATCGCCATCGACTCATCGAACTCTTCTGGTGTGATGTCCATCAGCGCCGCGACTTTCGACACACCGGCGTTGTTCACCAGAATGTCGGTGCCGCCCCAGCGCTCGGCGAGCACATCGCGGGCACGTTGAAAGTCGGCCTTGCTGCGCACATCCAGCTCGATGGCCACGGCGCTGGCGCCGCTGCCATCGAGTTCCAAAGCCAGTTGCTGCACGCCATCGAGGCGCACATCCGCCAGGCCGACGCGATAACCGGCTGCGTGCAGACGGCGGGCGATGCACTCGCCCAGTCCGCGCGAGGCACCCGTTACGAGGGCTACTCGACTCATGATGTTGCCCTCACAAAAGGAAGCCGAGCGCGCTCAGGCTGTCGGTGGAGTTGATCAGGCGCACCACTTTTCGCTCCAGGGTCGGCACGCCGTCGGTGAAGCGGATACGGTGGTTCAGGTCGGCCACGAACGGCGTGTGCACGCCGCGCTTGTAGGCGTACAGCAACTGCGCCGAATTGACTTCGACGATGTCGCCGGCCGCTTCCACCAGGCGGAAACGCGAGATCGTACGGATGGTTTTCGCTGCGTCCACCGCCGACGGCGAGTAGCCGGCGGTCAGGCGTTCGATGCGCAGGTCACGCATGCGCGCATCGTCGTAGGCGTAGTTGAGGGTCGCTTCGAAATCTTCGGTGTCCGGGTCGATCGGCACGATGTACTTGCCGCTTTCGCTCCACAAGGTTGCCCATTCGGCGTAGTTCTTGTGGTCGAGCAATTCGGCTTCGCGCCAGATGAATTCGATGGCCTGGGCCAAGGGACCTGCAAAACCGTTCAGGGTGTCGTGATTACTCATTGGCTCATCATCCTTTTCCACATGTCATAGGCACCGCGCATGCCGCCCTCGTCGGTGGCGTGGCTGACCTTGTCGCCGTTTTCAGCGGTGATTTCGCGGTTCAGGCCGCGGTTGACCAGGATTGGCGCATCGACGCCGGCGTACGAGCCGCGCTGCACGCGGTCCCAGGCTTCGGCATCGTCAGGGCTGCCAAAACCGAACGGGCCCTGGAAGTGTTCGTGGATGCGCATGCGTTCGCGGTTGGCGATTTCCGGGCCGCCGTCCATGCCGAGGGCCACGTGGCGGATCTCGGTTTCGGTGACCGACACCGGGCGCAGCACGCGGAAGAACGACATCGACATCGCCACGTTGGGGAACAGGTTCAGGTTGAAACCGGCGCCGTGCAGCGAGCGCACGATGCGACGGACCTGATCGGCCGGCAGGGTTTTCGACAGTTCTTCGGTGACGTGGGCGAAGCGCTCCTGCAACTGTTCGGTGCCGTCGTCGTGATCGAGGTCGACGTGCTCCGGCACCATCACCATCACACTGTGGCCGTTGCCCAGGGAGTGGGTCACGGCTTGCTCGTCGGTCATGAACGAAAGCATTTCCGAAGTTTCTTCATCCACCGACGACATGAACGACTTGTGCACGATCGGGAAGTGATAGCCGTCGGTAGTGTTTTCCAGCTGGATCTTCCAGTTGCCCTTGAAGCTGAACTTGTGTTCGCCCTGGGTCTTGATCGGGTAGCCGGCGCCCTGCTTCATGAACAGGTCCATCCAGTGTTTCGCGCCGCCGAGGAAGTCTTCCAGCGGCTCGATCTCGTCGTTGTAGCTGGCGAACACCATGCCAGCGTAGCTTTCGACGCGCAGGCTGGTCAGCGGCAGTTCCGACTTTTCCAGGATGCCTTCGTAGCCGTCCGGATACGGCAGCGCACGCAGCTTGCCATCCAGGCCATAGGACCAGCTGTGGTATGGGCAGGTGAAACCGGTGGCGTTGCCCTTGTGCTTCTCGCACACAGTGGCGCCACGGTGCCGGCAACGGTTTTCCAGCACGTTGATGTTGTTCTTCTTGTCGCGCACCACAATCACCGGGCGGCGGCCGATGGTGGCGGTCTTGAAGTCGCCGCTATTGCGCACTTCGCTTTCGTGGGCAACCCACACCCAGGTGCGGTAGAAAATCTTGTCCAGCTCGGCTTCGAACAGCGCCGGGTCGTTGTACAGCGAGACGTCGACGCGGTCATGTTGGACCAGGTCTTCGGGGCTTTTCGACGTTGCGATCAGCTGATATTCATGAGTGCTCATGCGGTTCTCCTCATGGCTTCTTTTTATGATTGAGTGGTAGAGGCTTGCAGCTGCGCACCAAAGGCGCAGACCAGTTCGTCCTGACCTTTGCGGCCAACGATTTGCAGGCCGACTTTCAGCCCGCCGCAATCGAGTTCCACCGGCACCGTCAGCGCGGGGTGACCACTGAGGTTGAAAGGCCGCACCAGCGGGGTCATGCCGGCAACGGCTTTGCTGCCGGCGCGGGCTTCGCTGAGGGTTGGCGGCAAGGTTGGCAGTGTCGGCAACAGCAATACGGCGAAGTCTTCCAGCGCTGCATCCACCTGTTGGGTGAACCGCGTGCGCACGGCGCAGGCATCGGCCAGCTCTTCGCGCGTGGTGCGGCTGGCCGCCAGCAAGCGTGTTTCCACATCGGCGCCGATCAGGCCCTTGCCGGTCAGGTGGCCGAACGCCGCCCAGTTTTCGAAATTGATCACCGTCAGGCCGGCGGCAAACGCTGCTTCGAATTCGCTCAGGTGCAGGTTGCTGCGACGCCATCCGGCGCGGTCCGCGGCGGCACCCAGGCTGGCTTGCAGGTGCGAATCACAGGCCACCTCGAGAAAGCCGACCCTGGCGCCGTCGCCTGGCAGGCCTTGAGCGGAAAAGCCCGGGCAGATCACCTGCATCGCGGCGATCAGGTCGTCCATGCTTTTGGCGAACGGCCCGACGCAATCGAGGCTCGATTCCAGTGGATGAGCGCCGACACGGCTGACGCGACCATAAGTCGGCTTGAGCCCGGCAATCCCGCAACACGCCGCCGGCACCCGCACCGAACCACCGGTGTCGGTGCCGATGGCGATGTCCGCCAGGCCTGCCGCGACCGCGGAAGCCGAACCGCTGGACGAGCCGCCAGGCACACGGTCCGGCGCTTGCGGATTGATCGGAGTGCCGGTCCAGTCATTGATGCCGGTCACGCCGAACGCCAGTTCATGCAGGTTGGTCTTGCCGACGATCTGCCAGCCAGCATCGAGGATCGCATCGACCACCTCGGCGTTTTGCGTCGCCGCCGGTGCATCGGCGAACGCACGGCTACCTGAGCGGGTCGGATGGCCGGCGATGTCGATGGAGTCCTTGATGGCGACGCGCTTGCCGTTGCCACCGAGGAGGAATTCGCTGATGAAAGTACTCATGCGCTCAGCTCCGAATTGAACAAGCGTTGCGTGCGGAAATGCGCGATCAGCCAGACGCCGTCGACACAGCGAAAATCGATGTTCAAGCGAGTGCCGAACAATTCGTTGCGACCATCGGCGTAGGTGGAAATCTGCTGCATGATCCACTGCCCCTGCGCACTGCTGCCGTCGACCACGATCGACTCGCTGGTGAGGTAATGCAGGTTCAGCTTGAAGTGGTCGGACGGCGGCAGATAACCGCCGACAAACGCCGCCACCGCCTCACGTCCACGGTGTTGACCGAAGGTCTGCGCGGTCTGGGTGCCGAGGCCTTCCCAGACCGCATCCTCGGTGAACAACTGCGCCAACTGGTCGAGATGAATCGCCGCCCGCGGCACATCGCACAGGTCCATGTAGCGCGCCATCAAGCGACGCACTGCGCTTTCCCCTTCGAGCGTCGCCAGACGCTGCAGCAAGGCCTCGTTCATGGCTTACACCTTGGCCGCATCAGGAATGGTCAGCGGACGACCGATGCGCGCTTCGATCTTGGCGTAGCGCCACAGGCTGTATTGGCCGACCGGTGTGGTGCGGAACAGGTTGCAGGCGTCGATCACCGACTGGTGGCAATCGACGTCGGCCATGATGTACACGGTCCAGGGCGAAGTGGTGGACGGGCCGACCATCAGGCGGTCGTCATCCATCGCGCCGAGCACGGTGATGCCGGGCATCGCGCCAAGGTCACCCATCATCTGGCTGAAGCCTTTCCACACGCTCAGGCCTTCGCCGGTGGGCAGGTCGAAAAAGTTCTGGGTGATGCCGATGCAGAAGACGACGCGCAATGGCTCTTGGGTGGTTTGCGACATGGGTGCGATTCCTTGAAAAAGTAATGGGGATTCAGATGTAGCCCGGGAACGGCGGAACGCCGAGGAACACCGAGCCGGCGCCGTCGTACAGGCCTTCGCTGAGGAAGGCGTGCTGGGTCACCACCATCGAGTCGCGCAGATAGCGTTGCAGCGGATGGCGCAGGTAAATGGCGGTGGTGCCGGCCAGGCTGTAGGCGCTCTGCACCACCTCGGCACCGGCCTGGGACACATGAATGGCCGACAGGCGCAACAGGCTGGTCTGCTCCGGCGTGACCGGGTTGCCGGCCAGGATCGAGTTCCACACCTGCTCGGTGGCGTTGTAGAAGAAACCGCGCGCGGCGCTGAGCTTGGCTTCAGCCTTGGCGATCTCGATGCGCACGTAAGCGCGGTCGGACAATTTCGGCGCGCCGGTGATGCCGCTACCACCCGCCATGCGGCTGATTTCGTCCAGCGCAGCACGGGCCAGTCCGAGGTTGACCACCGCCAGCACTTGCGCGGCGTAGGCGATCGATGGATAGCGGAACAGCGGCTCGTCGATGGTCGAGGCACCGCCGCGGATGAACGTCCAGCGCTCGTCAACGCGTTTATCGGTCACCCGCAGGTCATGGCTGCCGGTGCCTTTGAGGCCGACCACTTCCCAGTTCTCGACGATGTCTACCTGCTCCGGGCGGAACACAGCGGTGCGCGGCTTGCCGCCAGCGGCGCCGATGCCAACGCCCAACAGGTCTGCGCCTTTGCAGCCACTGGCGAATTTCCAGGTGCCGCTGACCTGATAGCCGCCTTCTACGGCCTCGGCCGGTTGCAAGGGGAACAGGCCGCCAGCGAACACCAGGTCAGGGCTTTCGGCGTAGAGTTCAGCGAGGGTTTCCCGTGGTAAAGCAGCCAGGTAGACACCGGCGCTGCCGAAGCTGGCCACCCAGCCCGCCGAGCCGTCGGCTTCGGAGATACGTTCGATCATTTGCAGGAACAGGTGCGGTGCCAGGGCGTCGCCACCGAAGCATTTCGGCGTGGCGGCACGGTAGATGCCCACTTGTTTGAAGCGCTCGATCATGTCCCGTGGCACGTGGGAGCCAGTGTCGAATTCTTCGCGGCGCCGGCGCACTTCATCCAGTACCTGCGCAAAGGCCTGGCTGTCGACGACATTCTCGTCAACGCCGATCGATGCGTCTTGTTGCGCAACCGCTGAACGCAGCATGGGCATTCTCCGTTTTGTTTATTGTTAGTGGGGCTACACGCATGCCCCGTTGTAGGAGCGAGCCTGCTCGCGATGGTCGTCAACGATGACGCTGGAAACCTGGCACCCCGTGGCGCTCTCAGGTTCATCGCGAGCGGGCTCGCTCCTACAGGGAATCGGCGTGGTCACCCTTGCATTGCGGTCCAGTGTAAAAACCGCATCCGGCCGCCACTATTGGTGCGTGCAGCCCCCTCGCTAAAGAAAACCCCTAGACCCACACCGGTAACCTCTGAGCGCATCCCGCTGTGCGAGCAGGTATAAAACGCCATACTGCAAATCTCTGCCGCCAGGGGCCGTGCGATGTACCAGCCAAAACCGAACGACTTTTATGCGCTGATCGAAGCCATGCCGCTGTGCATCATTCTTCATGACGCGCACACCAAGGAAATTCTCTGGGCCAACGCCGCTGCCTTGGCGGCGTTGGGTTTTACCCTGGAGGAACTGACGCCGCTCAAGGCCTCCGACATGACCCGCGATGCGCCGAAATACCGGCGTTCCATAGGTTTGCGCTGGCTCGAAAGGGCCGCACGCACCGGGCAACGGACCATCGAGTGGTGCTATCGCTCCAAGCAAGGGGTGGAGATTCTTTCCGAGGCGGTGGCGACCCTGGTGCACCTGGACGGTCGCGATGTGTTGATGGTGCAGTTTCGTGACATTTCCAAAGAGGACAAGGTCAAGCGCGACCTCAAGCGTTTCGAGAGCCGGCTCAAGGCCTTCATGCAGGACCTGGCCGAAGGTGTGGCGGTGCTCGGCCCCGAGGGCGATATAGGTTTTATCAGCGACTCCGGCGCGCACCTGCTCGACAGCGAAGTGCACCAGCTGATGGGCGAGAACTTCCTGGCCTGGTGCGACGACGCTTCGCGTCAGCGCTTGTTGCAACAGTTCGCCCATGAAACGCCGGAGCACGCGCCGTTCAACGTGCACTACAAGGTGCAGCGCCGGAACGGCGAATGGCGCTGGCATGACGCAACTTGTCGCTACATCGAGATCGAGGACGATCTGGTCGGCCATCTGCTGCTGTTCCGCGACGTGACCGAGCAGGTGCAGGCCGAAGAGGCGCGGCGAGTCAGCGAGCAGAAGCTCGAGTACCTGGCGCGCTACAACGCCATGGGCGAAATGGCCGTGGCCATCGCCCACGAGCTGAGCCAGCCATTGGCGGCGACCCGCAACTTTATTGAGGGCGCAGTGATTCGCCTGGGCAACGCGGGGGAAACCGATCAAGGCGTCGCCTGGGGCTTGCAGAGCGCCGTGCGGCAAATCGAGCATGCCTCGGTGATCATCAAGAGCGTGCGCGATTACGTGGTCAAGCTGGAGCAGACTGAAGAGCTGGTCGACCTTAATGAGCTGCTGCGCGAAACCCGCTACTTCATCAGCCTGCGCGCCGATCCGAGCCGGGTGCGCGTGGAAATCGTCGCCGCGTCCGAACCCCTGCGGGTGAGTTGCGAGAAGGTGCTGATCGGCCAGGTGATCCTCAACCTGGCCTTCAACGCCATTGAAGAAATGGCCGACCTGCCCACTGAACGACGCCTGTTGCGTATCCACGCCAGTCGCGAGAACGATGTGGCCCTGGTGCGCATCGAAGACTGCGGCCGCGGCATCCAGGCCCAGGCGCAGGAGAAGCTGTTCGACGGCTTTTTCTCGTCCAAGGTCAGTGGCAATGGCATCGGCCTGGCGCTGTGCAAGAACATCATCGGCCGCCACCGTGGCGATATCTGGGCGCAAAACCTGGAGCCGTGCGGCGCGGTGTTTACCTTCTCCCTTCCCCTCGCCAATCCCGCCTGACCTGCACCACTACTGTGGTCTGACATACACAAATCCTGTGGCGAGGGGGCTTGCCCCCGTTCGGTTGCACTGCAGCCGCAAAACCTGCTGGCACGGTGTGACTGGCAAATGCTGGGGCCGCTTCGCGACCCAACGGGGGCAAGCCCCCTCGCCACAAATGCAGCTTCGCCCTTCCCACCTCTGACGCCAGTCAAACCCCCGCCTTATCAGCTTGTGCAGCCAGTTTCATGACACTGGCACAGACACACAAACACTTGGCAGGCAGGGCAATTCTCCCGATCTCGGGGCACGGCAGAATCAAAGGGTAAAAATCTGCCAAAGCACCCGCGATCCGCGTTACCAACAATTCAGGAAGTTCCCCTTATGCGAACAAACAGGATCTCCGTACAGTCAGCGCTAGGCCTGAGCCTGCTTGTACTCGGTTTGAACAGTGCCCGCGCGGACCTGCCCGCCGGTACGATTGGCCAGACCGTTCTGGCGTTTCCACCCGAAGCTCACCGCGCGTTTGTCATCGACGTCGAGTTCGACAGCTTTGTCGCTGGCCGTGTGACCGTGGTCGACCCGGACCAGAAGCGCATCCTCGGCATGGTGCCGACCGGTTTCGCAGCGCCGTCGACCCTCAGTCACGACAAAAAAACCATCTACAGTGCGGACATCTGGTATTCCCGGGGTACCCGCGGCACCCGCACCGACGTGCTCACCGCGTGGGACAGCTCGACCCTGTCGCCGGCCTGGGAAGTGCTGATTCCGAACAAGCGCGCCGAATCGCTGACCCAGCGTTATGCGCTCAAGCCAAGCGGCGACGACAAGTTCGTCTACGTCTACAACTTCACCCCGTCGACTTCGGTGACCGTGGTCGATACCCAGACCAAGGCGGTTGCCACGGAAATCGCCATCCCCGGTTGCGTGCTCAACTACCCGGTCGGTAACCGCCGCTTCGCCTCGCTGTGCGGCGATGGCAGCCTGCAAGTGGTGACCCTCAACGATCAGGGCCAGGAAACCGCGCGCAGCCGCACGCCGTTCTTTGATCCGAACGCGGAAAAACTGGTAGAGCGCGCCGTCAACGTCGGCGATACCTACTACTTCACCACCACGACCGGCACCGTGCGCCCGGTGGATTTCGCCGGTGATGCGCCGAAGGTCCTGCCGTCCTGGTCGCTGGTTTCCGACGAAGACAAGAAGGCCGGCTGGGCGCCGGGTGGCTGGCAGATGATGGCCGTGGCGCCGAAGCTGGACCGCCTGTACGTGCTGATGCACGACGCCCACGAACCGATGAAGTGGGAAGACCCGAGCCCGCTGATCTGGGCGTTTGACCTCAAGACCCACAAGAAGGTGGCGACTCTGGAAGCCCCGGTTCCGGTGTGGAGCATGCAGGCAACCGGCGACGACAAGCCGTTGTTGCTCGGCACCGACGTGGAAGGCGGTTTGCAGATTTTCGATCTGAAGACCAACAAGCTCACCGGCAGCATGCCGAAAGTCGCCAAAACCGCGACTCAGGTCCTGAGCTACTAAGAGGTTCGGCCATGCACACAGATCCGATCTTCATCATTGCCAGCGCCATCGCCATCGCGGTGTTGCTGGCCAGCGCCGCGACCCACAAGTTGCGCGCGCCGGCCCGCTTCGCCCGGCAACTGGCGGACTATCAACTGCTGCCCGAGGCGCTGGTGCGCCCGACGGCACGGTGGGTGCCGCTGTTGGAACTGGCCATTGCCTTTGCCCTGCTGGTACCGGTCAGCCGTGGTTACGCCGCGGTGAGCGCCGCCAGCCTGTTGGCCCTGTACGCCGCCGCCATCGGTATCAACCTGTGGCGCGGTCGCGCGGACATCGACTGCGGTTGCGCCGGTCCCGACCAGGCACAGCCGCTGCGTCCGGTGCTGCTGGCACGTAACAGCGCACTGATAGCGCTGGCGCTGGTGGCCAGCGTGGCGCCGGTTGCCCGCGACCTCAACCTGTTCGATGGGTTCGTGACCCTGGCTGCCGCCGCGGTTGCGCTGCTCATCTACGCCGCCGCCGATGGGCTGCTGGCGAACTCCCCTCTTCTGCTCAAATTGATTGGTAGGTAATCGAAATGGAAGGCTTGATTGTTTCCAACGTTCTGCTCTGGGTGCTGCTGGTGGCCGTGGCGTTTGTCGTCATGGGCCTGGTGCGGCAGATCGGCGTGCTGCACGGTCGTCTCGCCCCGGCTGGCGCGCTGATGGTCGACAAAGGGGTGGCGGTCAATGAACCCGCGCCGCAAGTCACCGCCAGCGACCGTCACGGTCGTCCGGTGAACTTCGGTTACGCCGGCGAGAAATCGCAACTGCTGTTCTTCCTCTCGCCGACCTGCCCGATCTGCAAGTCGCTGCTGCCAGCGATCAAATCCATCGCCAAGGAGCAATCGGACCGCCTCGATGTGGTGTTCGTCAGCGATGGCGACATGGACGCCCAGCAAGCGCTGATCCGCGAACACAAACTTGAAGACGCCACCTACGTGGTCGGTCCGGAAGTGGGCATGACCTACCAGATCGGCAAGCTGCCGTACGCCGCGCTGATCGACAAGGCCGGCACCCTGCGTGCCAAGGGTCTGGTCAACTCCCGCGAGCACCTGGACAGCCTGTTCGAAGTCGAGCATTTGAAGCACGCAACGCTGCAGCAGTACCTCAATGCCCAACCGCACACCCACGATCACGACCACAGCCACGGCCATAGCCACTGATAAGGCAGGGAGACCTTTATGAAACTGCTGGATCTGTTGTTTGAGCGTTCGTCCCGCCGTGTCGCCGACACCACTTCGCGCCGCAAACTGCTGGCACGCATGGGTTCGCTGATGGTGGCCGGTGCCGCCCTGCCACTGTTGCTGCCGCTGGATCGCACCAGCAAGGCCCTGGCCGCGGAGCCTGCGCAGGCCGGCGACCCGGGTGATCCGAACAGCTGCGACTACTGGCGCTACTGCTCCATCGACGGCTTTCTGTGCAGCTGCTGCGGTGGGTCGGTGACCTCCTGCCCACCGGGCACCGAAGCCTCGCAAGTGACCTGGATCGGCACCTGCCGCAACCCGGCCGACGGCAAGGACTACATCATTTCGTACAACGACTGCTGCGGTAAGCAAAGCTGCGCCCAGTGCGCCTGTACCCGTAACGACAGTGAAGAACCGGCCTACCGCCCGTTCAACAACAACGATGTGAACTGGTGCCTGGCCGCCAAATCGCACATCTACCACTGCACCGTTTCGGTCATCCGCGGCGTCGCCGTTTAAAGAACGCGCTTTGCGCCGGTTGCTCGCGCAATCGGCGCTTTTTTTTCTGTGGCTGCTTTTCTTTTTTTTTACTGCTTTGTGTGTGTGTGTACCTGTAGGAGCGAGCTTGCTCGCGAAGAACTCAAGGGCGACGCGTTAAACCAGATAGCCCGCGTTATCGTTGACGTCCTTCGCGAGCAAGCTCGCTCCTACAACAGGTGCCAAACCGGTCATCAGCGGAGTTGGATTACATGCGTAGTTTGATATTGCTCGGTCTCGTCTGCGCCCTGAGCGCCCCGCTCGCTTTCGCCCGGGCCATTCCCGACCCGGCGCAGAGCCATGCGCCGGGCAACGAAGACGTTCAAACCCCGATTGCCCAGGCCGGTTACAGCGTCGGCGTGAACTACCAGCTGCAATGCGCCGGTTGCCACCTGGGCGACGGCACGGGTTCGGCCGCCAACGACACGCCACGGATGAAAGGTTTCGTCGGTAACTTCCTGAAAGTGCCCGGTGGCCGCGAATTCCTCGTGCGAGTGCCGGGCATGTCGCAGTCAGCGCTGAACAACGCACAACTGGCGGACTTGCTCAACTGGCTGTTGCGCGAAGACGGCATGGCGGGTAGCAGCATGCCGGCCGATTATCAGCCTTACACCGCCGAAGAAGTCATGACATTGCGCGCCAAGACCATGCTCAACCTGCCCGGCACCCGTGGTGAGTTGATCAAGGCCATGCGTGCCCAAGGCCTCGCGATCGATGACGGGATGAATTACTGAGAACATTTGCCCCGCCCCGCTTCAACATCAACCGCCCGGACGATGGACGCGTTGACGGCAAATAAGTAACGTAACCGGTGCTGTTTTCGAACCTGGAAAATCGAAAAGGGAGTTTGCATCGTGACCGAAGAGACAAAAACCAAAGGACCGGCTTCGTACTTCCCGTCCATTGAAAAAAAGTACGGGCAGCCGATCAGCCATTGGCTGGACCTGCTCAAGTCTGTCAGCGACAAGAAACACATGGAGATGGTGACCTGGCTCAAAACCGAACACGGAATGGGTCATGGTCACGCCAATGCGCTGGTTGCCTATCATCTGGCCGCCACCAAAAGCGCCTAGCGACGGGTCCATCCTTTGCTGTGCTATCGGTGGTGCCGGGTAAAACCGGCTCCACCGTAAGTCTTCTGTTGCCCTATTCTTTCATCCAACCCATCACGCCGGACATCGACCATGTCAGCCCCCGAATCCATCCTCCTCGACAGCTGGCACCACAATGCCCGGGCCTGGATCGACGCCATACGCAGTGGCACCATCGAAAGCCGCCTCAAGGTCACCGACCAGGCCATCCTGCTGGCGGTGCTGGGTCGCCAGCCCGAGCGTGTGCTCGACCTGGGTTGCGGTGAAGGCTGGTTGTTGCGCGCGCTGGCAGACCGGGCCATCGATGCGGTCGGTGTGGATGGCGATGCGACGCTGGTGGAGGCGGCACGGACGGCGGGCACTGCGCGGGTGCATTTGGCGAGCTATGAACAACTGGCTGAAGCGAAAGTCGACATCGGCCGCGACTACAACCTGATCTGCGCCAACTTCGCCCTGCTGCATCAGGACATCATCCCCCTGTTCGCCGCCATGAACACCCGGCTCGCCCCGGGTGGCGCGCTGCTGATCCAGACGCTGCACCCGTGGGCGGCTGCGGCGGGCGACTACCAGGATGGCTGGCGGGAAGAGAACTTCTCTGGCTTCAAGGGGCAGTGGCAGCCCATGCCATGGTATTTCCGCACCCTGTCCAGTTGGCTGAATGCACTGGACATGGCCGGCTTTGCATTGGCCGGCCTGCAGGAGCCACAGCACCCGCAAAGCCCCGTGCCGCAGTCATTGCTGTTGGTGGCCGAGCCACGGCGCTGAGTGGCTTTAATATCGCACACAGTTCTTGCACCCGCCGAACATCCCTGTGGAGTGGGCTTGCCCGCGAAGAGGCCGGCACATTCAACATCGATTTCGCCTGACATTCCGCCATCGCGAGCAAGCTCGCT
>NZ_JBXAJS010000009.1:0-100342 GCF_058797535.1 Pseudomonas sp. GW823-FHT02E01 | reverse complement strand
GGGCTTGCCCGCGAAGAGGCCGGCACATTCAACATCGATTTCGCCTGACATTCCGCCATCGCGAGCAAGCTCGCTCCCACAGGTTCTGCGGCTGTACGCAACATCTGCGAATCACCCAAATCCCTGTGGGAGCAGGCTTGCCCGCGAAGAGGCCGGCATATTCAACATCGATTTCGCCTGACATGCCGTCATCGCGAGCAAGCTCGCTCCCACAGGTTCTGCGGCTGTACGCAACATCTGCGAACCACACAAATCACTGTGGGAGCGAGCTTGCTCGCGATGAGGCCGGCACATTCAACATCGATTTCGCCTGACATTCCGCCTCTGCGAGCAGGCTCGCTCCCACAGGTTCAGTGGCTGTACGCAACATCTGCGAATCACCCAAATCCCTGTGGGCTTGCCCGCGAAGAGGCCGGCACATTCAACATCGATTTCGCCTGACATTCCGCCATCGCGAGCAAGCTCGCTCCTACAGGTTCAGTGGCTGTACGCAACATCTGCGAACCACACAAATCACTGTGGGAGCGAGCTTGCTCGCGATGAGGCCGGCACATTCAACATCGATTTCGCCTGACATTCCGCCATCGCGAGCAAGCTCGCTCCTACAGGTTCAGCGGCTGTACGCAACATCTGCGAACCACCCAAATCACTGTGGGAGCGGGCTTGCCCGCGAAGAGGCCGGCACATTCAACATCGATTTCGCCTGACATTCCGCCATCGCGAGCAAGCTCGCTCCCACAGGTTCAGTGGCTGTACGCAAAATCTGCGAACCACCCCAATCACTGTGGGAGCGAGCTTGCTCGCGATGAGGCCACAGGTTTCAGTGGTGCACCCAATACAGCGTCAGGCCCACTCTTTACGCAGCTGACGCGCAGCGTTGACCATGTGCACCAGCGCCGCTTCGGTTTCCGGCCAACCGCGGGTCTTCAGGCCGCAGTCCGGGTTGACCCACAGGCGGTCGGCGGGAATACGCTTGGCGGCCTTGCGCAGCAGGTTGGCCATTTCCGAGGAGTCCGGCACCCTTGGCGAGTGGATGTCATACACGCCCGGGCCGATTTCGTTCGGGTAGGCGAAGGCTTCGAACGCGTCCAGCAGTTCCATGTCCGAGCGCGAGGTTTCGATGGTGATCACGTCGGCATCCATGGCGGCGATGGACTCGATCACATCGTTGAACTCGCTGTAGCACATGTGGGTGTGGATCTGGGTTTCGTCGCGCACACCGGAGGCGCACAGGCGGAACACTTCGGTCGCCCAGTCCAGGTAGTGCTGCCACTGCGCCTGGCGCAACGGCAGGCCTTCGCGGAATGCGGCTTCGTCGATCTGCACGATCTTGATCCCGGCGGCTTCCAGGTCCACCACTTCATCACGGATCGCCAGGGCCAGTTGACGAGCCTGCACTTCGCGGGTCACGTCTTCGCGGGGGAACGACCACATCAGCATGGTCACGGGACCGGTCAGCATGCCCTTCATCACCTTGTCGGTGAGGCCCTGGGCGTAGCGGATCCACTCCACGGTCATGGCTTTCGGACGGCTCAGGTCACCGAAGATCACCGCCGGTTTCACGCAACGCGAGCCGTAGCTCTGGACCCAGCCGAAACGGGTGAACACATAGCCGTCAAGTTGCTCGGCGAAGTATTCGACCATGTCGTTACGCTCGGCTTCACCGTGCACCAGCACGTCCAGGCCCAGGTTTTCCTGCACTTGCACGGCGTGACGGATCTCACTGTGCATCGCTTCGGTGTATTCGGCTTCGGTCAGCTTGCCTTGCTTGAACGACTGGCGAGCCAGACGGATCGACGCGGTTTGCGGGAACGAACCGATGGTGGTGGTCGGGAACAGCGGCAGGTTCAGGCCGGCGCGCTGTTTCTCGATGCGCCGGGCAAACAGCGAATGACGCTGGCTGTCCTTGACAGTGATGGCGGCCACACGCGCCTGCACGGCCGGTTTGTGGATGCGTGGCGACGCAGTACGGCTAGCCTGTACGGCGCGGCTTTGGGTCAGCGCTTCAAGCACCTTCGGCGCTTCCGGCTCGTTGACGGCCTGAGCCAGCACCGCGACTTCTTCACACTTCTGCACGGCAAACGCCAGCCAGCTTTTCAGTTCGGCATCGAGTTTGTCTTCACGCCCCAGATCAACCGGGCTGTGCAGCAGCGAGCAGGATGGCGCGACCCACAGCCGATCACCCAGACGCTCATGAGCATGTTGCAAGGTGGCCAACGCGTTTTCCAGGTCGCAGCGCCAGACGTTACGGCCGTTGACCAGGCCCAGCGACAGCACTTTATAGGCCGGCAGACGATCGAGGATGGTCGGGTACTGCTCAGGCGCACGCACCAGATCGATGTGCAGGCCGTCCACCGGCAGATTGGCGGCCAGGCCCAGGTTTTCTTCCAGCCCACCGAAGTACGTGGCGACCAGTTTCTTCAACGGGTCACGCTGAATCAGGTTGTAGGCCCGCTCAAAGGCGTTTTTCCAGTCCTGCGGCAGGTCGAGCACCAGGATCGGCTCGTCGATTTGCACCCACTCGACGCCCTGTGCCGCCAGGCGCTGGAAGATCTGGCCGTACAACGGCAACAGACGATCCAGCAGCTCCAGCTTGTCGAATTCGACGCCCTTGGCCTTGCCCAGCCACAGGTAAGTCAGCGGGCCGATGATCACCGGCTTGACGTTGTGCCCCAGTGCGCGAGCTTCCTCGACTTCTTCGAACAACTGGTCCCAGCCGAGCTGGAACTGCTGATCGGCGCTGAACTCAGGGACAAGGTAGTGATAGTTGGTGTCGAACCACTTGGTCATTTCCTGGGCATGCGCGCCGCCGCAGCAGCTGTCGCTCACACCGCGCGCCATGCCGAACAAGGTTTGCAGGCTGGCCTTGCCATCGTGCGGGCGGAATCGCTCAGGGATCACACCGAACATCAACGAGTGGGTCAGGACCTGGTCGTACCAGGCGAAGTCGCCGACCGGCAGCAACTCGATGCCGGCCTTTTTCTGCAAGTCCCAGTGGGTCTTGCGCAGGTCGCGGCCCACGGTGCGCAGACCGGCTTCGTCGAGTTCGCCCTTCCAGAACGCCTCTTGAGCCTTTTTCAGTTCGCGGTCGCGACCAATGCGCGGAAAACCAAGGGAATGGGCCACAGCCATGTCAAATAACTCCAATGCGTTCGATGGGAGCCATTGTCGACAGTGTCAGCGAGTGAGACAAACTCATTTTAATCGTGATGATCACAAGTTCTTCTCATGATCCGAAGCACTGCGCATCTGGTGCTGGATGGACATCTGGTTCAAGGCGCCGCCCCGATGTCCAACCTGCGCCTGAAAACCTCTGGCATGACCGAACCGTGGCGTGTGCGTAAGCCGCGCGTCGATGGCATCATCACCCGCTACGAAAGTTTCGATACCCGCCCCCACCCTATGATCGGCTAAGGAATAGTCCCGATGCGTATCAAATCACTGCCGGCCTGTGCCACGACGCCCTGCCCGGACGCCAAAGCACAGACCGCCGGGATCTGCTCATGACGGCCATTTTTCGGCCGCGTCCGACGTTGATCTTTTTGCTGCTGTTGCTGGTGCTGGTGTTCTGGCTGTCCCTGGCCCTCGGACCGGTCAGCCTGCCCCTGGGCGATACCTTGCTGGGCGGGATGCGTCTGCTCGGGTTGCCACTTGACGGTGGTGACACGCAGCAGGCGGAGTTGATCCTCGGGCAGATTCGCCTGCCACGCAGCTTGCTCGGCATCGCCGTGGGGTCGGTACTGGCGTTGTCCGGCGTGGCAATGCAGGGGTTGTTCCGCAATCCCTTGGCCGATCCGGGTCTGGTCGGTGTGTCCGGCGGTGCTGCGCTCGGTGCCGCCCTTGCCATCGTCGGCGGCAGCCTGCTCGGTGGCTTGCCGCCTGTGATCGAACCCTACTTGCTGTCGGTGAGCGCCTTCGTCGGGGGCTTGATCGTCACGGCGGTGGTGTATCGCTTCGGTCGCCGCAACGGGCAAACCGACGTTGCCACCATGCTCTTGGCGGGCGTGGCGATGACGGCCATGGCCGGTGCCGGGGTCGGGCTGTTCACCTACCTGGCCGACGATGCCACCTTGCGCACCCTGACGTTCTGGAACCTGGGCAGCCTCAACGGTGCCAGTTACCCGCGCTTGTGGCCGTTGCTGATCGTCACCCTGGGCGTGGCGTTGTGGTTGCCCCGCAGGGCGGCGGCGCTCAATGCATTGCTGCTGGGTGAATCGGAGGCCCGTCACCTGGGTTTTGACATCGAGCGGATCAAGCTTGAGCTCGTGTTGTGCACGGCGCTCGGCGTCGGCGCGGCAGTCGCGGCGGCCGGGCTGATCGGTTTCATCGGCCTGGTGGTGCCGCATCTGATGCGCCTGCTGGTCGGCCCGGATCACCGGGTGTTGCTGCCCGCGTCGTTGCTGGCCGGTGCCAGCCTGCTATTGCTGGCCGATCTGGCGGCGCGTTTGTTGTTGGCGCCAGCCGAATTGCCAATCGGTATCGTGACTGCACTGATCGGCGCTCCGTTCTTTCTTTATCTGCTGGTGCGAGGACGCTCCTGATGCTGCGGGCAAACAACCTGCTGGTACGCCGTGGCAAGCGCACGGTGCTGACCAACATCGATATCGAGTTGCGCCCCGGGGAAGTGCTGGGTGTGCTGGGGCCGAACGGCGCCGGCAAAAGCACCCTGCTCGCCGCTTTGTGTGGTGAGCTGGCGACCAGTGAAGGCAGGGTCAGCCTCGACGAGCGTCCACTCGCCGACTGGCCGGGACAGGAACGGGCCAAGCGCCTGGCCGTGCTGCCGCAGAGTTCGAGCCTGAGCTTTGCGTTTTCGGTCAATGAAATCGTCGGCATGGGTCGCTTGCCTCACGCCAGCGGCCGCGTGCGCGATGCCGAAATCGTCGCCGAGGCGCTCAAAGCCGCCGATGCGCTTCATCTTGCCGGACGCAGCTACCTGGCCCTGTCCGGCGGTGAACGCCAGCGTGTGCATCTGGCGCGGGTGCTCGCTCAGCTCTGGCCGGGTGCCGAGGGGCAAACCCTGCTGCTCGATGAACCGACGTCGATGCTCGATCCGCTGCATCAGCACACCATTTTGCAGGCCGTGCGTGACTTCGCCGAGCGCGGGGTTGCCGTGCTGGTGATTCTGCACGACCTCAATCTGGCTGCCCGTTACTGCGATCAACTACTGTTGTTGCATCAGGGCCTGCCCCACGCCTACGGTCCACCGGCAGACGTGCTGACCACCGAAACGCTGGCGGCGGTGTATGGACTACAAGTGCTGATTCACCAGCACCCGGAACGCGGCCACCCGCTGATCATCGCGCGCTGATGCCGCTCCCTCTTCTGTCATCGAGGGGGCACCTGTCCAATAAGGAAAACCGATGCGCTTTCTGTTGCTCTGTGCATTCAGCCTGTTGGCTGCCTGCCAAATCCATCAGGTCACACCACTGCCGGCGCCGATAGCCCCGCACGGCCGTGATCACGCCGACCTCGGAGTCATCCGTGAACTCGCCACGGGCCGTACGCTGACGCCGCAAGAACTTGTCCAACGCCTGGCCGTTGTGCCTCGGGTATTGGTCGGTGAACAGCACGACAACCCGGACCACCACGCCCTGCAATTGTGGCTGCTGCGCGAACTGGCGACACAACGCCCCCAGGGCAGCCTGCTGATGGAGATGCTCAACCCCGATCAACAGGCCAGGGTCGATGCCGCGCAAGCCGTGACCCGCGCGGGCCAACCACCGGCCGATGCGTTCACGGCGCTGGCCTGGCAGGCCAATTGGGACTGGAGTGTTTATGGCGCACTCGTCACCTACGCGCTGCGGCAACCGTATCCGCTGCTGGCGGCGAACCTGGACCGCGCGCAGATCATGCAGATCTACAAACAGCGCCCGGTACTTACGGGGCAAGCGTCCACCACCCAACAGGTGCGGGCGACCTTGCTGGATGACATCCGCCAATCCCATTGCGGCCTGCTGCCCGAAGCGCAGATGCCGGCAATGCTCGCCGTGCAACAACAGCGTGACCGGCGCATGGCCCAGCGCCTGATAGCCGCACCGACGCCGGCGTTGCTGCTGGCCGGTGCCTTCCACGTGCGCAAGGATCTGGGGGTGCCACTGCACCTGAAAGACCTCGGTGCCGGTGAAGGGAATGCGGTGCTGATCCTGGCCGAAGCGGGCAAGACCGTGACCGCCGAGAATGCGGATTACGTGTGGTACACCGCCGCGCAACCGGAACAGGATCATTGCGCGCAACTGCGTCGCTGAACCCGACCGAAACATTGTGGCGAGGGGGCTTGCCTGTGGCGAGGGGGCTTGCCCCCGTTGGGTCGCGCAGCGACCCTGAACCCTGCAATCGCGGTTACTCAGACAAACCGCATTGCCTGGATTGGGACTACTTCGTAGTCCAACGGGGGCAAGCCCCCTCGCCACAGGTGTCTGCCTGCCGGCGCGACACTATGTCACGCCTGTGCGTCGGTCCAATGGTCGTATCCGCCCCTCCGACACCGGCACAGTTTGTTAACATCCCCGCGATTTTTTCGTCTGTACAGTCATCACGCTGTCATTTCAGCCTGTTCAACAGGATGCTTTTTTCATGAGTACTTTGTATACCCGCCGGACTGTCCTGCAAGGCATGGGCCTGTTGAGCCTGGGCCTGCTCGCCGGTTGCGACGACAGCAGCAAGCTGTCGTTCAACTACGGCAAGGACCTCAGCGACAAGATCATGGGGCGTAACTTCAAGCTCAAGAACCCTGAAGGCGAAACCAGGATGCTGGGCAGCTATCGCGGCCTGATGCCGATGGTATTCTTCGGTTTCACCCAGTGCCCGGCCGTGTGCCCGACCACCCTGGCCCGCGCCGCGCAGGCCAAGAAGCTGATGGGGCGCGATGGCGAAAGGCTGCAGGTTATCTTCATCACCCTGGACCCTGAACGCGACACGCCAGAGTTGCTGGACCAGTACGTCAAGGCGTTCGACCCGAGTTTCGAAGCCCTGTACGGCACGCTTGAAGAAACCGCCGCCACCGCCAAGGAATTCGGCGTGTTCTTTGAGAAGGTCCCGAGCGGCGATACCTATACCCTCTCCCATACCGCGACCAGTTTTGTCTTCGACTCCCGGGGCAATCTGCGCCTGGGGCTGTCCGCGTCCCTGACGGCCAAAGAGTGCGCAGAAGACCTGCTCACCGTGATGGAGGTTTGCTGAAATGAATGCCCCGCAAGCTAAAAAACGCTTCGTGCAAAGTTGCAAGCAACTGGCACTGGGCTTGTCCCTGGTCGGCCTGGCCTTTCAGGTATCGGCACAAACCCGGGTCGACGACGCCTGGGTCCGCGCCACCGTGGCCGGCCAGCCGTCGAGCGGCGCCTTCATGACCGTCACCGCCAGCAGCGACAGCAAGTTGTTGAGCGTGCAAACGCCGGTTGCCAAGCTAGTGCAGATTCATGAAATGAGCATGAAAGACGACGTGATGAAAATGCAGCAGGTGCCGTCCGTTGCGCTGCCAGCCGGCAAGCCGGTGAGCTTCAATCCCAACGGCTATCACATCATGCTGATGAATCTCACAGGTCAGATCAACGAAGGCGACAAGGTGCCACTGACCCTGACCGTGGAAGACGCCAAGGGCGAGAAAGAGTCGATTCAGATTGAAGCCGTTGCCAAGGCGATTAACACCATGGATCACAGCAAGATGATGCATGATCACAGCAAGATGAATTGATTGCTCCGTTAGTTAAAACACAGAGCCTGTGGGAGCGAGCTTGCTCGCGATGAGGCAGGAACATTCGACATCGATGTCGCCTGACACTCCGCCATCGCGAGCAAGCTCGCTCCCACAGTTTGATCTTCAGTGAATACGAGTCCTTTCACGTCAACTCAAACAAGCTTGAGCACCACGTTGATGTTGTTGCGCGTGGCTTTCGAGTACGGGCAATACTGGTGCCCGGTGTCGACGATTTTTTGTGCGGTTTCACGGTCCAGCCCCGGCAGGCTGACATTGAGCCGCGCCTGCAGCAGATAGCCGCCTTCATTGGTGCCCAAATCAACCTCGGCATCGACGGCCACATCCTTGGGCAACGCCACTTTCATTTCCCTGGCTGCAACTTGCATGGCGCCGATGAAACAGGCGGACCACCCGGCAGCGAACAGTTGCTCCGGATTGGTTCCGCCGCCACCCGCGCCCGGGGACGACAGCTTCACATCGAGGATTCCGTCGGAGCTGCGGGACGCGCCGTCACGCCCGCCGGTGGTGTGGGTTTGGGCGGTGTACAACACTTTATCGATCTGGCTCATGATGACCTCCTGATTGAGTTGTAAAAAACCGGTTTTCACCCCATCGGGTCGCTGGGATGGTCAATCAATATAGTCGTCGCAGCCCCGCCTCGCGGTCGATCCGACCAGCGCCCCCTTCTACTTTATTTACGCGCCAACTTGTACCTGACGCAGTCCTCATAAAAGCTCTGGCGTACAGCAGTCGGTTTGAATCGCGACGGACTGTCATAAGTTTGCTCTGTAATGCCAAGTGCCATCATGCGCATCCAGGATTTTGCAAACTTGTAGACCTGGATTTTTTGGCGTGCGGCGTACAGAGAAACGCCTGAAAGCTTGAGCTCCTGTGCCCTTGCGGCGGTTCCCGCCCCCCAACTGCACATGTATTGATCCTGGGTGGCCAGTTCTTTGGCTTGAGCCGAATGGGCTACACCCGCGATAACTAACGGCACTAACGAGATCCATGTCTTGCGCATCTTGACCTGTTTAACTAGCTGAAAATGAACTAATTTTGCTGAGGATTTTTAAACTTGGGGGCCAGCATCGTGCCTTTTTTGCAAATTAGTGCGAAAACGAGATGTGTGACGTTATTTCTTGCGAGTTTTCAATCCTTTGCTATAGCTAAGACTCTCAATCGCCAACTAAGTGAGGCAACGGAATGTCAGTCGCAAAGAAAATGAGTGTGGGGCAACTGACAATGTTGACCGCGGTCAACATGTTGGGCTCAGGCATTGTGCTGCTACCGACGAAACTCGCGGAAGTCGGTGCAATTTCGATCCTCTCCTGGCTGATAACGGCCACCGGCTCCCTCGCTCTGGCGTACGCCTTTGCGCGATGCGGGATGCTCAGCCGCAAGACCGGCGGCATGGGCGGTTATGCCGAATACACCTTCGGTAAAGCAGGTAACTACATCACCAACTACACCTACGGCCTCTCGCTGTTGATAGCCAACGTGGCGATCAGTATTACAGCGGTCGGTTATATCCAGGTGTTGTTCGGGATAGAACTCGACTCACTGCAAGTAGGCCTGGCCACTATTGCCCTGTTGTGGATCACCACCTTCGCCAACTTTGGCGGCGCCAGCATTACCGGCCGTATCGGCGCGGTGACGGTCTGGGGTGTGATTGCACCGGTGGTGCTGGTCTCAACGGTGGGCTGGTTCTGGTTCGACAGCAGCGTATACGCCGCTGGCTGGAACCCCCACGACAAAGGCTGGTTCGAAGCGGCAGGCGCCTCGGTGGCAATTACCCTGTGGGCCTTCCTTGGCCTTGAATCGGCTTGCGCCAACACCGACGCGGTGGAAAACCCTGAGCGCAACGTACCGATTGCCGTGCTGGGCGGCACCCTGGGTGCAGCGGTGATCTACATCGTCTCCACCAACGTCATCTTCGGTATCGTCGGCAACGAAGAACTGGCCGCGTCCACTGCGCCGTTCGGCCTGGTGTTCGCCAAGATGTTCACCCCGATGGTCGGCGACATCGTGATGGCGGCCATGGTGCTCGCCTGCATCGGTTCGCTGCTGGGTTGGCAGTTCACCATCGCCCAGGTGTACAAAAGCTCGGCGGACACCGGTTACTTCCTGCCGATCTTTGCCAAGGGCAACAAAGCGGGAACGCCGATTGTCGGCATGCTGGTGCTGCTGGCGGCACAGACCGCGCTGGCCCTGCTCACCATCAGCCCCGACTTGAGCAAGCAGTTCGACACCCTCGTCAACCTCGCGGTGGTCACCAACCTGGTGCCTTACATCCTGTCCATGGCCGCGCTGATGACCATGCAGAAAGTCTCCAACGTGCCGGAAAGCAAGGCGCTGGCGACCAACATCATTGCTTTGATCGCAGCGGCCTACAGCTACCTGGCGCTGTACAGCTCCGGTGAACAGGCGCTGATGCTGGGCGGCGTGGCCACCATCGTTGGTTACACCCTGTTCGGCTTCGTCAACAACCGCCTGATCCGCCTCGAAGCGCTCAACAACAGCGTACCGACACAAACCGTCAGCGCGCAGCACCTCACTGCCGAGCCAGTGCCGGTCAACAACCTGAATTAACTCTGGAGGATCAATCATGACGGAATATAAACACTCGCTGGGCATGCTGGCGCTACTGGTCAGCAGTCCGCCGGACAAGCGAACGGTGTTTGGCCGCGCCCTGGATCAACTGGTCCACGACGTAGAGGGACGTGGTGTCAGCGTACTGGCCTCGGAAAGCCTCACCGATGCCGCCTCGATCCTGCGCTCGGACCCTGCCATTCAATGCGTGCTCATCCGGTGGGAAATGGACACCAGCGAAGGCCACGCCGACTGCACCAAATTGCTGGTCAAACTGCGCGAGCGCAATACCCGGGTGCCGGTGTTCCTGATCAGCGACCGCACCACCGCGTCGAGCATTCCGTTGCTGGTCATGCAACACGCCGACGACTTCATCTGGCTGCCCGAGGACACCTCCCGGTTCCTCAGCGGGCGCATCCTGGCGGCCATCGAACGCTATCGCCAGGCCGCCCTGCCGCCGATGTTCGGCGCGCTGGTGAAGTTTGCCCGCAACTATGAATACTCGTGGCACACCCCAGGCCATGCCGGCGGCACGGCTTTCCTGAAGAGCACCGCAGGCCGGGCCTTCTACGAGTTCTTCGGGGAGAACCTGCTGCGTTCCGACCTGTCGATCTCGGTTGGCGAACTCGGTTCGCTGCTCGATCACAGTGGCCCTATCGGCCAGGGTGAACGCTATGCCGCCAAGGTCTTCGGCGCCCACCGCACGTATTACGTGACCAACGGCTCGTCGATGTCCAACCGCGTCATCCTCATGGCCAGCGTCACGCGCAACCAGATCGCCCTGTGCGACCGCAATTGCCACAAGTCCGCCGAGCACGCGATGACCCTGTCCGGGGCGATTCCGACCTACCTGGTGCCGACCCGCAACCGCTACGGCATCATCGGCCCGATCCTGCCGCAGACCCTGAGCGCCGAAGGCGTGAAAGCCGCCATCGCCAACAACCCGCTGGTCAAGCAAGGCATCGACCCGACGCCAGTGCACGCCATTGTCACCAACTCCACCTACGACGGCCTGACCTACAACGTCACCCGGGTCGAAGAACTGCTGGGCGAAAGCGTGGACCGTCTGCACTTCGACGAAGCCTGGTACGGTTATGCGCGCTTCAACCCGCTGTACAGCGGACGCCATGCCATGCACGGCAACCCGGCCGATCACGACAAGTCCAAGCCGACCGTGTTCGCCACCCAGTCGACCCACAAATTGCTGGCTGCCCTGTCCCAGGCCTCGATGATCCACGTGCGTGACGGGCGTAACCCGATCGAACATGCGCGTTTCAACGAGTCGTACATGATGCACGCCTCGACCTCGCCAAATTACGCGATCATGGCGTCCTGCGACGTCAGCTCGGCGATGATGGAAGCACCGAGCGGGCAGATCCTCACCAACGAGTCGATTGAAGAAGCCATCAGCTTCCGCCAGGTTCTCTCGCGCATGCACAACGAGATGGTGGGCAAGAACGACTGGTTCTTCACCTGCTGGCAGCCGCCGACCGTACAGGTTGGCGCAGCGGCCGTGCCGTTCCATGAGGTCGACCCGGCTACGCTGAAAACCGATCCGAACTGCTGGGTCCTGCACCCGAACGCGGTATGGCACGGTTTCGGCGACATCGAAGACGGCTACTGCATGCTCGACCCGATCAAGGTCTCGGTGCTCAGCCCGGGCATGGGCGACGACGGCAGCCTGCTCGCCTCCGGTATCCCCGCTTGCGTGGTCACGGCGTACCTGGGCCGTCAGGGTATCGTGGTCGAGAAAACCACCGATTTCACCATCCTGTTCCTGTTCTCCATCGGCATCACCAAAGGCAAGTGGGGCACGCTGCTCAACGCCCTGCTCGACTTCAAGCGTGACTACGACGACAACGCCGAGCTCGAGCTGTGCCTGCCCGACCTGTACAACGCCAACCAGCATCGCTATGCCGGCATGGGCCTGAAGGATCTGGCCGACGAAATCTTCGCCGCCATGAAGAAACACAAGACCACCGCCAACATGTCCCAGGCCTTCGGCACCCTGCCAAAAGCCGAGTTCAGCCCGGTGGAGGCCTACGAAAAACTGGTGCGTAACGACATCGAGCTGGTGACGCTCAACGAGGCCGCCGGACGCCTTGCCGCGACCGGTATCGTGCCGTATCCACCAGGCATCCCGCTGCTCATGCCGGGTGAGAACGCAGGGCCTGCGGACGGTCCGTTGCTGGCGTATCTCAAGGCACTGGAAGCCTTCGACAAATCCTTCCCCGGCTTCACCCATGACACCCACGGGATCGAAGTCGAAGATGGCGTTTACCGGATGCTGGTACTGAAGTAAGACAAGCTGGCTCACTGCCCCCCTGTGGGAGCGGGCTTGCTCGCGAAGGCGTAGTGTCAGTCGACGCAATTGTCGATTGACAGGACGACTTCGCGAGCAAGCCCGCTCCCACATTTTTAGATCGCCTTCACACCAAATCCCTATGGGCAAACTCGATCACAGCGCTCTATGATTGATCCCCATGACCACCACCGCTGCGATCCGCTCACCCTGCCCGCCCGGCGCCTGCGACTGCGGGCGTGACCCGTTGCTGGAAACACCAGGGGCGGACCTGCGCATTCTGTTTCTGACCCGCAACGAAGAAAAACGCCTGATCGAACGCCTGGAGAACCTGCAGAGCCTCAGCGATCTGGAGCACCTGCAACGGCGCATGTTCGAACAGTTGGGCATCCGCGTGGACATCGCTCCCGGTTTCAACGAAGTGCGCACGATGCGCGGCATCGGCATCCAGATTGGCGAACTGCCGGGGCTGTGCCGCAAGACCCGCGCCAACATCCCCGCCGCCATTCGCCGGGCCATGGAAAAGCGCCCGGAGATCGCCTACGAACTGCTCAATGCCAACGACCTGTTGCGTGACGCCTGATGAAGCTTCTTCTCGAACTCCCCCTCACCGACGAGATTCTCACCTCGTTCGCCCTGGCCATCGGGGCCGACCTGCAGGGCTACCGCAACCACATTTACCGGGTGCTGAATTTCCATGGAGCCCTCAGCGGTGCCGATGGCCTGCCCCCGGCCGCCGTCCAAATCGCGGCGGCGTTTCATGACCTGGGCATCTGGACCGATGACACCCTCGACTACCTGCCGCCGTCCATTGCCCTGGCCACCGAGTACCTCGACAACCAGCAACGAGCAGAACTGAAGGATGAAGTCAGCGCATTGATACTTGAGCATCACAAACTGCGCCGGTATCGCGGCGCCTACGCTGCCAGCGTCGAACCCTTCCGCCAGGCCGATCTGGTGGATGTGTCCCTGGGCCTGGTGCGTTTCGGCCTGCCCCGCAGCTTCATCAAAACCGTGCAGGCGACCTTTCCCGATCACGGCTTTCACTCGATGCTGATGAAGCTTTCAGCCCGTCAATTCATTCGCTCGCCGCTGCGCCCGCTGCCCATGTTTCGCTGGTGAAACAGGATCGGTGGTCACTCATGAATCGCGGGACACTGCTATGCCTTCCTTGGGAGATTTTGCGATTTCGGTGCAACTCGCCTGAAACACCAACTTTCTGATTATCCAGTACTGGATATTCCGCCATTCAAACCTACGCTCTTGGCGGGGGTAACGAAATTCAATGACGGTTGGGGGCTCGTCTCGATGTACTCACGCAAGAACGCAGGAGCTCGACAGGAACCGGACAACCTTCTCCTCGAAGTTTGCGATTTGCTGTCTGCGATGGCGTCACCTGGCCTGACCCTGGCCGCTGACAAGGCCAAATAACAACCGAATCCACGGGTAGCCGGTGCAGTCCACCCGTATTCGAAATGGACAATTGCCGAGGGGTTCCAATGCCGATAAAAACAGCAGCCCTGCCCACCTCTGCGCTACTTGCCCTGTGCTGCCAGCAAGCCTGGGCCGGCGGCATCATGCTCTATGAAATCGGCACCGATAACGCCGGTCTGGCCAACGCCGGTGCCGCCGCCCGTGCCCAAGGCCCCTCGACCATCGCCAGCAACCCTGCGGGCATGAGCTATCTGCCAGGCACGCAAATCACCGCCGGCTTGCAGGTTCTGTACGGCGACCTGAGCTTCGACCGCGACTCCGGCACCAACACCCCGGGCAGCGGCAGTGGCAACGCCCTCGATCCGATTCCCGGTGGCAGCTTCTTCATCAGCCATGAACTCGACGAGCACTGGAGCGTCGGTTTCGGCCAGTACGGCGATTTTGGCCTGGCGGTCAATTACGACAACGACTGGTCCGGCCGCTACTTTGCGCAGAACTCCAGCCTGCTCGGCCTGTCGCTGGTACCGAGCGTGGCTTATCGCTTCAATGAGCAGTGGTCGGTCGGCCTGGGCATCAAGGCCATGTACGGCATGTTAAAGGCAGACACCGCCATCGACCGCTCCCCTTTCGGCTTCACTGACCGCTCTGACGGCCAATACAAGTACCGGGACAACACCTGGGGCTATGGCGCCAACGTGGGCGTGATCTACGCCCCACAACCCGGCACGCGCATCGGCCTGACCTACACCAGCCAGGTCGACCTGGACTTCAAGGACCGGCTGGACGTCAAGGGCGACGGCCGCCTGCTCGAGCGCGTCAACAACACCGATACCGAACTGGACATGAAGGTGCCGCAAACCGTCACCCTGAGCCTTTTCCAGCAACTGGACCGGCAATGGGCGTTGCTCGCCTCGGCCAACTGGCAGGACTGGTCCGAGTTCGGCGACATCGCCGTAGAGGTCGACACCACGGCGTTTGGAGCGCAATCGACAACAGTCGACGCCGGCTTCAAGGACACCTGGCACCTCTCCCTTGGCGCGCAATACCAGGCCACCGAGCAGTGGTTGTGGAACGTCGGTGTGGCCTACGACAGTAGCGCCGTCTCGGACAGCAACCGCAGCGTGGTCGTGCCGATGAGTGAATCCTGGCGCATTGCGACAGGAGCCACCTATGCTCTGAACGAGAACACCGATGTCAACGTCAGTTGGGCCATGGTCTGGCTCGGCGACATGCCGGTGGACCAGGCCAAGTCCGTATCGGGCAATCGAATCTCCGGTCAATTCGACAATGCCTGGATTCAGGCTATAAACGGAAACATGACCTGGCGATTCTGATGTCTTGTAAACGAAAGAATGACGATTTAAACCAAGGAGTAAACACCACTATGAATCTGTCCCGAAAACTGCTCGTCGGCGCTACGCTGGCCAGTCTGTTGCTAGGCGGCTGCACCTCGAAAGTGACTGAGAAGGAGCAATATTCAGGCTTCCTGTCCAACTACAACAACCTGCAGGAAGTCGAAACGCCGAGCGGCGGCACCGCGATGCGTTGGGTCAGCCCTGCGTGGAACCCGAATGCCTATGACACCGTGGTGTTCAACAAACTGGAGCTCTACCCGGCCCCCAAACCCGATGAGCGTGTCAACCAGCAGACACTGACCGACATTCAGAACTACATGACCAGCAAGGCCAAGGCTACGCTAGGCCAGAAATACCGCGTAGTGACCAACACCTCTTCCGCACCGGCGGGTTCGCGCCCCCTGATCATGCGCGCGGCGATTACCGGGGTGAACGCCGAGAACGAAGGCATGAAGTGGTATGAAGTGGTGCCCATCGCGGCCGTAGTCGGGGCAACCCAGGCAGCCACCGGTCACCGTGACCAGGAAACCACCCTGTTCATCGAAGCCGAGTTCGTCGACGCCAAGAGCAACCAGACCGTAGCCAAAGTGGTGCGCAAGGTGTTCGGCACCGAACTGAAAAACGAAAGCCAGAAGATTACCGCCAAGGACTTCAAGGCGGCGATCGACAAACTGGGTACCGACTTCCAGGCGTTCCTCAAGTAAGAACAGGTTGCTCGCGTAGGAGCTGCCGCAGGCTGCGATCCTTTGATCTTCAGGTTATTGAAACCATGAAAAGGTCGCAGCCTTCAGCAGCTCCTATCGGCACAGTTCACTTTTTCATCCCCACCCGCCGGCGCATCTCGGCAGTGATCGCTTGCCGGGTTTTGTGCATGTCCACGCCGAGCTTCTCCCCCTGCAACTCGAACTTGAGTCGACCCTTGGCCCAGGCTTTGGCGAGACCGTCCTGGGGAGTCCAGATGCCCCGGTCCCAGACGATCACCTCGCCCACGCGGTAATGCCCCTCGGGTATGCTTCGCGCCAGGACGTTGAATGCAAACGTCTTCTAACCAGGCAGAGCACACGAGTGGCGCAGTAATTCAATCGGCGTTGAAAATGCCCGGACAGACGGGCCATGGGCGCGCCACCCGGCTGGCGCTTCGGGGCCTATACTTCGCCGGTGCAGTCTCATCCCCCGGAGAGCAGCCATGCGCAGGGTTCACATCATCGAAGCCGGAAATCCCCCGGGGCCGGTCAACGTCGTGGGTGAAACGATCACCGTCCTGGCCGGCGGGGATCTGAGCAAACCGTTCGAGATGCACATCCAGAAAGGCATACAAGGAGGCGGGCCACCGCCACACTTTCATCCCTGGGACGAAGCGTTTTACGTCGTTGAAGGTCAGGTGGAAGTGACCGTCGAAGGCAAAGCCACCACCGTCCTGGCCGGTGGCTACGTGCATATCCCCAGCGGTTCGATTCATGCCTACAAGAACGTCAGCCCCACTGCGACAATGATCGGTGTGGTGTCCGATCCACGCGGTGGGCAGTTCTTTACGGCGCTGGATCAACTCAAGGTACCCGAGGACCTGCCGCGGATCTTGCAGATAGCCGAAAGCTTCGGGGTGACGTTTCTGCTGCCCAAGGCGATTTAGACCGCACCGCCCTTGGCCTGCTGCTCCAGGTGGACTTGCAACTGCGGGTCGATCTGCAACGCTGCGGCCAGTTCATCCAGATAGTTGCGCTCGGCGTCCTGCTGGTCGTCCACCAGCATGACGCTGGCCAGGTACATCTCCGAGGCCATGCCCGGGTCCGTGGCCGACTGCGCGACGTCATAGGCATCCAGTGGCTTGGCGACCTCGTCGTCCAGCCATTGCTGCAATTGCGGATCGTCGGTGTGACGGCCGATTTCAGTGCTGATCATCTGTTTCTCGGCGGCATCGATGCGGCCATCGGCCTTGGCCGCGGCAATCAATGCCCGCAGGATCGCATGGCTGTGCTCCTCGGCCTCCGGGCCGGCCAGCAAGTCCACGGTCCGTGGCGCTTCCTGCGGCGCCGAGGCCTGACTGCGCTGCCAGGCCTGGTACGCCTGGAACGCCATCATGCCCAGGGACGCCAGCGCCGCATAATTGGTGCCGCCAGCGGAGCGACTTTGCGGAGTACCGCCCATCGGCGAACCGCCGCCAAGCAAACCACCGAGCAAACCGCCCAACCCTGCGCCACCGCCGCCAGCACTGGTACCGGCACCCCCGCCCAACAAACCGCCGAGCAATCCACCCAGGTCGCCGAGCCCGCCCTGGGCCGATGCGCCACCGCCACCCTGTCGCGCCATCGAGCCCTGGCCGGCGCGCAGTAATTGTTCGAGCAGATCGCTGGTGTTCATGACGTTTGTCCTCTTGAAGGGCGTTTATCCAGTCAGGCAACGATAGCCCCCGCAGGCGAATGTGCCAGCACCGTTGGGCTGACCCGCCCGCGCTTTCCCGGATTCGTCCGGGGTATTTTCTTGCGGCGCAGCTAAGATTCATGAGTGGTGAACCTTATTCCCGGATACCCGGTCGATACCTGCAACCCGACCCGGTTTGCCACCACCCCGTACACGAGGTGACAACTGGCTTGCTTCATTCACTGGAGAACGCCCCTGTGATTTCAACCCTGTACATCGCCAGGCTCAAAGCATGGGGCGCCCATGGTTTTACCGCCACTGGCGTGGTCACCGCTTTCCTCGCCACCCTGTCCCTGCTGGAAAACCAGCCGACCCATTGCCTGCTGTGGCTGGGTGTCGCCCTGATCGTTGACGGTCTGGACGGTGCGCTGGCACGCAAGGTCAACGTGCAGTCGGTGTTGCCGAGCTTCGATGGCTCGATCCTCGACCTGGTGATCGACTACCTGACGTACGTGTTTATCCCGGCACTGTTCATCTATCGCTATATCCCGTTGCCGGACTACACCTTGCTGCTGAGCGTGTCGCTGATTCTGGTGTCGTCGCTGTTCTGCTTCTGCAACGTCAACATGAAGAGCAAGGACAACTACTTCCAGGGCTTCCCCGCCGCCTGGAACGTGGTTGCCCTGTGCCTTTACATCATCGCCCCGTCGCCGTGGATCACCTTCATTACAGTCATTGGCCTGGCCCTGCTGACCGTGACCCGGATGAAATTCCTGCACCCGTTTCGCGTGCGCCGGTTCATGCCGATCAACATTGCGGTGACGGCCATCTGGTTGCTGTGCAGCCTGTCACTGGTGCTCAACCATCCGCTGATCAACCCGTGGGTGATGGGGCTGTGGCTGCTGATGTCGGCGTACTTCCTGGGCATCTGCCTGTGGCGCACGGCGCTGGAGTGGTTCGACGAATCGAGGCTCAAGTAGCCATGGCGGTCCATATCGTTCAACTCGGCTCACCCCGTCGACCCGATGAAGGATTGCGCCTGGGCACGGTACGCCGCCCTCCCCGTGGCGTACCGAAAGCCGAATTCGCCCGTCGGGACTTTTATGATGTCTGGCAGCCGCTGCTGTCGCCCAGTGCGCAGTTGGTGGCCGAGGCCAAGGCTGCGCAAGATGCCAAGGCCTGGGAGGTGTTCCGGCGCAAGTTCAAGGCCGAGATGAGCCAGCCCGCTGCCAGTCAGTTGCTGGATCTGCTGGCCGCGTTGTCCCATCAGACGTCCCTGGCCGTTGGCTGTTATTGCGAGGATGAAGCGCATTGCCATCGGTCGGTGTTGCGCGAGTTGCTGGAGGCGCGTGGGGCCGTAGTGATTTAGATGCCATGACCACCACACAACCCCTGTGGGAGCGGGCTTGCTCGCGAAGGCGGTGGGTCAGCCACAGCATCTGTGACTGGAAGACCGCTATCGCGAGCAAGCTCGCTCCCACAGTTTTTTACAGGGTTGTCATTCAACGCCGCGTGATCACCACCTCCAGGTATTCACTCGGCACCACCAGCGATTTGTTGCCCGCCCGGTTCAACCGGTTGATCAGCTCGGTCAAGTCGGTCTCCAGGGCCTTGGCGCCATCCTCGGGCAGAGCGGCGAAGGCCTTGTGCACCGGCCCGTACCACTGGCGGAAGGTATCGATGAAATGCGCCGCCGAGCGATAGCGGAAATTGAACGTGCGACGCGTCACCTGGAGCAGGAATTCACGTTCGTCGAAATGCTCGTGCAGCCAGGCTTCGGTGCCCCAGCGTGAGGGCGGATTGGCACCCGGAGGGGGTGGCAGGTGCTGGCCAAGGGTCTTGAACATCTGGCCGACGAAACCTTCCGGCGTCCAGTTGGCCAAGCCAATCCGCCCGCCCGGGCGACAAACCCGTGCCAGTTCCGCGGCGGCTTTGGGCTGGTCCGGCGTGAACATCACACCGAAGGTCGATAGCACGGCATCAAAGCTGCCGTCGGCAAAGGGCAAGGCTTCGGCATCGGCGACCTGGAAGGAGACATTCAGCCGTTCTGCCCGGGCCCGTTCTTCGCCGCGTTCGAGCAAGGCGGCGACATAGTCGGTGGACGTCACCTGGCAGCCACGGCGCGCAGCCGCGAGGGTTGCGTTGCCGTTACCGGCGGCAACGTCGAGCACGCGCTCATCGCACAACAGGTCACAGGCTTCGGCCAGTTGCTCGCCGACGATCTGCAGGGTGGTGCCGATCACGGCGTAGTCGCCGCTGGCCCAGGAGGCCATCTGGCGGTTTTTCAAGGCAGTCAGATCAATAGGTGTACTCATGGAGAAGGTCTCTGGGTTGAAACACGAGTCGGGCCTGGCGGGCATTCACTCCGCCGTTGTCGGATCGATGATGTTCATGACCTGGGAAATGCGATTGGCGGGAAACCCGCTCACCCGAGCGTGCTCCCTGATCTGCTCTTCGTTCGGCGAGATGTACACGCAGTAGAGCTTGTCACCGGTGACATAGCTCTGCAGCCACTGCACCTCAGGCAACTCACGCAACGCCCGGCAGGACTTTTGCGAAGCGGCTTTCAAATCCCTATCCGATAATGCTCCGGCGCCCTGGATCTCACGTTCAATGACGAACTTAGGCATGGCAACCTCTCTTTATTGTTCTTGATGGCAGGGCGGCACTCACCCTGTGATCAAACTATCGCCCTGACGGGCGCTGGCGTCCTGTCCGATCGTCGCCCAACCCTGCCCGATCGTCCGGAGATTCCACGTTGCGCGCCGAGGCGCTCACAATCAGGAATCCTTCCACGGGAAACCCCCAATGGACGCTCTGTCGCAGACCCTGCGCGTCGTGCATCTGGTCGGCGCGATCTTTATCAACGCCCGGTTCACCGCGCCCTGGTGCTACCAGTCGCCCAGCGCCGACACCGCCGCGCCGTTTCTGGAGCCCGATGCAGAACGGGTAGTGATCTTTCACCTGATAACCGAAGGTGAGTGCTACGTTGAACTGGGCGATGACCCGCCGCTGCATCTGAGTGCAGGCGATGTGGTGATCTTCCCCCAGGGCGACGCCCATCGCATGTGCTCACGCCCTGGATTGCCCCCCGCCACGGGTGCGCGACTGGATGCCGTGCTGGCGCGCCGGCCCCGGCAGTTGAGTTATGGCGGGGGTGGCGCGGTCACCCGGTTGGTGTGCGGTTATCTGGCGTGCGACACGCGCCTGGCGGGCATATTGCTCAAGGGCTTGCCGGCGGTGGTGCGGGTCAATGTGCGCGGTTCGGATGCCGGTATCTGGCTGGAATCCTCCGTGCGCTATGCCCTCGCCGAAGCCCGCTCGCCCCGCCCTGGCGGCGAAGGGGTATTGGCCAAACTGGCCGAAGTGCTGTTCATCGAAGTGTTGCGCCTGTACATGAACGAACAAGGCGAAGGCCGCACCGGCTGGCTGGCCGGTGTGCGCGACCGCATCGTCGGCGCCGCCCTCAACGCCTTGCACAAAAAACCCTGCCACGCCTGGACGCTGGACGAACTGGCGCGCACTGCCAGCACCTCAAGATCGGTGTTGGCCGAACGCTTCCAGCAACTGGTGGGGGTGTCGCCGATGCAGTACCTGACGCAATGGCGCATGTTGCTCGCCGCCAATCTGTTACGCAGCAGCAACAGCTCATTGACGCGCATCGCCGAAGAAGTGGGATACCAGACCGATACCGCTTTCAGCCGCGCCTTCCGTCGCGAGTTCGGTGCGCCACCGGCGGCGTGGCGGCGCGGACAGGAGAAAAAAACCATGGCCCACGGGGCAAGACCCATGAGCCATTGATCGAGCAAGTTACGCCGCTGGCGCGCCGGTCTTGGCCTCCTCCAGCAACTGCTGAATCATTTTTTCCTGAGTGTCGTAACTACCTTCGCCGAAGTGGGTGTAACGCACCTGCCCCTTGGCATCGATCAGGTAGTGCGCGGGCCAGTACTGGTTGTCGAAGTTGCGCCAGATCGCGTAGTTGTTGTCGATCGCCACCGGGTAGGTGATGCCGTATTCCTTCACCTTGGCCCTGACGTTGTCGATGATGCGCTCAAAGCCGTATTCAGGCGTGTGCACGCCGATCACCACCAGTCCGTCCTTTTCGTATTTCTTCGCCCATTCCTTCACGTACGGCAGGGTGTGCTTGCAGTTGATGCAGTCGAAGGTCCAGAAGTCCACCAGCACAACCTTGCCTTTCAGGGCTTCGTTGCTCAGTGCCGGCGAGTTGAGCCATTCCACCGCGCCGGACAGCGAGGGCATGGCGCCTTGGGCATCGCCCATGGTGCTGTCTGCCTTGACCTTGCTGACCAGGTAATCGACGACTTTCGGCACGGCTTCCAGCACGCCTTTCTCCACACTGTTGACACCTTCCGATGAGGTGTTGGCCAGCAACAGGTCATTGGCCCCCGTTGCAATCACCGCCGCACCGGCGAGCACCGCAACCCCGGCGCCACGGCGCAACCAGCCGGTGACGGGAATCGACGGTTTCAAGCGATTGACCAGGCCGCGCCCGGCAAAGATCAAGGTGCCCAGGGACAGCGCACTGCCCGCGCCATAGGCCACCAGCAACAGACTGGTGCCGGCGTTCGCACCTTGCAGCATGGCGCTGGTGAGAATCACGCCGAGGATCGGCCCCGCGCAGGGTGCCCAGAGCAGCCCGGTGGCGACACCGATCATGATCGAAGCCAACGGCCCGGACATCTTGCGCGAGTCCGGGTCGATGCGATTGCCCAGCAGCACGAAGGGACGGGCCAGCCAGTCACCGACCCGGGCGGAGATCAGCGACAGGGCGAATAGCACCATCACCGCCAGCGCCACGTGGCGGCCGGTGTTGCTGGCCTGTATCACCCACTCACTGCTGACCACGGCCAGGCTGGAGACCAGGGCAAAGGTCAGGACCATGCCGCCGAGGGTCAGCAGGATCGAGGAGCGTGTACGGTCGGCCCCGGCAAACAGGAATGGCACGACCGGCAGGATGCACGGGCTGAGGACGGTCAATATGCCGCCCAGGAAAGCGATGAGTAACATGGGATCACCTAATGCAAATTAGAGGGCAACACATCACCACTGTAGGAGCGAGCCTGCTCGCGATGGCGTCCGGTCAGGCGACACATCGTTGACTGAACCATCGCTATCGCGAGCAAGCTCGCTCCCACAGTGGATCGGGGTGTTCTCAAGCCGTCTGCTCATCCAGCAACTGCCCCTGAGGCGTGCGGCTGGAACCGTTCTCGGCGAGCATCTGCCCCTGCGGCGTGCGGCTGGAACCGTCTTGCGCCAGGAAGCCCTGGGTGCCCTTCTCTGCCACCGGCGTGAGCTGGAAGCAGGTGTTGCTGGCGCAGGCGCTTTGCTCGACAGCGGCGTTGGCATGGGCCGCCGCACCGGCGGCGGAAAAGACGATGGCGGTCAAGTAGCGGGTAACGTTGTTCATGATGTCCTTCCAGTTGCAAATGGATTTGGCGGGGGTTGATCGCGACACTCAGTTTTCCGAATTGCAGTTGTCGGCGAATTTGCTGTAATCCAGCACCTGGGTTTTTGACTGGGAGTCGAGGTACGTCAGCCGCGCATTCACCACGCCGCAGGAAGGCGTAGTGTCCTCGGTCAGCGACACCACTTTCCTGATATCCAGTTGGGTGCCATAGGTGTAGGTTCTGGGAGCGACATCGGCTTCGGCACGGGCCGACAAGGTGCAGATGTTCAGTGCGGCAAACAGGCAGGCTGCGTAGATGGCTTTGGTGTTCATGGCGGACTCCTCAAGGTTTCAACAGGTCAACTGTTCGTTGGGCCGAGGCGCTCTGGTTTGCCTCGATGGAACCTATTAAAAGCCTGCGAGGTATCTCGTCTGTGTCGGGAATCGGCGAGAATCAATCGGTACGTATCAGAACGGTGCCTGGATACAAAGCAATACAAAACCGCTGGAAATCGGCTTTTTTGCCTTCGTGTGTATCCGCAGGCAAGCCGGATACACTGCAATACAAAGGGCGGCAGGCGAGCCCGCCCAGGCTCGATAGACTGTGTGGCATTCCCCATTCACCAGAGGTTTGGCCCAATGGATCACGTTGATCACATCCTCATCGTTGACGATGACCGCGAAATCCGCGAACTGGTTGGCAACTACCTGAAGAAGAACGGCCTGCGCACCACGGTCGTGGCGGATGGACGGCAAATGCGCGCCTTTCTGGAAACCACCCCGGTGGACCTGATCGTGCTGGACATCATGATGCCGGGTGACGATGGCCTGCTGCTCTGCCGCGAACTGCGCGCCGGCAAGCACAAGGCCACGCCAGTGCTGATGCTCACCGCCCGCAACGATGAAACCGATCGCATCCTCGGCCTGGAAATGGGTGCCGACGACTATCTGGTCAAGCCATTCGCTGCCCGTGAACTGCTGGCGCGGATCAACGCGGTGCTGCGACGCACCCGCATGCTGCCACCGAACCTGGTGGTGACCGAAGCCAGCCGCCTGTTGGCCTTTGGGCGCTGGCGCCTGGACACCTCGGCCCGTCACCTGCTCGATGCAGACGGCACCATGGTGGCCCTGAGCGGTGCTGAATATCGATTGCTGCGGGTGTTTCTCGACCATCCACAACGGGTGCTCAACCGCGATCAATTGCTCAATCTGACCCAGGGCCGCGACGCCGACCTGTTCGACCGTTCCATCGATCTTTTGGTCAGTCGTCTGCGCCAGCGCTTGCTCGACGACGCTCGCGAACCGGCCTACATCAAGACCGTGCGCAGCGAAGGCTATGTGTTTTCCCTGCCGGTGGAAATCCTGGGCGATCAATCATGACCCTGGCGCTGCATTGGCCGCGGACCCTGGCCTCGCGGCTGTCGCTGATATTCCTGATCGGCCTGATCCTCGCCCAGGCGCTGTCCTTCGGCGCGCAGTACTACGAACGCTACGAGTCCTCGAAAAACACCATGCTCGGCAACCTGGAAACCGACGTTTCCACGTCCGTTGCCATCCTCGACCGCTTGCCCGCCGATGAGCGAGCCGCCTGGCTCAAACAACTGGAGCGGCGCAATTACAGTTACATGCTCAATGAGGGGTCGCCGGGCACGCCCATCCGCACCGACATGCCCGATGCGCCCATTGCCATTGCCTCGATCAAAGACGCCATCGGCCACGATTACCCGATGACCTTTACCGACATCCCCGGGCCGAAAAAACATTTCCAGGTGCACTTGAACCTGGCCGATGGCAGCCCGCTGACCATCGACGTCCGCCCGGCGATGGTGCCGTTGTCGCCCTGGCTGCCCATCGTGTTGCTCGGGCAACTGGCGCTGATGCTGGCCTGCTCCTGGCTGGCGGTCAGAATCGCCATCCGCCCCCTCGCCCGCCTCGCCGGTGCGGTCGAAACCCTGGACCCCAACGCCCATCCCGTACTCCTGGACGAAAAAGGCCCGACCGAAGTCGCCCACGCCGCCAAGGCCTTCAACGCGATGCAGGCACGCATCGCGGCGTACCTGAAGGAACGCATGCAATTGCTCGCGGCAATCTCCCACGATCTGCAAACCCCGATCACCCGCATGAAACTGCGCGCCGAGTTCATGGACGACTCCAGCGAAAAAGACAAACTGTGGAACGACCTGGGCGAAATGGAACACCTGGTGCGCGAAGGCGTGGCCTACGCCCGCAGCATCCACGGTGCCACCGAAGAAAGCCGCCGCACCGACCTCGACTCGTTCCTCGACAGCCTGGTGTTCGACTATCAGGACGTGGGCAAGGATGTTCAGCTCAGCGGCAAGAGTGCCGCCGTCATCGACACACGCCCCCACGCCTTGCGCCGGGTGCTGGTCAACCTGACGGACAACGCATTGAAGTTTGCCGGTGCCGCCGAGTTGCGGGTGCAAAAGCAGGCCGATGGCAACCTCTCGATCAAGATCCTCGACCGTGGTCCGGGGATCGCCGAGGAAGAACTCAAGCAAGTGATGGAACCGTTCTACCGCGTTGAGAATTCCCGCAACCGCAGCACCGGCGGCACCGGGCTGGGGCTGGCGATCGCCCAGCAACTGGCGGTCGCGATTGGAGGCTCCTTGACCTTGAGCAATCGCGAAGGGGGCGGGTTGTGTGCGGAGTTGCGATTGCCGGGGCAGAAGGGTTTGGCTCAGGGGTGAGAATGCCGGACCAACCGTAGAAAATGGTCGGCTGTCAGGCCGCCTTCGCGGGCAAGCCCGCACACAGGGGGGGCGCCGTGATTACAACAACGACAAGGTGTAATTGATGATGAACCGGTTCTGATCCACGTTGCGCCCGGCATCGGTATTGGACTTGGCGTTACGCAGTGTGAACCCCACCCCCTTGAACGTACCCGATTGCAACACGTAGTCCAGGGTCATGTCGCGCTCCCACTCGGACTGGTCACTGGCGTTTTGCGCCTTGATGTCCGTCCCCTTCAGATACACGATCGAGGCTTTCAGGCCCGGCACGCCCAAGGGCGCGAAGTCGTAGGTGTATTGGCCGAAATTCGTCTGCTCGCCGGCCCGGGCAAAGTTCTGGATCATCTTGTCGGTGGGCAGGTAGACACTGCCGCCGCCCGCTCCCTTGTCCACCAGGCTGCCCTGGTTGGGCTGGACGAAGTTGCTGCCATCGCCCACACGTTGATGCCCCACCGACACTGCGTGACCACCGTGGCTGTAGGTGACCATCGCGGCCCAGGTGCTGTTGTCGATTTCACCATCGTTGTCGTCGGTGTAGCCCGATACCCGATAGCCTTGCGCGCGGCCGGAGGCAGAGCTGTTGGCACCGCTCGACGTGGTACGGAAGTAACGCAGGTCGGTGGTGAGCGAGCTTGCGCTGTCGATGAACAGGATGTGCGTCAGGCCGAGGAAGTTCTGGTTGTAGAAGTCTTCCAGTTGCGCGAAGTAATACTGGGTCTTCAGGTTCCTGGCGAGGTTGTAGTCACCGCCGGCGTAGTAGAACTTGTTGCTGTCCCGCGTGCTGCCGGCGACCGACAGACCTGTGCGGTCCGTCGAGGCGCGCCCTACCGCGTGCTCCAGCACACCGCCGGTCAACGTCAGGCCATCGATGTCGTTCGAGGTGACCTGCGCGCCGGTAAACGATTGCGGCAACACACGGGCATCGTTCGCCAGAAGGATCGGCAATTTCGGCAGCAAGGTGCCGTAGCGAAATTCAGTCTTGGCCACGCGCATTTTCGCCGTAGGGCCGAAGCTGCTCCAGGCATCGGCCGCGCCGTCGCCATCAGAGGGAATCATGCCGCTACCGACGTGGCGCCCTGCTCCGCTGTCCAGCGTGATGCCGAGCAACGCCTGGGCGTCGAGCCCGAACCCCACCGCGCCCTGCGTAAACCCGGACTCATAGCGCAACACGAAACCCTGGGCCGCCTCTTCGGTTTTCGAGGGGGCGGCGCTGCCATCGCGATTGTCGCTGTTGAAGTACAGGGTGCGCATCGACAGGCTGGCCTTGCTGTCTTCCAGAAAACCATGGCCTGCGGTATCGGCAGCCTGTGCGCACACCGAACTGGTGGCCAGCAGGACTGCAGTGGGAATCGCTCGTTTGAACATAGGGGGCTCCTGGGTGTTTCTTATCGTTATTTGAAGGTTTCACCGCCAGACAGGACCCGATTACCGCCCACGCATCAGCGCTCGATGAGTGACATGAGTCATCGGACGTTCGAGGTGAGGGTTGACTGACTGGCTTGTGAAACTCTTAAAACACTTCGAGAGGCTATTATCAAACGCGGTGAAAGTAGTTTTCGTACAGGGATAAGCCTTGTCGCACAGGGGTATGGACGATCACTGTTTTTGAATATCGGTGCGGCGGATTTTCATCATACTGACTTCATCGGCAGCGATCGGTGACTGCTGGTATGTCACTACAAGAGCAATGCCCCATGAACGATCAAATCGAACTTTACGGCGCGAACACCGGCAACAGCCTGAGGGCCGCGATTGCCCTGGAAGAGTCGGGCATCGCCTATACGGCACGCAGGCTCGACCTGTATGCACAGGAACACCGTGGCCCGGCCTTCCTGGCGCTTAACCCGGCCGGGAAAGTGCCGACCCTGATCGATCACGGGACAACTCCGGTGCTGGTCATCAACCAGTCCAACGCCATCATCCAGTACGCCGATTCCATTGCGCCCGGAAGGCTGGCCCCGGCGCAGCCAGGACCTGATCGCACCCGGGTAATCGACCGCTATTTCTTTTTCGTGACCGATGTCATCGCCCCCAGCCATGCCGCCTTTTTTCTGCACCAGGCGGGGCAGGCCAAGGCGGCGGCGATCATCGATCTGCGGGTGATTGAACAGCTCACCTACTCGGAAAGCTTTCTGACGGACGACTTCATGGCCGGAGCGCAGTTCTCCATGGCCGACATTTCGGCCTTCACCATTGCCACGGCATTCCGTGATCGGCTGGACTGGAAGCAACTGCCTCAGCTATCACGCTGGTTCGACACAGTCGAAGCCAGGCCGGCGGTTCAACGTGGCCTGAATGTGTTCAACCATTCCTGAACGTTCACCGAAAACAAAAATGCCCCCATGTCGCCGGGCATTTTCTGACGAACACGAAACGACTTTGCCTCAGTCGGTGTAGCCGAACTTCGCCGAACGGCTTTCCTGCGACTGGCTTCGCGTAGCGAGGCAGTAATACAACGGGCACGTCACCACCAGCCCCACCAGCCACGACAGGTCCGCGCCCTCCACCAGATTGGCATACGGTCCGACGTACAGTGAAGTATTGGCGAATGGCAGTTGCACGATGATGCCGATGAAGTAGGCAATGATCGCATGCAGGTTGAAGCGACCGTAGATACCGCCGTCGGCCCGGAAGATCGAGGCGATGTCATAGCGACGACGCTTGATCAGGTAAAAGTCGATCAGGTTGATCGAGGCCCACGGCACCAGCACCAGCAACAGCGCCAGAATCAGGCCGATGAATTGCGAAATGAAATTCGCCGAGGCACCCAGCGCCACCACGCAGCAACCCGCCAGCACGATGCCCGACAACACCACGCGCACCTTGATGCTGGGCGTCCATTGGCTGGCGAAGGTCTGGATCGAGGTGATGATCGACAGCACTGCGCCATACAGATTCAAGGCGTTGTGGCTGATGATGTTGAGCAGGAACAACACCATCAGGATCGGCCCCAGCCAACCGGTGGACTGCTTGACCGCCGCCATCGCCTCGGTGCCTTCCGGGGTCGCCAGTACCGCCACGGCGCCGAAGGTGAACGACAGGATCGTGCCCAGGGTCGCCCCCAGATACGTGGCCCAGAATGGCTTGGCGATCCCAATATCCGCAGGCAGGTAACGCGAGTAGTCCGACACATACGGCGAGAAGCTGATCTGCCAGATGATGCCCAGCGACACCGTGGCCAGCCAGCCGGACAGGTTGAACCCGCCGCGAGTGAAGAAGTCCGCCGGCAGATCATGGGCGAAGATATAGAGGAAACCGGCGAGCAAGGCACCGCCCATCACCCAGGTGCCGATGCGGTTCAGGGTATGGATGAAGCGATAACCGATCACCCCGATGGCCGTGGCGCTTAAGGCGCCGATGAGAATGCTGGCCGGCACCGGAACCGACGGCGCAATGCCGACAATCGATTTGCCTGCCAGCACGATGTTGGAAATGAAGAAACCGATGTAGATCAATGCCGCGAAGAACACGATCAGCAGCGCGCCATAGCGGCCGAACTGACCACGGCTCTGCACCATCTGCGGGATGCCCATGCACGGTCCCTGGGCCGACGCCAGCGCAATCACTACACCGCCGACCATGTGCCCGAGGGCTATCGCCAGCAACCCCCAGAACAGGTCGAGGTGGAACACCTGGACCACCATGGCGCCGGTGACGATGGGCAGTGGCGCGATGTTGGTGCTGAACCACAGGGTGAAGAGATCGCGGGCCTTCCCGTGGCGCTCTGCGAGTGGAACGTAGTCGACCGTATGGTTCTCGATCAACGGGTCTTGCCGGGACATCTGGGACATGTGCATGAACTCGAGTTTGTCTGTTCTTATCTTTGTATGAAGCCAAACCGGGGGGACTCTCTGGCCGCCCCTCAGATGCGGACCATATTATGGTATTCCAAGCTTTAAACAAGGCTGATCCGGTCTTTGAACAAGCATCTGAGCCGGCATCCTGCCCGATCCACGCCAGCGTTTGCTAGCTTAAAGCCCAGCAATCATTGGGTTCCAGACGAAAGCCTTACGTTTATCGGTTCACCTAAAAAGACCTTGCAATCGATGTATTACGGTATACCATCAGACCTATAAACACATAAAAACGCGTCACACCACCCGAGGACCGTCCAATGATCGATGCCGCCATCTACAAACAAGTCATGGGTTCGTTCCCGTCCGGAGTGACCGTGATCACCACCCTGGATGACGACGGGCAAATCGTTGGCCTGACCGCCAGCGCCTTCAGTTCGTTGTCGATGGACCCGGCTCTGGTGCTGTTCTGCCCCAATTACAGCTCCGACTCCTACCCGGTCCTGATCAAGAACAAACGTTTTGCCATCCACGTGCTTTCCGGCGGCCAGCAAAGCGAAGCCTATGCCTTCGCGCGCAAAGGCAAGGACAAGGCCCAGGGGATCGAGTGGACGTTGAGCGAGCTGGGCAACCCGATTCTGGCCAATGCCACGGCGGTCATCGAATGTGAGCTGTGGCGCGAATATGAAGGCGGTGACCACGCCATCATGGTCGGCGCGGTGAAAAACCTGATCGTGCCCCGCCAGAGCAGCGGGCCACTGGTGTATTGCCACGGCAAGATGGGCGCGTTGCCCGTTCTGGCCTGATCTCCGCCTTGTGGGAGCGAGCCTGCTCGCGAAGACGGTTTGTCAGTCACATCCACATGGCCCGGCAGACCGCTTTCGCGAGCAAGCTCGCTCCCACAGGTTGCTCACTGACCAGTGAGAAACATTTGCACAGATTTCGTATTATGGTATACCAATAATCAACAGGCCAGCGATCGACTGGCCGACAACAATAGATCCGAGGTAAGCGTCATGAAGTTTTCCCTGTTCGTACACATGGAACGTTGGGACGAGAGCGTCAGCCACCGCCAGTTGTTCGAAGACCTGACCGAACTGACGCTGATGGCCGAGGCCGGTGGTTTCAGCACCGTGTGGATCGGTGAACACCACTCCATGGAATACACCATCTCGCCAAGCCCGATGCCGCTGCTGGCTTACCTGGCGGGCAAGACCACCACCATTCACCTGGGCGCCGGCACCATCATCGCGCCGTTCTGGCATCCGCTGCGGGTGGCCGGTGAATGCGCGTTGCTCGATGTGATCAGCAACGGACGCATGGAAGTCGGCCTGGCCCGTGGCGCCTACCAGATCGAGTTCGACCGCATGGCCGGCGGCATGCCGGCCTCCTCCGGCGGCCAGGCGTTGCGGGAAATGGTTCCGGTGGTGCGGGCATTGTGGAACGGTGACTACGCCCATGACGGCGACATCTGGAAATTCCCGACCTCCACCAGCGTACCCAAGCCGATCCAGCAGCCGAACCCGCCGATGTGGATCGCCGCCCGCGACCCGGACTCGCACAACTTCGCCGTGGCCAACGGTTGCAACGTCATGGTCACGCCGTTGATGAAAGGCGACGAGGAAGTCCTCGACCTGAAGAACAAATTCCAGGCCGCGCTCGACAACAACCCCGGCGTGCCGCGACCGCAACTGATGGTACTGCGTCACACCCACGTGCACACCGCCGACGATCCTCAAGGCTGGGAAGTCGGGGCCAAGGCAATCTCCAGGTTCTATCGCACCTTCGATGCCTGGTTCGGCAACAAGACCACCCCGGTCAACGGCTTCCTCGCACCGAGCCCGGAAGAGAAATTCGCCGGTCGCCCTGAGTTCGAACTGGAAAGCCTGCACAAGACCGCCATGATCGGTACCCCGGAAGAAATCATTCCGCGCATCAAGTACTACCAGGAACTGGGGGTCGACGAATTCAGCTTCTGGTGCGATAACAGCCTGCCCCACGCGGAAAAGAAAAAATCCCTGGAGCTGTTCATCAAGCACGTGGTGCCAGCGTTCCGCTGATTGCGCCGCCCTGCTCCCCGGACGCGAAGCCGGGGGGCAGCACACCTCAACTGTGGGAGCGAGCTTGCTCGCGATGGACGCCAACGATAACGCGGGCCATCTGAAACACCGCGTTGTCTAGAGTTTTTCGCGAGCAGGCTCGCTCCTACATGGGTCGATTCCAATGATGACTGGTCACCTCCCATCACTCGCCCTTCCCTCCGGCGCCGCGCGGGCTTACCTGCGCGGTGAATGGACCGCTTCGCACCTGCATTTCAAGCGCCTGCGCGCCAGCGTTTCGGCCAAGCAGAACGGTTTCTGGCAAATAGTTCACTGAGCCCACCCGAACAGCCAATCACGCACCCCGCGTCTCGCCATTGCATGGCGCGTACGGTGCATCGTGTTTCGTCTTGATCAGGTTTGCCCAATGAACAATAACAACGCGCTGTTGATCATCGACATGCAGCAGGAGGACGGCTTCGTCCTGGAAAACTTCGACACAGTGGCTACCAATACCGCCACCCTGCTCGATACCGCCCGCCATCAGCGGATGCCTGTCATCTATACCCGCCACATCAATCAGGCCGACGGCAGTGACCTGCCCCACGGCGAACCTCTGGCCACCGACGGTGGCCCCGGCAGTTACCGCGCCGGTACCCGCCAAGTGGAAATCATCGAGTCGCTGACGCCGCAGCCCGGTGAATTGATCATCGACAAGGGCCGTTACAGTGCCTTCCACCGCACCGACCTCGATGCCCGACTCAAGGCAATGGCGGTCGACACGCTGATCGTCTGCGGTGTGTTGACCGACGTCTGCGTGCTGACCAGCGTGTTCGATGCCTTCGCCCTGGGTTATCGCGTGCGCCTGGTCAGCGATGCCTGCACCACGACCACCGAGGCCGGGCATTACTCGGCCCTGCTGATCATGGCCAACTGGGTCTACGCGCTGGAAATCCTCACCACGACTGAGTGCCAGCGCGCCCTGCAACAGCTCGATCACATCAGCCTGATCCCCGAGCAGCCGGACCTGTTTGCCCACCAGCCCCATGAGCTGCAAAGCACCATCGCCCGTCTGCAATCCCACCTCGTCCGGACTCAGGAGTGATCGCCATGCAAGTCGAAAAAAGAAGCATCGATTTCATCCCCGAAACCGAACGTCACGGCAAACCGGGTTCGCTGTTCTACATCTGGTTCGGCGCCAACATGAACATCACCACCATTGCATCCGGCGTGTTGCCGGTGGTGATGGGGCTCAACCTGTTCTGGAGTGCGCTGGCGATCATCATCGGCTCGTTGCTGGGGGCGATTTTCATGGCCTCCCACTCGGCCCAGGGACCGAAGCTGGGCATTCCGCAAATGATCCAGAGCCGGGCACAATTCGGCGTGTTGGGGGCGGTGTTGCCGCTGCTGTTCGTGATGCTGATCTACCTGGGTTTCTTCGTCAGCAACACCTTGCTCGCGGCCCAGGCGCTGGAGTCCGTCAGCCCACTGCCGATGTCCGGCAATATCTACCTGATCGGCGCGTTGTGCTTCGTCGTCGCGCTCTATGGCTATCGGTTGATTCACCGCTTGCAGAAGCTGCTGTCGATTCTGTCGCTGGTGGTGTTCGTGGCCGCCACGGTGCTCGCCTTGCAGTTGCCGATCCCGGCCGAACAATGGCTGCCAACAGGCTTCTCCCTGTCGAAGTTCCTGGTGGCGGTGAGCATTGCCGTGACCTGGCAACTGTCCTATGCACCTTATGTCGCCGACTATTCGCGCTACCTGCCGAGCAACACGCCCACCGCCCAGGTGTTCTGGTACAGCTACGCCGGCACGGTCAGCGGCGGCGCGTGGATGATGATTCTCGGGGCGATCCTGAGCGTCGGCATCGGCGACTTTTCCAGCAACGTCGGCGGGCATGTCGCCGGTCTGTTCGGCGCTGGCGCGGTGCTGCTGTTCGCCTTCATCGTCTACGGCCAGGTGTCGATCAACGTGTTCAACCTGTACGGCGCGTTCATGTCGACCATCACCGTGATCGAACCTTTCGCCCGGCTCAAGGTGACCCCGCGGGTACGCGGTGTGTTCATGCTGCTGATCAGCCTGCTGGCCACGGCCCTGTGCACCATCAGTCAGGACGACTTCATCAGCTTCTTCCTCAACTTCATCTTCTTCATGAGCTACTTCCTGATCCCGTGGACGGCGATCAATCTGGTGGACTACTACTGCCTGCGCAAAGGCCAGTACCGAATTGACGACATCTTCGACTTGAACGGGATCTACGGGCGGGTCAACCGGATTGCCTGCGGCAGTTTCCTGCTGGCGATTGCCCTGGAAATTCCGTTCATGAACACCACGCTGTATGTCGGCCCTGTGGCCACGGCGCTGGACGGGGTGGACCTGGCGTGGATCGTCGGGTTGCTGGTGCCGGCGTTGAGTTATTACTGGCTGATGAAGCTCGGCAAGCGAGCGCCGATGATGGAGTCAGCGGCCGACTAAATTTCAGGCAAAAAAAATCCCAGGCAGCTGATGGACGCCTGGGATTTAAAAATGCATAAACCGTGGTGGTGAACGCGGCGCGGATATTACGGAATATTTCGGCCTGTAACAAGATATTTTTATTCACTATCCAGTTACTAAACGCTCTAACCCATTAAATATCCACATATTTTCTAAGGGCGACTAGAGAAACCAGCGATACTCCCGCGCGCTGATGTCATGCAGAAATGCCAGATGATCCTGACGTTTGTTCTCGCAATAGACGTCCACAAACTCTGCCCCCAAGCCTTCGCGCAGCGCTGCATGATGTTGCATGGACTGCACCGCTTCGAGCATTTCCAATGGAAAATCGATGCCACTGCCGCGGTCTTCGTTGAGCGGTGCAATCGGCTCGCGCTCCCCTTCCAGGCCTTGCTCTAACCCCACCAGAATCGCCGCCAATGCCAGATACGGGTTGGCATCGGCGCCCGCCAGACGATGTTCAATGCGCAGGTTTTTGATGTCCGACTCCGGAATCCGCAAGCAGGCATCGCGATCCTCGAAGCCCCAACTGGCGCGGGACGCGACGTTCACCGTGCCGCTCAGGCGGCGCATGGCATTGTGGTTCGGGGCAAAAATCGGCATGCAGTGCGGCAACACATCCAGGCAACCGGCCACCGCATGGCGCAGCGCCCGCTGGCCGTTCGCCGCCAGCAGGTTGTTGCCGGCATGGTCATACAGGCTGACATGCACGTGCATGCCGCTGCCGGGGTGTTGCAAGTAAGGTTTGGCCATGAAGCTGGCGCGCAGGTTGTGCTTGAGCGCCACGCCCCGGGTGCTGCGGCAGAACAGGGCCGCCCAGTCGGCGGCGCGCAGGCCGTCATCGCAATGGCCGAAGTTGATTTCGAACTGGCCCGGGCCGAGTTCGGCGGTGATCACCGTGGCATCGACGCCCTGGGCTCGTGCCGTCTCGACCATTTCATCGAGCACCGGGGCGAAGCGCGACAAGCGTTCGATGTGCATGTTCGGCTGATCGTCGGCATCGCCGGTCAACTCATCACGGGGAAATTGCGGCAAGCCGTCCTTCAAGCGGCTGTCGAACAGGTAAAACTCCAGCTCGAAGGCCACCACCGGGAAAATGCCTTTGCGGTGCAGACGGTCCAGCACCCGCGCCAGCACTTCACGGGGTTCGAATTCGATGGGCTTTTCGGTGCCGTCGGAGGTGATCAGCATCTGGCCCAAGGGCTGCTTTTCCCAGCTCACCAGTTTCAGCGTGCCGGGCACCAAACGGCGCAGCGCGTCCGGATCACCATCGTTGAAGCAGTAATCGCCGATTTTGAACAGCCCACCCTGGGTGCCGAGCAGCACGCAGTTCTGCGGCAGCTTCAATGCACTGCCGGCAGCGACTTTTTCCAGCATCTCGATCGGGTAGCGCTTGCCGTAGAAATGCCCCGGAATGTCCAGGGAGATCAGGTCGACGTAACGCACTTCGGGGTTGCAGTGGCGGAAGTTGCGAACCTCGGCCAGCAGTTCAGAGCACACAGCATCCATCGTTTTGTTCCTTGTTGTTATCAGGTGTAAACCCAAAGCACGCGGGTCAGTTGGTCGGACAGGTTGCCGTAGCGGCAGTGCGCATGGCTGGCCAGTTGAAAGCTGTCGCCGGGATGCAGGGTCACCGGTTCGTTGTCGTCGAGCCACAGGGTCAGTTCCCCTTCCAGGACATAACCGCCCTGCTCGGAGCTGTCCTTCATGTGCCGGTCACCGCTGCTGGCACCGGGTTCGAGCTGGCTTTCGAGCATCGAGAACGACGCGCGCATTTTCGGCGAAACGAGGATGTCGGTGATGCCATCGGCGTAGTACAGCGTGCGGCGCTCGTCCGGGCGGGTAACCCAGGACAAGGCCATGGGTTTGGGCAGGCTGTAGAAATAGGTGGTCGGCACCCCCAGGGTTTCGCTGATGGCGGTCAGGTCCGCCACCGTCGGGCGCGACAGGCCGCGCTCGACCTGGGACAGAAAACCCACGGAGCGGCCGATTTTGTCCGCCAGTTCCTTCAGGGTGTACTTCTTGTGTTTGCGCAGGTCCTGGATCAGGATCGCCAGCGCCGAGATTTCTTCTTGCATGTCCATCTAGAGGCTTCCAGAAAGTGTCGCTTCAAATGCTGTCGCGCAGTCGATACCAGGCCTTGCCGATGGCTTCCAGCGGCGCGGCCAGGTATTTGCCGCCGGGAAAACTGCCGTTGTTCAGGCCTTGGTACAGGGACAACTCGTCGGGCTGACCGAGTACCGCGTCGGACACCGCCCTCGCCGCAGCCAGTGTCGGCAGCACGCCATGCCCGGAATACCCCTGCATCCAGTACAGATCGCCACGGCGGCCGATATCTGGTGTGCGCTTGAGGGTCAGGTCGATGTGGCCGCCCCAGGCAAACTCCAGGTCGACGCCGGTGAGTTGCGGGAACACGCGCTCCAGGAACGGCCGGGTCGCGGCGGCGATGTCCTTGGGCATGCCGCCAAGGTAAGTGCAACCGCCGCCGAACAGCAGGCGGTTATCCGGGGTGCGGCGGAAATAATCGAGCACGAACTGGTTGTCGGTCACGCACACATTGCTCGGCAACAGCGCGGTGGCTAACTCCTTCGTCAGCGGCGCGGTCGCGACCTGATAGGTCCCGACCGGCAACACGCAACTGGCCAGTTGCGGGTCGAGTCGATCGAGGTAAGCGTTGCACGCCAGCACCAGCACATCGGCGCGAATACGACCGCGCTCGGTGGTCACCACAAATCCGTCGCCCTCCTCGCCATAGCTCAGCGCCTTGCTTTGCTCGTGGATGCGGCCACCGGCCCGCTCGATCGCATCCGCAAGGCCCAGGGCCAATTTCAGCGGATTCAAATGCCCGCCCTCGGGATCGAACAGGCCGGCCTGATAACGCTCGCTGGCAACCCACTGCGGCAAATCGCTGCGCTCGATAAATTGCAGTTTGTCGTGGCCCCACTTGTGGCTGGCCTCGTGTTGCCACTCGGTCAGCAGGCCTACCCGACGGGGCATCACCGAGGTCCAGAGATGGCCCGCGCGGTAGTCACAATCGAACTCATGGCGGCCGGGCAAGTCACGCAGCTCCCGCGCGGCCCAGCGCATGCCGTCCCACAATCGCCGCGCCCGTTCGTAACCCAGCGCCGCTTCCAGCGGTGGCATGTCGCACGACCAGCCGAGAATCGCCTGACCGCCATTACGCCCGGACGCGGCCCAGGCCACCCGGCTGGCTTCGAGCAAGGTCACGCGCTTGCCGGCCAGCGCCAGACGCAAAGCCGTGTGCAATCCACTGAACCCGGCCCCGATGATCAGCACTTCGGTGTCCTGTTCACCTTCCAGTGCAGCTCGATTGACCAGACGATCGGCGCAGGTATGGGCGTAGTAACTGGCGACATGCCGGGTGGATTGCTGAAACATACGGCCTCGTGAAATTTTGTATTTTTAATTTCATGAAAAAATACACGGTAAATTTCACACAAGCAATCAACGCGTAAAAAATCCCGCTCAGGCGAACCCGAGCGGGATGTTTTTATTCAGACGTGACGTTCGAATCAATCAGGCCACGGGAATCATCGGATCCGCCGAAGCCAGCGCCGAGGCGCGATCAGCCGCCGGTGGGTAGATCCACTGGGTGTTGATCTGAGTCTTCAATGCCTTGGCTTCGTGCTTGACCAATTTGACCTGACGATCCCAACCCTCGGTGTACACCGCGCCCCAAGCGCCCAGATCGAGGCAGGTCACGTATTTCGGCTGGCTGTACGGCGTCGGGTCGACACCGAGAAGCTGCGCGGCGACATTGTTGCCGGCATGGCGGCCCAGCGAAATAGCATGCTGACAGGTCATCAAGGCGTAGTTACCGATCTCGTCACTGGCCGCATAGGCGACGTCGCCGGTAGCGAAGATGTCGTTCTGGCCAATGACTTTCAGGTGCGCGTCAACATGCAGACGGCCCAGGTGATCACGTTCGGCGGGAATCTGCTCGGTCAGGGAGCTGGCGCGAACGCCGGTGGTCCAGACCACGGTTTTTGCATCGATGCGCGCCCCGTCGGACAGGGTGACGCCGTCGGCATCGACCGACACAACCGAAGCTTTCAAGTGCCATTGCACGCCGGTCGCCACGCTGGCCTCAACAATCGATTCGGCGATTTGCTCACCCATCGAGCCGCCCACTTTATCGCCGCGGTCCACGATGATCACATTGATGTCGGCACGGTCGCCGAAGATGGCCCGCAGACGGGTCGGCATTTCAGTCGCCGTTTCGATCCCGGTGAAACCGCCACCGGCCACCACCACCGTGTTGCGCGCCTTGCTTTCGGGCTGGCTGGCCAGCGCCTTGAGGTGGTTTTCCAGGCGAACGGCCTGCTCGATCTGATCGACATCGAAGGCATGTTCGGCCACGCCCGGAGTGCTCGACGAAGCCAGGCGACTGCCGGTAGCCAGAACGAGTTTGTCGTAGCTGCAGACTTGTCGGGTCCCAGCGGCATCGACATAGCCGACCTGCTTTTGCTCGACGTTGATGGTCTGCGCCGCGCCCTTGATGAACCTGACCCCTACAGCATCAAACAGATCGCCAATCGGCGCGGCCAGTTGATGGGCATTCGGTTCGTAGAAGCGCGGACGCACACGGAGTTCGGCCTGAGGCGCCAGCACGGTCACTTCAACATCGTTGTGGCCGTGAATGTCGAACAGGCGCGTGGCACTCAATGCGGTCCACATGCCACCGAAACCTGCGCCGATCACCAGAATGTGCTGTTTCATTTTTTGACTCCTGGGGGGAATGACCAAGTGTTGAAAATCGTTGAGCGGTTTAAGGACCGACGCGGGCTTGTACCCAGATAAGCGTCTGCCACTGCGACCGAGCAACTACGACTGTATTGATCCTAGTTAAATCCCGCAACAGGTTTTTATCGAGGGCTGCCACCGAAAAACGTGACCCATGACCTGAGCCCCCTGTATTCAGCGCATCACAGGAGTGTTTTGCTGTCATGAAAAAAGATCCAACGAGAAGGGATTCGTTGCCTTGCTTGCTCTCGGCTGTTAGAATTTGCGACTAATTCAGTCGGAGATTTGCATGTCTCTTTACAGCGCGGGTGTCGAATACGGCATCCACTGCCTGCTTTTTCTGGTGGGTAATGGCGGCGACTCGCGCGAAGCGAGCGTGCGCGACCTTGCCGATCTGCAAGGCGTCCCTCAGGACTATCTGGCGAAAATCTTCACCAAGCTGGCCAAGGCCAGACTGGTGGTCGCCACCGAAGGCGTGCGCGGTGGCTTCAAGCTGGCCCGGCCCGCTGACGAAATCACCTTGCTGGATATCGTCAATGCCATCGACGGCCGCAAGTCGATTTTCGATTGTCGGGAGATCCGTGGTCGTTGCGCCGTGTTTGACGGTGCCCCGCCTGAATGGGCACTGGAGGGTCTGTGCGCGATCAATGGCGCGATGATGGTTGCGCAAAAACGCATGGAAGAGGCCCTCGCGCAACAAACCATCCTCGACATCGCCAGGAAATTCGGGCGCAAGGCCCCGCCAGAGTTCGGCGTCAAAGTGGAAAGCTGGATGAACGAGCGCCGGGAACGCAAAAGTGCGGCCCAGGCCAGTGAGCAAATCATCCCGACGACCAACCTTTCAGACTGATCCACACAAAAAAAAACCGGATGCGCGCCAGGCATCCGGTTTTTTCTGGATTCAGGCGAACATCGGTCGCTGACCGATTTTCAGCCTCCCGCGCTTACAAACAGTCGCGCACGATTTTGCGCAGGTCGCCGGACTTGGCCCAAGGTGGCCCCTGATACAGCGAAACCCGGCTGCCTTCCTTGTACTTCACGATATCCAGCACTTCGTCGGCCGTGATCACGCTGGGCGCGGTGATGCGGAATCCGTTGGATATCGAAACCTGGGTCGTATTCGATACTTCCTTTTGCCAGGCAGGCAACACGCACGCCGCATACTCTTTTGGCGTCTTCTCGCTGTGCTTGCTGACATTCGGCTCACCCGGTACCAACGAAGCCGGCAACGAGCACCCGCCCAGCAATGCCAACACGACTCCCCCCATCAACATCCGCATGCTGTTTCCTTTAATTTGAAATAAGAAAATGTAGCTCGCCGTCGTCCCTACAGCCATCCCCAACGATTCAGCGACTGTCATTGATATCGCTTGCCCCGGTTAGTTCCTTGAATTCAGATAATCCATCCATCTTTCGCAGGCGTCATGGTTGGTCGCCGCCTCCAGGTCAGCGATCAATTTCTGGGCCATGGCCCTGAAATCATCGGTTGTGGTCATTTTACGTCGCCCCCGCAGGAACAATCAGCACTTGAGTAGGACAGCTTACTTTTTCGTTCGCTGTTGTTTTCCCGACCAAAGGAAACCTCGCTGACTCAGACGAACACAACATACGGCGCGGTAAACAGGTCTAAAATTTTGGTGTGCAAAGTTCAGGAGGTCATCATGTGGCTTAACAAATCGGAACAAGAACTTCGGCGCGATCTGCAAGGGCTTGCGTCAGATTTGCGCTGGTCGGCCGTCGAGCTGTTGCGCATCGAGCAGCAATTGCGCCTGCTCGGGAGCGAAGTCGACGCGCAAGCCGTTCAAAGACTGTGTTCTTTATTTCAGGGCGATGAAGAAAAACTGTCCGGCTACGCCGAGGAAGTGAAGGCCAAGGTCATTAGCCGCAACAAGGCTCAATAGCGGGAGCGCTGCCATGAACAGACCTCTATTCACGCTGGTCGTCGTACTGTCCGCGTTGGCAGGCTGCAGCACCAACTCGATCTACAAGGATCAGCCGCTGGTCGCGAAAGTCGACACCGGCATGACCCAGGAGCAAGTCCGGCAAATCGGCGGCCAGCCGCTGGCGGTCAGCGATCGTAGCGTCGAACCCGGTACGTGCTTTGACTACAAACTGACTCATGCCGACCATCAGCAGCCGTACAACGTCAGTTTCGACGGCCGCGGCATGGTCGACCACAAGAGCTTCATGACCTGCGCGGAGTGGAGCCACACGCAGCAAAAGGCCAGGGAACCCTCCCGCCCCAGCGGAGGCGGCGGCTACTAGCGCCCTTAAGGATTTTGCAGGCTGTAGGAGCGAGCTTGCTCGCGATGGACTCAAGCGCGGCGGGTTTAGCCAGGAAACACGCGTTATCGTTAGCGACCATCGCGAGCAAGCTCGCTCCTACAGGGGGCTTCATTTTCCCGCTGGCCTGGCAGCACGTGCCCTGTAGCCGGGCAGCGATGCGGCAAATGCCAGCGCTTCTTCCCGACTGGCAAACGAGCCAAGCCGGTCGCCCTGGGTACATACCCGCCAGGGGCCGTTGTTCACGCTGAGTACGTCATAACCATTCATGTGCATCTTGTTCAACATCGGAACGCTCATAGTCACCTCCTCTCGGGCAGTGATCTCAGGTTGACTTGCCTACCTTACACCCACCCTTGTCCAAAATACCGACCAGACGTCGCCATGGAAATTCCCGAAATCGATTGCACTTTTCCTCGCATTGCCCCCTCGAATTACTCGTAAAGTGCTCAATCGGCCCTGACCCGAATGCTGCATTTCAATGCCTGCACCATCTCAACCGGCCATTAGGTAATCAATGAAAGTACGCGCAACGATCATCTTCGAGCAGGAAAGGCATGTACTGCTGGTACGCAAGCGAGGAGGACGCTGGACGCTGCCCGGCGGCAAGCTTGAACAGGGTGAAAGCGCAGCCGATGCCGCCGTTCGCGAGCTGCTGGAGGAAACCGGCCTGCGGGTCGACGAGTTGACATACGTGCTGGAACTGGAATCGGGCGGCACCCGACACCACGTATTCAAGGTGTCGGTGCTGAATCTGGAGCAATTGCGGCCGCTGAACGAAATCACCGATTGCATCTGGCACCCGCTTGATGCGCTACACAACCTGAACATCAGCGACGCCATGCGCAATATTGCCAGCACCTTTGTGCGCCGCTTGTAGGCCCTAGCCTTTGGCCAACGCCGTCGCAGCCCTGTCGATCAAGGCCGCCACTTCGGCGGGCATCGACGCCAATGACGCGTGGCTGGCATTCAAGGTCAGGATCTCCCGGGCGTTGAGTCGCGCGGCCATCCATTGCTGGTTCTGTGGCGCGATCATCCGGTCTGCGGTCGAAATCTGATACCACGATGGCTTTTTCTTCCAGGCCACCGTTCCAATCGTGTCACCGAAGGTACTCGCCAGCGGCGCTTTCTGGGTGATACCCATGACCAACCCTTCGGTCGCCGGCAGGTCCTGACAGAAGCTTTCGTGGTAGAGCTCAGGCTTGACCCACAGGTATCCGTCGCTGTCGGGAGCCAGGTTGGCCGCCGCCGCTGGCAGATGCCTTTGCGTGATGCCACCGGGGCTTTCACCGGCGTCCGGTGCGAACGCGGCGATGTACACCAGGCCCACCACATTCGGCAAATCACCCGCTTCGGTGATCACCGCGCCGCCATAGGAATGCCCCACCAGCAGCACCGGACCGGGCACCTGGGCGACCATCTTGCGCGTACGCTCGGCATCATCGGCCAGCGAAGTCAGTGGCAACTCGACGGCACGAATGCGCGTGTCACCACGGCTGACCAATTTAACGATGACCTTGTTCCAGTGGGCAGCGCCGCCCCAAAAACCATGGACCAGCACGATCGTGGGTTTATCACTCATCACCATGACTCCGTTTGCCGATGGGGTTGTCTGTCGTTCGCCTCAGCCCTGATCGCCTCCGCCCACGGGCATGACCATGCCGGTGATATAGGACGCGTCGTCGCTGGCCAGAAACAGAATAGCCCCCGCCTGCTCATCCAGGGTGCCGTAGCGTTTCATCAAACTGCTGTCGAGGGTCTGGTCGACGATCTGCTGGTACCAGAGTTTTTCCTGCTCACTCTGCTCGGCACCATTGCGGGGTATGCGTCGCGGCGGTGCTTCGGTGCCACCAGGCGCCGTGGCGTTGACTCGCACGCCGCGACCGGCGGTTTCGAACGCCAGACAAGCGGTCAAGGCATTGACCCCACCCTTTGCCGCACCGTAGGGCACGCGGTTGAGGCTGCGGGTGGCGATGGAGGAAACGTTGACGATCGCACCGCTGCCCTGCTGCAACATGAACGGCAGCGCGGCATGGCAACACCACAAGGTCGGGAACAGCGAACGGCGAACCTCGGCCTCGATCTGTGACGCTTCATAGTGCTCGAACGGCTTGGCCCAGATCGTCCCGCCGACGTTATTGACCAGCACATCGAGGCGACTGAAGCGCTCGACGGCGGTTTGCATCACCCGACTGCATTCCTCGTATTGCTCAAGGTCGGCGGTCAGGGCCAGTACCTGGGTGGTTGGCGCCAACTGTTGCTGGACTTCGAACACCAGGTCGGAGCGATCCACCAGGATCAGCTTCGCCCCTTCGGCGGCCATACGCTCGGCCACCCGCCGCCCGATACCTTGGGCGGCACCGGTGATCAGGGCGACTTTTTCGTGAAATCTGTTCATGTGTACCTCATGAAGAAGGTTGCCGTTCAACTGTGGGAGCGAGCTTGCTCGCGAAGAGGTCCTTCCAGTCAACATATCTGGTGACTGCCAGACCGCTATCGCGAGCAAGCTCGCTCCCACAGGGGGTATTTACCAAGCAAGGGAAATCGCCTGCGACTCACGCCGCGCTGGCAGCAAATTTTTCGTAGTAGAAATTCGCCGGTTTGATGCCTTGCTCGCCAATGTACCGGCTGACGGCTTCGACCATCGGCGGCGGGCCGCACAGGTAGACGTCGACGTCGCCATCGTTCAAATGCCTGGGCTCGATGTGCTGGGTCACATAGCCCTTGAGCGGGTGTTGGCTCTCGGGGCTGGCGACGCAGGCGCTGAAGGTGAAGTTGGGGATGCGCGCGGCAAAGGCTTCGAGGCGGTCGAGTTCCACCAGGTCGAAATCGTGGGTCACGCCGTAGATCAGATGCAGCGGGTGATCGCTGCCCTGCTCGGCGATCTTCTCCAGCATCGCGGTGAACGGCGCCAGCCCGGTGCCACCGGCCAGCAGCAACAACGGCCGACGGATGTCGCGCAGGTAGAAGCTGCCCAAGGGACCGGCCAGGCTCATGCAGTCGCCGGCCTTGGCCATGCCGGTGAGGAAGCTGCTCATCAGGCCACCCGGCACGTTGCGGATCAGGAAACTGACCTCACCGTCGCGCTGCAACGAGCTGAACGAATAGGCACGGGTCTGCTCGCTGCCGGGAATCCCCAGGTTCACGTATTGCCCCGGCAGGAACGCCAGTTTGCTCAGGGATTCGCCCTTGATCGACAGCGCGATAGTGCTGTCGGACAGTTGGCGCACGGCACTGATGGTCGCGTCGTAGCTGGCCTGACGGGTGCGACAAACCTCGGAGGACGTCGGCACCCGCACCACGCAATCGCTCTGGGCGCGCATCTGGCAGGTCAGGACAAAACCCTGCGCGGCCTCTTCAGGACTGAGGGCGTCTTCGATGTACTCCTCGCCCAGATCGTAGGTGCCGGCTTCGGCAAAACACTTGCAGGTTCCGCAAGCACCGTCGCGGCAGTCCAGCGGGATGTTGATGCCCTGGCGGTACGCGGCATCGGCCACGGTTTCGCCGACGTTGGCGTCGATGAACCGGGTGACGCCGTCTTCAAAATTGAACGCAATGGAATGGGTCATGACGGCAGTCTCACAAGTGGTAGACATCGATGACCTGGCGAACGTAATCGTTCTTCAGAATCACTTTCTTGGCCAGGATCAGCGGGTTTTCACCGCGCACGTCGAGGGTGTAGAAACTGCTGCCGAAATAGCTGTCGACGGTCTTGTAGCGAAAACTCAGGGTGTGCCAGTTGAAGCGCACCTTGCACAGTCCGTCGGCCTGTTCGAGCAGCTCGATGTTGCTGATGTTGTGGGAGGTGCGGGTGTCCGGCACGCTGGCGCTGGAGCGCTCGGTCTTGATGCGGAAGACGCGGTCTTCAAGGCCCGTGCGGTTGCCGTACCAGATCAGCGAGATTTCCCGCTGCGGGTCTTCGGTCAACTCGTCGTTGTCGTCCCAGGACGGCATCCAGAATGTCGCGTCGGGGGCGTACAGTTCCAGCCACTCGTCCCACTGGCGGTCGTCGAGGTAGCGCGCCTCGCGGTAGAGGAAATCGCGCACGGCATCGTAAGAAATGGTCATTGCACGTCCTCCACGGCGATCAGCTTCGACTGTTCGGCAGCCAATGCCTTGAGCATGGTCTGCTGCCAGTACTTGTGTTGCAGCACGAACAGGCCTTCGTCCTCGGTGCGCACGCCGCTGAGCAGCGGATGCAGGTCGATTTCTTTTGCAGCCTCGTCAGCACCTTCAATCCAGTGCTCGGCGCCACGGGACATGTCGTTCCAGGTGGTGACGCTGCCCTGGTAGCTGGTCTGACAGGAGCGGAACTCTTCCAGATCGTCGGGCGTTGCCATGCCGCTGACGTTGAAGAAATCCTCGTACTGGCGAATCCGGCTCGAACGCGCGTGGTCGCTCTCGCCTTTGGGGGCGATGCAGTAGATGGTGATTTCCGTGCGGTTGACTGAGATCGGCCGGGCAATGCGGATCTGCGAGCTGAACTGGTCCATCAGGTACACGTTCGGGTACAGGCACAGGTTGCGCGAGTTCTCGATCATCCAGTCGGCGCGAGCCTTGCCGAAGTCTTGCGCCAGCTCATCGCGGCGCTCGTACAGTGGACGGTCCTCAGGGTTGGCCCAACGGGTCCAGAGCAGCATGTGGCCCTTGTCGAAGGAATAGAAACCACCGCCCTGCTTGGCCCAGCTGCCGGCGCTCATGGTCGGGTTGGTGTCGCCGGCTTCGCGCTGCTTGCGCTGGTTCTGGGTGGCCGCGTAGTTCCAGTGCACGGAGCTGACGTGGTAGCCATCGGCGCCGTTCTCGGCGGTGAGTTTCCAGTTGCCTTCGTAGATGTAGCTGGAGGAGCCACGCAGCACCTCCAGGCCATCGGCGGACTGGTCGACGATCATGTCGATGATCTTCGCCGACTCGCCCAGGTGTTCGACCAGTGGCAGCACATCAGCTTTCAGGCTGCCGAACAGGAAGCCGCGATAGGACTCGAACCGCGCAACCTTGGTCAGGTCGTGGGAGCCTTCGCAGTTGAAACTCGACGGGTATCCGGCGTTGGCCGGGTCCTTGACCTTGAGCAGCTTGCCGGAGTTGTTGAAAGTCCAGCCGTGGAACGGGCAGGTGTAGGAGCTCTTGTTGCCGGACTTGTGCCGGCACAGGGTCGCGCCGCGATGACTGCAGGCGTTGATAAAGGCGTTGAGCACACCGTCCTTGTTGCGCGCGATGAAGATCGACTGGCGCCCCATGGTGGTGGTGTAGAAATCGTTGATGTTGGGGATCTGGCTTTCGTGGGCCAGATACAGCCAGTTGCCTTCGAAGATGTGTTCCATCTCCAGATCGAACAACCGGGGGTCGGTGAACATCTCGCGCTTGCAGCGATAGAGGCCTTGCTCGGGATCGTCTTCAAGCAGGGAATGCAAATATTCGGGTCGCAGGGTCATGGCCGCCGCCTCCATTGTTATTGTTCAGGCAGGGGTCATGCTAGGACGGGGGGTCAGGCTGGAATATCCGCGCAGTGCAGACCTTTATCCGTTTTGTGCAATGTGTTTTTTGTAGGAGCGAGCTTGCTCGCGAAAAACCTGAGAGCACTGCGGGGTGTCAGGTTCCCCGCGTCATCGTTGACCTCCATCGCGAGCAGGCTCGCTCCTACAGTAGATCGGGTACATCCGCGAGCGACTGGTCGACTACAAGGCCGCCATTGCTGGCGCCTCAATGCCGGCGCTTGAGGGTATCGGACGGCAATTCGCCGAACTGCTTGCGGTAGCTGTCGGAGAACCGGCCCAGGTGCAGGAAGCCGTAATCCATTGCCACTTCGGTGACGTTGCGCACGTTGCAGGTCGGATCGCTGAGGCAGGCGTTGATGCGTTCCAGGCGTTTCTGGCGTAGATAGTTTTTCGGCGTGAGGCCGGCATTTCGCTCGAACAATCCGTACAACGAGCGCAGGCTCATGTGGGCCTGGCGCGCCAGCTCTTCGCTGTCGATGTCCTGTTTGAGGTTATTGGCGATGTAGTCGGCAATCGCCTCGAACGTGGCCGTCTGCGAGCCCAGTTCGAGGCGGCTGACGTTGGTTTTCATCAAGCTGAGCATCTTGCTGACGATGATCTGCGTGTAATGCTCCTGGACCCTGGGGATCTGCTCGGTGGATTCGGCCTCCTGGCAGATCATCGCCAACAGGTTGACGAAGCCTTCCAGATCATCGAGCTGATAACGGTTTTCCAGAAACCGCACGCCCTGCCCCGGATAGCGCCAGCGCTGCTCATCGCAGACCGATTCAAACAAGCGGGTCGGGACTTTGAGGATGAATTTTTCGCAATCGGCGGAGTACGTCAGGTCCACCGGATCGTCAGGATTGATCAGCAGCAATTCGCCGGGAGCGAAGTAATGTTCCTGGCCGTGGCCACGCCACAGGCAATTGCCGCGCAGCAGCACTTGCAGGTGATAGATACTGTCCAGCGCACCGGACGTCACTCGCACACTGGCACCGTAGCTGATGCGGCACAGGTCGAGGCTGGCGAACTTGCGATGGTCGAGACTGGCCAGCGGGCTGCCGGCACGGGGCATGAGAATGCAGTGGTTACCGACGTGCTGATTGACGTAGCCCGACACCGCATAGGGGTCGGCATGGTCGAATACTCTGCTGCGCTGACTCAACAGTTGAGCTTGCATCATCGGGTCACTCTCGTTGTTGTTATAGGTTGCGTCGGGGCATTCTAGAACACTGCATCAGTCCCTTGAGATTTTCCAGACAGTTAGCCGAAACCCTTGTGGGAGCGAGCTTGCTCGCGATGACGGAGTGCCAGTCAACATGGATGTTGAATGTAAAACCGCTATCGCGAGCAAGCTCGCTCCCACAGAGTGGTGATCCCACAGGGTCGTGCTATCAGTCTTCCAGTGCGCGAACCCGCTCGTGGCGCTGCTGTTCTTCAGGCTGGGCCGACGACTGCAGGGTGAAATCGAAGTCAATTTCGGCAAAGCGACCGCTGACACCATGGGCCGCCGCGCGCTGCTGATCGTCGCTGAAGGTGATTTTGGCGATCAGTTCGTCACGGGTGGCGTAGGCGAAATCGTCGTGCAGGTATTGATCGCCGTCGAGGTTGATCTGGGTGGTCAGGTGGCGATGATCCGGCGCGGAAATGAAGAAGTGCACGTGCGCCGGACGCTGGCCATGACGACCCAGTTGATCGAGCAGTTGCTGGGTCGGACCGTCCGGTGGGCAGCCATAGCCCGACGGCACGATGCTGCGGAAACGATAGCGGCCTTCGGCGTCGGTCACGATACGGCGACGCAGGTTGAATTCCGATTGCGTGGTGTCGAAGTACGAGTAGGTGCCACCGGTATTGGCGTGCCAGACATCCACCACGGCACCGGCCAGGGGTTCGCCAGCGGTGTTGAACACGCGGCCTTGCATGAACAGGGTCACACCCGGATCGACGCCGTCGTCCAGACGCGCTTCGCCTTGCGACAGCGGCGCACCCGCCACGTACAGCGGGCCTTCGATGGTGCGCGGGGTGCCACCGGACTTGCCGGCCTGCTCGTCTTCGGCGTCCATCAGCAGGTCGAGGTAGTGCTCCAGACCGAGACCGGCCACCACCAGCCCGGCTTCCTGGCGAGCGCCCAGCACGTTGAGGTAGTTGACGGCTTTCCAGAACTCTTCCGGGGTCACGGCCAGGTCTTCGATGATGTTCACCGAATCACGCAGGATGCGGTACACCAGCGCTTTGGTCCGTGGGTTGCCGGCGTCGTTGAGCAGGCCGCTGGCCTCTTCGAGAAATTTCTGGACTTCGGCAGTGTGGGAAATCTTGACGTTCATTTTGAAGGGTTCCTCATCTTGTAATTATTAGCGTAGCGCGCTGAACAGGCTGGGCTCAGCGGTCATCGTCACGGATGGAAGAAGGATGCCGGCACATCGCGTCGATTTCGATGGCCATGTACGGGAACAGCGGTAATTGCATCAGCAGGTCATGCAGTTCCTGAACGCTGTCGACATCGAACACGCTGTAGTTGGCGTAGTGCCCGGCGATGCGCCACAGGTGGCGCCACTTGCCCTGCTCTTGCAGGCGCTGGGCCAGGGCTTTCTCGTCAGCCTTGAGTTTGGCTGCCGCTTGCGGATTCATGTCGACCGGCAGATTCACGGTCATTTTTACGTGGAACAGCATAATGCTCTCCTCAGGCTTGATGAATGGCGGTGGATGTCTTGTCGCGGCGGAAGAACGCCAGGCGCTCTTCATCCAGGCTCAGGCCCAGGCCCGGGGTGTTCGGCACGTGCAGTTCAAAATCGCGATACACCAGCGGTTCGCTGAGAATGTCTTCGGTCAGCAGCAACGGGCCGAACAGTTCGGTGTCCCACGCCAGCTTGTTCAGGGTGACGAAGGCATGCGCCGAGGCCATGGTGCCCAGGCCACCTTCAAGCATGGTGCCGCCGTACAGGGCAATACCGGCCGCTTCAGCGATCGAGGCAGTGCGCAATACGGCACGTGGGCCACCGTTCTTGGCGATTTTCAGGGCGAACACCGAAGCCGCGCCTTCGCGGGCCAGGTTGAACGCATCTTCCACGCATTCGATGGATTCGTCGGCCATGATCGGCGCCGGGCTCATGGCGTTGAGGCGAGCCATGCCGGCGCGGTTGTTGCGCGAGATCGGCTGTTCGATCAGGTCGATGCCGTTGGTGCCGAGGATCCGGCAGGCCCGCAGCGCCACCGCTTCGTCCCAGGCCTGATTCACGTCGACCCGCACGCTGGCGCGGTCACCCAGGGCCTTCTTGATGGCGATGACGTGGGCCAGGTCGCGGTTGACCTCCCCGGCGCCGATCTTCAGTTTGAAGATGCGGTGGCGACGCAGGTCGAGCATTTTTTCCGCTTCGGCGATGTCCTTCTCGGTGTCGCCGCTGGCCAGGGTCCAGGCCACGGGCAGCGCATCGCGAACACGACCGCCAAGCAATTCGCTGACCGGCAGGCCGAGGCGTTTGCCCAAGGCATCGAGCAGTGCGGTTTCAATACCGGATTTGGCGAAAGTGTTGCCGCGAATGCTGCGCTCCAGGCGCAACATGGCCGCGTTGACGTTGTTGCTGTCCTGGCCGATCAACAGTGGCGCGAAGTGCGTGTCGATGTTGGTCTTGATGCTGTCCGGGCTTTCATTGCCGTAAGCCAGACCACCGATGGTGGTGGATTCGCCGATGCCTTCGATGCCGTCGGCGCAACGCACGCGGATGATCACCAGGGTCTGGTTCTGCATGGTGTGCATCGCCAGCTTGTGCGGGCGGATGGTCGGCAGATCGACGATGATCGTCTCGATCGACTCAATGGCTGTTGCAAGCATTTCGATACCCGTCAGGTTCTTGAAGTTCTGGAATCGATTCTCGTACGGCTTTTTTCCTGAAGCCAATATAGAATTGGTCTGACTTGATACCTTAAAGGTATGCAACTGATTGACTGGAGGCTCCATGGAACTGCGGCACCTGCGTTACTTCCAGGTATTGGCTCAAACCCTCAACTTCACCCGCGCGGCCGAGTTGCTGCACATCGCCCAGCCACCCTTGAGTCGGCAGATCCAGCAACTGGAGGACGAACTGGGGGTGATGCTGCTCGAGCGCGGCCGACCGCTGAAGTTGACCGACGCCGGGCGGTTTTTCCACGAGCACTCCACCGCCCTGCTCGAACAACTGAACAAGGTCTGCGACAACACCCGGCGCATCGGGTTGGGTGAGAAAACCTGGCTGGGTATCGGCTTTGCGCCGTCGACACTGTATGGCGTGCTGCCGGAACTGATCCGCCGGTTACGCAGTGGCGAGCCGCTGGAGCTGGAGCTCGGGCTTTCTGAAATGACCACCCTGCAACAGGTGCAGGCGCTCAAGGCCGGGCGCATCGACATCGGTTTCGGGCGAATCCGTATCGACGACCCGGCCATCGTCCAGACCGTGCTCACCGAAGACCGCCTGGTCGCCGCCCTGCCCGCCGGGCATCCGTTGCTCGCAGGGCCCATCAGTTTGCGGGAACTGGCCAAGGAACCCTTTGTGCTGTACCCCGGCAATCCAAGGCCGAGTTACGCCGACCATGTGATTGCCCTGTTCGAGTCCTACGGCGTGAGCATCCACGTCGCGCAATGGACCAACGAACTGCAAACGGCGATCGGGTTGGTGGGGGCAGGAATCGGCGTCACGCTGGTACCGGCCTCGGTGCAGTTGCTGCACCGCGACGACATCGGCTTCACCCCGCTGCTGGAAGACAACGCCACCTCGCCGATCATTCTCAGCCGACGGGTGGGCGATGTATCGCCGGGGTTGAACCATTGTTTGCGAATGATTGATGAGCTGCTGCCAGCGACTTGAGGCAATGAATACCTGTGGGGACGGGGCTTGTCGGAACGCCGCACCGCCCCGTTGGGCTGCGTAGCGGCCCTATCTGCAGGTTTTCTAACGGGTGTTCCCGCCCCAGATCCAGTTCCAGAACCCCGGCAATTCGACTGGCTGCGAACCGTCACGCACGGTGCGCGCCATGGCCGCCCGCTGTAACGCAGCCTGATCGTCGTAAAACGGCTTGTCGGCGGTTTTCACCCCGGTCTCCCGGGCGCTGTCGAGCAGAATCTGCAGGTATTCGCGGGTATGCCGGGCGGTATAGCGGTTGAGGTCGTGGAAGGTCACCACCACCGGAATCACGCCATCGACCACCGGCAACTCGCCGCGGGCAATGCGCTCGCGAACTTCGGACATCGAGCGCAGCATGTGCGACCGGCGCCGGGGGCTGGCGTTGAAGCCCCAGATCTTGCCGTCATTGGCGCTCAAGTCGGTGAGCAGTACATGCAGGCCATGCCGCTGATAAGCGGCGAAGGTGCGTTTGTCGTAGTTCCAGAATGGCGGGCGCAACAGGGTTGGCGCAGCGCCGGTAATCGCAGCGATGTCGGCGCTGCCATCGGTGAGGGCCTGCTCCAACACGGGTGGGTCAAGGGAACGATGATTGGTGTGCCGGGGTGTTGCCGTGTGAAAGCCCAGGATATGACCTTCGGCATGTTCACGACGCATGATGTCCCGGCCCAATTCGCTGCCACCGGCTCGCGGAGCGCGGGTTTGCACGAAGAACACGGCCTTGATGTCCGATTGCAGCGGGTTTTGCGCCAGGCTCTCCAATACAGTGACGGTCGGATTCCACCAGCTCGAGGCACTGGGGCCGTCATCGAAGGTCAGCAGAAACCGGATGGGGGGTTGCGCCTGCAAACGCTGCTCGGTCCGCGGAGTCATTTCGATGGGTGCGGCGATACAGCCGAACAAACCCACTGCCAAGGCGCACACCGTTAAACACTTGAACAATCGTTTCATTTTTTGCCTTGGGCCAGACCATCACGGTCGATACTTCAATGGGCAAGGATCCTTCGCCCGCTCATCCGTCGTCGGCCCGCATCGAGACGACGGGCCGAGGTTGGATAGGGTACACAGGGTTTGGTTCCGGTGCTCGCCAGGCCCGTTTCGCCACGAGCAACTAAACTCAAAGCTTCGGTCGGAGCGTCTTAACCGGAGTGTCAGGCCATGTGCGGACGACTGTCGCAATACCGTGGAATCCACGACTTCGTAGCGGTGCTGAGCATCCCCGACGCGCTGATCAATCGCGTCGGCAACGAACCCCTGGGGCACTATAACGCCGCCCCCACCACGCAACTCGCCCTGCTGCACCTGGAGAACGAGCGGCTGCACGCCGACGCCGTGCGTTGGGGTTGGCGACCGCACTGGGCGACGGATCGCGTGGAGCCGGTCAATGCCCGGGTCGAGAAAGTCGCCCACGGCCCGTACTTTCGGGCGATCTGGCCCCATCGCGCGATCTGCCCGATTGATAACTGGTTCGAATGGGTCGACACCGGCGAGGCCAACAAACAACCGTGGCTGATCCGGCGACGGGACCGCGCCCCGGTTTTCTGCGCGGCCATCGGCCAGTACCCCATCGGTGGAGCGCCCCACAGGGAGCACGACGGTTTCGTCATTCTGACGGCCGACAGCGCGGGCGGCATGCTTGACGTGCATGACCGCCGACCGGTGGTGTTCTCACCCGAACTGGCGCGGGAATGGCTGGACCCGGCCACGCCCAGGGAGCGAGCCGAGGAAATGGCGTTATCCCAGGGCGAGGCCAGCGATGTATTCGAGTGGTACAAGGTCGACAGGGCCGTTGGCAATGTCAGGAACCAGGGCGCCACGCTGATCAAGGAAGTCCCATGAACCGATCAACCGCTGTAGGAGCGAGCTTGCTCGCGATGGACTCAAGAACGCCGCGTTTAGCCAGTAAACACGCGTAATCGTTAATAACCATCGCGAGCAAGCTCGCTCCTACAGCAGCATTACGCTCAATGGCGGGGCCTTGTTGTATTCCCGTGCTGCTCAGAACTTGCGGTCAGGCTCTGACAGTTCCTTACCGTCGTCAGGATGCTTCCAGTCCGGTACCGAACGTTTCTGCTGCTCAATCTCTTCTTCCGTGGGTTCGTCCTCATCTTCTTCCGGGTCCGGTTGCTTGGGTTCATTGGCCATGTTCACCTCTCTTCCTGAAGGGATCGGTCATCAACTTAAGCTTAGATCAGTTCCCCTGCCCCGCTCAGAGCCACCAGCGCAGCAAAAAGAAGAAGCCCATGCTCAACAGCATGCTGAGCAACGTATTGCGCGTGTAGAGCACCAGCCCGACCGCCACCAGCGAGCTGATCAGATAGGGATTGTCCCAGTGCAGATTCAGCTGTTTTTCCGGCATGAACACAATCGGCCCGCAGATGGCGGTCAACATGCCCGGTACGGCAAACCCGAGGAACTGCCGGGCATTGCTGCTCAAGCGTAGCGGCAGTCGCGGTTCCAGAAAAACATAGCGGTTGAGGAACACCAGCACGCCCATTCCGATAATCACTGCCCAGACCATCATGTGCGTCCACCGTAGAATTTATTGCAGACAAACCCGGCGGTCATGCCCGCCAGCCCCGACAGCACCAGCGCCGAGCCCCATTGCCAGTAGCTGAACAGCACCGAGCAGAACAGCGACACCGCCACGCACACCACGGTCGGCACATTGCGCACCACCGGGGTGATCAGGGCGATGAAGGTCGCCGCGATGGAGAAATCCAGGCCCAGGTGTTCAAGGCCGGGAATGCTGCTGCCGAGCACAATGCCCGCCAGGGTGAACAGGTTCCAGGCGATGTAGAACGTCAGGCCCACGCCCAGGGCGTACCAGCGGTTGAACTGCTGTTTGTCGTGTTGGCTGGTCAGGGCGAACAACTCATCGGTGAGCAAGAACCCCAGGCCCGCGCGCCAGCGCCCCGGCAATGGCGAAATCACCGAGCGCATGCTCATCCCGTAGAGCAAATGCTGGGAGGTCAGCAGCAGTGTGGTCAGCAAGATCGAAAAAATCCCGGCACCGCCCTTGAGCATGCCGATGGCCACCAGTTGCGCGGCACCGGCAAACACAATGCTCGACAGGCCCTGGCCTTGCAGGGGCGTGAGGTTGGCTTCGATGGCCATGGAACCGGCCAGCAAGCCCCAGGGCGCGGTGGCCAGGGACAACGGCATGATCGCCGCTGCGCCGCGCAAAAAGGCACTGCGCGGCATGATTGAGTTGGACATAACGTTCTACAGACAGGGATAGACCCCAGACTGTGCCAGCAGTCGCGGCCGAAGGCTTGAACAATCTTGCTCACTGATACGTGGCGTGCCATTCATCGGCTGCCCGCTTGATTCGCCAAAGTGCTAGCAACATGATGGCCCTGCATTTTCATCGGGGCAGGCCCTTCATGAGTTCAGTGGAAACCGACAGCGACGTTTATAAAACCCTGCTTGAATCGACCCGGGCGATTCCCTGGCGCATCGACTGGAAAACCATGACGTTCAGCTACATCGGGCCACAGATCGAAGAACTGCTGGGCTGGAAACAGCACAGCTGGGCGTCGGTCAATGACTGGGTCGAGCGCATGCATCCGGATGACCGCGACTACGTGATGGACTTCTGCGTCTCGCAATCGCGCGCCGGTATCGATCACGAGGCCGACTATCGCGCACTCACCGAAAGCGGCGAGTACGTCTGGATCCGCGATGTGGTGCATGTGGTGCGCAAGGACGGCGAAGTCGAGGCGCTGGTAGGTTTCATGTTCGATATCAGCGAGCGCAAGAAAACCGAAGAGCACCTGATCCGCCTGCAAAAGCAGCTTGAAGAGTATTCCTTCCAGGACGGCCTGACCGGCATCGCCAACCGGCGCATGTTCGACACCGTGCTGGAGCGCGAGTGGAACAATGCCCAGCGCACCGGCTTGCCATTGTCGGTGATCGTGCTGGATATCGACTACTTCAAGCAGTACAACGACCATTACGGCCACATCAAGGGCGACGAATGCCTGCGCCGCGTTGCGCAAACCTTGTCCCTGGCGGCGAACCGGCCACGGGATTTCATTGCGCGGATCGGCGGTGAAGAGTTTGTCTGGCTGCTGCCGGAAACCGATGCCGAGTCAGCGCGGCTGGTAGCGCACAAGTGCCTGCACCTGATTCGCCAGCAGCAGATCCCCCATGAATTCTCGAACGTGTCGAAGCTGCTGAGTATCAGCCTCGGCGTCGGCACCACCCTGGCGTCGATGCACGCGACGGCCCTGGAATTCGTCGAACAGGTCGATCATTTGCTGTACAAGGCCAAGCACAATGGCCGAATGCGCGCCGAGTACGCTGATTTTCGTGATTGACAAACGGCGCGCCGGCTTTTAAAACTGAGCGCCTCACTCAGGGTGTAAGCAAGTATGTCCGCAACCTTCAATCTCGACTCTTCCGTCATTGGCTTGATTGCCAAGGCGCAAGGTTGCGTTGCGCACGCCCTCAAATCGAAGAAACAGTCGCTCATGTGACCGGGGCGCGCTGTCCCGTCAGATGAGCTGACAGGACATTGAGCGCGACGGACCACCCTCCCCTTGCTTACTCTCCTTCCATGCCCCTGACGGTGACGAAATCGGTCAACCATCAGGAGAAAGTGCATGTCAGCGTTTCAAGGTATCTGGGTTCCACTGGTCACACCATTCCACAACGGCGCCATCGATTTTGTCGGCTTGCGCCGGCTGGTCAGCCATCTGCTGGAAAAAGGTGTCGACGGACTCATCGTTTGCGGCACCACCGGCGAACCGGCGGCGATGGGCAAGCATGAGCAACTGGCGGTGCTCGATGCGGTGCTGGAACTGGTGCCGGCGCAACAGGTGGTCATGGGCCTGGCCGGTAACAACCTGACCGAGTTGTTGCAGTTCCAGAGCGAGATCCTCAAGCGCCCGGTGGCTGGCCTGCTGGTGCCGGCACCGTATTACATCCGCCCTTCCCAGGCCGGCCTCGAAGCGTTTTTCCGCACGGTCGCCGATGCCTCCAGCGTACCGCTGATTCTCTACGACATCCCATACCGTACCGGCGTGGCCTTCGAACAGGCGACCCTGCTCAACATCGTCGCCCACGAGCGGATCGTCGCCATCAAGGATTGCGGCGGTAATTTTTCCAACACCCTCGCCTTGCTCAACAGCGGCCTTGTCGACGTGCTGTGCGGCGAAGACAACCAGATCGTCAATGCCCTGTGCCTGGGCGCCAAAGGTGCGATTGCCGCGTCGGCGCATGTCCGTCCCGAACTGTTCGTACAATTACACCGACAGATCCGCGACAACCAATTGGCCGAGGGCCGCGCCACGTTTTTCCGTTTGCTGCCACTGATCAACAGCCTGTTCCTGGAGCCCAACCCGGCCCCGGTGAAAACAGCACTGGCCCTGCAAGGCTTGATCGGTGACGAACTGCGCGCGCCCATGCAACGCAGCAGTGAACCGATGACCGAGCGTTTGAAGGGTGTGCTCAGCGCATTGGGCCGCGACAATCGATAGAGCAACGGCCAGCGGCCCGAGTAACATGGAGCGATTCGTTCAGCCTTCAGGGGCACCGACATGCTGTACCGAATCGCCGCCGACGGGCTGATGCTGTTTCACTTGCTGTTCATCGTGTTTGTGTTGTTCGGCGGGTTGCTGGTGCTCAAATGGCGCCACCTGATCTGGTGGCACCCACCGGCCGCGCTGTGGGGTATGGCGGTGGAGTTCTTCCACCTGCCCTGCCCGCTGACCGACTGGGAAAACCGCATGCGCCATGAAGCCGGGCAAACCGGCTATGGCGGAGGATTCATCGAGCACTACATTTGGCCGGTGATTTACCCGGCGGGGCTGACGCCCGGCATTCAGTTGGGATTGGGCGCCGTGGTGTTGCTGATCAACGTGCTGATCTATCTTCGGTTGATCAAGCGATGGGCTGCCTGATCTTCAACCAGCCCGACGTTCAGTTGGCAATCACGCTCATGTTCCGCCCACTGGCCTTGGCCACGTACAGCGCCTTGTCTGCCGCACCAATCAGGTCTTCGGGGCGGACCTGGGACGCGGCATTGCTGGCACAGACGCCGACACTGACGGTCACGATGCCTTCCGGGCTGTCACTGTGGGCAATGTCGGCCTGCAGTACCGCACGGCGGATTTTCTCCGCCACCAGAAATGCCCCCACGTAGTCGCTGCCGGGCAGCACCACGGCAAACTCTTCGCCACCATAGCGGGCGGCCAGGTCACCGGGACGCTTGATGCTGTTCGTGATGATCGCACTGACCTTGCGCAAACACTCGTCACCGGCCAGGTGGCCGTAGCAGTCGTTGAACGGTTTGAAATGGTCGACATCAATCATCAACAGCGCCAATTCGGACTGGCTGCGTCGGGCACGGCCCATTTCAGCATCGATGAAAGCGTCGAGCTGACGGCGGTTGGCCAGCCCCGTCAGCGCGTCCTTGAGGGCCAGGCCTTCGAGGTTGCGATTGACCTCCAGGAGCTTGTCCTGGGTGTCCAGCAACTCGACCTGCACCAGGTTCTGCTGCCTCATCAGGTTGATAAGCCGAAACCCCAGTACCCCAAGAAAACTCAGCAACAGCGCGACAATGCCGGCGCTGAGCAGCGTCTCCTTGCGCCAGCTGCCGAGCACTTCATCCTTGTTCACCGCGGTAAAAACGATCAGCGGATAACCCTCGACCCGGCGATAGCCCGTCACCCGCTCGACACCGTCAACGATCGACCTGAGCGTGGCCGTACCTGCGTCGCCCTTGGGCAACAACTCGTTGAACAACGGGCTCTTGGCGAGGCTGGAACCGATCTCCGCTTCCTTGAAGGGCCTGCGAATGACAATGCGGGCATTGTCGCCGATCAGGTTGATCACGCCGTTACTGCCCATGTCGATGCTGTCGTAGAGCTGCAGGAAATGGCTGAGGTAAATCGTCGCCACCGCCACCCCGGCAAAGCTGCCGTCGGGATGATTGAACCGGCGCGAAACCGTCATGATCCATTCACCGCTCGAACGGCTCTTGATCGACGGCCCGATGTGCGGCCCACGGCTGGGGTTATCGCGATGGAAGGTGAAGTATTCGCGGTCGGAATTGTTGACGCCGGTTTGGCCGGCGCCGTTGGAATTGGCGATCCATTGCCCTTTTTCGTCGAAAACGAACACGCCATGGAGCTGACTCAACTCACTGCGCTGGGCATTGAGCAATGCCGGCAGCCGGGATTGATCCACACCCTCGTGCTCCAGCCGATCGACCAGGGTGAACAACAGTGTGTCGGCCTGCTTGATCGTTGCCTGCGCTTGCGATGCCAGGGTCTGCGCAAGGTTGGACATCGTCACTTCCTTGTCATGCAGGTAGTACTGGCGCGAGCTCCAGGCTTCCCAGATCACGATAGCCACCATCGACAGGCACACTGCGAGCAGCAGGATCACCGCCGAGCGAACCTTGAGCCGGGGCACCGCTGGCCGGAGCATTTCAATATGATCGTTGATCGATGGATGTACCATGCTGCTCCCTGATTGTCTGTGACAGGGCGACTCTTCCTGATCGCCTCTTTTGCTGACTATGCCTGATACAGGCTCGCAATGATGTTAGCGCGACGCCTGCTTTACCGCCTCCAGCCACGTCGGATCCAGCCGCGTCTGTTCGGTGTCGATGCCCAGCGCTTGCATTCGTTCCTTGTGCTGATCCATTTCGCGGAGCAACTGGCCATGGTCGCTGGAGTTGCCATCGAGTTGATGCATCTGGTTCAACCCCAAATGGTAGAAACGCAACAGCTTCATCGCAACCGGATCGCCCTTTTCCACGGCCGCCGTTACATGATGCATGACATTGGTAACGCTCATCAGGCTGCGCTTGAGTTGCCAACTGTAGACCGCTGGCGCCATCCATTCCTGGCGCCAGAACACCTTGCGCATCAACGCTGCCATCGCCAGCACCGCAACGAACACGCCACCGGCATTGAAGCGCAGATTGTCGCCTCCCGGCGTGCCGAACAGAGCCACCGCCGCCGTGGACAGCACCATCGCCAGCGCCAGAAAGATCAGGGCAATGATGACCGTGCTGCGCCGTGTCTGTTGCCGGTAGGTCTGGGCGTTCATCGGCTGGATTTCGAACATTGCGTCGGGTTTCCTGAGCTTCAATGGTAAAAAGGGGTTTGAGGCAAAAAGACTGCGGGCCATTATCGCCTCTGCGCGGGATTTAGCTATGCTGGGGCCCCTTTTCATCTTTTCATCGTCAAGCGGGGACATGGCGAGACTGCGCAGTTCGTGCCATCTTCTTTCATGAGTACACATTATTCGGATGCCATTCGTTGTTGTTGTGTGAATGACATCGTTTTAAGGATCATTGAATGACCCAACGCCAAGTTATCAACGCCTCCGTCAGTCCCAAAGGCAGCCTGGAAACACTCTCGCAACGGGAAGTCCAGCAATTGAGCGAAGCCGGTTCCGGCAGCACCTACACCCTCTTCCGCCAGTGCGCCCTGGCCATCCTCAACACCGGCGCCCATGTCGACAACGCCAAGACCATTCTTGAAGCCTACAAGGATTTTGAAATCCGCATTCACCAGCAGGACCGTGGCGTGCGCCTGGAACTGCTGAATGCCCCGGCCGACGCCTTCGTCGACGGTGAAATGATCGCCAGCACCCGGGAAATGCTGTTCAGCGCCCTGCGTGACATCGTCTACACCGAAAACGAACTCGACAGCCAACGCATCGACCTGAGCAGCTCCCAAGGCATCAGCGATTACGTCTTCCACCTGCTGCGCAACGCCCGCACCCTGCGCCCTGGCGTCGAGCCGAAGATCGTGGTGTGTTGGGGCGGGCACTCGATCAACACCGAAGAATACAAATACACCAAGAAAGTCGGCCACGAACTGGGCCTGCGCAGCCTGGACATCTGCACCGGTTGCGGCCCCGGCGTGATGAAAGGCCCGATGAAAGGCGCCACCATCGCCCACGCCAAGCAACGCATCCACGGCGGCCGCTACCTGGGCCTGACCGAACCCGGAATCATCGCCGCCGAGGCGCCGAACCCTATCGTCAACGAACTGGTGATCCTGCCGGACATCGAAAAACGCCTGGAAGCCTTCGTCCGCGTCGGCCACGGCATCATCATCTTCCCGGGCGGCGCCGGTACGGCCGAAGAGTTCCTGTACCTGCTGGGCATCCTGATGCACCCGGGCAATGAAGGCCTGCCCTTCCCGGTCATCCTCACCGGGCCGAAACACGCCGCGCCGTACCTGGAACAACTGGACGCATTCGTCGGTGCGACCCTGGGCGAAACCGCCAAGCAGCACTACCAGATCATCATCGATGACCCGGCCGAAGTGGCGCGGCAGATGACCCAGGGTCTCAAGGCGGTCAAGCAGTTCCGCCGCGAGCGCAACGACGCGTTCCACTTCAACTGGCTGCTGAAAATCGACGAAGGCTTCCAGCGCCCGTTCGACCCGACCCACGAAAACATGGCCAACCTGAAACTGAGCCTCGACCTGCCGTCCCACGAACTGGCAGCGAACCTGCGCCGCGCGTTCTCCGGCATCGTCGCCGGCAACGTCAAGGACAAGGGTATCCGCCTGATCGAAGAACACGGGCCGTACCAGATCCGTGGCGACGCGGCGATCATGCAACCGCTGGACCTGCTGCTCAAAGCCTTCGTCGCCCAGCACCGGATGAAACTGCCGGGCGGCGCGGCGTATGTGCCGTGTTATCGGGTGGTGGCATAACCCTTTCGGTGTAATAACGCCGACATGAGCTTTACCGTCGCGAGCCGCAGTGAAAGCTGCGGTTCGCGGCACTCTATGGAAAGAAAAAAATGCGCCAACGTAATTCCGCCAGACTGCTGGTGATCAATCCCTCGCAACAGGTTCTGCTGTTTCACTTCCAACACAAAAACGATGCCCTCGCTGGCCAAAGCCACTGGGCGACACCCGGTGGGGGGCTTGAGCAGGGTGAATCCTTTGAGGTTGCGGCGGTTCGTGAACTGTTTGAAGAGACGGGTTTACTCATCGACACGGTGGGGCCGAGCGTTGCAGAACGCAGTTTTCCGATGATGCTGCCAAGCGGCGAAACGGTGTTGTCCGTTGAGCGCTATTTCGTGGTTCGTACCGACAGTGAACACCTGTCCCGGGAGGGATGGACGGCTAACGAAGTCCGGGTAATGGCTGACCATAAATGGTGGTCGGTGGCAGAGCTGCAAGAGACCCGAGAAACGGTGTGGCCGGAGCAGTTGATCACGATGCTGGAAAACGCCTGAAGCGTGCAAGCGAACACAACCCCTGTGGTGAGGGGGCTTGCCCCCGTTCGGCTGCGCAGCAGTCGCAAATCCACTCAGCGCGGTCAGCCTGAAAAACCGCATTGCCTGATTTTGGGGCCGGTGCGCAGCCCAACGGGGGCAAGCCCCCTCGCCACAAAGGTTCTGTGTTTAGTCCAATGGGGCAACGTTATCCAGAGCGCGGTTGACTGCCAGGTCGGCCAGCATGATTACCTGCTGGATACCCAGCAGCATGCTGCGCTGGGGGCCGTCCAGAAACGTGGCGAAATCAGTCGCCATCACGCTTGCTGAAGCCAGCGATTCACAGGCGTGGGCCAACAGGGTTTCGGTGTCGATGTTCGGGGCGATGACGAACATCGTGCTGGGATTGTGGGGGGCGATGCTTTTGAGGATGGCAGGTTTCAGGTGGAGAGTTGATGCACGCTGACTGGTATCGGCTTTTGATTCGGGGGGATTTGGCGTGGGTTTGACCATGACGAAGCTCCTTGATTGATGGAGCCGCCACAATTCGCTGCGAAACGAAGAAGGTGGCGGCCATACGCGGGTTCGCAGACCGGGAATCAAGGAACCCGGCAGACCCGAAAGTCTCCCGCGCACAGCCGCCATAACGCAAAACAGTGGGCGAACAAAAGCGCCAACTGCAAGGAAACGGTGGCGCTGAGCGCCTTGATTAACCTGGGCTGCGAAACCCGATCGCTGAATTTGCAGCGACCCGGCAACGATAGAATCAGGGTCCAAGGCCCACAAGCCGGCAGATTCTGGCGTAGATGTAGGCAACGACGCAAGGCGGTGTAGCCTCACTCCTGGTCCTACAGCCGCCTCTGACATCCACAAATTCCTGTGGTGTGAGCCAAAGGATTATCGTTGGTTGTAAGACCGCCATCGCGAGCAAGCTCGCTCCCACAGAAGAGCAAAAAGCAGAGCATCCCGCACCACCGCGTCGCTTCTCACCACTCATCAGGCCGAGCGTTAGCTCGCCTGCAGCTCTTGATCTTGATCCACCCGCCCCCTCGGAAGGCTGAGTGGAGGTGTTTATCCGGGGATTGGCGCGCAGCGCCGTTCGACGCAGTCGAACTCATTGCATGTAGGTCGAAGCGAAGCCGACCGGAGGGCAATGCCCCCGGATGAATACCGCAGCGAAGGAACGCCGAGCCTCAGCGAGGGGCCGTACGTTCGGGGCGAGACTTTTTGGTTCCTTTTGTGTCGTTTGACAAAAGGGACTCGCCGTAAGGGCGAAACCATAAGCAGCCGTTACCGCAGCAATGGATATGTACACGGTCAACAAAAAGACAGGTCGGCTGTCAGGCCGCCTTCGCAAGCAATCCCGCTCCTGCGATTCAAGGCTGCAATGCCTGGGGCCCGGTGGACTGTTCTTTCGGCGGCCCGTCGGTACCTTCGAAGGAGACTTTCTCGGCCACGAACTGCCAATCCTTGTAGCTGGCCATGCCTTTGAAGTCCGCCCACTGGCTGGGAAAATTCTCTTGCTTGAGCGGCTTCTGCTCGGACGGGCAGTACACACCGCTGATCCGCCCGTCGAAATCACGCATCAGCTCCCATTCGCCACCTGTCATCGGCTCCGGGTACAACTGCCGCAGATGATGCCTGGCCGACGGAAAACGCTCGTCCTGCAACAGGTCCTTGAGTTCTTTCGGATACTGGGCCATACCGGGCGAACTGCGGTAATAGCTGCGCAGCGCCTGGGCATATTGCGTACCGACCCAGAGCAACTGGTTTTCGCGATCGCGGCGCGCAGCGGTGGCCCACAACTCGCCGGCACTGGCCAGGCCCATGCCCAGCACGACGACCAGAAACAGCACACCCAGGTAGGTGAAGCCGTCCTGGTTCGAAGATTTACCACTCGGAATACAGGCTGCCATCACGCGCCCTCCCGCTGGCCCCACTCTTGATATCAGCCACCCCGCCCGCCACGCCATCCGGTGGCGCGACAATGACCCAGGTGTCCTTGCGCTCGGCAATCGGGTCCAGAGGCTGGTTGCGCAGGTAGCGCAGTTCGACCAGCTGTTCGATGGAATCGGGATAACGCCCGGTGTCTCCATAGTAATGATCCAGCGCCTCGCGCATGGACGACAGGCTCTGATGCAAGGTGGTCTCTTTGGAAGCTTCCAGGCTGCTGAAGTAGCGTGGCAAGGCGATCGTCATCAGGGTCGCGATGATTGCCATGACCACCATCAGTTCAATCAGGGTAAAGCCCTTTTGCCGACGCATATGCTCACCACTCTCGGTAGGCGATGCCATTGAGGCCCTTGCCGCGGGCCTTGGAGTAAACGTCAAAGACGTCCTGGCCCTCGCGCGGGTTCTCAGCCGAACTGTCATAGGAACGCAGGCCCCAGCCGCCCTCGTCGTCACGCTTGACGGCTGCCAGCGGGTCACGGGGGATGCGCCGCAGGAAGTAGAACTTGGCGCCCTTTGCGCTGCGCGTGTCACGCACACCCTCGACCAGTACTTGCAGGTTCGGCGGGTAGCCGCTGCTGTCGAGCGACTTCTCGATGTAGCCCGCGTCGAAGGCTTGTTTGTAAGCGTCGATGGCATCGCGGATCTGGTACAGCGCGGTTCGCAGGTCCTGCTCTTTGCCCCGACGCACCACGGTCTCGGTCAGCGGTGCGGCCATGCCGGCCAGCAGGCCGACCAGGGCGAGCGTCACCACGACTTCGACCAGGGTAAAACCGCGTTGCGAGGCGTTCATGATCAAGGCTTCCCGACGGTAACGGTGGTGGCGATCGGGGCGATCATGGGGTTGGCCTGAACCGTGGTGCTCATCGAACGGTCCGGTGCCTGGATGTGCATGCTGGTTTCGGTACCGGTCGGGAATTCCATGTCCGACGGACTCTGGTACGGCAGATTGCGCACGATCCGCGGGGTGATCGACAGCACCAGTTCGGATTTGATGACGTCGTCCCTGTTGCTGCCGAACAGGCGACCCAGGCCGGGAATGTCGCCAAGGCCGGGAATCTTGTTGCCGGTGGCGCCGTGGTCGTCGCGCACCAGACCGGCGAGGATCTGGGTTTCGCCGTCATGCAGACGCAAGGTGGTCTGGGCGTTGCGGGTATCGACCTGGACCGGAATGGTGCCCTGAGCGGTCGGTGTCAGCGGCGTGGCGTTACTGACTTCCAGCGCGATCTTGATCGCCACTTCGTTGTTCAGGTGCACGATGGGCTGCACTTCGAGCTTCAGACCGACGTCGAGGTAGGTCACGCTTTCGGTGATCACCGGGCCCTGGGTCGAAGGCACCGAGGTGGCGCTGATGATCGGTACGCGCTGACCGATGTGGATGCGCGCCTGTTCGCGGTTGCTGACCCGAATCACGGGGCTGGCCAGGGTATTGATGTCCTTGTCCTGGGCATTGATCTTGGCCTGGGGCGATGGCGAGATCGTGATGCGGCCGGAGTTGATGCCCTTGAGCTGATCGAGAAGGGTCACCGCCGATCCATCGCTGTTGACCACGCCGAAGGTGTTGGGCCATTGCAAGCCAAGGTCGAGAATACGTTGGCGGGCGACTTCCATCACTTCCACTTCCAGCACCACTTCCGGGTTGGACTGGTCCTGCGATTGCAGGAGTTTTTCCGCCATGCGCACCGCGTCACCGGTATCGCGCATGGTCAGGGTGTTGAGGCGCTCATCGACGAACACGTCGCGGGTCTTGAGCATGGTCTTGATCATGTTCAACGCCGTGTTGGCATCGATGCTGGTCAGGTAGAAGGTGCGCATCACCAGCTCCTGGTAATCCTTGAGTTTCTGCGGCGAGTCCGGGTAGATCAGCACGGTGTTTTCATTGACCACTTTCTGATGCAGCTGGTTCTGTTGCAGCAGCAGATCCACGGCGTCTTCGATACGCACGTCACGTACGAAGATCGTGGCTTTCATGTCCGGGCGCAGGTCCTTGTCGAAGATGAAGTTCAGGCCGGCGACCTGGGACAGCACTTCGAAAATGGTCTTGAGGTTGGCATCGCGAAATTCCAGGGTCACCGGCCGGTCAAGGCGCGTGCGCAGTTGTGGGTACTGCACCACGTTGCGGCTCTGCACCAGGCGGATGCTGCCTTGCAGTTCCAGGGCGCCTTCGTTCTTCGGGTCCAGTTCGAGAATCTGTCTGACCTGGCGGTCGGCACCGTAGATGTCACCGCGACGCAGGTCGCCACGGGCCAGTTCGAGTTTCTCATCCATGCTGCGCAGGTAGTCGAGCTGGCGCAGGGAATCCTGGGCACGACGGTTGTTCGGTTCGATGTTCAAGACCCGGCTGTAAGTCATGCGGGCCCCGGCGAAATTACGCTGGGTGCGGTCCATGTCGGCCTGGGTCAGCAGCGCCGTCACGGCGCGGGCCCGTCCGCTGTTGAGAGCCATGTGCAGTTCGGTATCGCGAGGGTTTTCCCGCAATCCTTCTTCGATGCGCGCCAGACCGGCTTCATACTGGCCCGATTCGATCAGGGCCGAAGCTTCATCCCTGGCAACCTGCGCCGAACTGCATGCGGCCAGCCCCGCGCAGAGACAAAGGCTCATCAGCAAACGGGATTTGTTCATTCCGTACTCCCCACAGACAAGGTCTGCGCCAAATGCAGAGGCAGGTAGACCAGGCTCAGTTCCTTATCGGAAATCCGCTCGATCCGCCAGGTTTCGTCGATGACATCCCCTTTGCGCACGACGTATATTTTTTCGCCGCTCTGCAAAAACACCTGCAGATCGGAACGGTCATCCAGCCTGCCGACAAACTGGAAGGGCAACGGTGGTGCAGTGGGGACTTGCACCACAGGAGTAACGACTACCGGTTGTTCAGTGACGGTGCCAAGGGCCGGCGCCGCTATCCAGCTACGGGCGGCGAACAGGTCGCCTGCCGGGCTCAGGTCCTTGATCGGCGCCAGCGCAGCGGCGCTCGATGCAGCCGTCGATGCGCCAGGGGTCTTGTCCTTGGCTGGCGTAGCCACGGTGGCCACCGCAAGGTCGCTGTCGTCGGCCTGATTGAAGTATTCGGGGAGCCAGGCGAGCGCTGCCGCTACACCGAAGAACGCCACCCACCCCGACACTCGTTTGGTATTCATCATGACCTCGACAGGTAAAGGGTCATGCGGATCCGCCCGGTCAGGTCGGTATCGGCGATGTTCTTGCGCTGTAGCTCCACATCCTCGAGCACCACCGCCGGCAACTGGCCGAGCAAGGCGTGCAGGAAACGCCGCAGTTGCGGATAGCTGCCACGTACCGGCAGCAGAATCTGATAACGGGCCAGGTGGGTCTTGGGGTCCACGCCCAGGGAGTATTCACCCCGGGACAAGGTGATGCGTTCCTGGGCGGCCAGGGCGTAGATCTTGTCGATGGCCACGGTGGCCTGGGGCTGGGACGGTAACTTGCTGCGAAAATCGTCGAGCTGGCGCTGCGGCACCACCGGCGCGGCCACGCTGCCGTCTTCGACCTTGGCCAGGTACTCGGTGGCTTCGCGAGTCTGCTGGCTGAGGCTTTGCAGCGACTCCCAGTTCGGCAGCAACCCCACCAGGCCATAGCTCAGCGCCAGCACCAGCATGGCCATCCCTGCCAGCCCCGGAACGCCCAGGCCTTGCAGGTATTCGTGGACGATCAATTTATGGATTTGCATCGCCGATCTCCCAGGTAGCCGACAGGTTGAACTGCACCGGGTGTTCCGGCACGTTGGCGACAATTTCGTGGCTCAGCAGCGATACGTCGGACAGCTCGTCGCTGGCTTCGAGACGGCGGTGGAAATCGAGCATGGCGTCCAGGTCCAGCGCCTCGGCGCTGATCCGCACCTGGCCCTTGCGGGCGTCCGGGGTCAGGGTCAGCAGGGCAATGTTGTCCCGCGGCATGGCTTCGAGGGTGGCGAACAGGCGTTCCCAAGGGCGGCGCAACTGCTGGGAGACCTTGCGCATTTCCGCCAGGTTATGCGCCTGCTCACGAATTTGCGCCGGGGTCAGGCTGAGCTTGCTGCCGGTATCGCCGGTGAGCACTCGCTGTGTGATTTGCAGATGACCTTGCTGTAGTTCGGCCTCGTGGCTCAGGTGCTGTTGCACCAGCAGGCAGGTCAGTGTCAGCACCACGCCACCGGCCAGCAGGCTCCAGCCCAAGGGGCCTGCACGGCGGCGCGGCTGAAAGTCGAGCATCAGGGGGCGCATGTCAGGCCACCGCCCGAGACATGAGGTACAGGCAATCGCGTACGGCTGTCCGGTCTTCTTCGAGGGTGCGCAGATGCACACCAGGCACGTCAGGAGGCGAATCGATGCGCGCCGGTGCATGCAGGTAGACATTCAACGGCCGTTCGCTGCTGGAAGCCTGCAACTGGTGTTCTCGACCGATCAACGCGGTCAGCGCCGCATCGCTGTCGCTGCTGCCCACCGATCGCACCGAGGTCCAGCGCCCTTCCCTGGCCAGCAGCAACACGCTGCGCACCGGTTCGGCGACCACGAACAGGAAATCCCCGGCCTCAAAGCTTTTATCGAAATGGTTGAACGCCGTCATCAGGTACGGCTGTACCGAACGCAAGCGCAAACCGCGAGCCCTGACCAGGGCGCGCAGGCGTTCGAGCAAGTCCTGTGGCAGCGCGGTGGCGATGCGGTCGTAACCGGCGGGTTCGGCCGAGAGCACCAGGCTCCAGGGTTGTGTCGGGGCACCGTAGAGGTCTTCGAAACACAGTTGGGCGAAGCCGAGCAATTCGGCCGGGCTACTGATCTGCTCACTCCAGGGCACCAGGCAATAGCGACTGAAGTGCCCGGAGATCACCACCGTCAGTTCCGCCCTGGCAACGGTGTGTTCGGCCAACAAACGGTCGAGGGTATCGAGGGCCACCGTCCAGGCCTGGAAGCCTTCGTCAATGTAGCCGACGCTGCCCAGCCAGTGGGTTGCAGCGCCTTGCCGCTGCCCCAGGCCAACACCGCTTGCGCCGAGCACGGCGACAAATTGCTCACGAGATAAAAGTGACACGATTGATCTCCTCGAGAGTCGTCCGGCCTTGTTCCACCATCTCCAGCGCCGACTCGCGCAACAGGCGCAAGCCACGTTTACAGGCGTGCGCCTTGATTTTCGAAATGGGCTGGCGCTCGACGATCATTTGCCGCAATTCGTCGTCCAGGTGCAGCAACTCGGCAATTGCGCTACGCCCGCGATAACCGGTACCCCGACAATGCCCGCAGCCCTTGCCGTGGACGAACCGGTAGTGAGCGACCTTTTGCGGATCAAGCCCCGAGACCTCCAACTCTTCTTGCGTCGGGCTGTAGAGGCTGCTGCAACTGGTGCAGACCAGGCGGATCAAACGCTGGGCCAGTACGGCATTGAGTGCCGAGACCAGGCTGTAGGGATCGATTTCCATCTGGGTGAAACGGCCGATGACGTCGAACACGTTGTTGGCGTGAATGGTGGTGAACACAAGGTGACCGGTGAGCGCCGATTGCACGGCGATCTGTGCGGTGTCCGGGTCGCGGATTTCACCGACCATGATCTTGTCCGGGTCATGGCGCAGGATCGAGCGCAGGCCCCGGGCGAAGGTCAGGCCTTTCTTCTCGTTGACGGGGATTTGCAGCACGCCCGGCAGTTGATACTCCACCGGGTCCTCAATAGTGATGATCTTGTCCACGCCGTGGTTGATCTCGGTGATCATCGCGTACAGGGTGGTGGTTTTGCCGCTACCGGTCGGCCCGGTCACCAGCACCATGCCGTAGGGTTCGGCGGCCAGCCGGCGCAGCTGGCGCAGGGTTTCTTCTTCAAAGCCCAGGGCCTGCAACTGCACGCCACAGACCTTGTCCGCCAGGTCCTGTTTGTCGAGTACCCGCAGCACCGCGTCTTCGCCGAAAATGCTCGGCATGATCGACACCCGGAAGTCGATCTGCCGGCCGCTGATGCCGATCTTGAAGCGACCATCCTGGGGCACGCGTTTTTCGCCGATGTCCAGTTCGGCCATGACCTTGACCCGGGAAATCACTTGCTCGGCGAACTCGCTGCCCTGGATTTTGCTGATGTTGTTGAGCACGCCGTCGATCCGGTACTTGATCACCAGACCGTTGCCGGTGGTGCCGAGGTGGATGTCGCTGGCGTGCATTTTCAGCGCGTCGTACAGGGTCGAGTTGACCAGTTTGACCACGACGCTGGAATCTTCGCTGATGCTGGTCAGGGACAGGCTTTGCAGGTTATCGGTTTCGGCGCCGGCGTCGCTCTGGGCGTTGAGCGACTCCACCGCATGGAAGCTTTCTTCGTGGCGCGCCAGATAGGCCTTCAGGTCATCGGCATGCACCAGGTACAGCGGCGCGCCTTGCAGGCACTCATCGATCCAGGCCAGGCGCGCACTGTCGAAGGGGTCGGCGAACACTCCGATGACCGCATCGTTGTGACGCAACAGGGTGAATTCGCGCTTGAGGCATTGGGCCAGGGTCACCCGGTCGAACACCGGCGTGGAATTGAACAGGCTGTCGGTGTCGAGCACCGGGTAATGCAGGGTTACGCCGAGGCATTGAATGAAAGGCATGGGAGCCAGTGCGCACAGCCGCCCCAGGGCGTCCAGCATCCGCTCGCCGGAACTGGTGGCCAGGGCTCGGGCCTGGGCCAGTTGCTCACTGGTAAAACGAGTCGGTGAACATTCCGGTTGCGCCGGTTCTACGGCAAAGGATAGACGGTCCATGGCTTGCTCTCCTACGCCCGGGGCTTTGGGCCCTGTCGGCGCGGCGAGCCATTCGGCGGAGGCCGGAACGTCTTGTCGCGCCACTACTCCCCGGTGAGCAACTGTTCGTCGTCTGGCGCCTTGGAGGCCGATGTATTTTTTCGGCGATCTGCCAGCACCCAGCTACCGTCGTACAACTGCAGCGGGAAACTCTCGGTCCTGCTCTGGCGTCGTTCGACAAAGCCTTCGGAAGTGCTCACCCCCACTTTGGGTTCGCGTTGCCTGCCCAGAAGATCAAGCACGGCACGGGCCAATTCCGCCAATGGAAACGGTTTGAACAGGATATGGCTGACACCCAGTTGCCGGGCCCGCTCGCAAACCTCTGCGGTTGGATGCCCTGTGATCAGCACGAAATGACACTTCCTGTTCTGGCGGACGGCATCGAGCACCTGAAAGCCTTCCATATCGGGCAAGCGGTAATCGAACACCATCACATCGGGCGCGAAATCATCGGCTTCAGCGATTCCTTTCGCACCGTCGTGGGCAATCCGGACTTCCAGTGCTTGCGCCTGCAGGTAACCCTGGAGGTTCTCCGCCAGCAACTGTTCGTCATCAACAACCAGTACTTTATTCAACAAGGTGGACTCCTTGAAACCGCAGGTCCGGATTTTGAACCTGACGGAGTGCGCGTCCTGACAGGACTAACGCACACTTCATGCCAGGCTGGGCACCGGTAATTTGAGGACTTCATGTCCTTGAATTTAAAAAACAATGCCTTTTCGTAACGCAATTCCATCCCCCAAAAACGGGGAAAGCGACGTGATTGGCACTGGACTTTTCCCCCCACTGTTGGGGAAACCCCCTATTGATCGTCAATCCGTTCGATTCGATTCGATTGCGCGAGCACAATGACGCCGACGCCCTCTTCCCGGTTAAGCGTAGCCCTGCGGTTTCGCCAGTGGAAGCGTCTGCACCGGGCGGTATCGAGTTTCATGATCGGCCTCCGGTCAGGGCTTGGCAGCAATGGGTTTATAGGGCGCGACCAGATAGAAACGCTGGTCCGGCAGATCCACCGTGACGATATGGGCACCGCTCAAGCCCAGGCGCCGGCCCGGACCAAAGCTGATCAGCGGTGTCAGCCCGGTATCGAAGTCACGCAAGCCTTCCAGGGCCCTGACCAGCTTCTCGCGACTGGCATTGCGCCCGGCCTGCTTCATGCCTTCGCTGAGCAGCATCATCGAACTGAACGCGCCCACTTGCAGCACCGCATGCTGGCCACCGAGGCCCTGGTGTTCGCGCAACTGGGTCAAGGCCAGGCGCCCGGCCTGGGTCCAGTCGCTTGGCACGAACGGATAGGCCAGGAATACCCGTCGGGAAAATCCGCTGGGCACCTGCATCAGATTGCCCGCCACCTGGTTCGAGGCGGCGAACAGGTAAGGCACCTGCCCCGCCGTTTGCAAGCGCTCGGCCAGACGACTGAAGCCGCTGCTGCTGCCCAGGTAAAACACCGAGCGCGACCCCAAGGGAAAATCATCCCCGGCCGGGTCATAGGCTTGCAGGCGCACCTTTTGCCAGGCGTGCCCCTGCAAGTACTTGCTGAGTTCCTGCGCCGCCAGGCGTTGGCCGGGTTCGTCCGGATAGGCGATCAGCGTCGGCCCCTGAAGCACCCGCAGGCTCGTACTGGCGTAGTTGGCCAGGGCGATCAATTGGTCGCGAAGGCCCGGCAGTGGCTCGAATATCTGCGGGCTGGTGTGGAGCGTGCCCTGCAAGGACAGCGGCCCGATCAGGGGAATGCCGGCCTGTTCCAGACGCATGGCGAAGTTCAGGTCCAATGCCGGCGCCATCGGTGCGATCAGGGCAAACACCTGCTCTTCATTGATCAACCGGTCCAGCGCCTTTTCGGCACTGGCGCGGTCGGCGCCGGGGTCGAGGATGGTCAGGCGCAACTGCCGGCCATGAATTCCGCCCGCCTCGTTGATGCGCGCCACGCAGCCATTGAGCACCGCCGCCACCGTGATGCCCTCTTCGCCCAAGGGGCCGGAACCCGGCAACAACGTACCCAGGTGCAGACTGTCGGGGGCCAGTCCCGGAACGCGGTCTTCGGCCAGGTGCTTGAGGTACGCCGTGAGGTTGCGTTGATCGATCATCGACAACACGAACCGTGGCATCGTCGGATCGAGCCGATTGTTGCCCGGGTCGCGCCCCTCTTGCACCGCCCGCGCCAGGGTGATTTCGCTGTAGGCCGGATAACTGCGGCCGTTGATGTGCTGCTGGCCTTGACTGCTGGCCAGTCGAGACCAGCGCAGGTCCGGCGGTCGCACCTCGCCTTCCGGGCGCCCGAGGCCATCCTCGCCATGACAATTGGCGCACGGCAGGCGGGTGGCCGGCAGCAGCACGCCCGCTGCGCCGACCCGGACCATGATCGGTTCGCCGCTGGCCGACACGCCTTCGTGGTACAACCGTTTACCGGCACTTTCGCTAAGGCTCAGCGGCAGCGCCTGGGCGGTGAGCGCGATGCTGCCGAAGAGCAGCAGGCCAAGGACGAGGGCAGTATTCATGGCCGTGGCTCAGCGACGGGCCACGGGCATTGTCAGCAACTGCAAGCGCTGGGCAATGGCGGCGGGACGGATTTTGCTCCAGCGCTTGTTCGCCGCGTCACCGACGATCAACCGTGTGGAGTGCTGCAAGGGGGTCGGCACGATCTGGTCGATGCGACCCCATACAAGGTCCATTTGCACCTTGTCTTCGGTAAGAAAAAACCAGTGGGGCCCATCGATGCCCTGTTTCAAGGTGCAAGCCTTGAGTACCGCTGGCGTGTTGCGCAGCGGATCACTGGTAAGGGAGATAAAGGTGCTGCCGTTCTGGTCCTGCAAGGGTGTGTCGGGGAAGCAGGTTTTCCTGTCCATGGCGCTCATGGCTGGTGCTCCATGGCGATGGCGGTGTGCTTGGCGTGGGCGTTGCGTTCGCCTCTGAGCCTCTCGACGGCCCGGGCCAGCTCCGCCGGTTCGGTGAGACCGTAGTAGCGGGTCCAGTAGCGGTTGTTGCCGTCCCCCACCAGAATCAGTGGCGAGTGGTTCTCGAAGTTGCCGCTGTAGACACCCAGGCCCTTGAGCGTGGCATCGACCGCCTGCGGCGAACCGGTCAGCCAGCTCCAGCCCGGCCCTTTCTGGAAGGTGCGGGCGTAGTCGTTCAGGCGTTGGGGATCATCACGCTGCGGGTCGATGCTGATGGACACCAATTGCACCTCGGTGCCGACCCGCGCGCCCAAATGTTTCTGTACCCTGCCCATGATCGAGGACATCACCGGGCAGACCGTGGTGCAACGGGTGTAAATGAAACCCATGACCACGATTTTGTTGCTGACCAGGTCTTTTTCCAGGTTGACGACCTTGCCGTTCTGGTCCAGCAAGGCCACGTCGGCAAATCTGATACGGGCGTTCTCCGGGCTGGCGGTGCTGGCCGCCGTGTCGTGCCCGGTGTGCTCGTCCGTCGAGTGAGCCAGCGCCTGGTCGATACCGAAGGCCAACAGGCAAAACGTCAGCAGGCCGCAATGCGCGAATCGGTCCATGTCGGTTTCCTCGTTAGTGGGTATCACCGGGACTGACCCGAAATCCCGGCACGACGCCGGACAAGGGTTGGTCCTGTTTTCAGCAACATTCCTCTTTACCGATCTGTACCTGTCTTACCCGCCCCGTTGTGGGAGCGAGCTTGCTCGCGATAGCGGACTGACAGTCGACATCGTTGGCGAGTGGAAAGCAGTCATCGCGAGCAAGCTCGCTCCCACAGGGGGGGTAAGCAAATCAATCAAGGACCAAGCGTGGGATATGCCGATCATGGACTCGGGCCTCGCTGCGGGTTATCGGGGGAACACTTCTCGATAAATCGACCGGAGCAATCCGCATGCCACAAAAAAATACGTTATTAATCAGCTTGTTATGATCACGACTTGATAGGCCGGGGGATATTCCCCACCCAATCCCCCCCCTTTTTCGCCGGGGCCACTATTCCCCACTATTGGGGAAATTTCCCCGGGTGTTCGATCACAGCGGCGCATCCGCGGGCAACCCCTGCAAACGCCGATACTGCTTCAGCACACTGGGCACATAACGCTGGGTTTCGGCGAACGGCGGGACCACATTGCCCCGGCTGAGCACCGCTTGCGGGCCGGCGTTATAGGCCGCCACGGCAAGCCGGATATCGTTGTCGAACATCGTCATCAGGCGCTTGAGATAGCGGGCGCCACCCTGGATGTTGGCCTTGGGGTCGTAGACATTGGTCACCCCCATTTCGCGGGCGGTGGCGGGCATCAATTGCATCAGCCCGCGAGCGCCCTTGGGTGAGGTGGCGCGGGCGTTGTAGCTCGATTCGGTCTTGATCACTGCGTGCAGCAGCGCCGCCGGCAGTTCGTTGGCCGTGGCCGCCGCCGCCACCAGCTCGGCATAGGGTTGCGCGGCGATCATCTGCGGTTGCTGATCGAGGCTGACCACCGGCGCATCGGGCTCACGAATCACCCGTTCATAGTGGCGTCCGGGGCGGTGGACATTGGACAGGACGTAGCCGCCATTGGCGTCCACGGAAACAAACACATCGGCCTGTGCGGCGCTGGCCAACACAAGGAAACCCAGCAATCCGGCGGTGAGTGTCTTCATTGTTATACCTCCCCTTTCCGGCCCCGAAAATTGGGGGTATTGCCCCAATGGCCAGTCGTGCACCAGCCATACGCAAGCACTGTGCCGTAAGCGAGAAGGCCCGTAGCAAGGGGGGCGCGCAAGGGTCGGCAATCGTGAGCATGGCAATTGCATGCAACTACATGGCAACTCTGCTGCCGACTGTTATGAGGTCATCATGAATCAGCGACTGTGTTATGCCCGGCGAACCCAAAGCGGGTTCACCTTGCTCGAACTGTTGGTGGTGCTGGTGGTACTGGGGCTGTTGGCCGGCATCGTGGCGCCGAAGTATTTCGCCCAACTGGGTCGCTCCGAAGTGAAAGTGGCCAAGGCGCAGATAGAAGGCTTGAGCAAGGCACTGGACCTTTACCGTCTGGAAGTTGGCCATTACCCGTCCACCGAACAGGGTTTGCAGGCGCTGGTCACCGCCCCCGCCGACGAACCGCGCTGGACCGGCCCGTACCTGCAGAAAAAACTCCCGCAAGACCCCTGGGGCCGCAACTACGCCTATCGCTATCCCGGTGAAAACAGCGAGTACGACCTGTTGTCCATGGGCAAGGACGGGCAGCCCGGTGGCGAAGGCGAGAACGCCGAAGTCACCAACTGGAACTGACGGGAATGGCGACCATGCGCTTTCATCTCAAGGCCGTCGGCAAGGCCGGTGTGGTCTCGATGACCGTCGAGGCACCGGGGCACAGCGAAGCCAGGCGCATCGCCGAAGATCAGGGCCTGCGGGTGGTCAGCCTGCACGCCGAACGACATTGGCGCGCCTTGCGCCTGCACAAGCGCGAGACGTTCAACCTGGTGTTGTTCAGCCAGGAACTGACCACCCTGCTCAACGCCGGCCTGCCGTTGATCGATGCCCTGGAAAGCCTGGCGGAAAAGGAAAACGCGCCACAGGCCCGCAAGACCTTGAACGAGTTGGTCCGCCTGCTTTACGAGGGCAAATCGTTTTCCCAGGCCTTGAGCCAGCTGTCGGCGGTTTTCCCCCCGTTGTACGTGGCGCTGGTGCAGTCCAGTGAAAAGACCGGCGCCGTGGGCGATGCCCTGGGCCGTTATGTCAGCTATCGCCAACGCATGGACGAGGTTCGCCAAAAGATCATCAGCGCTTCGATCTACCCCTTGCTGTTGCTGGTGGTGGGCGGTGGCGTGGTTTTGTTTTTGATGGGGTATGTCGTGCCGCGCTTCAGCCTGGTGTTTGAAGGGCTGGGGTCGAACCTGCCCTGGATGTCGCAGATCCTGATGAGCAGCGGCATGTTCCTGCACGCCCACCAGGGTGAATTCTTCGGTGGTTTGCTGGCCATCATCGTCGCCCTCACCCTGCTCCAGCGCCAGCCGGCCTTTCGTCGGGGGCTGGACCGCCTGATCGAAAAACTCCCTGCGGTGCACCAACGCATCTTCATGTATGAACTGGCGCGCTTCTACCGTTCACTGGGGATTCTGCTGCAAGGCGGCATTCCCCTGGTCACCGCCATGGGCATGGTCCGTGGCCTGCTCACCGTCGCCTCCCGCACGCGCCTGGACCAGGCCTGCGACCGGGTGCGCGAGGGGCAATCACTTTCTGCCGCGCTGGAACTCAATCACCTGGTGACCCCCGTGTCCCTGCGCCTGCTGCGAGCCGGCGAACAGTCCGGCAACCTCGGGCAGATGATGGAGCGCAGCGCCGACTTCTACGACGAAGAAATCAGCCGCTGGATCGAATGGTTCGTGCGGCTGTTCGAACCCTTGCTCATGACCTTCATCGGTCTGTTGATCGGGGTGATCGTGATCCTGATGTACATCCCGATTTTCGAGCTGGCCTCGAGCATTCATTGACTCTTTGACGCTGACCCTTTAGACGCGGGTCCGGCTGAACGCTGCACTATTTTTCAATGTTCCCACCGAATAAATCGGTGCGCTGAACTGTTCATCAAGTTCCCACGGGGAAAAATCAGCACATTGCACTGTTCATGAAGGTTCCAATCTGAATTAAAGGACGGAGAACGACATGCTCATCAATAAGCTTTTACTGGCAGTAGCTATTGGCGCGGTTCTGTCGGCGTCTACCGTATTGATTCCGGACAGTTTGTCTGGAGTTTCCAGTGCTCAGGCCAAGGATGGGGGTAGTGGTGGCGGTGGTGGCGGTGGTGGCGGAAGTGGTGGTGGCGGCAGTCACGGTGGCGGCGGTGGTGGTAGCGGTGGTGGCGGCGGTGGCGGCGGCGGCGGCGGCGGCGGCGGCGGCGGCGGCAGTCATGGTGGAAGCGGCAGTGGTGGCAACAGCGGCAGCGGCCACAGTGGCGACCATGGCAGCAACAGTGGCCATGGCAGTGCCAACAGCGGTTCGAGCCACTCCGGATCGGTCTCGTCCTCAGGACGCAGCGGCACCCATGATGAACCCGGGGACGACCATGGCGTTCATCGGTCCGGTGAAGTCGGCGACGATCATGGCGTTCATGCCAATGGCGAGCCCGGTGATGACCATGGTGTCCATGCCAATGGCGAGCCTGGGGATGACCGCGGTGTCCATACCGAGCCCGGTGATGACAAAAGGAGCTGATTCCCACTGATTCCCATGCAACACAAAACCCTGTGGGAGCGAGCTTGCTCGCGATGGCGGAGTGTCAGACGACTTCAATGTTGGATGACACGACGCCATCGCGAGCAAGCTCGCTCCCACAGTGGCCGATGTGAGTCAGGCAATCCGCCGCTCTACAACCCACCCTCAGACTGATCCAGTTCCTCGCGCAAGAACTCAACCAGCGCCTGCACCGGCCGCGAACTCTGCCGGTGTTGCGGATAGACCGCCGACAACGTCAGCGGCTCCGGCCGAAAATCCTCCAGCACTTCCACCAGTCGTCCATCCTTCAACGCCGAGCCAACAATGAACGTCGGCAAATACGTGATCCCCAGCCCGGCAATCGCCGCGTCCTTGAGCAATTCACCGTTGTTGACCCGCATCCGCCCGCTGACATTGACGCTCAATGGCTTGCCCTGCCCTGCAAACCGCCATTGCACCTGTCGACCATGGCCGTACGGCAGGCAGTCGTGACCGTGCAAATCTTCAGGCTTGAGCGGTGTGCCGCGTTCGGTCAGGTACGCCGGGCTTGCGCAGTACACCCGCTCAATGGAGGCAATGCGTCGGGCGATCAGTGTCGAGTCTTCCAGTGTGCCGATGCGCAGCGCCAGGTCGTAGCCCTCACCGAGCAAATCCACGGGACGATCGCTCAAATCCATCTCCACCGTCACGTCGCGATAGCGCTGCAAAAACACCGGCAACAAGCAGCCCAGATGCGCCAGCGCGAACGACAGCGGCGCACTCACACGAATGGCCCCCCGTGGCTCGGTGGTCTGGCCGGCGATGCCCTGCTCCACTTGTTCGACTTCGCTGAGCAGACGCAAGGCTGACTCGTAATAGCTCTGCCCCAGCGGCGTGACATCCAGGCGCCGGGTCGAACGATTGAGCAAGCGCACGCCCAGGCGCTCTTCGAGTTGCATCAAGCGGCGGCTGACAAACTGCTTGGACAGCCCCAGTTGATCGGCGGCCGCCGTGAAGCTGCCGGAGTCCATGACCTGGCAAAAAATACGCATATCTTCGAAGGGGTTCATTGTCACTTCCCGGTTGACAGTCAAACACGTTATAGCCGCTTTTTCCCTTCCTGACACACCATTAATCTTCGTTCACTGCACTGAAATCACCTTCCCCGAAGGATCTGCGATCTGTTTGCCACAAGCATTTAAATGGAGTTTCCCCATGTCCTTTCTCCTTGGTCACCTGCTCTCACTGAGCACCCTGCTGCTGGGCATCGACGCCCTGCTCTGGCACCTCGCGCCATTCAAGCATCGCGTCAGCCGGGTCGGTGTGCGCCTGGCGCTGTTTGTGCTGTTCAGCGCGGTGCTCATCAACGCCGGCGTCAGCCCGTTGCAGGCGCCGTTGTTTGCCGATGATCGCGTGGCACAACTGGGGGCCACGGCACTGGGGATTCTCTGGTGGCTGTACGCCGCGCGGGTGCTGACCGAAGTGATCGGCCTGGCCCTGATGCGGCGCATCGGCCATAGCGGCCGGCTGTTGCAGGATGTCATCGGTGCACTGGTGTTCCTGATTGCCGTGGTGGCCGCCGCCGGCTACGTGCTGGAGCTGCCGGTGAAAGGTTTGCTGGCGACCTCCGGCGTCGTCGCCATCGTGGTGGGTCTGGCATTGCAGAGCACCTTGAGCGACGTGTTCTCCGGCATCGTGCTCAATACCACCAAGCCGTATCAGGTCGATGACCGGGTTTCCATCGACGGTATTGAAGGCAAGGTGCTGGATATCGACTGGCGTGCCACCCACCTGCTGACCAGCGCCGGCAGCACCGCTGTGGTGCCGAACTCGGTGGCGGCCAAGGCAAAGATCGTCAATCTCAGCCGCCCGTTCAATATGCACGGCGTGTCGATCAGCATTCAGGTGCCCAACCACATCCGCCCGCGCCGGGTACTCGATGCCCTGGACCGCACCCTTCAGGGCAGTAGCAGTCTGCTGCTCGATCCGGCGCCGAAAGCCGTGCTCAAGGAGGCCGGCGAAACCATGTCCGAATACGTGGCCAGCGGCTTCATCGCCGAATTGGGCAAAAAGGGTGAAGTGCGCAATCAACTGTTCGACCTGGCCCATCGGCACCTCGAAGCGGCAGGCATTTCCCGGCAACCCGATGGCGTGATCGAGCCGTCGACCCGTGCACGGGCCTTGCTCGATGAAGTGAAAATATTCCGCTCCCTGAGCGCCGAGGAACGGGATCACCTGGCCCAGAACATGGTGGCGCAGCAATACGCGGCCGGTGAGGTGGTGCTGGATCTGGAGGAAGTACCGGACAGCCTGTTCGTCATCGCCACCGGCGTGGTCAGCGCCACCGTCCCCAACGGCAGCACGCAGATCGAAGCCGGGCGCATGGGGCCGAGTGAAGTCATGGGCGAACAAAGCATCCTCGCCGACACGCCGTCCCAGGCACGGTTCACCGCCATGACCTCAAGCATCATCTACCGCCTCGACAAATCACTGACCCGCAACTGCATGGCGCAACGACGGGAAGTCGACCGGGCGTTGAACAAGCTGCAGGCGGTGCGCCAGCAGAACAGCCGGATGGCGTTGATGGCCAAACCGGTAGCGGTCAGGAAAGGTGGGTTTTTGAGTTGGTTGCAGAGTCGCTGATCAAGTGATCACACAAAAAATCTGTGGGAGCGAGCTTGCTCGCGATAGCTTTCTGTCAGTCAACATGTGTGTCGACTGATACGCCGCCATCGCGAGCAAGCTCGCTCCCACAGGTGTACTTCTTACTTAGCGGTAAATTTGGTGTAGCTGTTGATCAGGTTGCGATAGTTCGGCAGGCGTTCGGACAGCAGGTTGGCCAGGCCTTCCATGTCGTTGCGCCAGTCGCCTTGCAGCTCGCAGGCCACGGAGAACCAGTTCAGCAGTTGTGCACCGGCGGCCGACATGCGCGCCCAGGCCGCTTGTTGCACGGTGGTGTTGAAGGTGCCGGAAGCGTCGGTCACCACAAACACCTCAAAGCCTTCGGCAATGGCTGACAGTGTCGGGAACGCCACGCACACGTCGGTCACCACACCGGCAATGATCAGTTGCTTGCGACCGGTGGCCTTGATCGCCTTGACGAAGTCTTCGTTGTCCCAGGCGTTGATCTGGCCCGGGCGTGCAATGAACGGCGCGTCCGGGAACTGCGCCTTGAGCTCCGGCACGATCGGACCGTTCGGACCGCTGTCGAAACTGGTGGTGAGGATGGTCGGCAGTTTGAAGAACTTGGCGATGTCGCCCAGCGCCAGCACGTTGTTCTTGAACTCGTTGGGCGAGAAATCCTGTACCAGCGAGATCAGACCGGTCTGGTGGTCGACCAGCAATACCACAGCATCGTCTTTGTTCAGGCGTTTGTAGGGAACGTTGCTCATTGGAAACTCCTTGGTGGATGGTTGTTGCAGTCAGCGCCGACCTGTTGGGCCGGCGCTTTTTTAAAAGAGTCAGAAGGCAAAACACGAGCAGCCAAAGGCGCCCCAGAAACCGGCGAAATCGCTGACCGGCGCGTTCGACAGGCGCGCCCGTTCATGACTGTGGGAATGCACCGCGCACGGGCCGCTGCAATGGTGAACCTGGGCCTGCATCGGCGAAGTCGGGCGCCAGTGGCCCGGCACCTTCACCACCGGCGACCAGTCCGGCAGCACCGGCACGCTGGCCGGCCCGAGCTTCTCGAAGTCACCGGCGCCGTACACCACCTTGCCGCCGACCACGGTCAATACCGACTCGATCCACTTGATCGCCTCTTCATCGACGCTGAAAAAATCTGCACTGAGGGCCGCGACGTCAGCCAGTTGCCCGACCTTGATCTGGCCCTTCTTGCCTTGCTCCGAGGAGAACCAGGCGCTGCCGTGGGTGAACAGTTCCAGCGCCGTCAGGCGTGAAAGGCCTTCGGCGTGCAATTCCATACCTCCGACGGTGCGACCGCTGACCATCCAGTACAGCGAGGTCCACGGGTTGTAGCTCGACACCCGCGTGGCGTCGGTACCGGCACCCACCGGTACGCCTTCGGCCAGCATGCGTTTGATCGGTGGCGTGGCTTCGGCCGCTTTCGCGCCGTAACGCTCGACGAAATATTCACCCTGGAACGCCATGCGATCCTGAATCGCGATGCCGCCGCCCAGCGCCCTCACCCGCTCGATGTTCTGCGGGGTGATGGTTTCGGCGTGGTCGAAAAACCACGGCAAGCCGTTGAACGGAATGTCGCGATTAACCTTCTCGAACACATCGAGCATGCGGCTGATGGATTCGTTGTAGGTGGCGTGCAAACGGAACGGCCAGCGTTGCTCGACCAGATGGCGCACCACCGGCTCCAGTTCGGCTTCCATGGTTTGCGGCAGGTCCGGGCGCGGTTCGAGGAAGTCTTCGAAGTCCGCCGCCGAGAACACCAGCATTTCCCCGGCGCCGTTGTGTCGCAGGAAATCATCGCCCTGGTGCAGCTTCACGCTGCCGGTCCAGTTCTTGAAGTCGGTCAACTCTTCCTTCGGTTTCTGGGTGAACAGGTTGTAGGCGATGCGCACGGTCAGTTGCTCGTCCTTTGCCAACTGCTCGATCACCTGGTAATCGTCCGGGTAATTCTGGAAACCGCCGCCGGCATCGATGGCACTGGTCAGGCCCAGGCGATTGAGTTCGCGCATGAACTGACGGGTCGAGTTGACCTGATACTCCAGCGGCAGCTTCGGCCCCTTGGCCAGGGTCGAGTACAGAATCATCGCGTTGGGCCGCGCCACCAGCATGCCGGTCGGCTCGCCATTGGCGTCACGCACGATCTCGCCGCCTGGCGGATTCGGTGTATCACGGGTGTAGCCGGCGACACGCAACGCGGCGCGGTTGAGCAAGGCGCGGTCGTACAGGTGCAGCACGAAAACCGGCGTGTCTGGCGCCGCCTGATTGAGCTCCGCCAGGGTCGGCATGCGCTTCTCAGCGAACTGGAATTCGTTCCAGCCACCGACCACCCGCACCCACTGCGGGGTCGGCGTGCGGTCGGCCTGCTCCTTGAGCATGCGTAAGGCATCGGCCAGTGACGGCACACCTTCCCAACGCAGTTCCAGGTTGTAGTTCAAGCCGCCACGGATCAGGTGCAAGTGTGAGTCGTTGAGCCCGGGGATCACGCAACGCCCCTTGAGGTCGATCACCTGGGTGTTCGAGCCCCGCAGGGCCATGGCTTCGGCATCGTTGCCGACCACGACAAAACGCCCGTCGCTGATCGCCACGGCGCTGGCGAGCGGTTTTTCGCGGTCAACGGTATGGAATTGACCATTGAACAGAATCAGATCGGCGTTCATCACGGTTCCTCGTGCAATGTGGCGGGAGACAGCCAGGGCGCGAACAGATGCGTCGCCATGGGCATGAAGATGTAAACCACCGACAGCACGATGGTCAGGGTGATCAGAAACGTGGCCACCACGTAATTGGAGAGCAAGGCATTGAGCCGCAACAACGGCCCCCATAGCAGCGGCACCAGCAAGGTGTGCGGCAGGATCACCAGCAGCGTCACCACAGCCTGCTTCCAGCGCGGCGGTGGCGTACTGGCCTCGGCCTGGGGCGAGAACCAGAACTCGTTGACCGGATTGACTTCGGTCTGGTCGCCATCGGCCAGCATCGGCGCGGCTTCATCGACCAGTTCCTGGCGTTGCGGTGAATCGAGCCAGCGCTGCATCGCCTCGGTCGAACAAAAGCGCAGCACGCAGGTGTAGGTGTCCAGGCCAGCATTCTTGCCACGCACCACATCCACGCCCAAGTGCCCGACGTTCTGCGCGGCCACCTTGACGATGTTGCGCAGCCAGGCTGCATAAGGCACTTCGAAACCGGCCTTGACCCGGTGCTTGACGATCAGGGTCACCACCTCATCAGGCCCCGGACTTGCCGGCTCACGGCGATTGGATTCAGACATAACGCAAGGCTCCGGCGAAACGGACATTGAGTGCCAGGCGTCCCGGCCCGGCGATGAAAATGCTGGTGAACACGATCAGCAGCAGCCAGCCGAACTGGCCTTCGAAGAGCGTCCACTGCGGATGCACGATCAACATCGACACCCACAGCAAAAACAGAATAGGCAAACACGCTAGACGCGCCAGCAACCCGGCGACGATCAGCAGCGGGCACACCACCTCGGCGAAAATCGCCAGCATCAGCGTCAGATTCGTGCCCAGGTGGAAGGGGTCTTCGATGTTTTGCAGCTCGGCACTGTAGTGAAGCAGCTTGGGCAAGCCATGCACCCACAACAGGAACAACCCGCCGCTGACCCGCAGGAACAGCAGCCCCCAGTCTTGCGCCCGATCATCACTTCGCGAAGTGTCCATGGCCTACCCGCACAAATGAAAAACCACCGGCGTCGATGCGCCGGGACAGGATTCGATAGTGCCGGGGCGGAGGAAGGAAAAATTGAATGTACGTGCTCTGTTTGCGGGAAGACCGAGATCGACCAAACGACATAGAACCCTGTGGGAGCGAGCTTGCTCGCGAAAAACGTCTGGACAACACGATCAATCAGGCAGCACGCGTTATCGTTGACGTCCATCGCGAGCAAGCTCGCTCCCACAGGGTTGCTCGTTGCTTGCTGCTACTGGACTAGTCTTGCGGGTCGAGATTATCCAGCGCCCGATTCACCGCCAGCTCACCCAACATGATGATCTGCGCAATCCCCAGCAGCGCATTGCGATGAGGGCTTTGCAGAAATCCAGCAAGATCGCTGGCCATGATGCTGGCCGAGGCGAGGGATTCGCAGGCGTGGGCCAAGAGGGTTTCGGTGTTGATGTCGGGGGCGATGAGAAACATCGTGCTGGGGTTGCGTGGTGGTGCCGGGGCTTTCGGGGGATTGGGGGTGGGTTTGAACATGGTCAAGCTCCTTGATCAATGGAGCCGCCACAAGTCGCTGCTAAACGAATTGGGTGGCGGCTGTACGCGGGTTAGCAGACCAGGGATCAAGGAACCCGGCGCACCGAAGTGCCCCACGCACAGCCACCAAATTGCAGATCGAACTGATCTGAAGGTGACACTGGCGAGCCTTGAAATTTACCGAGCTGCTAAACCCGATCGCTGAATGGGCAGCGACGTGGAGAACGATAGAGATCAGGGCCAAGACTCACAAGCCGGCGGATTCTGGCGTAGTTGTAGGCAACGACGCAAGGCGGTGTGGCTTTCAGGAATAGAGGCTGACGGCTTTTAAACAGGGCTTTCAGAACACTGCACATTCCCTGTGGGAGCGAGCTTGCTCGCGATGGCGGCATTACATCCGGCATTGGTGTTGACTGATACACCGCTATCGCGAGCAAGCTCGCTCCTACAGTGGATCAGCGTATGTCTGTGAGAGATTGGTCGGCTGTCAGGCCGCCTTCGCGGGCAAGCCCGCTCCCACAATTTTATCGGTGTACATCAGCAAGAAATTGATTGGCTGGCAGGCCGCCTTCGCGGGCAAGCCTGCTCCCACAGGTGCTGAGTACATCTGCAAGTAATTGGGCGGCTGTCAGGCCGTCTTCGCGAGCAAGCTCGCTCCCACAATTTGATCGGTGTACATCAGCAAGAAATTGATTGGCTGGCAGGCCGCCTTCGCGGGCAAGCCTGCTCCCACAATTTGATCGGTGTACATCAGCAAGAAATTGATTGGCTGGCAGGCCGCCTTCGCGAGCAGGCTCGCCCCTATAGTTGGGCTGGGTACACTCGTAAGAAAGTGGTCGGCTGTCAGGCCGCCATCGCGAGCAAGCTTGCTCCCACAGAAGAGCAAAAAGCAGAGCATCCCGCACCACCGCGTCGCTTCTCACCACTCATCAGGCCGAGCGTTAGCTCGCCTGCAGCTTTTGATCTTGATCCACCCGCCCCCTCGGCAGGCTGAGCGGAGGTGTTTATCCGGGGATTGGCGCGCAGCGCCGTTCGACGCAGTCGAACTCATTGCATGTAGGTCGAAGCGAAGCCGACCGGAGGGCAATGCCCCCGGATGAATACCGCAGCGAAGGAACCCCGAGCCTAAGCGAGGGGCCGTACGTAAGGGGCGAGACCTTTTGGTTCCTTTTGGGGCGTTTGCCAAAAGGGACTCGCCGTAAGGGCGAAACCATAAGCCGCCGTTACCGCAGCAACGGATATGTACTCAATCAACCAAGAACCTGGTCGGCCCAGAGGCCGCCAAGGTCAACACCTAAGAAACATCCAAAGCCACAGACATGAACTGACCGATCCGCGACCGCAACCACCGCTCCGCCGGATCATTGTCATGCACCCCGCTCCAGGCCATCGACAACTGCGCCGCCTCAATCTCGAACGGCGGATCCTCAGCGCGCAAGCCACAGCCCTCGACCAACGCACACGCCGCATAATCCGGCACAGTGGCAATCATCTCGGTCCCGGCGAGCAACGCCCGCAATCCACTGAACTGCGGCACCCCCAGCACCACACGACGACTACGCCCGACCTTCGCCAGATCCAGGTCGATGTTGCCACTCAGGTCGCCGGAAAAAGACACCATCGCATGGGGCCGCTCGCAGTACTCATCCAGGGTCAGCATCCCCGGCCGGGTGTCGCCGCGCAGCACTTTGCAGGGGATATCACGCAGCTTCTTGCGCTTGGCATTGGCCGGCAGATCCGTGGTGTAGCTCACGCCCACCGAAATTTCCCCCGACGCCAACAGCGCTGGCATCAACAGGTAATTGGCTCGCCGCACGACCACGACGATGCCCGGTGCTTCCTCTTGCAACTGACGCAGCAACGGTGGAAACAAACCGAACTCGGCATCGTCCGACAACCCGATGCGAAACACATCGCAACTGGTCGCAGGATCGAATTCCTTGGCCCGGCTGACCGCACCGGAGATGGTGTCCATCGCTGGCTGCAATTCCTTGAGAATCGCCAATGCGCGCGCCGTCGGCTCCATGCCGCGTCCATTGCGCAGCAGCAATGGGTCGTCGAACAGATCGCGCAAACGCCCCAGCGCGGCGCTCACCGCCGGTTGGCCCATGAACAGTTTTTCCGCGACTCGGGTCAGGTTCTTTTCGAACATCAGGGCCTCGAAAATCACCAGCAGGTTCATGTCGACGCGACGCAGATCGTTACGGTTCATAGGCACAGGTTCCTTGTGTGTGTTCGGCCGGGCGCGAGGATGAGAATTGTGTCTGACTTTACCCAAGACTTCCCGCGGTGAGCGAGAAATTAACAACGATTAACTCGTAAGCCAGAGCCTTCGGGTCCAAGAATGAAGCCTACCGACACGGACATTCGCCATGGCTCACGTTCAGCAAAATGCCGCCCCCGCGTCATTCACGCCGGTGCCAAAGAAAAGCACCGGCTGCCTCAGCCCGCAGCGCGAAAAGCTGGTTAAACAACTGATCCTCGAACGTCTGGGCGACAGCCTGGAAGTTACTGAACTGGCGCAGGCCTGCGCCCTGTCGCGCAGTCACTTCTCCCGCGCGTTCAAGTGCAGCACCGGCCTCTCGCCACAGGACTGGATTCGCCAGCAGCGCATTGCCCTGGCCAAGCAATTGATCCAGTACACCAACCTCAGCCTCACGCAGATCAGCCTCGAATGCGGCTTCTGCGATCAGGCGCACTTCTGCCACATCTTCACCCGCAGCGAAGGCATCAATCCGTTTGCCTGGCGCTGTCAGGCGGTGCATGGCCTTAAAAGCAAAAGATCGCAGCCTTCGCCAGCGCCTACGGGTATGCACGTGTAGGCGCTGGCGAAACCTGCGATCCCTTGATCCGGCTTTTTAACCTTTCAAGAACGCCAACAGGTCAGCGTTGAGCTGGTCCTTATGGGTGTCCGTCAAACCGTGAGGGGCGCCCGGGTAAATCTTCAGGGTCGAGCCCTTTACCAGTTTGGCGCAGGAGACGCCCGCCGCTTCATACGGCACGACCTGATCCGCGTCGCCATGCACCACCAGCGTCGGCACGTCGAACTTCTGCAGGTCTTCGGTGAAGTCGGTTTCCGAGAACGCCTTGATGCAGTCATAGGCGTTCTTGTGGCCGGCCATCATGCCCTGCATCCAGAACCAGTCGATCATGCCCTGGGACGGTTTCGCGTCAGGCTTGTTGAAGCCGAAGAACGGGCCGCTGGCGAGGTCGATGTACAGCTGTGAACGGTCGGCCAGCGAGGCCTGGCGGATGCCGTCGAACACTTCCAGCGGCAGGCCGCCGGGGTTGGCTTCGGTCTTGAGCATCAGCGGTGGCACCGCGGAAATCAGCCCGGCCTTGGCCACGCGACCGGTGCCGTGACGACCGATGTAACGCGCCACCTCGCCACCGCCGGTGGAGAAGCCGAACAGCACGGCGTTTTGCAGGTCGAGCAGCTCGATCAACTGCGCCAGATCGTCGGCGTAATGGTCCATGTCATTGCCCGACCACGGCTGGCTGGAACGCCCGTGACCGCGACGGTCGTGGGCGATGACCCGATAGCCCTTGGAGGCCAGGAAGATCATCTGCGATTCCCAGCTGTCGGCGTTCAGTGGCCAGCCGTGACTGAAGACAATCGGCTGACCGGTGCCCCAGTCCTTGTAGTAAATCTCGACGCCATCGCGGGTAGTGAAAGTGCTCATGGGTGATGCCTCCTTAACGAGGGTTGGGGGGTGAATCAAACGGGTCAGTGGCGCAGGCGATCGGCCAGACGCGCCACCCGCTCGCCCAGGTGCGCGGCGGTGCGGCGATCCTCGGGCGGAGGGGCATCGTCGGGGGATTGCTCGACATTCGACTGGGCCATGGCGCCCAGTGAGCTACCCAGACGATTGAGTTGGCCGTTGAACGCGCCGGTGCTGGAGCGTGCCGGCAGCAGGTCGAGGCCGACCCAGATCATCGAGTGCTGGGCGGCGAACACCGTCATTTGCAGCAAGGTGTTGAGCTTGTCGCCGCACAGGCTGCCGGAGTTGGTGAAGCCCGCCGCGAGTTTGTCGCGCCAGGGCTGGGTCAGGTAGAACGCCGCCGTGGCCTCCATGAACGCCTTGAAGGCCGCCGAGGCGCTGCCCATGTAGGTCGGCGCGCCGAAAATGATGGCGTCGGCGTAGTGCAGCCGCTCCCAGTGCTCGTCTACCTCTTCGACCGGGATCAACTGGCAGGTGCTGCCAAGGTGCCGTTCCACGCCACCGGCCACGGCTTCGGCCATGACCCGGGTGTGCCCGTAGCCACTGTGATAGACCACCACCACGTTGCTCATTGGTTTGTCCTTGAGATGGGTTGAAATCCCTTGTAGGAGCGAGCTTGCTCGCGATGGTGTGTCAGCCACATTGGTGTCGACTGATACTCCATCGCGAGCAAGCTCGCTCCTACAGGAAGATAGTTTTGGGTGCAGACCGGACGCAGGACGAGTTAAACGTTGTTAATTTTCCCAGGCGCGCAAAAAGCCCCGGCAGACGCTGTCCATCTGTCGCGCCCAACGATCACGGGGCCGACAGCCGCTGGCCGATACGCTAGAGTCAATGCCTGCCCCTTCAGTCACCCAAGCGACGCATTGCGCTCCGTAAAAAACCTGAGGAATATGCTCGAAAACCGCGTACCAGACGGATGCAGCAGGAGCGACTCGTTGACCCTTTCCCCCGAACAGGCTGTGCATTTCGGCCCCTACCGGGTCTACCCCGGACAACGCCTGGTGATGGAGGCCGACCAGCCTTTGCGCCTGGGGCGGCGCGCCATGGACATCCTGTTGATCCTGCTTGAGCACGCAGGCAACGTTGTCAGCAAGCAGCAACTGATCGCCCGGGTCTGGCCCAACAGCGTGGTCGAAGACATCAACCTGCGGGTGCACATGGCCGCGTTGCGCAAGGCGCTCGGCGACGGTCAGGCCGGCCAGCGCTACATCGTCACCGTGGCCCAGCGCGGGTACAGCTTCGTCGCACCGCACTCACTGGAACAGGCCGAGCAATCGCCAGCGCCCGAGGCTTGCGCACCGAGCCGGCATAACCTGCCGGTGCGCCGCACGCGAATGATCGGCCGGCAGACCCTGGTCGACAATCTGGTGGTGCAACTGCCACGCCAGCGCTTCATCACCCTCGTCGGTCCCGGCGGCATCGGCAAGACCACCGTGGCCTTGCGGGTCGCCGAACAAATGATCGGTCGCTACCGGGACGGCATTCGCCTGCTGGACCTGGCCCCGATCAACTGCCCGCTGATGATCGACGGTCATCTGGCGACGTTGCTCGAACTGGCCCTGCACAACGACGCCCCCCTGAGCGGTCTTGCCGACTCTCTGCGCGACAGGCAAATGCTGTTGGTCATCGACAACTGCGAGCACCTGGTCGACGCCATCGCCCATCTCTGCGAAACCATTCTGCGCAGTGCGCCGCACGTACATATTCTCGCCACCAGCCGCGAAAGCCTGCGGGCCGAAGGCGAATTCGTCCAGCGCCTGGAGTCACTCGATTGCCCGCCGCCCATCGCCGTCCTCGACCGCGCCCAGGCCATGACCTTTTCCGCCCTGCAACTGTTTGTCGAGCGGGCCATGGCCAGCCATGACAGCTTTGAACTGACGGACAATGAACTGCCGCTGTTGATCGACATCTGCCACCGACTGGACGGCATTCCACTGGCCATCGAACTGGCGGCGGCGCAAGTGGGCAACTTCGGATTGCCCGGCTTGTTGACGCAGTTGCAAAGCAACTTCCGGGTGTTGACCCAGCCCTGCCAGACGCCCCTGGCACGCCATCAGACCCTGCGCGCGACACTGGACTGGAGCTTCGAGCTACTCAGCGCCTGCGAAAAGACCTGCTTGCGCCGACTGAGTGTGTTTCGCGGCGGTTTCACCCTGGAGTCGGCAGCGGCGGTGATTGTCGGCGAACACATCGAACCCCGCGAGGTGTTCGGCTCGATCACCCAATTGGTCGCCAAATCCCTGTTGAACGTGGAGGTGGGCGACGAGGATGTTTACTACCGCCTGCTCGATACCACCCGCAGCTATGCCCTGGAAAAACTTGCGCAAACCACCGACCTGCCCGGGACGCGGGAGCGGCATGCCGAGCGTTGCCTGGCAACGATGCAACAGGCGCAGGACGACTGGGAGAAAACGTCCACCGGCTTGTGGCTCGAACGCTATGGCCGGGCCCTGGAGGACATCCGTGCAGCCCTCGATTGGGGTTTGCACGGGCAAGGGCCGCAGGCACTGGCGATACGCCTGGCCGCGACGTCCACGCCGCTGTGGCAGGAGTTGTCACTGCTCAAGGAACACGGCGGTTATGTGCGCAAGGCGCTGGCCTTGCTCGAGCAGTCTGCCGAGCCTTGCCCGCGCTTGCAGATGGCCCTCAAGCTGGCTTTGGGCAGTGCCTGTTATCACGTTCAAGGAGGTAGCAGCGAAACCGTTGGCGCCTTCGTCAGCGCCAGAGCCATGGCCAGCCAACTCAACGATGTGGCCGGTCAGTTGCGGGCGATTTCCGGGCACCTGGCGGTCAATCTCAGCTGCGGCCAATACCAGATGGCCCTGGAACAGAGTCGGCAATTCGATCACCTGGGGCTGCAAGACGACGCCCAGATGTCCCTGAGCATGCATCGATTGCGGGTGCTCGCCCTGCACTTCTCCGGCAACCAGCATCAGGCTGGGGAGCATGCCGAACAAGTGCTGCAACGCATGGCCCACAGCGGTCATCTCAACCGTTTCACCCATGGCTTTGGCGTGCAATACGACCAGAGTGTCGCGGCGCTGACCCTCCACGCGCGCATCCTCTGGCTGCAAGGCCAGCCGGAACAGGCCTGGCGCACTGCCCGCCAGGCGCTGGACATCGCATTGCAGATCAACCACGGCACATCGATCTGCTACACCCTGGCGCTCGCCGGCTGTCTGATCGCCCACTACAACGGCGACACCCGAAGCGCCCGCGAACTCCTGCGCCTGCTGCTGCAACAAGCGCGGAAACACTCGGTCCTGCTGTTCCATGACTGGGCGCAACACTATGCGCGGGTGATCGGCGGTATCGATGTTCAGCCAATCGGCCGACAAAGCGTCGGTTTGATCAAGGACATCATGGTCACGCTGGATTCAACCTGTGTCGACGATGATTTGCTCGAACGTGCGCAAAGCGGTGTTTCGGACTGGAGCACGGCAGAGATACTGCGGGCCAGGGCCAGGACGTTGCTGGCAACCGATTGCCCGCTCCAGACCGCGACGGCCGAAACCATGCTGCTCAAGGCACTCAACGTGGCAAAGGCCCAGGGTGCCCTGGCCTGGGAGCTGCGTAGCGCCACCTCACTGGCGCAGTTGTGGCAGCGTCAGGGCGATCCCCAACGGGCGCATCAATTGCTGGCCCCGATCTACCAGCGCTACACCGAAGGTTTCGCCACGCCGGACTTGATGACCGTTCGCCGGCTACTCGACGAGCTGCACTGCCACCTGCCCGCCTGAAGACCAGCGCGCTTGACTGACGTAACCGGCATAACGCGTTTCAAGGGCGCGCAAATCACCACTGAGTTCGAGTTTTTCCAGCGCATAGGTGCGGGTGGTGTTGAGGAAGCGGTAACGGGCCACTTCCCTCCCCTGCTCCAGGGTCAGTAGCGACTTGAGGGCCAGGCTTTCCATCACCTTGATCAGGTCGGCGGCAGGCAGCCTGTCGCAGCAGATCACGCCAATCGCTGCGTCCCGGGTGAAGGCCATTTTGAACACCGCCAGGCGCTGCAACACGGTTTGCTCCACGGCAGTCAAACGTTCGTAGCTCCAGTCCAGCGCCGCTTTGAGCGTCTGGTGCCGGGGCACGGCCGTGCGACGGCCCTGGGACAGCAATTGAAAACAGTTATCGAGTTGCGCTTGCAACCCCACCAGCGCCAGCGCATCGATTTGCGCCGCCGCCAATTCAATCGCCAGCGGCAGGCCGTCGAGGCGCCGGCAGATTTCCCGTACGGTCTTGAGGTCTTGTTCGCGCAGGGTGAACCCTTGCTGACGAGCCCGGGCACGGCTGACGAATAACTGCACCGCCGAATAGCCCATGACCTCGTCAACACTGCGCAGCGCTGACACCGGCGGCACCGCCAGCGGTGGCAGACGCAATACGGTTTCGCCCGCTGCCTGGAGCGGCTCGCGGCTGGTGGCGAGGATCGACAGACGAGGCAGCGAAGCCAGCAGTGTTTCGATCAACGTCTGGCAGCGTTCGAGCAGGTGTTCGCAGTTGTCCAGAACCAACAAGGCATGCCGCTGCGCCAGCGCCTCCAGCGTGGTGCCGACCTCCAGCCCAAGGGTTCGTGTGACGTGGTCGGTCACTTGCGCCGGGTCATCGATCGCCGCCAGGTCCACCAGCCACACGCCGTGCCGATAGTGCTGCAACAACAGTTCGGCCACGCGCAGCGCCACGGTGGTCTTGCCGATCCCGCAAGGCCCGACAAGGGTCATGAATCGGCGCACCGGCAACTGCCGAACCAGGCTGCCGACAACCGCATCGCGCCCGGTGATCGACGTGAGCCGCGCCGGCAAGTTGTGCAGGGGCTTTTTTACGGTCTCGCTCGGGAACGAGACGGGCTGCGGCGAATGCTGTACCGGGGCGACAAAGCTGTAACCGCGCTGGGGAATGTTGACGATGTAGCACTGGCCGTTCTGGCCGTCGCCCAGGGCTCGGCGCAAGGCGGCAATGTGTACCCGCAGGTTGATCTCTTCGACCACGGAGCGCGGCCAGACCTGCGCAATCAACTCCTCCTTGCTGACGACCGAGCCTGCGTGCTCGACCAGCACCTGCAACACGTCAAGGGCGCGGCCGCCCAGGCGCAGCGGTCGATCGCCCTCCAGCACCAGTCGCTGACTGAGGTGGAAAGCGTAAGGCCCGAATTGCAGCACCGCTTCGTTGTTTATATCTCTGAGGCTGTTCATGGGCTGTCACTCGCTGCAAGCCTGGCTTCCAGCCCAGGCTCCGCACCGTCCTTGCAATGAGTTCAGCGGTATCTTGGCAGGCCTCGGTGACGGTACAACTGCCGCGGGGGGAGCGTCACGGCCATTGCGGTGCGCACGACGGACATGCGCGTTAGCTGAACTGCTCGCGGTATTGGGTCGGGGTCAGGCCGAGCTTTTCACTGAACAGAAAACGCATGTGCCGCACGCTGCCGAAGCCGCTTTTGAAGGCCACGGTCTTGAGTGGCAACTCGGTGGTTTCCAGCAGGTTCCTGGCGCAATCGATACGCGCGCTTTGCAGAAACTCCATCGGCGTCATGTTCACTTCCCGGGCGAACACCCTGGCGAAATGGCGCGGGCTCATGTTGGCCAGACCGGCCATGCGCTCGATGCTGTAGGTTTCATCGAGATGTTCAAGCACGTGGTTCTGCACCCGGGTAATCGCCGTTTCGTGAGGGGCCACCGCCGCCATCAACGGGCTGAACTGCGCTTGCCCGCCCTGGCGTTTCATAACCACCAGCAACACTTTGGCCACGTCCTGGGCGACTTTTTTGCCATGATCCTGGGCGACCACCGACAAGGCCAGGTCGATCCCGGCGGTGACGCCACCGGAAGTGATCAGGTTGCGGTCCTGAACGAAGATCTGATCGGTCTCGACAGTCGCTTTCGGAAAGCCCTTGATCAGCCGCTCGGTGTAGTGCCAATGGGTGGTGACGCGATAGCCGTCGAGCAACCCCGCATGCCCCAACACGAACGCCCCGGTGCAGATCGAGCCATAACCGGCGGACCCGCTGACGTTGTGCCTGAGCCAGTCGAGCAATGGCGGATGCTTTTCGTTGTAGGCACCGGGACCACCGGGCACCAGCAGCAAATCAAAACCCTCGCAGGCCTGATCGATGTGCCGGTCGGCGTGCACGCTCACCCCGTTGGACGCCCGCAGTGCGCCGGGCTCGGTGCCGATGGTCGTCAGCACATAGTGATCCTCGGGTTTCAGATAACGATTGGCGATGGAAAACACTTCCATGGGCCCGGCCATGTCGAGCAGGAGAAAGTCGGGAAACAGCACCATTGCCACGGTTTTCATGGATTGGAATTCACTGGGATCAAATAAGGTCGGTTTGTCGAGCGCTATCCCTTTGTGGGAGCGAGTTTGCTCGCGATGGCAGTATCACATTCGACAGATGAGGTGACTGGAAAATTGCTATCGCGAGCAAGCTCGCTCCCACAGGTTTCGGTACTGTGCATTATGGACAAACACAGGCCAGGCATCGGAAAAGAATAACTGATTCGTGCCCGAATACTGTCAACCTGAACGAGACAGTATTTCAATTTCAACCTACTTATTGAATCAGCCAGTAACCATTAACCTTCTCCTCACTCGGACGAATTCACGTCCCCAAAGGAGATTTCATCATGCTGACTCTTCGCAAAGCCTCGGATCGTGGCCTGGCCAATCACGGCTGGTTGAAGTCGTTCCATACCTTTTCCTTCGCCAGCTATCGCAACCCGAAAGAGCAGGGTTTTTCCGACCTGTTGGTGATCAACGACGACCGCGTCGCCGCCGGCAAAGGCTTCGGCCAGCACCCGCACCGCGACATGGAGATTTTCTCCTATGTGCTTGAAGGTGCCCTGGAACACAAGGACACCCTGGGCACAGGTTCCGTGATCCGCCCCGGCGACGTGCAACTGATGAGCGCAGGCAGCGGTGTGGCCCACAGTGAATTCAACCACTCCGGAACCCTGCCGGTGCACTTTCTGCAAATCTGGATCGTGCCCGACGTCAGCGGCGCCAAACCGCGCTATCAGCAAGAGCATTTCAGCCCCCAGAAGAAACGCGGGCGCCTGCAACTGATCATCTCGCCGGACGGCGCCAAGGGTTCGCTGAAGGTGCGTCAGGATGCACGGGTGTATGCCGGCCTGATCGACGGCAAGGAAAGCGCCACCCTGGAGCTCGCCGCCAACCGCTACGCCTATGTGCATGTGGCTCGGGGCAGCGTTGAACTCAACGGTGTGTTGTTGCAGGAAGGCGACGGTGTGCGGGTTCGCGAAGAACAGGTACTGACCTTGAGCAATGGCGTGGATGCTGAAGTATTGGTCTTTGACCTGCGGCCACAGGAACTGCCGGAAATGCCATGACGAAACCCTGCTCGCGAAGGCGGAGTGTCAGACAACATCATTGTTGAATGACCTATCGCTTTCGCGAGCAGGCTCGCTCCCACAGTTTGTGTAAATCTGCTCGTCCTGCGGGTGGATCGTTGATGGTTCAGGGATCGCAGGAAGCTTCAAGGGTAGCGATCTCTGCGCCCTGCTCCCCCTGATAACGGGCCCGATAGCGCCCGGGGCTTTCCCCGGTCCACTTCTTGAACGCCCGATGGAAGGCGCTGGGTTCCTGGAAACCCAGTTGTTCAGCGATATCGCTGATGCTCGCGTCGCTCTGACGCAATTGCTCAAAGGCCACGCCACGGCGGACTTCGTCCTTGATCTCTTGGTAGGAACAGCCTTCACGCTCCAGTTTGCGGCGGAAGGTGCTGGGGCTCAGGTGCTGTTCCAGGGCAAAGGCCTGCAACGTCGGCCACTGACTGTAATGACTGCCGCGCAAGCGCTGATGAACCTGGGATGCCAGGCCATGCTGGTTGCGGAAGCGGATCACCAGCCATTGCGGCGCGGTACGCAGAAACACTTTCAGCGACGCCAGGTCCTGAACCACGGGCAGGCGCAAGTAGTGGCTGGCAAATTCGATTTCGGTGCGCTCGGCACCGAAGGTCAGGTTGGGGCCCCACAGCAGGCGGTCATCACCCAGCGACAGGCGCGAATGGCGGAAGTCCGCACGGTCAATGGGAATGCGCCGCCCGCCCAGCCAGCACAGCAGACTGATCATCAACACCAGGAAAGTTTCTTCACCAAACCGGCTGGCATCGTTGTCCGTCGAACGGGTGTCGAGGCTGATGACCGCACGCTTGCCACGCACGGCCAGAGAGCCGCGAAAGTCGCGCAGGAACAAGCCGAAGTTGGCCAGGCATTGACGCATGGCCTTGTGCAGATCGGGCTCCTGAATCAAGGCACGGCAAATCAGGGCGAAACTGCCCGGTGGCATGCCATGGGAATCGAGCCCGAAAAACTCATCGTCGAGCTCGCGGATCTGGATCAGCCACAACGCCGCAAACGCATTGGCCGGCACCCGCGCCGTGGGTTGGTGCATGACCGCCGGATCAATGCCCGCCTGTTCGAGCACGGCCGTCACGCGCTGCGGATCATCGCGCAGCCCATGGATCATTGCCTGCACGAAATAGGCGGCAACCGAGTCCTTTTCCCGCATTGGTTCGCTTCTCTCTCATCACCCGAATGGCAAAAAACATCAGTGCCGTTGAACAGTTTTGGCATAGGACAACCGCCCTGCCGGCTCTAGACTCGCGGCAATAGTACGCCTTCGGTCGCAATCGCGGCCAAGGTATCGCAGGGTTTGATCGAAGGATGGGAAGATGAATCTGCAAAACATCGGGGTGATCGGTGCGGGCACCATGGGCAACGGCATTGCACAAGTCTGCGCCATGGCCGGTTTCAACGTGACCTTGCTCGACATTTCCGAAAGCGCTTTGCAAAAAGCCGTCGCAACGGTCGGCAAAAACCTGGACCGGCAGATCGCCAAGGAAACCCTGACGCCGGAGCAGAAACAGGCCGCTCTCGACAAAATCCGCACCAGCACCGACTACAGCAGCCTGCAAAATGCGCAGCTGGTCATTGAAGCTGCGACGGAAAATCTCGACCTGAAACTGCGTGTGCTGCAACAGATTGCTGCGCAAGTCAGCAGCGAATGCGTCATTGCCTCCAATACCTCGTCGCTGTCGATCACCCAACTCGCCGCCAGTGTCAGCCAGCCTGAGCGCTTCATCGGCCTGCATTTCTTCAACCCGGTGCCGGTGATGGGCCTGATCGAAGTCATCCGTGGCCTGCAAACCAGTGACGCGACCCACCAACTGGCGCTGGACATGGCGACCACCCTCGGCAAAACCGCGATCACTGCCGGCAACCGCCCGGGCTTCGTGGTCAACCGGATCCTGGTACCGATGATCAACGAAGCGATCCTGGTGTTCCAGGAAGGCCTGGCCAGCGCCGAAGACATCGATGCCGGCATGCGCCTGGGCTGCAACCAGCCTATCGGCCCGTTGGCCCTGGCGGACCTGATTGGCCTGGACACCCTGTTGTCGATCCTCGAAGCCTTCTATGACGGTTTCAACGACAGCAAATATCGCCCGGCGCCGTTACTCAAGGAAATGGTCGCCGCCGGTTACCTGGGACGTAAAACGGGGCGCGGCTTCCATGCCTATGCCTGAGCGTTGCTCGCGCTTTGCCGAGTACCGGGACAAGGTCCTGGAGCTGTTTGCCTGCAAGGGGTTCGGCCAGGTCGGCATGCGTGAGCTCGCGACGTGCCTGGGGCTCTCCCCAGGCTCGCTGTATCACCATTACCCCAGCAAACAGCATCTGCTGCTCGACCTGATCGAGGAGTTCTACGAGGAGCTGCTGGCCACCCTGGGACGTATCCAGCAAAAGGCCCCGGGCAAGCGCGACAAACTCAACAGCCTGATTCGCGCCCATCTGAATCTGCATCGGGAGATGCCCTGGCATTTCCGCCTGGTGGAGCGCGACAGCGGTTGCCTGAACGAAGAGCAACAGGATCGGGTCCGGCAATTGCGCGAGCAATACGAACGCACGTTGCTGAGGATGCTGGGCGCCAAGTCCCGCTTCAGCGAGCAAGGCCTGCTGGCCGCCGGGCATGCCATTGGCGCCCTGCTCAACAGTGCTCCCAGCTGGCTGACACCCCATGTGCTGGACGAGCAGGAACGTGATGAGCTGCTCGAGAGCATGGTCAGCGGCGCCATCGAACGCGTGCTTGCGCCACGGCGTGTGCCGGAGGCAATAAGCCTGGCGCGTCCTATTGAAAAAAACATCTAAAGAAACACAAGCTTCGACGAAGATTTAGCGCTTTGCTTGTCGGCTCGACACAATCGGAATTCGCCGAAAAAACCGGCGTCCAAACCGATGTATGCACTCGAGCACCTGGAGCCGACCATGAAAATCAATCCCTACCTTATCTTCAACGGCGACTGCAAAGCTGCCTTCACGTTCTACGCGCAGTGCCTGCAAGGCCAGATCGAAGCCATGATGACCTTCGGCGAAACGCCTGCCGGTGAGCATGTCCCCACGGATCTGCACAACCTGATCATCCATACCCGCCTGATCGTGGGCGATCAGGCGATCATGGGGTCGGACACCACTCCGGATCGTCCCGTCCAGGGCATGAGTGGTTGCTCGATCTCACTCAACGTCGACAGCATTGCCGAGGCCGAACGGGTCTTCAAGGCACTGGCGGACGGTGGCACTGTGCAAATGCCACTGGAAACCACGTTCTGGGCAGCACGCTTCGGCATGCTGGTCGACCGTTTTGGTGTGTCGTGGATGGTCAATTGCGAAAAGGATCAGTGAAAGGCCTTGGTCGATCGAGAGTATTGAAGGCACAAAAAAGCCCGACCTGAAAAGGTTGGGCTTTCTGGCAACTCCCCGCCTGTCTGCTACCGTCAACTAGCCATACGGATAGCAGCAAACCTGAGGAGGATACCCACTATGCCGACCCACGACGCGTCCTGGCCCACCCGTTGCAAGCTCTTGCTACTGGCCGGTGGAATGATCGCCAGCCTGCTGACCCTCAATGGTTGCACCACTGTCGATGCACAGACCACCGCCTATGTCGGTGTAGAACATCCGGCACCGACATCGCCGGACCAGGTTGTCGTGCTGCGCTCGGAGCCTCTGCGCCCACATGTGCGCCTGGGTGAGGTGTTGATCGACGCCAGCATCGACCCTGCCCCGCCGATTACCGAAGTCGAACAGAAGCTGCGGGAAGAGTCCGCCAAACTCGGTGGCGACGCCGTGGTGGTCGTCTATGACCACATTCAGGCGGTGGGTGCCTATGCCAGCGGGCCGCTGTGGGCACGCGACGTGAGGACCATCGAGGGACGCAAGCTCAAAGGTATCGTGATCAAGTACCAGTAGATATCTCCCCCTGGAGGACAGCGTCAACGGAGGTTGAATTTGAATGACGTGGTGATCGCTCTCATCGTTTTCGCCTGTCTGTCCGCCAGCGCACTGATGGGCTCGTACGTGAGGGAGCGATTACCGAGCCATCATCTGAGCGATGACTCCGTGGCAGTAGTGAAGCTGGCCACCGGCCTCATCGCAACGATGTCGGCGCTGGTCCTCGGCCTGCTCGTTTCCTCTGCCAAAGGCACCTTCGATACGGCCAATGCCGAACTGGAGGGCGCGGCGGCGAAAGTGGTTCAATTCGACCGCTTGCTGGCCCGCTACGGCCCCGACACCCAGGGCATCCGCACCGAGCTCAAGCACAACTACGCCGAAGTCACCCAGGTGCTCGCGACCCGCGATCACCGTCAGATTGAAAAACTCGATAGCCCAGAAGTGATCCGTCGCTCCGAAGGCCTGCAACGCCAGGTCGAGTCACTGACGCCCGGCAACGATGATCAGCGCGCACTCAAAGCCAAGGCATTGCAAGACATGGACACCGTGTTTGCCGCCCGCTGGCTGACCCTGCTGCAGGCCAATCAATCGATTCCACCGGTGATGCTGGTGATCCTGGTGACGTGGCTGGGGATTATCTTCGGTTCGTTCGGCCTGTTTGCACCCTGCAACGGCACCATTGTCGCCGTATTGCTGATGTGTGCCCTGTCGACGGGGGCAACCATCTTGTTGGTAGAGGAACTCAATCGACCGCTTGATGGTTTTATCTGTGTGTCGCTGGATCCCCTGGAGCACACGCTGGAGCGGTTGGGGCAGTAATTTCATTTCCCGCGGACAAAAACAAAACCCCTACCTGCATACGCAGATAGGGGTTTCGGAATTTAATCTTGACGATGACCTA
>NZ_JBXAJS010000008.1:0-317898 GCF_058797535.1 Pseudomonas sp. GW823-FHT02E01 | reverse complement strand
CGGTAGTTCAGTCGGTTAGAATACCGGCCTGTCACGCCGGGGGTCGCGGGTTCGAGTCCCGTCCGCTGCGCCATATTCGGTAACCTGGAACACTGAACGCCAGGTCACCACAGAAAGCCCGCCTTGTGCGGGCTTTTTGCTGTCCGGGATTTGGCTTTCCTCGCTCCCCGTAGGAGCGAGCTCGCTCGCGATGGTCGTTAACGATAACGCGTAGATTCAGATAGCCAGCGGCGCCCATGGGTTTTTCGCGAGCAAGCTCGCTCCTACAGTTCGGCGTTACGGCTGTGCCGGTAGTCGCTGACGGCTTCATACACGGCCTTGCGCAGGCGATTGATCCCGCCAATCGGTCGGTGCGCCTCGATGCCGAACCAGGGATTGAACGACTGGTTGTCGCATTGCAGGTTCAGCGCCGGTGTATCGAAGTCCTGCGCCGGAACCTTGATTCGCGCCACCGTCTCGAAGGGCGCATCGCTCTCGCGCCACTCAATGCTGGTGTCTTCAATCGGCATGTACTTGTTGGCGTCCTGTCGCTGGATTTGCAAGGCGAAACATGCAGGCACCCGGTCGGTCGACAGCTGTTGGTTCAGCGCATTGCGCAGAAAGTTTGGCAGCTTGCGATTCTGTTCCGGCAGGTTGTAGGCCGGGCAGCCATCGGGATCGGGCATGACCCGGAACTTCGCATTGGCTTCACCGAATTTGTAGGGTGAAACCGAAAAGTACGTCGTCTGGGTCGGGCTCGACGGGGCAGGGGCCAGTGTCGCCAGGGCAATGAACAGGTGGCGAACCTGCCAGGTGCGTGGGTCCCGGCCGGGGAAGAAGGCCATCATCTTTTTACCATCGGCCTGGGCGGCGACGTTCTGACGGTATTCGGCGACATTACTGACAAAGAAGTTCGGGTGGTTGAACATCACAAAGTCCTGTTCACCTCGGCCCTGCCGGTCGCTCAACAGTTGCTTGCCCGGCACATCGAACAGTTTGATCGCCATGCCCCGGGCGTCGCGGATGCTGTCGAACTGCGGGTAGGCATTGCCGTTGGACAGGCGCATTGTCGCTTGCCAGGTTTTACCCGGCTCGCTGAACACACCCTGGCGCAGTTCGCCTGGCAGTTCCGGCAGCACCTGAACCTCGGCCTTCACACAGCCATGGGCCTTGGCATGGGCGTCGCGCAGGTAGCGGGTGCTTTCACGGTGCTGATCGACGATGCGCACGGCGGTCTGGATGATGTCCTGGGTCATCGCCGCTTCGTCGTCCGCAATCAACTCCTGCGCCGAGACCGGCCCGCGATGCTGCCAGGCAAACCAGGCGCTGGCCAGGGCCCAGCCCAGCACGCCGAGGACCAGTGACCACAGCAACAGCCTGGCGAGGAAGGCGCCCAGGCGCAGCCAGAGCGTTATCAGCATGGGAACGTTCTCCTGACTGAGGCAGTGGTCATGGCAATTGCGCCTCCAGCGGGCCGCCCAGCACTTTCAGATACTCCAGCAATGCCCAGCGTTCTTGCGGTTGCAACCCGCGGCCGATCACGCCATTGCCGAGTTTGCCGGCACGGAATTCATGGCCACTGTTGTGGTTGCCGGTGATACGCGTGTCGAACAGGAAGCCATTGGCAAAGGCTTCGGTGCGGTAACCCAGGTGTCCCGGGTCGTATTCGAAAGTGCCTTTATAGAACGTGGTCGCACGCTCATCCTGAGGCGATAGCAGCTGATAAATACTCGGTACCGAACCGTTGTGCAGAAACGGCGGTGTCGCCCATACACCCGCCAATGGCCTGGCCTTGTACGAACGCAATTCGCGCACTCCGATTGGCAGACCGAAACCGTCCATTTCAGGGCGCTCGGCAGGGGTGACATTGGCGTCTTGATACGCGCGGCCCTGGACATAGGCGGTGACATAGGCCAGTCCCTTGGCCACGGACATCTTGCTCAGGTCCAGAGGCTCGTCGGGTTTTGGCTCGACATCGAGTTGTTCCAGTTCGGCCTGCTTCCATTGCAGCGCTGTCAGGTCGAAGCGGTGGTCGGCGATGTTGTTGGCCGCGCCGGGGTCTGTGCCGATGTAATCCACCGGGAGCATTTTCAGGTGCTGGACGTATCGTCCCTCGCCCTGGGTGGTGCGCGGTACATGGCAACCCGCGCAGTTTTCGGCGAACAAGGTGCGCCCCTGGGCTGCCAGAGGCTTGTCGACCGCGCCCAACAGGTCTTCCGGCCAGGCCGGAGGTGAGAGTCGTTGCAGGGTTTCTTCGATCAGGTGCAGATCGCGTACGCGAACACTCGACGGATAGCGGGCATCGCCCATCAGCGGCTGGCCGTTCTTGTCGAAGAAGTTCAGCGTGGCGCCGACGCCCAACGCCTCGCCGATGTTGCGGGCCATGGGTTGTTTCGCCGAACCATTCCACTGCACCCATTCGAACGTCCACATGTCCCACAGCTGTGGATAATCGACCGGGGCATTGGCCACGCGGTAGTTGTCGGGGGAAATCGCATCACCGAAGCTGGCGTTGGCGATGCGCCCGAAGGCGTCTGTGCGCCCCGGGCCTTCCTCGGTCGGATAGAGCCCGCGATGGGTGTCGTTCCAGGCCACTTTGAGGAATGTATCCAGTGAAGATTTGAAATCTTTGCGCAACTGTTGGTGGCGCGTCTCGTAGTCCTGGCCAAGCACGTTGCGTGCGAAGCGCTCGAATTTCCACGGGTTGTAGTAAGTGGAGGCGAGGCTGGCCACCAGGGCCTGTCCGAAACTGCCGCCTTTGAGCGTAGGAACACTGGACGGCAGCACATGTTGCGCCGAGCCGCCGTCGATACGCAGGGCTTGACCCTTGAAACGCAGTTCACCGGTGTGGCAGGCCGCGCAGGTGATATCCAGAAACACATCCGGGCTCCCCGCGTTCTGGTGCCGGGTAAAGCCTGCCGGGAGGTTGCCGGGGTTGTTCGGTGTTGGTGCCTGGCCGGGGTCCACCAGGAAACCGAAGCGGGCGAGGTATTCGGGGGTGGCGAAGCGTTGTTGCGAGAAGGGCAGTTCGAGGGCAGTGAACCAGTCATAGCGCAAGCCTTTGACCTGAGTGCCCTGGGGCGTGAAGTAATAAGTATCTCGATCGGCGGCGCTCCATTGCTCCAGGTAATGCACCTGTTGTGCGGGCGACCAGGCCGGCAATTTCGGGTTGGCGACGTAATAAAGAACCACGGCGATGACCAGCCCGAGCAGTAGTGCGATGAGAATCAGCAAACGAAAGAAGAGGCGCAAAATAAACTTCCTTGTCGAATTATCCTGCCGTTATGCCCGAGCACTCAGGGTGGGGCAAGAGGCCATTACGCCAGATATTGTAGGTTCAGGAATCAGCCTGCGTCGGAACAAGATGAAAGAAGCTTCATCGACAGGAATTGTGAAATGCGTTTAAACACCTGAACTTATCAATTGTTTCCGGCTCTCATGCCGGTAGCCATTGGTCGTGGCGGCCTGATAAGCTCGCGGCTTTACTCGATTGCCCTTTAGGCGCATGAACAAGGAAATAGCATGAAACAGCATCGGTTGGCGGCGGCGGTAGCCCTGGTTGGCCTGGTACTCGCGGGTTGTGATTCGCAGACCAGCGTAGAGCTGAAAACTCCGGCGCAAAAAGCTTCCTACGGCATTGGCCTGAACATGGGCAAGAGCCTGGCTCAGGAAGGCATGGATGACCTGGATTCCAAGGCTGTAGCCCAGGGCATCGAAGACGCCGTCGGCAAGAAAGAGCAGAAGCTCAAAGACGAAGAACTGGTCGAGGCGTTCGCCGCACTGCAAAAGCGTGCCGAAGAGCGCATGGCCAAGATGAGCGAAGAGTCGGCGGCTGCCGGCAAGAAATTCCTCGAAGACAACGCCAAGAAAGCTGGCGTGACCACCACCGCTTCGGGCTTGCAGTACGAAGTCGTGCAGAAAGCCGATGGTCCTCAGCCAAAGCCGACTGACGTAGTGACCGTTCACTACACCGGCAAGCTGACCAATGGCACCGTATTCGACAGCTCCGTCGAGCGCGGCAGCCCGATTGATCTGCCGGTCAGCGGTGTGATCCCGGGTTGGGTCGAAGGCCTGCAACTGATGCACGTTGGCGAGAAGTACAAGCTGTACATCCCTGCTGACCTGGCTTACGGTGCTCAAAGCCCAAGCCCGGCGATTCCAGCCAACTCGGTGCTGGTATTCGACCTGGAACTGCTGGCCATCAAGGATCCGGCAAAAGAAGACGCCGCTGCCAAGTAACCAGCGCCTGCTTCGATAACAACGCCTCGCTCATGCGGGGCGTTGTTGCATCTGGCGTTCGGTACGGGTAAACAAAACGAACAGACGCTCTAGGCTGGAGTCTTAGGCATAGTAGTGTTGGCGGTAGACGCACAAGGCCGCCAAGTCAATGAAATTATGGGTTTTTTTTGATGAGTAAAAAACGCCCGATCTGAACGCGGGCCTTGTAAAACGGGGCTTACAGCGATGAAAAGCAGCTCTGTTCACAAGGTTATCCACAATTTGTGTGGATAACATTTCAACGGGAGGAATGATGAAAACGCCTTGGAGTTTCGCTCGTTTCCTGCCACTGGCCGGACGTCTGCTGGCACGCGGTCGATTGCCAACCCTGTTGTTCGCGGTCGCCAGTAAAGGCGCAAGCCAGGGTAATCGATTGGGCAAGATCAAGGACGACTTGAAGCTGTTGCAGGCACTCTGCCTGGCCTACTGGCGTGGTGAGTATCGCGCCATCAGCCCCAAGGCGCTGGTTTCGGTTGTCGCGGGCCTGATGTATTTCCTCAGTCCGGTGGATGCGATCCTGGATTTCATTCCAGTATTTGGCATGCTCGATGACATCGCGGTACTGGCATGGCTGATGAAAGTGCTCGACGACGAGCTCAATGCCTTCCGCGCCTGGCGCAAACGGCAGGTGCCCGAGAAGCTCGCGGTGGTTGAGCGTCTGCCTGATACCCCCGAGCAACTTCAACTTCAAGGCCCGAAAAAACACTGATTCGATTTTGATGAGTTCATAGATTGATGCCCCCCGCGACCTTGGCCGCTGTTAGGATTACACTTCTAGGGAAAAGTGCCGACTCGCTAAGTGTTGTTGTCCTACGGGGTAGTGATGGATATTCAGATAATTACACGCGAAGGCGAGCCCGAATATGCGGTTCTGCCATGGGCTCAGTATCAGGCGTTATTGAAAGCAGCGGGCATCAAAGAGCAAGCGTCGCCTCAAGCCACGAAGCCTCAGGCGGCGACACCAGACGCGATACTTCCGGGTCTGGATCAACTACGCAGTTTGCGCGAGGGGAAGGGCATCGCCATCGAGGCGTTGGCCCGCACGGTAGGCATCAGCCCGTCTTACCTGGCCATGATCGAAAGTGGCGAGCGTCTGCCCGACGCCGCGATTCGCCGTAGCCTGGCCTGGGAATTGACGGTGCCAGGGTGGAGGGATGAATCGTGAGCGTACGCATCAGTCGTCAACATTGGGACGGATTGCTCGGCGAACTGGATCAGGCGCGTCGCCAGCGCCATCTGTTGACGTATCGGGCATTGCTGGAGCGTTTGCAGCTGCCGACCCCGGCCATGCAGACCCTGACGGCGGCCCTTGAGCATCTGGCGGCTTTGGACGCCAGGGCGGAGCAGCCATTGCGCAGTTCACTGGTGATCAGTCAGGGCGCCAGCCGCTTGCCGCGCACCGGTTTCTTTGAATGTGTCGAGCGTCTCGGGCGTTTTTCCGGGCCGTCTGACGGCGTTGCCGCCGCGTCCTGGCATGCTTCGGAAGTGGTGCGGGTGTTCGAGTACGAATACCCGGAATCGGCCGAGGCCTGAGTGTTTTTACAACTCAAGGCGCGGGCTGGTTACTGGCTCGCGCGCCGATTGTTTCACTGGTCATGGTTTGTCCGTCAGCCACGTGGCTGGCGCTGGCTCGAAGGCCAGTTCGCACGCATGGCCAACCTGGGCGATGTCGGCGCCCAGAGCTTCTATGGGCACATCCTGGCGTTTCGCGGCGTCGGCCTCGGTGCTCGTGAGGAGGGCGTGCGTTTGTTGCGCCTGGCGGCGTTGGCGGGCGATGGCAAGGCGGCGTATCAGGTGGGCGTGATCACACTGGCCGGGACGGCGAGCAAGGCTCCGGATCCGGTCGAAGCGGCGCGATTCTGGGAGATGGCGGCGAAGGCCGGGCATCCATTGGCGCCGATCAAGCTCGAAGAGCTGAAGTCTTCCTCGGCGCCTCGTTGATCGGAGTGAAGCCGGAAAGCGCCCTTATCGATGCCCGGAAACGAGCAGCTCTTCAACAGTCGAAACCACCCGGCTATCAATCACATGCACGCTATAGCCCTGCACATTCTTCGCATGGTGCTTGGCCTGTGATGCCATCTCGGCCAACTGGCTCGCATCGAGTTGTCCACAGGCCTGTGGATGCAAATGCACTACGCCGATCGACAGCGATAACAACGCAAACTCCTGGCGCTGCCCCTGGCGATTGGGTGCGATGAAGCAGCCGGCTTCCAAGTGCTCGCTGCGGTAGAAGCGCCGGCACTGGCTCTGGAAGTCGTCAAGCAACTGGTTCAAACGTTTGCGCCAGTCTTCCGGGCCTAGCACCAGCAGGAAATCATCGCCGCCGATGTGGCCGACGAAGTCGCGGGACGGGTCGATGCGATCGTTCAGGCATTGCGCCAGGCACAGCAGGACTTCGTCGCCGCGACCATAGCCGTAGATGTCGTTGAAAGGTTTGAAGCTATCAATGTCCACGTAGCAGATCACCGATTCCCTTCGCTGTTGCAGCAGTCGCGTCAGGCATTGCTGAATCGGCACGTTGCCCGGAAGCAAGGTCAACGGGTTGGCGTAGCGGGCCTGCTGGATCTTCAGTTCCGTGATCAGCTTGAGCACGTCGATCACCCGGCCCAACCCCAGGTAACCGCCGTTGAGGGTAATGATGAAATCTTCTTCGATGCGCTGGCGGGCACGGCTGGTGATCAGGCGGCTGACTTGTTGCAGTGACTGGCTCAGCTCGACGGCGAGGAAGTCATCGTTCATCAGGCGGCTGATGGGCTTGCGGGCGAACAGGTCGGTGGCAAAGGGTTTGAGCAGGGCGTCGGAGAGCGAATGACGATGGACAATGCCGCAGGGTTGACCCTGTTCATCCAGGACTGCCAGCGAGTTCAGGTTGGCCTGGCGGCGAAAGGCTTCGAGCACCGTGGCGGTCGGCGTGTCGCGGTTCACCGCGGGCAGCTCGTTGAGCAGGGCGCTGAGGTCGCTGCCGTCTTCGCTCAGTGCAACGGCGGTGCTGTCCTGTCGGGGCATCAATGTCCGGGCATCCCGTGGCGGGTGTTCCTGGGGGCGGCAGAGCAGATAGCCCTGTACCAGGTCCACGCCCATTTCTGTCAGCACCGTGAGTTCTTCGGGGAGCTCGATACCTTCGGCGATGACTTGCGCCCGCGAGGCCTTGGCGATTTGCAGGATCGAGCCGACGAACTCGCGCTTGAGTGCATCCTGATGAATGCCATCAATGAAATGCCGGTCGATTTTCACGTAATCCGGCCGTAGCTCGGACCACAAGCGCAAACTCGAATAGCCCGCTCCCAGGTCATCCAGCGCAATCGAAAACCCCATCGCCCGATAGTGATGCAGGGCGGTTTGCAGCAGCTGGAAATCGTCCGTCGGCGTCTGTTCCGTGAGCTCGATGACCACCTGGCTTGGCGCAATGCCGAAATCCTGCAGCAATTGCAGGGTGCGCCCCGGTTGATGGGCCGCTTCGAGCAGGGACTCCGGGGACACGTTAAGGAACAACAGGCCAGGCAGTTGTTGCTCATTGAAGCGTCGGCAAGCGCTTTTGCGGCAGGCAATTTCCAGCTCGCTCAGGCGTCCGGCCTGGCGGGCGACGGCGAACAGGGCGACAGGGGAGTGCAGAGGGCTGTTGGAGGGGCCACGACTGAGGGCTTCGTAACCGAGGATGCGTCGTTCAGAGAGGCTGATGATCGGTTGGAACAGACTGTGTAAACCGCTTTGACTCAGGATCGAGCTCAAGGCACTCAGCTGTTCGGTTGTGGTCATGGCGATCTCTGGCAATAAAAAAAGGACCGGGCGTGCCCTTGGTAAAAAGAGCACGCCCGGTCCTTTATTTCACGACAGAATGATGACTGTTTGATGACGCTACCGGGGCGTCAGCATTAAATTGCCATCAGTTGTTTGTACAAACTCAGTGCTTGGCCACTGCCGTGTTGAGTTTCAGGTAGTCCAGCAGAATCCGCCCTGTTTCGCTGAGGTAGGCGTCGTCTTCCGGTTTGGTCTTGTCATCCTCGGCCGCGATGGCGTCCTCGTCTTCTTTCTTCAGCTCTTTGAGCGGCTCTTCGCCCTTGGCCTTGCGACGGATGTTTTCCATGGCCAGCTGTTTGGCTTCGATGTCGGCGTGCTGGGCACGACGCTCGACTTCATTGAGGCTGACGGTTTTCTCGGCCATCAGTTTCTGCGCCAGGGCCAGCTTGTCACGGATGAACACGAACTCCGCATCTTTGGCCGTACGCACGTCATGCTCGGACTGGAGCTGCGAAATGTACGGCTTGAACGGGTCGACCGCAGGCTTGATCGCCGCCTTGATGGTGTCCCATGGCATGGCTTCCGGCAGGGCACTTTCACCGATTTCCTTGGTGTCGATGATCGACGGGTAATCGATGTCCGGCAAGACGCCCTGATGCTGGGTGCTCTGCCCGGAAACCCGGTAGAACTTGGCCAGGGTCAGTTTCAGTTCGCCATGGTTGAGCGGCTGAATGGTCTGCACGGTGCCTTTGCCGAAGGTCTGGCCGCCGATGATCAGCGCGCGGTGGTAGTCCTGCATGGCACCGGCAAAAATCTCCGAAGCCGAGGCGGACAGGCGGTTGACGAGCAACGCCATCGGGCCTTTGTAGAACGCGCCCGGATTTTCATCCTCCAGGACATCGACCCGGCCATCGGCGTTACGCACGAGCACGGTCGGGCCTTTGTCGATGAACAGGCTGGTCAGCTCGGTGGCCTCTTGCAAGGAACCGCCGCCGTTGTTGCGCAGGTCGATGACCACGCCGTCGACTTTCTCTTTCTGCAATTCGGTCAGCAGTTTCTTGACGTCGCGGGTGGTGCTCTTGTAATCCGGATCGCCGGCACGGAAGGCCTTGAAGTCCAGATAGAACGCCGGGATCTCGATGACGCCGAGCTTGTAGTCCTTGCCGTCCTGCTTCAGATTCAAGACCGACTTTTTCACGGCCTGATCTTCGAGTTTCACCGCTTCACGGGTGATCGGCACGATCTTGGTGGTCTGGTCGTTCGGCGCATTGCTGGCCGGGATAACTTCCAGGCGCACCACGGTGCCCTTCGGACCACGGATCAGCTTGACCACTTCGTCCAGGCGCCAGCCCACGACGTCGACCATTTCCTTGTTGCCCTGGGCAACGCCGATGATCTTGTCGGCCGGTGCAACCTGCTTGGTCTTGTCCGCCGGACCTGCCGGCACCAGGCGCACGACTTTCACCTGGTCGTTATCGCTTTGCAACACGGCACCGATGCCCTCGAGGGACAGGCTCATGTTGATGTCGAAGTTCTCCGCGTTATCCGGCGACAGATAGTTGGTGTGCGGGTCGTAGGACATGGCGAAGGTGTTGATGTACGCCTGGAAGATGTCTTCCGCGCGGGTCTGGTCCAGGCGCGCCAGCTGGTTCTTGTAGCGCTTGGTCAGGGTTTCCTGGATCTGCTTGGAATCCTTGCCGGCGATCTTCTGACGCAAGACCTCGTCCTTGACGCGTTTGCGCCACAGGTCGTCGAGTTCTGCGGTGGATTTGAGCCAAGGGGCGTCCTTGCGGTCGATCAGCAAGGTTTCCTTGGTGGTGAAGTCGATCTTGTCGACGCCTTTGTTCAGCTCGGCAATAGCGAAGTCCAGACGCGCCTTGACGCGGTCCAGGTAGCGCTTGTAGATGGTGAACCCGGCGTTCAGGTCGCCGCTCTTGAGGAAATCGTCGAACTGCGTCTTCCACTTGTCGAATTCGGCAATGTCGCTGGCCATGAAGTAGCTGCGCGACGGATCCAGCAGCTTGAGGTAGCTGTCGTAGATGATTACCGAGCGTGCGTCATCGAGCGGCGGCTTGCTGTAGTGGTGACGCTTGAGCAACTCCACGACGTTCAGACTGGCGATCACTTCGTCACGATCGGGTTGAAGCTTGTCCCAGCTATTGGCTGCGAATGTATTGCTCGACATCGGCAGCAAGCCGATACCGATGAATAAAGCGAGGGCAGTGCTGGGGAACAGATGCTTCATGCTGATTCGACGCGGGGACAATTGATAACGCATATTAGGCCGTCTTTGAAGTCGCCGGTTCTTTGGGAGCCGGTCGCATAATGCAAAAAACCCGACGCTATAGCTTCGGGCTCAGTCCAGACTCACTATGGAGGCACTGTGAAAGCATTGCAAGGCGTTGACGGTCAAGTGGTATGGGTTGATGAGCCGAGTCCTGCATGCGATGTAGGACAAGTTCGTATACGAGTGGCGGCAGCGGGCCTCAATCGTGCCGATTTGTTGCAGAAGGCCGGCCTTTACCCGCCCCCGCCAGGGGCCAGTCAAGTGCTCGGTCTAGAGTGCTCGGGGGTCATCAGCGAGGTGGGTGCCGGGTCCTCCTGGCAGGTTGGCGATCGGGTTTGCGCCTTGCTGGCCGGGGGCGGGATGGCCGAAGAGGTGGTTGTCGACGGGCGGCATGTGCTGCCGGTTCCCGATGGAATGTCACTGTTCGAAGCGGCTGCATTGCCCGAAGTTTATGCAACAGTCTGGTTGAATTTGTTTCAACTGGCCGCGCTCAAACCGGGTCAGAAAGTTCTTCTGCATGCCGGGGCAAGTGGAATCGGTTCAGCTGCCATTCAGCTGTGCAAAGCCTTCGGTAACCCGTGCTGGGTCAGCGTCGGCTCCGCAGAGCGATTGGCGTACTGCGAAGCGCTGGGCGCCCAAGGCGGCGTGGTGCGTAATGGCGATCTGGAAAGCCTGCGGGATCTGGGGCCGTTCGATGTGATTCTCGATCCGGTGGGCGGCAATTACGCGGCCCTGAACCTCAAGCTGCTGGCGCAGGATGGCCGCTGGGTGTTGATCGGTCTGATGGGCGGCCGCGAGGCCAAGCTGGATCTGGCCCAGGTGCTGGCCAAGCGTGTGCAGTTGCTGGGTTCGACTTTGCGCAGTCGTGACGATCAGTTCAAGGCCGATCTGTTCAGTGATTTGGGCCAGCATGTGTGGCCGTTGTTTGCTGAAGGGCGCTTGAGCTCGCAACTGGCCAGGACATTCCCGATCAAGGATGCCGAGGCGGCGTTTGCCGAGTTGGCGAGTAATACCGTGGCGGGGAAGGTGGTGCTAGTGATTGACGAAAGCCTCACCTGACAACACAAAAAACTGTGGGAGCGAGCTTGCTCGCGATGGCGGTCTGTCTGTCGGCATTAACGTTGACTGACACACTGCTATCGCGAGCAAGCTCGCTCCCACAGGGGATCCGGGTTACTTCCAGATATGGATCGGCCAGCCAGCCTTTTCAGCCTGCTCGCGCAACACCGGATCCGGGTTGACCACGTGGGGGAAATCCACCTTCAGCAACAGCGGCAGGTCATTGCGGGAGTCGGAATAGAAACTCGCGCCTTCGAGGTTTTCCTCCTCTGCATCCAGCCACTCCAGCAAGCGGGTGATCTTGCCTTCGCGGTAGGTCAGGGTGCCAACGGTGTGGCCGGTGTAGACGCCATGGGCCACTTCCAGTTCGATGCCCAGAATCTCGTCGATGCCCAGGCGCTCGGCGATGGGGCCGACCAGGTGCGTGCCCGAGGCCGAGATCACCAGGATCCGGTCGCCGGCCTTGCGGTGCGCGGCGATGGCTTTGGTGGCATCGCTGAAAATGATCGGCTCGATGAAGTCCTCTACCCACGGACCAACCAGGTGCGCGACTTCTTCAGGCGTACGACCAATCAACGGTTCCAGGCTGAAGGTCATGTAATCCTCCATGGCCAGATGGCCCCTGCCGTAGGCATCCATCAACTCCTTGTCGCGACGCAGGAACGACTCGCCATCGACCCAGCCGAGGCGGACCATTTGCTCACTCCACAGTGAGGCGCAGTCGCCGTGGATCAGGGTTTCGTCCAGATCAAAAATTGCCAGGGCCATCAGTGCAGTTCTCTCTTCAGCGTCAGCAAAGGCATCAGGCTACCTCACACAGGGCCGTCGGATCGATGGAAAGCGCCAGGCGCTGACCATCGGGATGCAGGTCGGCCGCCGAGCGGTTCAGCACATCCACCACCAATTCCACGCCCCGGGCTTCGACCCGGTAGCGAATCACGTTGCCCAGCAGGCTGTGGCTGCGTACTTGCGCGTCCAGTTCACCGTTGAGGCTCAGTTCGATGGCTTCCGGGCGAATGGCAATGCGCTTGTTGATCGGTCGCTGCAACAGCTTCGAGGCACTGTCGGCGTCCAGCAGGTTGTAGTTGCCGATGAACCCGGCGGCGAACACATCGACTGGCGCAGTGTAGAGGGTTTCGGCGTCGCCACTTTGTACGATCTTTCCCTGATTCATCAGGAAAATCCGGTCAGACATGGTCAGGGCTTCTTCCTGATCGTGTGTGACGAAAATCGTGGTCAAGCCCAGTTCACGCTGGATCTGACGGATCTGTTCGCGCAGGTGCTTGCGAATCCGCGCGTCCAGCGCCGACAACGGTTCATCCAGCAACAACAGGCGTGGCCGGGTCACCAGGGAGCGGGCGAGGGCCACGCGCTGGCACTGACCGCCCGACAGTTGGTGTGGGTAACGCGCGGCAAAGTCATTGAGCTCCACCAGTTTGAGCACTTCTGCGACGCGTTTGCGGCTGTCATCGGCATTGACCTTTTGCATGCGCAGGCCGAAGGCGACGTTTTGCTCCACGGTCATGTTGGGGAACAGCGCATAGCTTTGGAACACCATGCCGATCCCGCGTTTCTGCGGGCTCACCGGCACGATATCGGCACCATCGAGCAGGATTTTGCCGCCATCCACCGAAGTCAGGCCGGCGATGCAGCGCAGCAGGGTGGATTTGCCGCAACCGGACGGACCGAGCAGGGTGACGAATTCACCTTTCTGGATTTCGCAATTGATGTCGCTGAACACCGTGGTGCCGGCGAAGCTTTTCTGAAGATGTTGGACGCTGACATAGCTCATTCGCTTTTGTCCCTGTTCAAGATATTGGCAATCCAGGTCAGAACCAGCACAAAGAAGAAGTAGGAAATCACCAGCGCACTGGTGAAATGACCGCTGCTGTTGCGCATGTTGTTGAGGTAGACCTGCAGGGTTTCGTAGCGGGTACCGACAAGGATGTTGGCGAACACGAACTCACCGAACAGGAACGAGAACGACAGCAGCAACGCCACCATCAGGCCCTTGCGCAAGTTCGGCAGCACCACCAGGAAGGCGGCTTGAAAGGTGCTGGCGCCGAGCAACTGGGCGGCATCCATCAGGTCGCGCAGGTTGATCGCTTGCAGGTTGTTGGTGATCGCCCGGTACATGAACGGCAGCGCCACGGTGAAGTAGCAACCGATCAGGATCCACGGCGTGCCGACCATGGCGAATGGTCCGGAACCATAAAGCTGCAACAGCCCCACCGACGACACCACCGGCGGCACGGCAAAGGGCAGCAGGATCAGGATGTTCATCAGTGCGTCGAGTTTCGGGAAGTGGTAATGCACCACGAACAGCAGCGGCAGAATCAGCACTACCGAAAGAATCAGCGAACCGACGCAGACCAGCAGCGACTGCCCGAACGCATTCAGGAAGCGCGGATCGCTCCACAGCTGGATGTACCACTTGAGGGTGAAGCCACTGGGCAGAATGGTCGCCGACCAACTGCTGGAGATCGAATAGATCAGCGTGCCGAGCAGCGGCAACAGCAGGATGGCAAACAGCAGATACACCACGACGCGGTGGTAGACACCGGCGGGCCCCAGTTCAGCGCGAGACATGGTAGCTCCTCTTCAACAGCAACTGATGCACGATGGTCACCAGGGTCATCAAGGCCACAAGCACCACGGCCAGGGCGCTGGCCAGGTTCGGGTCCAGGGAAATGTCACCGGACACCATCGCCGCGATGCGGATCGGCAGCACGTTGAAGTTGCCGGTGGTCAGGGCGTACACCGTGGCGTAGGCACCGAGGGCGTTTGCCAGCAGGATCACGAAGGTGCCCAGCAGTGCCGGCGTCAAAACAGGCAAGCCGATGTGCCGCCAGTACTGCCAACCGTCGGCGCCGAGCAGCGCAGCGGACTCACGCCAGTCTTCGCGCAGTGCATCGAAGGCCGGATACAGCAGCAGCACGCCGAGGGGAATCTGGAAGTAGGTGTAGAGAATGATCAGCCCGGTTTTCGAGTACAGGTTGAAGTCCTGAATTATTCCGGCCTGCTTGAGCATGATGGTGAAGCTGCCGTTGAAGCCGAGCAGAATGATGAACGCGAAGGCCAGGGGCACACCGGCGAAGTTACTGGTCATGTTGGCGAAGGCGTTGACGAAGTTGCGCAGTTTCGAGTCCACCCGGCGCAGGGAATAGGCGCCGAGTACCGCGATGATGATGCCGAACAAGCTGGACCAGAAACTGATCTCGAGACTGTACTGGATCGCCTGCAAGTAGAACTTCGAATTGAAGATCTTGCTGAAGTTGGCCAGGCCCCAGCCGAACTCTTCCGATTGCAGGCTGTTGATCATCACCCAGGTCAGCGGTGCGATTTCGAACACGATGAAGAACAGCGCAAATGGCACCAGGCACAAGGCCGCGAGCCATTTGCCGCGAGTCATGGAATTCACTTCAGAAGCTCCCGGCACACCGGCTTGTCGTGAGGCACGCCCAGCAGTTCGCAGACGGTGCCGCAAATGTCAGTCTGTTCGGGCGCAGCGCCCGAATCGAAACTGAATGCGTCGCCGAGGACGAACAGCGGTACTTCGCGCTCTTCGGCAAGCAGCCCGTTGTGGGAGCGGTCGTTGTTCATGCCGTGGTCGGCGGTGACCAGCACTTGGTAACCGGCATCGAGCCAGCCTTGCAGGTAGTCGGCCAGGATGATGTCGGCCGAGCGGGCACTGTTGCGGTACTGCGGGGTGTCGAGGCCGTGCTTGTGCCCGGCGTCGTCGATGTTCATCGGGTGGATCAGCAGAAAATTCGGTGCATGGCGCAGGCGCAGGTTTTCGGCGTCGGCGAACAGGTGCGAATCCGGGTAGTGATCGTTCCAGTAAAAATGCCCATGCTGGATCGGTAGTTGCGGGTCATCGGTGTGACGGTCCCGGGCCGCCACGAAGGGCGAGCGGTTGTACAGCTCGCTGACCCAGTGATAGGCCGCCGCCGCGGTGACAAGGCCTGCGTCAGTGGCGTAGTGATAGATGCTGCGCTGGTTGGACAGGCGCGAGACATTGTTGTGGACGATGCCGCTGTCGATCGGCGCGACGCCGGTCAGGATGCATTCGTACAGGGGGCGGGACAGGGCCGGCAACTCGCACTGCAGTTTGTAGAGTGCCGCGCGTCCTGCGCCGACGTAGGCCTGCAGGTGCCCCATGGCGTGGCGGGCGACCTCGTAGTTGAGGCCGTCGAGCACGACAAGGATGACGTTGTGCTTCATAGGGGCAAAAACTCCGCAAAACAGATGATTCAAGTACGCAACCAATCCCTTGTGGGAGCGAGCTTGCTCGCGATGAGGGACTTCCATTCAACATCAATGCTGAATGTCAGGTCGCTATCGCGAGCAAGCTCGCTCCCACAGGGATCTCCATCAGGCCTCCCGTTGGTGGGCTACCCGCTTACTGCATATTGATGATGACTTCTTCCTGCCACTTCTGAGGAAGGGCCTTGGAAGTCTTCTCCCAGGCGTCCGCGTCCTTGATCGGCGTGACCTTCTTGTACTGCTCGTTAGGCAGCAGCTTGGCCTGCACCTCGGCTGGCAGGGTCAGGTGTTCGGCACGGATCGGACGGGCGTTGCCCTTGGCCAGGTTGATCTGGCCGGCGTCACTGAAGATGTATTCGCGGGTCAGCTTGGCCGCATTCGGGTTTTTCGCGTACTTGTTGATGATGGTGGTGTAGCCGGAGATCACCGAGCCGTCGGACGGGATCAGCACCACGTAGTCATCCGGGTTGGCCATCTTGGCCTTGTAGCTCAGGCCGTTGAAGTCCCAGACCACGCCGACTTCGATTTCGCCTTTTTCCATGGTGGCAATCGTCGGGTTGGACATCGACAGGCGACCTTGCTTGGCGATGTCGGCGAACAGATCCAGGGCAGGCTTGAGGTTTTTCTCGTCGCCACCGTTGGCCAGTGCCGCGGCCAATACGCCGTTGGCTGCCTGGGCCGCGGTGCTCACGTCGCCGATGGAGACCTTGTATTTGCCGCCCTTGAGGTCAGCCCACTTGGTTGGCGCCTCGGAGCCATGCAGCAACTTCTTGTTGACGATGAAAGCGATGGTGCCGGTGTAGGCCAGTGCCCAGTTGCCGTCCTTGTCCTTGGCCCAGGCCGGAATCTGATCCCAGGTCGAAGGTTTGTAAGGCTGGACCACGCCTTGCTTGACCGCGATCGGGCCGAACGCTGCACCGACGTCGCCGATGTCGGCGCTGGCGTTGTCTTTTTCCGCGGCGAACTTGGCGATCTCCTGGGCCGAGCTCATGTCGGTGTCGATGTGCTTGAGGCCGTACTTGTCGCTCAGGTCTTTCCAGGTGCCGGCCCAGTTGGCCCAGTCATTGGGCATGCCAACGCTGTTGACGGCGCCTTCCGCTTTCGCAGCGGCTTCCAGGGTTTTCAGATCATCGGCCGCGATGGCGGCGGTGCACATTGCGATGGTCGAGCCTAACAGTGATGCCAGGAAAAGCTTTTTCATTCCGAAGCTCCTTGGGTCGTGTTCAACGCTGCGATTGCGGTTTGTGTTGGTCTAGGTCAGCAATACCTGAGCCAATTTAAGGGGACTGGATGACACTTTGATGTCGTTCGTCGCCCGGAATGACTTTTTGTTCAGCGGTATCGCGACTGGCCTGCTAAGCGTAGACCATGGTCAAGACCCCGGGTGGCAAGGGACTTGGCCGATGAATTGCAAGTTGTTGAAGGCAGGGAATGGCGACCGTTGGGCGGCTTTGTCACATCTGGTTCATCTGCACTGCCTACGCTGCAGACTATTGAATGAGCCGGTTTACACTGCGGTTCTGCCCTGAAATGGTGCTGGTCTAGTCCAGAAAGGAAACGTTGATGCGTGAAGAGGCAACAAAAGCGGTAACAGCCATCGGCCAGGTGCTTCAGGAACAGATCGACCATGGACTGTTGACCCCCGGCAGCAAATTGCCGGCCGAACGCAAGCTCAGTGAATTGTTTGGCACCACACGGATCACTTTGCGTGAAGCGTTGTTGCAGTTGGAGTCCCAGGGGCAGATTTATCGCGAGGAGCGTCGCGGCTGGTTCGTCTCGCCGCCACGCCTGGCCTACAACCTCATGCAGCGTAGCCACTTTCACGCGATGGTCAGCGCCCAGGGGCGGGTGCCGTCGACCGAGGTGATTTCGGCGCGATTGCAGCCGGCATCGGCGGCAATCTGTGCCTGGCTGCAATTGCCGGCGCTGTCGAGCGTGATTCAGATCTGCCGTTCCCGGCGGATTGACGGGCGACTGGTGTTGTATGTGGAACACTATCTGAACCCACAGTATTTCCCGGGGATTCTTGAGTTCGATCTGAATCAGTCGATCACCGAGTTGTATGCGCGGCATTACGACTTGCACTACGGGCGGGTGCGCTTCGAGATTGTACCTACGGCGTTGTCGGTGGATGCGGCGGCGGCGTTGAAAGTGTCGGTGGGTAGCCCGGGCTTGCAGATTGCCCGGGTCAACTATGACCAGCATGAACGCTTGATCGACTGCGACCTGGAGTTCTGGCGGCATGATGCGATTCATGTTGGAGTTGATGTAGTTTGATTCTGCTTCAGTCGTCCATGAAGCGGACGCGTGAATAAAGGCACGGCAAGTGTGCGTCTGATCTGGTGGTTAAATACTGATATTAATTGGTGCGCTGTTTTACTGTTCTTATTCGTGTTTCCCGAGTAAGTTGGGGTCGCCGCTATACAGGCGGTATTGGAGTTATTTATATAAGGATATTGTTATGATGGCATCGATTTTTTCATTTTCTGCCACCCTGGATATTTCCGGGCGTCCGGTCATGGTGCTGGAAAATGGACGTATAGGGACGCGCTGGAACAACGGCGAGCCAGCGCTTTTTCATTTTAATTTTATAGGTAGTTACTGCAGTATCTATGTGGCTGGGGAGCAGGCTGGTTGCGTAAGTTGTGATGAGAGTGGGTATCTGGAGCTACGCACTCAGCCGACAATTTTTCATCTGCAGGATACCGAGACGGGCTCAATGGAATGGAGTGGTGTTGCACTAGGGAACGCTTTGATTAATCTGTCTACAGTTTACGGTGCACCGGTTCTGCAGTTTGATGGGGATGATGCTTTCAATGATATAGATACACTCTATAACTTTCTGATAGCCGCCCAGAAAGTCAGGGTGGAGGCCGCTTCGGGCAATGTTAAATATATGGTGCCAAACGGAAATGGGGTCTGGAAAAAAATCCCTGAAAGTCAATCATACTCTCCAGAGCCTGTATCGATTGGGCTGAGTATTAAAAGTATTGAAGTGCCCGGCTCTTGAGGTTGATGTTGGGCAAGTCGTAATGTTCTTTAAGTGAAAACTGGCAGCTTTGGATATTTCCACGCTGCCTTTTCGTTTGTTACTCTTGTGACCCTGCACCGGCTGTCATCACTTGCACACTCATCCGCGGTGTCGCCAGATCCAGTCCGGCTTCATCCATGTGCCGCTTGAGCGACAGGTTGAACGCCCGCGAAACCTCCCACTGCTTGATCGGCGCCGTCTTGAACCGGGCGCGAAGGATCGCGTTGCCCGACTCGAAACTTTCCACCCCCTGGAACTCCAGCGGCGACCAGATATTGCGCCGCTGCAGCGGGTCGGTGCGCATTTTCTGGCCGACTTCGCGCATCAGTTTGATTGCGTTGTCGATGTCCATGTTGGCCGGCACCGCTACCCGGAAGATCGCGTAGCCGAATTCCCGGGAGTAGTTCTTGATGCTTTTGATTTCGCTGAACGGAATGGTGTGGACGATGCCGTCGATGTCCCGCAGGCGCACGGTACGGATGGTCAGGCCTTCGACCGTGCCGAGGTGGCCGCCGACATCCACGTAGTCGTCAATGGCCAGGGAGTCTTCGATGATGATGAACAACCCGGTAATCAGGTCGGCTACCAGCGACTGCGCACCAAAACCGATGGCCAGACCGATCACACCGGCACCGGCCAGCAGGGGCGTGACGTTCATGCCCATGTTCGCCAGGGCAACGATCAGCGCGATGATGAAAATCGCTATGAACAGCACATTGCGGATCAGCGGCATCATCGTCTGTGCGCGGGCGTTGGCCAGGCCTTTGCGCGAGCGGGTGAGTGCGTGGTGCACGGCGGTATCGCTGAGAATCCAGATCAGCCAGGCAAACAGTAGCGTGCCGGCGAGGCTGAACAGTTTGACGCTGACTTCATGTCCGTCGCCTTCGGTAAAGCGGATCAACGACATGCCCCAGACCCGCAGGCCGAGTTCGATAAAGGCTAGCCACACCAACAGGTGAACGATGGTGTAGAAGAAGTTTTTCAGCCGTTCCGAATACACCGCGTAGCGCCGGATGCCGCGCTGCGGTTTGAGGGCGTGGCGGCGTACCAGGCCGTTGATGACCATGCACAACACCAGCAAAACCGTGCAGATCAGCGACTGGCGCAGGGCGGTGCTGGTGTCGCCGGCGGAAATGAACGTCGCGAACAGGGAAATGGCCACCAGCACCAGCGCCGGCACGTACCAGAAGGTGCCGAGAATCGACAGGGTGTCGTTGAGGGCGCGGCGGGTCAGGCGCCGGGACAGCGGTTGGTTGCGGATCAGGTGGGCGATTGGCCGGCGGAAACGCAGGATGAAGCGCCCTGTGGAGAGCGCGGCCAGGACATTGGCGGCAGTCGCGGCGGTATGGGCCAGATGGCTGCCGAGGCTGTTGACCAGTTGCGGATCGCTCAGCGCTTCGCCAAACGCGGCGAAGCTGCCGATCAGCCATAGCGGTCGAAACGCCTGGTGCCGAAGGATGTACAAGGCGCGGTGGCGGTGTGGGCCGTCGAGCAGGGAAAAGGCAATCACGCAGATGGCCGAGAAACAGGTGCCGACCACCAGTGCATAGGCCAGCACCATCGCCAGGCTTTTGCCCAGGGACGAGGGCAGGGCGTAGCTCATGTAGACCGTGATCACCAGGGCGATCAGCCATGGCCCGAGTTTGCGCAGCGCAAAACGCAACATGTCCAGGGCCCTGGGATGCTGCGGCAGTTCTTCGGTCAGGCCGAAACGCATCCGCACGCGGTGGCTGATCCAGATCAGGGCAGCGGCCAGCAGGCTCCAGATCATCAGGATCATGGCAAAGGCGAACAGCATGGGCAGCCATTCATTGGCCGGCAGCGCCAGCGCCACCAGTTCTTCCCTGGCCTGATCGAATTCACTGGACCAGAGCGTGAGCGGACTGTCGACGCCGGAAAATTTCTTCTCGAAATTGGCCAGGGTTCCGCCAATCAGGCCCAGTACGCCTTCTTCGGTAATCGGCTGGGCCTGTTTGGTGGTGTCGCGGAGCCTTTTCAGGTCGGCCAGCAGCTTGGTGCGTTGCTGGTCGTTCTCCAGTGACTTGATCACTTCGTCCAGGGATTGCCCCAGCGGTTCCTGTGCTTCGGGCTGCGCCTTGGCCTGGTTGTTGAGCAGGCCCGGCAGGCCGGCCGCTTGGGCAGGCGCCACTGACAGCAGCGTCATCAGGCAGACAAGGACAATACACGGGAGGGAAAAAAGACGAGCGAACACTAGGCGGTCAACCTCGCAGGGAGCGGATCGACCGAGTGTACGAGCCCGTCAAAATCAATGCGAGCCAAGGGCGAGGAATTATTCGTTGAGTTTGGCGAGGATCTTGAGAACAACGGTCGCGAGAATGGTCAGCATGCCGATCCACATGGTAAACACACCGGCATTTTTGTCGCGAAAGTTGAAGCCGACCGCCAGCAGGAGCATCCCGGCAAGAATCGGAATCAGCATGGCGTGAAAGGTAGACATCGAAATCATGGAGACGGCCTTGTCGAAGGGATACTGGAAGTCTAGGCGGCTTTTTTGCACCGTGTTGTCTGTAGGAGCGAGCTTGCTCGCGATGAACTTCAAGGCGCCGTGTTTATCCAGAAAACACGCGTAATCGTTCACGTCCATCGCGAGCAAGCTCGCTCCTACAGGGTATTGCGGGGTTTACGGCAACTCGCGGCAGGCGTAGAACGCGCTCAGTACCTTGACCAGATGCGCCAGGTCATGGCTGCCGCACAGTTCGCGGATCGAGTGCATGGCGAACGTCGGCAAGCCGATATCCACGGTGCGCACGCCCAGGTGGCTGGCGGTGATCGGGCCGATGGTCGAACCACAGCCCATGTCGCTGCGCACTACGAAGCTTTGCACCGGCACTTCTTCAGCCATGCACAGGTGACGGAAGAACCCGGCGGTTTCGCTGTTGGTGGCGTAGCGCTGATTGCTGTTGACCTTGATCACCGGGCCGGCGTTGAGTTTCGGGCCGTGGTTGGCATCGTGCTTGTCGGCGTAGTTCGGATGCACGCCGTGGGCGTTGTCAGCCGAAACCAGCAGGGATTTCTGAATGGTGCGTACGAATTCATCACCTTCAGGCAGCAAGCGACGCAAGGTCTGCTCAAGCATCGGGCCGTCGGCACCGCAGGCCGAGCAGGAACCGACTTCTTCGTGGTCGTTGCAGACCAGCACGCAGGTTTCGTCGGTGTCGGCCGTCAACAGCGCTTGCAGGCCGGCGTAGCACGACAGCAGGTTGTCCAGGCGCGCGCCGGCGATGAAGTCGCCATGCAGGCCAATGACCGCAGCGCTTTGGGTGTCGTAGAAACTCAACTCGTAATCGAGCACCACGTCGGCATTCAGGCCGTGTTCGCGGGCGAGCTGGTCGGTGAGCACCGCGCGGAAGTCCACGCGCTCGTCACCGGCAAATTGCGCGAGGATCGGCGGCAGTTCGGTCTGGGCGTTGATTGCCCAACCCATGTTGGCTTCACGGTTGAGGTGAATCGCCAGGTTCGGAATGATCGCGACCGGTGCCTTGAAGTCGATCAACTGGCTCTCGACCTTGCCATCACGACGGAAGGTTACGCGGCCCGCCAGGGACAGGTCGCGGTCGAACCACGGCGCCAGCAGCGCGCCGCCATAGACTTCAACGCCCAGTTGCCAGAAGCCCTGGCGTTGCAGTTCCGGTTGCGGCTTGACGCGCAGGCACGGGCTGTCGGTGTGGGCACCGACCAGGCGAATACCGCCGTGCAGCGGTGAATGGCGGCCCATCTTGATCGCGACAATCGAAGAGTCGTTGCGGGTGACGTAGTAGCGACCGTTGGCTTCGGTATTCCACGGCTCGCGCTCGTCGAGGCGTTGGTAGCCCGCCGCTTCCAGGCGCTGAACAAGGCTGGCGGTGGCATGGAACGGGGTAGGGGAGGCCTTGAGGAAATCGATCAGGCCTTGGTTCAACTCTTCGCGCATAAAGTAGCTCCAGACAGCAGTGGCGCCAGTTTAACGTATTGGTCAGGGAATTGGCGGTGGCGTGCGGGTGGAGTGGCGCCCCCCCCCTGTAGGAGCGAGCTTGCTCGCGATGATCCCAAGAACGCCGCGGGGCGCCAGGCTTCCCGCGTTATCGTTGACGACCATCGCGAGCAAGCTCGCTCCTACAGGGGGGAGTGCGTTGCGTTCAGAACGGTGCCGGGCACTCGAAGCGCAGGCGTTCGCCACTTTGCGGATGGGTGAAGCTGAGCATGCTCGCGTGCAGACACAGGCGCGGCCAGGCCGCCAGCGCCTGCTCATGGGCATAGAGCCCGTCACCCAGCAGCGGATGACCAATCGAGAGCATGTGCACGCGCAACTGGTGGGAGCGGCCGGTGATCGGCGTCAGCTCAACGCGGCACCAGTCGCCGCAACGCTCCAGCACTCGCCAGAAGGTCAGTGCGTGTTTGCCGAATTCATGGTCGACCACGTGGCGCGGCTTGGTCGGCGGGTCGTAGCGCAAGGGCAGGTCGATGCTGCCGCTGTCCAGTTCCGGCTGACCCCAGCACAGGGCGGTGTAGGCCTTTTCGGTTTCGCGGTCGTGAAATTGTCGGGACAGTTCGCGATGGGTGTCCGGGTCGCGGGCCAGCAGGATGATGCCGGAAGTCTCCCAGTCCAGGCGATGGACAATTCGCGCTTCCGGGTAGCCGTTTTCCTGCAGGCGGGTAATCAGGCAGTCCTTGTTGTCGTCGGCCCGGCCAGGGACAGAGAGCAACAGGGTCGGTTTGTTCACCACCAGTACGGCGGCATCCTGATGGATGATGTGGATGTTGGACAGCGGCATTAAAACAGCCTCGTAACAAACGCCAACGGCGGCTCAGGTCCCTTGCAGTCGCGCAAGGGGCCTGAGCCGCCGTGGCTCCAGCCGGATCGACTCAGCGATCTGGCAGGGTGATATTGAGTTCCAGAATCGAGCAGCTGCCCTGGCTTTCCAGTGCGACATGCACGTCATCGGACCCGATATTGACGTACTTGCGGATCACCTCCACCAGTTCCTTCTGCAAGGCTGGCAGGTAGTCCGGGGTACTGCGTTGGCCGCGTTCGTGCGCCACGATGATCTGTAGACGCTCTTTCGCTACCGACGCGGTGCTTTGCTTTTTGTTGGCACGAAAGAAGTCAAAAAGGTTCATTGCTTAGTTGCCTCCAAACAGGCGCTCGAAGAATCCCTTCTTCTGTACATCAAGGAATCGATGATCCACGACCTTGCCCAGCAGGCGGTCAACGGTATCGCTGTAGGCCTGGCCGGCATCGCTCTGGTCGTCGAGAATCACCGGAACACCCTGGTTGGATGCCTTGAGCACCGCCTGGGATTCAGGGATCACGCCGAGCAGGGTCACCGAAAGGATGTCCTTGACGTCTTCTACGCCGAGCATTTCGCCTTTGCTCACACGTTCCGGGTGATAACGGGTAATCAGCAAGTGTTCCTTGATCGGGTCTTCGCCGCGTTCGGCACGACGGGACTTGCTGGCCAGCAGGCCGAGCATGCGGTCGGAGTCACGTACCGAGGAGACTTCCGGGTTGGTCACGACGATCGCTTCATCGGCGAAGTACATGGCCAGGTGGGCGCCTTTCTCGATGCCTGCCGGGGAGTCGCAGACCACGAACTCAAAGTCTTCCTTGAGCTGCATCAGGACTTTTTCCACGCCTTCGACGGTCAGCGCGTCTTTGTCGCGGGTCTGGCTGGCGGCCAGCACGTAGAGGTTTTCCAGGCGCTTGTCTTTGATCAGAGCCTGTTGCAGGTTGGCTTCGCCGTTGACCACGTTGACGAAGTCATACACCACGCGGCGCTCGCAACCCATGATCAGGTCGAGGTTGCGCAAGCCCACGTCGAAGTCGACGATCACTGTTTTGTGGCCGCGCAGAGCGAGGCCGGTACCGATAGCGGCGCTGGTGGTGGTCTTACCCACACCACCCTTGCCGGATGTAACCACGAGAATCTTGGCCAAGGTGTTTCACCCCTAAGGAAAAAGGACTTTTCAGTCCCTGAAAAACATCTCCTGAAAAACTACTGCAGTCGGACAGCCTTGGCTGGAATCCGGTTTTGAGCGGCGTTTACCCCCGGTAAACACTGCTTTCGGCCTTTTTCCTACTTCGTTTGAGCCGTTTTCGCTACGTTTTAGAGATGCTTGGAAAATGCGGCAGTATCCGTTAAAGCCGAATGATGTTCAACACGTCGCCGGACAGGCTGACCTGCACACCCGAACCCCATAGAGGGTCGCGGCGCAGATCTTCGGAAACCTTGTAATGCCCGGCGATGGAAATCAGTTCAGCACTCATTTGCTGACAGAAAATCCGCGCCTTGGTGTCGCCCTTGACGCCGGCCAACACGCGACCACGCATCGGGCCGTATACATGGATGTTGCCATCGGCGAGAAGTTCCGCCCCCGGGCTTACCGAGGAGATCACCACCAGATCGCTGCCCTGGGCATAAATCTGCTGGCCACCGCGTACCGGCGAGGTGATGATTTTCGTCGGCTTGATGGTCGGCTCGGGCGGTTTTTCCGGTTTTTTCTTCGGTTCGCCTTCGGTCAGGTCCAGTGGACGCTCCCGGGCACCGGACGGTGGTAGCACCGGCAGGTCGACCGCGATGGCGGCGGCAATGTCTTCGATGCGGCTGGCGCGGATCGCCAGGGTACGCAGGCCATGCTGGCGGCAGACGCGCATCAGCCCTGGCAGATCGACCGCGCCTCCGTTGGCCGGGAGTTTGTCCAGGGCCAGTACCAGTGGCGCGTTGCTGAAGAAGTTGGGCGCCTGGGCGACCTTGGCGGCCAGTTGCCGATCAAGGCTTTCGAGGTCGTTACGGGCCAGTTCCAGCACCGTAATGGCCAGCATGCTGCCCTTCAACTGGAACACGGGATCTTGGTCTAGCGGTTCGGTTTGGCTCATGGTCGGCATACAACGACTTGTCACTAAAAGTGCCGAGACTTATAACGAGAACGCCCGCGGGCCGCAAGCCGGGTCGAACGATGTAGAATGCGCGGCCATTGTCATTCCGGAAGCATTAATGGACCGCCCGCGTTTTCGAAAAGCATTTCTATCTCCACGTTTCTGGCCGCTGTGGTGTGGCCTGGGGCTGTTGTGGCTGATCGTCCAGCTGCCGTACCCGGCACTGCTGTGGATCGGTCGCGCACTGGGCGCATTGATGTATCGGGTAGCCGGCGACAGACGGCGCATTGCCAAGCGCAATCTGGAACTGTGTTTTCCTGAAAAAACCGCCGCCGAACGCAAACGCCTGCTCAAGGAAAACTTCGCCTCCACCGGAATCGCATTCTTTGAGATGGCGATGAGCTGGTGGTGGTCGCGCAAGCGCCTGGCAAATCTTGCTCATATCGAAGGGCTGGAGCATTTGCAGCAGGCTCAGCGTGAGGGCAAGGGCGTGATCCTGATGGCCCTGCACTTCACGACGCTGGAAATCGGCGCGGCGTTGCTCGGTCAACAGCACACCATCGACGGCATGTACCGCGAGCACAAGAATCCGCTGTTCGACTACATCCAGCGCCAGGGCCGCGAGCGGCACAACCTCGATTCGCTGGCGGTGGAACGCGAAGACGTGCGCGGCATGCTCAAACTGCTGCGCTCGGGCCGGGCGATCTGGTACGCACCGGATCAGGACTACGGTGCCAAGCAAAGCATTTTCGTGCCGCTGTTCGGCATTCAGGCCGCGACCGTCACCGCCACGAGCAAGTTTGCGCGACTGGGCAAGGCGCTGGTGGTGCCGTTCACCCAGGAACGTCTGGCGGACGGCAGCGGATATCGCCTGGTGATCCATGCGCCGCTCGAAGGCTTCCCCGGCGAAACCGAGGAGGCCGACTGCCTGCGCATCAACCAATGGATCGAAAGCGTTCTGCGCGAGCATCCCGAGCAATACCTGTGGGCCCATCGCCGCTTCAAGAGCCGTCCACCGGGCGAGCCCAAGCTGTACGCCAAGCGCGTGTAGGAGCGAGCACGCTCGCGATGGTGGCCAACGATAACGCGGGACACCTGACCCCCGCGGCGTTTTCACAACCATCGCGAGCAAGGGAACAGGTTGAAACAACGAAATCCCATCAAGCACCATGGAGAGTTGTGCATGAGTCCAGGCGAACCGGTTACAGGGTTGATTCTTTCCGGTGGCGGGGCTCGGGCGGCCTATCAGGTCGGGGTGCTGGCGGCGATTGCCGAATTGCTGCCGCCGGGGGCCCGCAATCCGTTTCCGGTGATCGTCGGCACCTCGGCGGGCGCGATCAACGCCGTCAGCCTCGCCAGCGGGGCGATGGACTTTCGTAACGCCATCGAGCGCCTGACGGCATTCTGGCAGGGCTTTCGCAGTCATCTGGTGTTGCGCAGCGACTGGCCCGGGGTGATCCGCCAGGCCAGCCGTTTTGTCAGCCACAGTTTGCTCGGCATCGGTGCCCAGGTTCCGGTGGCGCTGCTCAACAGTTCTCCGTTGCGGGATTTGCTCAACGACAAGCTGCATATGGGTGGCATCGCCGAAGCGATCGCACAGAAGCAATTGCATGCGGTGGCGGTTACCGCGTTCGGCTATGAATCCGGCCAGGCCGTCACCTTCTATGAGGGCGGCGGCAAGATCGATGCCTGGTTGCGCCATCGGCGTATCGGTGTTCCCACCCGTTTATCCGTTGAACACCTGCTCGCCAGTTCGGCCATTCCGCTGCTGTTCGCCCCGGTGAAAATCGGCGAAGAGTATTTCGGGGATGGCGCGGTGCGTCAGTCGGCGCCGATCAGTCCGGCGTTGCATCTGGGTGCCAGTCGGGTGCTGGTGGTGGGCGTCAGTGGCAACCCCCGCGGGATTGACCCGCGACAACCCTTGTTGCGTAGCTACACCGGTCAGCAGCCGTCCCTGGCGCAGATCGGCGGGCACATGCTCAACAGTACGTTCATTGACAGCCTGGAAAGCGACATCGAGCTGTTGCAGCGCCTGAACCAGTTCAGTCACCTGATGCCCGACGGTACACCCACCCGCGCTTTGGGCGTGGCGCCGGTGGACGTGTTGGTGATTTCACCGAGCCAGCCGATCGATGAGATTGCTGCGCGTCATCGCCAGGAATTGCCGGCGGCATTGCGCCTGTTTCTGCGCGGGCCGGGGGCGACCAAGACCAGCGGGGCGGGGGTTTTGAGTTACCTGCTGTTCGAGGCGGGGTATTGCAGCGAGTTGATTGAACTGGGGCGGCGGGATGCGTTGGCCAAGCGCGGGGAATTGTGCCGGTTTCTTGGAATAGGGGAGACTTTGGTTTCGGCTTGAGATGTAGGAGCGAGCTCGCTCGCGATGGACGAAAGGACACCGCGGGGTATCAGGACCCCAGCGTTATCGTTCACGACCATCGCGAGCGGGCTCGCTCCTACAGGAGGTGTTCAGATCAGAAGTGAACCTTGACCAGGAAGCTGGTCACGCTCTGATCGGTCTTGAAGCCCTCGCTGTCTTCGATACCGTATTTGTTTTTCCAGTAGTCATACTCGACACCGACGTACAGCTGCTTGGCACCCAGATTCAACGCCTTGCCCAGGTCGTATTTGACCTGCGGGTTGAAGTGCAGGTTGGCGTGGTACTCGCCTTTGCTGTTGACGTCGTTGTCTACCACCCAGTCCATGAAGCCGTCGATCAGGACGTCCGAGCCACCCACCGGAATGGTGTAGGACCAGACCGGAGTGATCTGCCAGACATCGTCACCCGGACGGCCACCCTCGGTGTGACGATTATAGAAGTTCAACTGGAAGTAATCGAAACCAGGAATGGCCAGGTCGAAACCAGGACCGACCAGGTACGACTCGGTGTCGTCTTCGCCGAACTCATACGTCATGGCCAGCAGCACGTCCTTGATCGGGCCGAACTCCAGCTTCTGGTCAAAGATCTTGCCGAACGACAGGCGTGGCTGGAATTCGCCGTAGTGAGTGTTTTCACCCGCGAAATGGTCTTCCTTGCCGTTGTAGAAGATTTTGTCGATGAAGAAGAAGTTGTCGCCGTACTTCCAGGCATCGGCGTGTTCGAAGGTCACCGTCTGCTGGATGCGCGGGTTGACCTGGAAGTCCTTGCCATACAGATAGGTCAGGCTGTTGTTCTGCCACTGCAGCAAATCGCCGGCCATGGCCTGGCCCCCGGCCAGCATCGATCCCGCCAGCATCAGGCTAGTGCACGTACGTTTCATTCGGTTGCTCCCAAAAAGTAGGTGGTTCCACGTTATTTTTTTAAGGTCGGCGCTCTGGTGTGGCGCCTTTTTCTGTATCGGTAAAAAATCATCCATTCGGTCAGCTTTAATGCTGTTAGCAAGAGCTGAGCCAAGGCTTTCAAAAAGCAAAAAAACTCCCGTTCGACGGCTCAAGAGCGGTCGATTGAGAGGGGTTTTGGAGTGCCTTGGTGCCTGCCAGAGCCGGGATAAGTTGGCTTTCTGGTCAGGTTTTACATCCGGGCTTTTTTTTAAACCGGATTCGGGCGGCCGCGGAGAATACTGACTCCTCGGCCAGGTCTCAAGTGCTCCGCAACGGCGCACCGACGGCAGGTTTTGGGCACGGTTGCGGAGCAGCATCAGAAGTGCACCTTTACCAGCAGGCTGGCGGTGTTTTCATTGGTGTTGAAACGGGAGCTGTCCTGGACGCCGTATTTGTCTTTCCAGTAGCTGTATTCGGTGCCGACATACACCTGTTTCTCGCGCCAGCCCAGGGCTTTGCCCAGGTCGTATTTGATCTGCGGGTTGAAGTGCAGGTTGGCGTGATAGGTGCCGCGGGAGTTCTGGTCGTTATCCACCACCCAGTCGATGTAGCCGTCGATCAACAGGTTCGAGTTGCCCAGTGGCAGGGTGTAGGACCAGGCCGGGCTGATTTGCCAGACATCATCGCCAGGGCGCGAGCCTTCGGTCTGGCGGTAATAGAAGTTCAGGGTAAAAAAGTTGAAACCCGGTACCGCCAGGTCGAAACCGGGACCGATCAGGTAGGCCTCGGTGTCGTCTTCGCCGTTCTCGTAGGTCATGGCCAGCAGCACGTCCTTGATCGGGCCGAATTCGAAACGGCGGTCGAGGATCTTGCCGAAGGAGAGGCGTGGGCTGAACTCGCCGTAATAGGCATGAACGCCTTTGTTTCGGTCTTTCTCGCCGTTGTAGTAGGTGCTGTCGATAAACATGAAGTTGTCGCCGTACTTCCAGCGGTCGGCGTGTTCGAAGGTTATCGTCTGCTGGATCGCCGGGTTGATCGCGAAGTTCTTGCCATACAGATAGCTCAGGCTGTTGGTCTGCCACAGCAGCAGATCGCCGGCCATGGCCTGACTCGCGGCCAGCAGGCCAGCACCCAACAGCAGGTTGGTTTGTGTCCGAATCATCTGTTGCTCCCTCTTGTTTTTATTTTTGTGAGGCGCAGGCAACCCCAAACCCTGTAGGAGCGAGCTTGCTCGCGATGGTCGTCAACGATTACGCGTGTTGTCTGAATACCCGTGATGCTCTCGGGTCCATCGCGAGCGAGCTCGCTCCTACAGGGGTCGTGTCTTTACCTGTTAGTGGGCGTGGCAGTCGTTGATGGCCGCGCGTTCGGCGCCACCAAGGATGTTGAACAGCAGGTTCAGCGTCAGCGCGCTGAGGGTGGCCATGGCGATGCCGCTGTGGGTGATCGGGCTCATCCACACGGGCAGGTGGGCGAAAAACTCCGGGCGTACAACCGGGATCAGACCCATGCCGATGCTCACCGCCACCAGCAACTGGTTGCGACGGTCACCGATGTCGGCCTCCTGGAGAATCTTGATTCCGGTGGCGGCGACCATGCCGAACATCGCAATCGCTGCGCCGCCCAGTACTGCTGGAGGAATCGACGCCACCAAAAACGCGGCTTTGGGCAGCAGGCTCAAGACGATCAGCAACCCGCCGGCAACGATGGTCACCGAACGGCAACGCACGCCGGTCATCTGTACCAGGCCGATATTCTGGGCGAAGGAGGAGTGGGTGAAGGTGTTGAAGAAGCCGGCGAAGAACGAAGCGCCGGCATCGCACAACAAGCCTCGACGCAGCATCCGTGGACAGACTTCCTGGCCGGTGATCTTGCCCAGCGCCAGGAACATCCCGGTGGACTCGACGAAGATGATCACTACCACCAGACACATCGACAGGATCGGCGCGAGTTCGAATTTGGGCATGCCGAAGTGCAGCGGAGTGACGAATTGCAGCCATGGAGCCTGAGCCATGCCACTGAGGTCGACCATGCCGAGCAGGCCGCAGAGCACATAGCCCAGGCACATGCCGATCAGCACGGAAATATTGACCCAGAAACCGCGCATGAAGCGATGCACCAGCAAGATGGTGCCCAGTACCAGTGCGGCGATGGTCAGGTAAATCGGTGAACCGAATTGAGTGGCGCTGGCACCGCCGCCGGCCCAGTTCACAGCCACGGGGAACAGCGACAAACCGATCGAGGTGATGACTGTGCCGGTCACCAGCGGCGGGAAGAAGCGTACGACTTTGGACATGAACGGGGCGATGATCATGCCGAAGAACCCGGCGGCGATGGTCGCGCCGAAGATCCCTTGCAGGCCGATACCGGGCATGCCGGCCATGGCGACCATGCTGCCGACGGCGGCGAAACTGGCGCCCATCATCACCGGCATGCGAATGCCCATGGGGCCGATGCCGAGGGACTGGACGATGGTGGCGATACCCGCCACCAGCAGGTCGGCGTTGATCAGGAAGGCGATTTCTTCACGACTCAGGCCAGCGGCCTGTCCGATGATCAGCGGTACCGCGATGGCACCACCGTACATCAGCAGAACATGTTGCAAACCGACCAGGATCAGTTGCAAGAGGGGCAAACGCTGAATGGCGGGTGCGTCGGGGATGCGCGCTTCGGATAGCTCGGACATGCAACACCTCGGATCTTTTTATTCTTGTGATTTACAGCTGCAGTGCTGCTGGCAGCTGTATTCGAATCTGGTGGACCGCGTTGCGGCCAATCGCAGGCAAGCCAGCTCCCACGCAGGCCATGCAAAACCTGTGGGAGCGAGCTTGCCCGCGATGCTTTAGCGATTAATTGGTCTGGGCTCCCTGCACAATCCAGGCACCGATCAGGTCACGTTCCTGCTGAGTCATCTGCGTGATGTTGCCCAGTGGCATGATCTGGCTGGTGACGGCTTGCGCCTGAATCCGCGGTGCGTTCTGGCGGATTTGCTCGGGAGTGTCCAGCATCACCCCGGCCGGGGCCGCGCTGAACAACGGGCTGGTTGGTTTGGCCGAGTGGCAGACCGTGCAACGTTCCTGAATCACGCTGTGCACCTTGTCGAAACCCGGGCCGGCATTGGATGCCTGAGCCGGAGCGGCAGCAGGTGCTTGTGCAGGTTTGGCTTCAGCAGGTTTCAAACCACCGCCCACTGCGGTTTCCGGCAGCGGCTGGTATTCGATTTTCGCTGGAGCGTTGGCCACTTCTGGGGCGCTGGACATCGGCTTCGGACCGGACACATAAGCCAGGCAGATCATGCCCACCGCTGCCACTGGCAGGGTCCAGGCAAACTTGTGGCTGTCGTGACGGGTGTTGAAGTAGTGACGCACCAACACCGCCAGTACCGCGATCCCGGCCAGGATCAACCAGTTGTACTGGCTGCCGTAGGTGCTCGGGAAGTGGTTGCTGATCATGATGAACAGCACCGGCAAGGTGAAGTAGTTGTTGTGACGCGAACGCAACAGGCCTTTGGCCGGCAGAGCCGGATCCGGCGTGCGGTTCTCGGCAATCGCCGCAACCAGTGCGCGCTGTGCCGGCATGATGATGCGGAACACGTTGCCGACCATGATGGTGCCGATGATCGCGCCGACGTGCAGGTACGCACCCCGACCGCTGAACACTTTGCTGAAGCCGTAGGCAGCGCCGATGATCAGGACGAACAGGATGAAACCCAACAGGGCAGGGCGTTTGCCCAGGGCCGAGTCGCACAGGAAGGAGTAGATGAACCAACCGATGAACAGCGAGCCGAGGCCGATGGCCACGCCTTCAGGACCGCTCAGGGTGCTGCCCGGAGCCAGCAGGTAGAGCGTCGGGTTGGAGTAGAACACCACGCACAGCAGCGCGATACCCGACATCCAGGTGAAGTAGGCTTCCCATTTGAACCAGTGCAGGTTGTCCGGCATGGTCGGTGGAGCCAGTTTGTATTTTTCCAGGTGATAGATACCGCCGCCGTGGATCGCCCACAAATCACCGGCCAGACCGCTTTTCGGATTGACCCGATTGAGGTTGTTTTCCAGCCAGACGAAGTAGAACGACGCACCGATCCAGGCCACGCCAGTAATCATGTGAACCCAGCGCACGCTCAGGTTCAGCCATTCCAACAGATGTGCTTCCACAGTCTTTACCTCTCGCCTGTCACTCTGTTGTCGAGTGATCAGACCTTCTCTTATTGGTGGGGGGCGAGGATCAAACGCTCATCCTCTTTGAAAAAATGCTCATCGCAGTTATTGCCTGTGCCACTGCGATCAACCACCAGGAAGTCATCCCGCTTTTCGATCGTCAGCACCGGGTGGTGCCAGACGCCGCGATGGTAATTAATGCCCTGCCTGCCGTTGGTGACGAAGGCGCGGACCAAGCCTGATACAGGTTCATCGCCAAGTGGCGCGACCACGATCAGAAAGGGGTTGCCGAGCAGCGGAATGAAAGCCTGGCTGCCCAGCGGATGGCGCTCCAGCATGCTGACGGTCAGCGGCATGTCCTGCGCATCGGCGCGGAAGATGCTGATGATCGCGTTGTCCTCTGGCGTGGCGGTTTCGACCACAGCCAGTTTATGGAAGCGCATGGTCGAACCGTTGTTGATCATGAAGTGATCGCTGCCGTCGGTTTCGATCACGTCACCGAAAGGGGCGAAGGCTTCTTTGGTCAGCGGTTCAATCGTCAGTGTGCGCATGCTGTTCTTATCCGAATTCTGTGTTGTTAGTTCTATCGCCATCGCGAGCAAGCTCGCTCCCACAGTGGACTGTGGCGTTCACAAAACCTGTGGGAGCGAGCTTGCTCGCGATTGGTCCCACCGCTTATTTAGCGACCTTGCCCAGTACACGCAGGCGGCTCACACCACCATCCGGGAACACGTTCAGGCGGATGTGGGTGATCGGGCCCAGTGCCTTGATCTGCTCGGCGAAGGTGTGCTCGGCGTGCATTTCCAGCTTCTGGCTTGGCAGCAGTTCGCGCCAGAACAGCGACTGGGTTTCGATCTGGCTGTCGGTACCACCCTTCACGAACGCGCCCTGGATCGAGCAGCTGTCCGGGTAGTTGCCCTTGAAGTGCAGGGTGTCGACGATGACTTTTTCGACTTCGCCGGCATGACCCAGCGCGACGATGACCCAGTCATTGCCCGGGGTACGACGACGCGCGGTTTCCCAGCCATCGCCCATGTTGATGCCACGGCCCGGGTTGAGGATGTTGCTCATGCGACCGAAGTGTTCATCGGAGCAGGCGAGGGCGCGACCACCGTTAAGGGCCGCGGCCAGGTCGACTTGCTCGTTGTCGCCGGTAGCCGACCAGTCACGGAACGGCACGCCGTACACGCGCAGACGGGCCACGCCGCCATCCGGGTAGATGTTGAAGCGCAGGTGGCTGAAGGCCTGGTCGTTGTTGATTTCGTGGTAGTGGTGGCTGTTGCCTTGCAGCTCGACGGCCGACAGCACTTCAACCCACTGGGTGTTTTCGTTCGGCTCGCCTTCGGTCAGGAAGCAGGCTTCCAGGGACGCCGATGGCGGGAAGTTGCCGGTGAAGAATGAAGTGTCGATGTCGACGCCCTTGATCGAACCCGGTACGCCCAGGCGGATCACTGCGCTGTCGAAGCCTTCGAAGCGCTTGCGGCGCGATTCCCAGCCGTCCATCCACTTGCCGTTGTCATCGAACACGCCCTCCTTCCATACGGCCGGGGTCGGTTGGAACAGACGGTTGGCGTCTGCGAACCAGTCATCGGTGACCGAGATGATTTTGGTGCCCAGGCGGGCATCGGCCAGGTTGACGAACTTCTCGAAAGGTACGGCGTAAGCTTTCATTCTTCTTGTCTGCCTTTAAATAAGTGGCTTGGGATACTTGCCAGGCCCCCGGGCGGTTTCGGCGTTCTTGAATCCGCTGGGGCCAGGCTTGCTATAGGGTCAGTAATCGGAACAGGGCGATCTTGTTGATCTCCGCCAGCGCGCACTTGAACTCGGTGTCGACCGGGTTGTGGATGCGCGTTTCGAACGCTGCGAGGATCTGATGCCGGTTGCTGCCTTTTACCGCCATGATGAAGGGAAACTTGAACTTGGCTTTGTAGGCGTCGTTCAGCTCGGTGAAGCGAGAAAACTCTTCGGCCGTGCATTGGTGAATACCGGCGCCAGCCTGTTCATTGGTGCTGGCTTCGGTAAGTTGGCCCTGGACGGCGGCTTTGCCGGCCAGGTCCGGGTGAGCGTTGATCAATGCCAGCTGACTGGTGTGATCGGCGCTCAACAGGATGTCGCTCATGCGCTGGTGCAGGGTTTCGATCTCATCGATCGAAGTGTCCTGGCCCAGGTCGAAGGCCTTTTCGGCCACCCATGGCGAATGTTCGTAGATGTCGGCGAAGGCTTTGACGAAGGCGTCTCGGCTCAATGTCGATGGTTTCAATGTTTGAAAGGCGCTCATTTCGCGGCCCCTTGGTACGGGTGGGTTTCTTGCCAGTGACGCGCGATGTCGACGCGACGGCTGAACCACACCTGTTCATGACTTTTAGCGTATTCGATAAAGCGCTTGAGCGAAGCTAGACGCGCCGGACGGCCGATCAAGCGGCAGTGCAGGCCGATCGACAGCATTTTCGGGGCTTCGGCGCCTTCGGCATAAAGCACGTCGAACGCATCTTTCAGGTATTCGAAGAAGTCGTCGCCCTTGTTGAAACCCTGGACCTGGGTGAAGCGCATGTCGTTGGTGTCCAGGGTGTACGGGATCACCAGGTGCGGCTTGCCGGTCGGGTTGTTCGGTTCCCAGTAGGGCAGGTCGTCGTCGTAGGTGTCGCAGTCGTAGAGGAAACCACCTTCTTCCATCACCAGGCGACGGGTGTTTGGACCCGTACGGCCGGTGTACCAGCCCAACGGGCGAGTGCCTGTGATTTCGGTAAGGATGCGGATCGCTTCGAGCATGTGCTCGCGTTCCTGGGCTTCGTCCATGTACTGGTAGTCGATCCAGCGATAGCCATGGCTGCAGATCTCGTGGCCGGCATCGACCATGGCGCGGATCACGTCCGGGTGACGCTGGGCGGCCATGGCCACGGCGAAGATGGTCAGTGGAATGTCGAATTCCTTGAACAGCTTCAGGATCCGCCACACGCCGGCACGGCTGCCAAACTCGTAGAGGGATTCCATGCTCATGTTGCGTGCGCCTTGCAGCGGCTGGGCTGAAACCATTTCCGAGAGGAACGCTTCGGATTCTTTGTCGCCGTGCAGGATGTTGCGCTCGCCGCCTTCTTCGTAATTGAGTACGAACGACAGGGCAATACGGGCATTGCCCGGCCAGTGGGGGTGAGGAGGGTTACTGCCGTAACCGACCAGGTCGCGTGGGTAGTCAGCGCTCACTGCAGGCTTCCTTCTTATTCGATGATGACGGTTGGTGTGACGCAGCTGAAAATGGGATGGCGGGCTTGCGTCACAGCGATGGGCTGATTGTATACAACTTTATATTCACTTTGTAAGCCTGATTTTTCGCATTTTTCACCGACTGTCATCTTTTACTGCTATTGGCGTGAGCCTGCAAGAAATCTGCCTGACTGGTCAATTATTGATTGAAGGGTTCATAGACTGTGCGGTTTAGCGGGAAATCGGCGGTAAACATGCAGATGGCGGACGTCATACGAAAAATGTCGTTTTTATTGTGTACAATTTTTTTTAAAAATGTCTTAATCAGTCGCTCGCCGCAGCTTTTCGTGCTCCGAATCGGTGCGGTCTCCTTTTCAACTGACTTCGGGAGGCGCGAAGTCTGACTGCTCCACGCAGGCAGGCGCGCAGAATCAATGGGACGTTTGACTACACACGTTTTGGACGCAGCACACGGTTGCCCGGGCAGCTCGATCAAGGTCGAGTTGTACCGCGTTGAAGGATCGCACCTGGAATTGGTCGCCAGCGCGATAACCAACAGCGATGGCCGTGTCGATGCACCGCTGCTGCAAGGCGATGACTACCGCACCGGGGTCTATCAGGTTCAGTTTCATGCCGGCGATTACTACCGCGCCCGTGGCGTTCAGCTGCCGGAGCCTGCATTCCTGGATGTCGTGGTGCTGCGTTTTGGCATCTCCGCCGAGCAGGATCACTACCATGTGCCGTTGTTGATTTCGCCTTACAGCTACTCCACCTATCGCGGCAGCTGATCCCCCAGGCAGCTGCTGCACCCTGGAAGCGACTGCGCATATAGCTTCTTTGGTCTTTCGCCCGCTCACACTGCGGGCTTTTTTTCGTCTTGATAAATGCTGCGCCTGGTCTGACGCCACCGCGAGCAGGCTCGCTCCCACATTGGATCTGCGGCGGTCACAAATCCCCTGTGGGAGCGAGCTTGCTCGCGAAGCATTTGATCCTAGCGGCTGAGCAGAGACGCAGCCCCCGCACCACTGAACAGCCCCGCACTGATCCGGTTGAACCAGCTCTGGCCGTTGCCGCTGCGCAGATAGCGTGCCGCACCATGGGCGCCGAGGCCGTAGGCCAATTTGCACAGCAGGTCGAGCACGGTCCAGGTCACGATCATCACCAGCAGTTGTGGCAGGAACGGCTGTTCGGCACTCAAGAACTGCGGCAGGAAAGCGGCGAAAAACAGGATATCTTTCGGGTTGCTTGCGCCCAGCATGAACGCACGCCCGAACAGTGCGCGAAAGCGTGGCACCGGCGCGGCCTGTGGCACTTCAGCGCCATGGGAAGGCAGGCGCGATTGCTGCCAGCTCTGCCAGGCGAGGTAGAACAGGTAGAGGGCGCCAAGAATCTTCAGGGCACTGAACAGCTGTTCCGACGCCAGCAACAACGCCCCCAGGCCCAGCGCCGAAGCACTCAGCAGGCAGATCGATGCCGACACGCCGCCGAGAAAGGCCGGGTAAGAGCGGCGCAGGCCGTAATTCAGACTGTTGCTGATCATCAGCAACGACAGCGGCCCCGGGATCAGGATCACTATCAGCGCAGCGCCGCTGAACAGCAGCCAGGTTTCCAGACTCATCACTTTCCTCCATTTGTACAAAAGCCCCACCCGACGGGGTGAGGCTGTTTTCAAGCGTGTACCGCGTGTGGTTTACAAGAAGATGAACTTGGCGATGAAGATCGCGCAGAGCACCCACAGGCTCACCGAAATTTCCTTGTACTTGCCGGTACCGGCCTTCATCGCCACGTAGGTGATGAAGCCCAGTGCGATGCCGTCGGCGACCGAGAAAGTCAGCGGCATCATGATGGCGGTGACAATCGCCGGAATGCTGTCGGTGGCTTCGTCCCATTCGATGTGGGCCATGCCGCCCATCATCAGCATCGCTACATAAATCAGCGCGCCCGCGGTTGCATAGGCAGGAATCATCCCGGCCAGCGGTGCGAAGAACATGGCTGCAATAAATAGCACACCTACGGTCACTGCGGTAAGACCAGTCCGACCACCCGCTGCAACACCGGCAGCACTTTCCACGTAGCTGGTGACCGGCGGAACGCCGACTACCGCACCGAATACGCTGGAAGCACTATCGGCTTTCATGGCGCGGGAGAGGTTTTCGATCCTGCCATCAGCGCCCACCAGGTTGGCGCGCTGGGCAACGCCCATCAGGGTGCCTGCGGTGTCGAACATGTGCACGAAGAGGAAGGCCAGGACCACGCTGACCATGCTGATGTTGAATACACCTACAACGTTCATGGCCATCCAGGTCGGAGCCAGGCTCGGTGGGGCGGACATGATGCCCTCGTAGTGCACCAGCCCAAGGCCCCAACCGGCGAGGGTCACGGTGATGATGCTGATGAGGATCGCGCCGAACACCTTGTGATAGCTGAGGATGGCGATCATCAGGAAGCACACGGCGGCGAGCAGCGGACCGGGTTCGCGCAGGGAGCCGAGCTTGATCAGGGTCGCCGGGCTATCGACGACGATACCTGCGGTTTTCAGGCCGATCAGCCCCAGGAACAGACCCACGCCGGCGCCCATGGCGAAGCGCAGGCTGACCGGGATGCTGTTGAGCAGCCATTCGCGGATCCGCGAGAAGGTCAGGATCATGAACAACACACCGGACACAAACACCGCGCCGAGGGCGGTTTCCCAGTTGTAGCCCATGGTGCCAACCACGGTGTAGGTGAAGAAGGCGTTCAGCCCCATGCCTGGTGCCAGGCCGACCGGCCAGTTGGCGTACAGGCCCATCAACAGGCAACCGAGTGCCGCGGCGATACAGGTGGCGACGAACGCCGCCCCGTGATCGATCCCGGCGTCGGCCATGATGTTGGGGTTGACGAAAATGATGTAAGCCATGGTGATGAAGGTTGTCAGACCGGCAATCAGCTCGGTCTTCACCGTGGTGCCGTGCAAGCTGAGTTTGAACAGACGTTCCAGCAAGCCATTGCGTAATGGCGGCGAGATTTCCAGCGTCGATGCTTCGGATTTGCGGCTTTCCACAGCGAGTACTCCTCAAGAGTTTTATTGTTATTTCCAGGGCCGGATCCGAGAGGGGTGGCAGCGGCCCTTTGAGGTACTTGCGAATTTGTTGACCTCTTGGTCAGGAACTCGCACGAAGTGGATTATGCTTTTGTATACAAAGAATGCAAATAATGTTTTTGATTTTGTAGACGAAAAGTTTGGCAATAGGGATATATCGCCTGTTCCGATGCCATCGCGGGCAAGCTCGCTCCCACAGTTGATCGCATACCCCTGTAGGAGCGAGCCTGCTCGCGAAGGACTTTCGGGCTCAGGTTTTTTGTTGATTCTCCCCAAGCGCCAGATTCACCGCCAGCCAGCCATTCACCGCCGTCTCCCCAGCCTCGGCAAACACCCGCTCCAGCAATTTCACCTGCTCACGGCGCAACGACTGTTCGAAACGAGCGCCGTCATCGGTCAGTTCCAGCAGACGCTTACGCTTGTCAGTCTCGGACGCGACGCTGTCCACCAGATGCATCTCGACCAACTGACGCAACGGCATGTTCAGCGCCTGCTTGCTCACACCGAGTAAAGCCAACAGTTCCTTGACACTCAGGTTCGGATAGCGGGCGATGAAAAACACGATGCGCTGATGCACCCGACTCAGGCCGCGACGTTCGAGCATTTCATCGGCCTTGGCGGTGAAGGCCTGGTAGCCGAAGAAAAACGCTTCCATGGCTTGCTGCTGGGAAAGCGGGTTTTTAAGGTCAAGCATGTTGACGTATCCGTTCGGGGAGGCGTAATTTCGGTCAACAAGTTTGACTCATTTTTCACATGCCTCGCTACCGGTGATCCCCATGGCTTTTTCCGAACGTGTCTCACGCCTTAAAAGTTCCTTGATCCGTGAAATCCTCGCTGCGGCCCAACGTCCGCAGGTGATGTCGTTTGCCGGCGGCTTGCCGGCCGAAACCATGTTGCCGAAGGTCGAGTGGGCCGAGATGCCGGTTTCCATGGGCCAATACGGCATGAGCGAGGGCGAACCGGCGCTGCGCGAAGCGCTGGCCGCCGAGGCGCGAGCGTTGGGAGTGCCATGTGAGGCAAGTCAGGTATTGGTGGTCAGCGGCTCACAGCAGACCCTCGACCTGGCCGCCAAGCTGTACATCGACAAGGGCACCGAAATCCTGCTCGAAGCGCCGACTTATCTGGCGGCATTGCAGATTTTCCAGCTGTTCGGCGCCGACTGCCTGACCGTGCCGCTGGAGGCTGACGGACCGAACTTGACGGCGCTACGCGCTCGCCTGGAACAACACCGCCCGGCTTTCATCTACCTGATCCCGACCTTCCAGAATCCATCGGCGGTGCGTTACAGCGAAGCCAAACGCAACGCGGTGGCGGCATTGCTCGATGAGTTTGGCGTGACGCTGATTGAGGACGAGCCTTACCGCGAGCTGACCTTCGACGGTGGCAGCGCCACGCCGATTGTCAGTCGCTTGAAGAAGGCCAGCTGGATCTATACCGGGACCGTGTCGAAAACCCTGTTGCCGGGTTTGCGTGTCGGCTACTTGATCGCCAGCCCGGACCTGTTTCCACATCTGTTGAAACTCAAGCAATCGGCGGATTTGCACACCAATCGGGTCGGCCAGTGGCAGGCGCTGCAATGGATCGGCACCGAGAAATATCAGCAACACCGTAGTGAGTTGCGCGATTTTTATCGGGGGCGTCGGGATGCGTTTCAGGCTGCGCTGGAAACGCACTTCTCCGATCTGGCGGACTGGAACGTGCCGCAGGGCGGGCTGTTCTTCTGGTTGAAACTCAAGCAGCCGCAAGACACCCGCACCTTGCTGAATGCCGCGCTGGCCAACGACGTGGCGTTCATGCCGGGGGAGCCATTCTTCCCCGAGCCGGACAACCATCCGGGGTATCTGCGATTGAACTTCAGCCACATTGATCCGGCGCGGCTGGATGAGGGGCTCAAGCGGTTGGCGGCGGTGGTGCGTGCTGCCCAGGCCGCAAAAGCAGCCTAGAAACAAATAAACCGGCCAATGGGCCGGTTTATTTTTGTCTGAAATTTATGGTGCCTGTGCCGGCCTCATCGCGAGCAAGCTCGCTCCCACAGGTTTTGTGTACACCACAAGTCCACTGTGGGAGCGAGCTTGCTCGCGATGGGGGCATCAGCCCCGCCCAAATTTTTCAGGCTGCCGCAAAACGCTTGTCCAGATAATCAATGATCACCTTGGACTCGTACATCCAGGTGGTCTGGCCATTCTCTTCAATGCGCAGGCACGGCACCTTGATCTTGCCGCCTTGCTCCAGCAAGGTCTGGCGATCCTGTTCGTTGTTCTTCGCGTCGCGAAGGGCCACCGGCACATTCAGGCGGCGCAGGGTACGGCGAGTCTTCACGCAGAACGGGCAGGCGTGGAATTGATACAGCGTCAGGCCCTTGGCAGCCGAATTGACCTGCGCCTGAACTTCCGCCGGGCGCTGCTTCTTGCCTGGGCGGGTGATGAAGTCGATGAAGATGATCAGTTGGCCAAGGCCGACACGAAGCGCTTTTACGAACACGTTGAAAGCCTCACGGTGCAAACGAATAAGGGCGCGCAGCTTACCTGATTTTTTGCGGGCGAAAAAAAACCGGCGATGAACGCCGGTTTTCTTCGTACCGCAAATTACTTGATGAGGCTGAGGAATTCGCTGCGGGTGGCGGCGTTTTCACGGAACTCACCGAGCATCACCGAGGTGATCATCGTCGAATTCTGCTTTTCCACACCGCGCATCATCATGCACATGTGCTTGGCCTCGATCACCACTGCAACGCCCAGGGCGCCGGTAACCTGCTGGACCGCATCGGCGATCTGGCGGCTGAGGTTTTCCTGGATCTGCAGGCGGCGGGCGTACATGTCGACGATCCGCGCGACTTTCGACAGGCCCAGGACCTTGCCGCTCGGGATGTAGGCGACGTGAGCCTTGCCGATGAACGGCAGCAGGTGGTGTTCGCACAACGAGTACAACTCGATGTCCTTGACCAGCACCATTTCGCTGTTGTCGGAGCTGAACAGGGCACCGTTGGTGACCTCTTCCAGTGTCTGTTCATAGCCGCGGCAGAGGTACTGCATGGCTTTGGCGGCACGTTTTGGCGTGTCGAGCAGGCCTTCGCGGGAAACGTCCTCGCCGAGCTGGCCGAGGATCGCCGTGTAATTCTGTTCCAGGGACATGAAACTACCTGTGGGATTTTACGCAAAGGGCAAGGGTACGGTGACGGACACGACGCTGCAAGCGTGACGCGTCAGCTTTACTCGTCACGACCTTCCATCATGGTGCGTTTGAGCATCACATAAACCGCGCCGGCACCACCATGTTTCGCCTGGCACGAGGTGAAGCCGAGTACCTGTGGATGCTGGCGCAGCCAGGTGTTGACGTGGCTTTTGATCATCGGCCGCTTGCCGTCCAGGCGAACAGCCTTGCCATGGGTGACGCGCACGCAGCGGATTTCGAATTTGGTGGCTTCAGCCAAAAATGCCCAGAGGGTTTCCCGGGCCTTTTCCACGCTCATGCCGTGCAGGTCGAGGCTGCCTTCGAAAGGAATCTGCCCGACCTTGAGCTTGCGCATCTGGCTTTCCTGCACGCCATCGCGGGCCCACATCAGCTCGTCTTCAGGGCCGACGTCGATGACGAACTGATCGGACAGCCCGTCGACGGTGGTGGATTCGGTGCGCACGGTGGCCGCTTGACGCAGCTTGGCAATCTGCGCGCGGTCAGCCTTGGGTTTGCCGGTTTCGGCGCGATCGTGCTTGATCGGCTTGACGCCTTGGATCGCGCTTTTGAACAGGGAAAAATCGTCGTCTTGCATGTCAGCCTCCGCGAAGGGCGGCCAGTTTACCCAACTCGAAGCGAATCGGGCGCGACAAAAACGCGCGCGATGCCAGGCTCAGTCGTGTTTTTTCATCAGGTGCGGGGACATGGCCAGCTCCCGCGACTGCCGCGAGCGACGACGGCAACGGCGCCATAGCCAAACACCGAGGTACAGCACGAACAGGCCGATGGCCAGGATCACGGCAGCACCGGTGCGGCTTGTGTTCAATTCACCCAGGGCGGGTGCGTGGCCGAGCAGGCTGGCGGCACCGGCCATGGCGAGCAACACGCCGCACATCGCCAGCAACGCCGCGAACGTCGCGCCGATTCGAAAACGCCAGTTGCTTTGGCCTTTGGGCCGCAAGCGGCGAGCGTCAAAACCATCGGATAACTTCATTCCGACCTTCCTCAATGGGTATCGGCCCTTCGACCGGGAGTTGACCGGGATGTTCCTGAGGCTAAGACAATTACGGCAAATGGGAGGCTTTTGCGGATGAGCGGCGTTCCAGGCCGCTCATTGAGCGTCGATCAGATCAGTTCACGGGTCAGCGCGAGGGTGGCGAAGTTGTCGCCCATGATCGCCATTTCCGTCTGATGGACGTGTGCGGCACTGAGTACGCCGCCCTTGTAAGGCAGGTCGCGGGTGGCGCAGGCGTCTTCCACCAGGGTGCAGCGGAAGCCCAGGTTCTTGGCGGCACGCACCGTGGTGCTGACGCTAGAGTGGCTCATGAAGCCGCAGACGATCAGGTCAAGGGCGCCGAGGTCTTCCAGGCGTTGTGCCAGTTCGGTGCCGTGAAAAGCGCTTGGCAACAATTTGCCGATGACGGTTTCATCGCTCTGTGGCTCCAGGCCCGGAATGAACTCACCACCTACGCCCTGTGGGTTGAACAGCCCTCCGAGGGTGCCGAGGTGGCGGACATGCACGATCGGCCGGCCGGCGGCGCGGGCAGCGGCGAGCAATTGCTTGATGTTCGCGACAGCTTCATCCATGCCGCTCAGGGCCAGGGGACCGCTGAGGTATTCTTTCTGGGCATCGATGATGACCAGGGTGGCATGGCTCAGATTGGCCGCTGCATAACCGCGGCCGCTGAGTTGAAACATCGTTTTTGGAACAGACATTCTGGGGCTCCTTGGAGTGGGGCTTTTGCGCCATTGTCCTCTGGCTGAGCGGTTCTGTGAATCGCTACGATCGTAGGTGCCGTCGTTGCTGGCCTGTAGCCTTGTCAATAGTCACGTTTTGTTCAATAGCCTAGCGAAAAAATGGATAACTCCTACATTTGAATCGGTACTTTCCCGCGTCGTCGTGAAGTCGTTTGACTGGTAGAATCCCCCGTCGATTTTTCTGGAGTTTGCCGTCGTGATCACTTCCCGCCTTCGTACCCTGCGTGACCATATCCGTTGGGCCGTCAGCCGCTTCCATGGGGAGGATCTTTTTTTCGGCCATGGCACTGATAACGCCTGGGACGAAGCCCGGCAATTGGTGTTGGGCGCGTTGCACCTGCCGTGGGAAATATCCGACAGCTACCTCGACTGCAATCTGGAAGAAGACGAAGTGGTTCACCTGCAGCTTTTGCTCAAGCGCCGCATCGAAGATCGGGTGCCTACCGCGTATCTGCTGGGCGAGGCCTGGTTCTGTGGCATGTCGTTCATCGTCGATGAGCGTGTGCTGATCCCGCGCTCCCCCATTGGCGAGTTGATCGAAAACCGTTTTACCCCCTGGCTGGCTACCGAGCCGGCGCGGATTCTCGACCTGTGCACCGGTTCCGGTTGCATCGGCATCGCCTGCGCCTACGAGTTCCAGCATGCCGAGGTGGTGTTGGGGGACCTGTCGTTCGAAGCGCTGGAAGTGGCCAATCAGAACATCGAGCGCCATGGTGTCGATGAGCGTGTGTACACGGTGCAGGGCGACGGTTTCGAGGGCTTGCCGGGTCAACGTTTCGACCTGATCGTGTCGAACCCGCCCTACGTCGATGCGGAAGATTTCGCCGACATGCCGGACGAGTACCAGCACGAACCGGAACTGGGCCTGGCCTGCGGTGATGACGGTTTGAACCTGGTGCGGCGCATGCTTGCCGAGGCGGCGGATCACCTGACCGAGAAGGGCTTGCTGATTGTCGAAGTGGGCAACAGCCAGGTGCACGTCGAGGCGTTGTACCCGGAAGTCGACTTCGCCTGGCTGGAGTTCGAGCGTGGCGGCCATGGTGTGTTCATGCTCAGCGCGCAGCAGTGTCGTGAGCATCAGGCGTTGTTCGCTTCTCGCGTCTGACCTTGTAGGAGCGAGCTCGCTCGCGATGGACGTAAGGGCGACGTGTTTATTCAGAATACACGCGTCATCGTTAACGTCCATCGCGAGCAAGCTCGCTCCTACAATGAATGCGCCGCGGTCTCAAGCCTTCAACGATGCGTGGCAATCCAGATCAACAACCCCGCCTGAAACACCGCAAATGCCACCAGGCAGGTGATGGTGAATCGCAACCCGGCGTCTTCGCGTTTGTACTTGCTGACCTTTTCTTCGTGTTTCTTGAGTTTGACTTCCTGCTCGGCCAGGTTCTGTTCGGCTTGCTGGAGCATCTGCGCCGCCTCGAGGATTTCCACGACCTGCAGTTTTTCGCTGTTCCAGTCGCCAGAGAGGTCGCCGACCTTGACCGGCTTGACGCTGCCTTTCAAATGCTGGGCATCGGCATACACCACGTCGAAACCGTGCACGCGCAAAAAATGATCGCGGCGCAGGCGGGTGTCTTCGTTCAGTGCATCCTTGTTGTTCAGGTCAAAGCCGTCGACGGTGTAGGTCGGCCAGCGCTTTTTCGCCCAATTGATGCCCTGGGCCGCCAAGTAGCGACCAATGCCACGGTTCAGCGGTTCAATCTGCAGTCCGCTTTCCGGTCCGAAATGCACGCGTTTTTCGGCGTGTTCGACCCACACGTCCAGATGATTCTGTTCCTTGCGTACGCGCTGGCCGGGCAGGGTGATGCTCATGCGCATCAGGCTGTGCGTCTTGTCATTGCGTTCGGCATAGCCTAACTCGACAAAGCGCAATGGGCGTCCGCCTGTGTTGCGGTCAGTCTGCAGGGGCGCCAGACGGAGCATCTTGTGGTGCTCGACGTGGACGTCCGCCCAGGGCAGCTCGACCGCTGGCGGCACGTCTTTTTCAGCGCTGGTGTCGGGTGAAGTCTGGGTGTCAGTCATAACGGCGAGATCCTGTCCAAGCTCAGCTTGTCGCCAACCAATGTGTTGGCGACAAAGGCTTATCGGCCGTTTTTTTCAAGACTGGAGGTTAACTGGCGCGAAGTCCGTCAATAAAACCGAGGATTCGTGTGCCCAGTTCCGCCGCCAGGGGCAGCTGCGGGTCCTTATAGGAGGCCAGTTGGCGTTTGACGTCGTTGGGCACGATGCGCATGACGTGGTTCATGCCCTCGATCAGCGCCAGTTCGGCGTCCGGTTTGGCAGCCTTGAGCAGCCTTGCGTCATTGACGCCGACCTGGATGTCGTTGCTGCCCTGGATGATCAGTGCTGGCATTTTCAACTTCGCAAATGCTGCGGCCGGGTCCTGGCGGAACAGGGAAATCAGGTAAGGCTGCACGCTCGGACGGAAAATCACCTGCAAGGGTGGCGGCACATTGTCGTCGGTTTTTCCGGCCTTGAGGCTGTCGAGCAATTGATTGCTGCGCAGCATCAGCGGTTGAGGCAGGCGATTGCCCAGTTGCTCGCGAATGACCTGATCCACCGGTCTTGCGCTGCCGGAGACAGAAATCACCGCGTCGGCATCGATATCCGGCGCAGCGAGGCTGGCGATCAGGGCGCCTTCGCTGTGACCCAGCACGATCAACTGGCCAAAACGCGGATCGGTCTTGAGTTTCCGGCCCCAGGCTTGGGCATCGGCCACATAAGCTTCCACCGTCAGATTGCGTTCATCCGGGGTCGCCGCCAGGCTCGCGGCCACGCCACGCTTGTCGTAACGCACGCTGGCGATGTTGTGTTTGGCCAGCACCCAGGCCAGGCGCTTGAGGCTGTCATTGCGCCCGCCGTCGGCGTTGTTTCCGTCACGATCCGTAGGGCCGGAGCCTGAAATGATCAGGACAACCGGCACTCGATTGTCGGATTTTGGCAGCAACAGCGAGCCGAAAAGCTCGCCGGTGCCCGTATCCAATGTGACCGGTCGTTGCAGGACAGTCGCCTGGGCGAAGCCGGAAATCAGGGTAAGGCTCAAGGCTAGAACTCGCAGCATCATCGCGCCATTATCAAGAAGATGCCGGTTGGACTCACGGGCACCCATAAGGTTCGAGGATGAACTACTTGGGTAGCCTGCGTATACTGGCGCGCATTACGTATTCAGGTTCATTTCACGGAGCGTCCTGCATGTCCGGCAATACCTACGGCAAGCTGTTCACTGTCACCACCGCGGGCGAAAGCCATGGCCCGGCGTTGGTCGCCATTGTCGATGGCTGCCCGCCGGGGCTGGAGATTTCCCTGGAGGATCTGCAGCGTGACCTGGACCGCCGCAAGCCCGGCACCAGCCGCCACACCACCCAGCGCCAGGAAGCCGACGAAGTCGAAATCCTCTCCGGCGTGTTCGAAGGCCGCACCACCGGTTGCGCCATCGGCCTGTTGATCCGCAACACCGACCAGAAGTCCAAGGACTACTCGGCGATCAAGGACCTGTTCCGCCCGGCCCACGCCGATTACACCTACCACCACAAGTACGGCGAGCGCGATTATCGCGGCGGCGGTCGCAGCTCGGCCCGTGAAACCGCGATGCGCGTCGCGGCCGGTGCGATTGCAAAAAAATACCTGGCCAGCCAGGGCATCGTCATTCGCGGCTACATGAGCCAGTTGGGGCCGATTGAAATCCCGTTCAAGACCTGGGATTCGGTCGAGCAGAACGCCTTCTTCAGCCCGGACCCGGACAAAGTGCCTGAGCTGGAGGCCTATATGGACCAGTTGCGTCGCGACCAGGATTCGGTCGGTGCGAAAATCACCGTGGTCGCCGAAGGCGTGATGCCGGGCCTGGGCGAGCCGATCTTCGACCGCCTCGACGCGGAGCTGGCCCATGCGCTGATGAGCATCAACGCGGTCAAGGGCGTGGAAATCGGCGCCGGTTTTGCCAGCGTCGCCCAGCGTGGCACCGAGCATCGCGATGAAATGACCCCGGAAGGTTTCCTCAGCAACAACGCGGGCGGCATTCTCGGCGGTATTTCCTCCGGTCAGCCCATCGTTGCGCACCTGGCGCTGAAGCCGACGTCGAGCATCACAACGCCGGGCCGTTCCATCGACATCCATGGCAACCCGGTGGAAGTGATCACCAAGGGCCGTCACGACCCGTGCGTGGGCATCCGCGCCACGCCGATTGCCGAGGCGATGATGGCCATCGTGCTGATGGATCACCTGCTGCGCCATCGTGGGCAAAACGCCGACGTGCGTGTGAGCACGCCGGTGCTGGGTCAGCTGTAAATGGCTGACATCATGGTCGCAGCCGTCTGATGGCGACTGCGGCGCTCCCGTACTGGCGGCTCTCCAGTTTCTATCTGTTCTATTTCGCCTTGCTCGGTTCGACAGCGCCGTTTCTGGCGCTGTACTTCGATCACCTGGGGTTCAGCGCCGCGCGGATCGGCGAGCTGGTGGCGATCCCGATGCTGATGCGCTGTGTGGCGCCGAACATCTGGGGCTGGCTGGGCGACTACACCGGTCGGCGACTGGCCATCGTGCGCTTCGGCGCGGTGTGCACGCTGCTGACCTTTTCGCTGATCTTCGTCAGCAAGACCTACGCCTGGCTGGCGATGGTCATGGCCTTGCATGCGTTCTTCTGGCACGCGGTGTTGCCGCAGTTCGAAGTCATCACCCTGGCGCACTTGCAGAGCCAGACCTCGCGCTACAGCCAGATTCGCCTGTGGGGCTCGATCGGTTTCATCATCACCGTGGTCGCGCTGGGTCGTTTGTTTGAATGGCTGAGCCTGGACATCTATCCGGCGGCGCTGGTGCTGATCATGGTGGGCATCGTGCTCAGCAGTCTGTGGGTGCCCAATGCCCAACCGGCCCCGGGCAACCGGGTGGCGGGGGAGGGATTCCTCAAGCAACTGCGCAACCCCGGCGTTTTGGCGTTTTACGGCTGCGTGGCGCTGATGCAGATGAGCCACGGACCGTATTACACGTTCTTGACCCTGCACCTTGAGCGCCTGGGTTACAGCCGGGGTGTGATCGGCATGCTCTGGGCGGTCGGCGTGGTCGCCGAAGTCCTGATGTTTCTGGCCATGAGCCGGATCTTCGCGCGCTTTTCACTGCGCCGGGTGCTGATGGCCAGCTTTCTGCTGGCGGCATTGCGTTGGCTGTTGCTGGGTTCGCTCGCAGAGTTTCTTTGGGTACTGCTGTTTGCCCAGATCCTGCACGCGGCGACGTTCGGCAGCTTTCACGCCGCTGCCATTTCATTCGTGCAACGTAGCTTCGGTGCACGCCAGCAAGGCCAGGGCCAGGCGCTGTACGCCGCATTGGCCGGCACCGGCGGTGCGTTGGGCGCGTTGTATTCCGGCTACAGCTGGAATGCCCTCGGCGCGGCATGGACATTTAGTATTGCCAGTCTCGCAGCCGTCGCGGCTGCCGTTATCATTGCCACACGTATGCAAGAGGACAGGCCATGAGCCTTACCCGTGAACAACTCGCCCAGGAAATCATCGACGCCGGGCGTTTTCTGTATGGCTGCGGCTGGTCGCCGGCCACCAGCAGTAATTACTCGACGCGCCTGTCGCCGAGCGAAGCCTTGTTGACCGTGTCCGGCAAGCACAAGGGGCAACTGGGCATGGACGACGTGTTGGCCACCGACCTGTCCGGCAACAGCCTGGAACCGGGCAAGAAACCGTCCGCCGAAACCCTGTTGCACACCCAGCTCTACAGCTGGCGCCCGGAGATCGGTGCTGTGTTGCACACCCATTCCGTGAACGCCACCGTGCTGTCGCGCCTGACGCCGCAAGACTTCATCGAGTTCGAAGACTACGAACTGCAAAAGGCCTTCAGCGGTGTGACGACCCACGAATCCCGGGTGCGGGTGCCGATTTTCGACAACGACCAGGACATTGCGCGACTGGCCGCCAAGGTGCAGCCTTGGCTCGACGCCCATCCCGATTGCGTCGGCTACCTGATCCGTGGCCATGGCCTGTACACCTGGGGCGCGCGCATGAGCGATGCCCTGCGGCAGATCGAGGCCTTTGAATTTTTGTTCGAGTGCGAGTTGAAGATGCGCTCGCTCTTTAAAGCATGAACCGTTAAGGAGTTGCCCTGATGAGCAGCCTGTCCGTCTATCACGTCTCCAGCCCTGAAATCCCCAACAAGGTGCTGACCCATTTCGAAGACATCGCCTCGACCCTGGCCGAGCAGGGCGTACGCTTCGACCGCTGGCAAGCCGCGGCGAAGATCCAGCCGGGCGCCACTCAGGACGAAGTGATTGCCGCCTACCAGGAGCAAATCGACAAGCTGATGACCGAGCGCGGTTACGTCACTGTCGACGTGATCAGCCTCAACAGCGATCACCCGCAAAAAGCCGAACTGCGTGCCAAGTTCCTCGACGAACATCGCCACGGCGAAGATGAAGTACGATTTTTCGTTGCCGGCCGTGGCCTGTTTACCCTGCACATCGACGATTACGTCTACGCGGTGCTGTGCGAGAAAAACGACCTGATCTCGGTGCCGGCCGGAACCAAACACTGGTTCGACATGGGCGAACATCCGCACTTCGTCGCGATCCGTCTGTTCAACAACCCGGAAGGTTGGGTGGCCAATTTCACCGGCGAAGACATCGCCAGCCAATTCCCGCGCCTGGAGGACTGAGTCGATGCCGATCAAAGCGATTCTCACCGACATCGAAGGCACCACCAGCGCGGTGAGTTTTGTGTTCGACGTGCTGTTCCCCTATGCCGCCAAACACTTGCCGACGTTTGTCCGTCAGCAAGCCGAACGCGCCGATGTGGCGGAGCAACTGGCTGCCGTGCGCCGCGACAGCAATGAACCGGACGCCGACGTCGAGCGGGTCATCGAGATCCTGTTGGGCTGGATCGCTGAAGACCGCAAGGCCACGCCGCTGAAAGCGTTGCAGGGCATGGTCTGGGAGCAGGGCTATCAGGCCGGGCGGTTGAAGGGGCACGTGTACCCGGACGCCGTTGAAGCGCTCAAGCGCTGGCATCGGGACGGCTTTCAACTGTTTGTTTACTCGTCCGGTTCGATCCAGGCCCAGCGGTTGATCTTCGGCTGCTCAGAGGCGGGGGATCTGACGCCACTGTTCAGCGGCTATTTCGATACCACTTCGGGCCCCAAGCGCGAGGCGCAGTCCTACGCCAACATCACCCAGGCGATCAACCTTGAGGCGGGGCAGATTCTGTTTCTGTCGGACATCGTCGAAGAACTCGACGCGGCGCGCACGGCGGGGATGGCCACTTGCGGGCTGGCCCGCGAGGGTGGGGAACTGGCGGGGCATGTCACCGTGGACAGCTTTGCGCGGATAAATCCCGCCAATTTCTAAACGCCGCAAAACCTGTGGGAGCGAGCTTGCTCGCGATAGCGATATGTCATCCAACATTGATGTTGACTGACACTCCGCTATCGCGAGCAGGCTCGCTCCCACAGTGTTTTTCCGGCAATTTTATTTACAGCGAGTGATAGGTCGGCAGGGCAAACCGTTGCTGGCTCTGCAGCATGGAAATCTGCGGCAGTTCACTGGCTTGTTCGGCGAGGTCGCGGCGAATCGCACTGATGACCCACGTCAGTTGGTCGCCATTGTGCAATTGCTGATAGGAAATCGAGCGCTTGAACACCTTGCCTTCGCCGCCGCTCAGGGTCAGCAGGATCCCACCGTCAGGCCGGGCATGGGTGGTGACTTCGAAGTTGGAGAACAGGGACGAAAATTTTTCCTGAATCAGGTTCATTTCTTTCAGCTCCGTTGGCTCTTGAATGGCAAGCATACGGAGAGGGTTGCAGTGATTGTGCCAGCCTGGGTTGTTTGTAAATTATCGTATAAAACAACAAGTTAGTATCTACGGTGATTTTTGCTTTCGTGCATTCTGCATGAACGGCCATCGTGCATCCTGCATTTTGCGAGGTCGCTCGGCGATTCGATTGAACCATTGCGTGTGCGGGGGGTTCACGATTGGCCCTGTATCAATCGCAGATCAAGATCGCAGATACAAAACATTTCAAAAACCGCGTGTACAGCTCAAGAACCGTTGACGTATTTTCGGGTTCAGTCATCGCAGCCCGACAATAAAAAGATCGAACGGGAGCATCATGAGTCGCACGTCGAACGACACGATTACCTGGAGCATGATGCTCCGCAAGCTGCCTTCCATCGCCAAGGCCATCCCCCGGGTGGTGAGGGGCATGAAGGCCGCCAACGTCAAGGACCCGACCCAGGCGTGTGGTTTGGGCTGGAGTTTCGAGCAAGCCACGTTGCGCAACCCGGATGGCCCGGCGCTGTTGCAAGGTGACGTAACGCTCAGTTACTCCGAGGTCAACCAATGGGCCAATCGCATCGCCCATCACCTGATCGGCCAAGGCATCGGCAAGGGTGATGTGGTGGCGGTCTTCATCGAGAACCGCCCGGAATTGCTGGTGACGATTCTGGCGGTGGCCAAGGTCGGCGCGATCAGTGCGCTGCTCAATACCTCGCAGACCCGCGACACCCTGGTGCACAGTGTGAACCTGGTGGCGCCGGTGGCGATCATTGTCGGTGAGGAGTTGGTCCCGGCGTACCTGGCGGTGCGTGAGCGGGTGTCGATCAAGGCTGCGCGAACCTGGTTCGTTGCCGATCAGGACACCTCTCGCCAACCCGGTATCGCACCTGAAGGTTTCATCAACCTGATGACCGTCAGCCTCGACGACGCCAGCGACAACCCGGCCAGCAGCCAGCAGATTTTCTTCGACGATCCCTGCTTTTATATCTACACCTCGGGCACCACGGGGCTGCCCAAGGCCGGCGTGTTCAAGCACGGTCGCTGGATGCGCAGCTCTGCGAGCTTCGGCATGATCGCCCTGGACATGCGCCCCGAGGATGTCGTCTATTGCACTTTGCCGCTGTACCACGCCACGGGCCTTTGCGTGTGCTGGGGTTCGGCCGTCAGTGGGGCCAGCGGGTTCGCCATCCGCCGCAAATTCAGCGCCAGTCAGTTCTGGAACGATGCGCGCAAGTACCGGGCGACCACCATCGGTTATGTCGGTGAACTGTGCCGCTACCTGGTCGATCAACCGCCCAGCTCCGAGGACAGCCGGCACGATGTGAAGAAAATGATCGGCAACGGTCTGCGCCCCGGCGCCTGGAGCGAGTTCAAGACCCGCTTTGCGGTGAATCACATCTGCGAGCTGTACGCTGCCAGCGACGGCAATATCGGTTTCACCAACATTCTCAATTTCGACAACACCATCGGCTTTTCCCTGATGTCCTGGGAGTTGGTCGCGTACGACCATGACAGCGGCGCGCCGATTCGACAGGCCAATGGCCTGATGCGCAAGGTCGCCAAGGGTGAGCAGGGGTTGTTGCTGGCAAAAATCGACGACAAGGCCCCCCTGGACGGCTACACCGATCCGCAGAAAACCGCCAAGGTCGTGCTTCAGGATGTGTTCGAAAAGGGAGACCGCTACTTCAACACCGGCGACCTGTTGCGCAACATCGGCTTTGGGCATGCACAGTTTGTCGACCGCCTGGGCGACACCTACCGCTGGAAGGGCGAAAACGTTTCGACCACGGAGGTCGAAAACATCCTCCTGCAACACCCGCTTATTTCCGAAGCCGTGGCCTATGGCGTGGAAATCCGCAACACCAATGGCCGGGCCGGGATGGCGGCGATCACTCCTGCCGAATCCCTGGCAACCCTGGACTTCAGTGAGCTGCTGGCCTTCGCCCGCGAGCAGATGCCGGCCTATGCGGTGCCGTTGTTCCTGCGGGTGAAAGTGAAAATGGAAACCACCGGGACGTTCAAATATCAGAAGACCCGACTCAAGGACGAGGCCTTCGACCCGGGTAAAACCGGCGATGACCCGATCTATGCCTGGCTGCCGGGGACACAGACTTATGTACAGGTCACGGAGCAGTTGTTGTCCGACATTCACGGCGGCAAGTACCGCTATTGAATCTGGCTATGGCGGTCCATGAGAAAAAACAAGTGACAGTGCCGGGGGCGCTCGGGAAACTGTCGGCTTTTACGAATGACAGAAAAGGGAGTGCCCAATGTCAGACAAAAGCCGCCAGATGACCCCCGAAGAAGCCGCCGAATTTACCGAACAGGTATTCAACAAGGCACGGGAGGGCGATGCGGCGATGATGGCCGCGCTGCTGACCAAGGGTTTGCCGCCGAACCTGCGTAACCACAAGGGCGATACCTTGCTGATGCTGGCCGCGTATCACGGTCATGTGGACACGGTAAAAGTCCTGCTGGAGCACAAGGCCGACCCGGAGATCCGCAACGACAACGGCCAGAGCCCGATTGCCGGTGCCGCCTTCAAGGGCGACCTGGCGGTGATCAAGGCCTTGGTCGATGGCGGCGCCCAGGTTGAAGGCTCGTCCTTCGATGGCCGCACGGCGCTGATGATGGCGGCGATGTTCAACCGCGTCGAAGTGGTCGATTACCTGATCAGCAAGGGCGCCGACCCGAAAGCCAAGGACGCCAATGGCATCACCGCGCTGGAGGCTGCCAGGACCATGGGGGCTTCCGATACCGTTGCGCAACTGCAAAAGCTCTTGAGCTGACGCCGTACCCTGTGGCGAGGGGGCTTTTGTGGCGAGGGGGCTTGCCCCCGTTCGGCTGCGAAGCAGTCGTAGAATCAGCATATGCGGTCTTTCTGATGTACCCCAATTGAATGTTTTGGGGCCGCTTCGCGACCCAACGGGGGCAAGCCCCCTCGCCACAGGTCCGCATTTCCCTCATTAATGCGCTATCCTTCGCGCCCTCAAAATTCACCTCGCTACAGGATCCTCCCCATGAAAGCCGCACTCGTCGAACTCATCAGCAAAATCAGCTCCGGGTGCATGGGCGAAGACGAAATCCTCAAGGTCGCGGACGAAGCGGCCCAGGCCTACGCCGATCCCGTGGCTTTTCTGACAGCCAATCCGGACATCAACTACGACGAAACCTTCCCGATCCCGCTGGGTGAGTGGGTGGTGGTCGGCAGCCTGCCGGAAACGGTGCTGTTCCAGGCTGACACATACATGGACCTGTTCGCGCAGATCGTCGCCTCGTTCGGCCCGGGTGTGGAGTTCAATCTCAAGCCCAAGCAACTGGCCAGGACCGAAGCCCTGACCGCGCTCAACCGCATCCAGGTGCAGATGAGCAGCATGAACAAGGAAAACGGTGGCTACACGCTGATGAACTTCAGCCAGTTGCTCGATGACGAGTTGCAGGTGGTCCTGGTCTACGGCAGCGACGTGCCACGGGTGCTGGAATTGTGCACCGAAGTGGGCATTACAGCCGCGCCATCCCTGGAAGCCCTGAAAGTGGCGATCCACGTCTGATCCAGACACTGTCAATAAAAAGGAATCCTCGCCACGACCGTCTATCCTGAGGGGGCATATCACTTTTCGGGAGCGTCACCATGGGTTCTACGTTCAACAGCCTGGTTGCCTTGATCATTTTTGTCCTGGACATCTGGGCCATCATCAACGTCTTCAAAAGTAGTGCCGGGACCGGGATGAAAATCCTCTGGGTACTGCTGATCGCGCTGTTGCCGGTGCTGGGACTGATCATCTGGGCCATTGCCGGGCCGCGGGGCAACGTCAAACTCTGAACAGGCTCCCACAGGATTGTGGAATGCTGATCAACAGAGGTTCGACCTGTCATGTTCCGCGACGTAGAATGCGCGCCTTTCCCGGCCGATCGAGACGCTCGATTGGCCATCATGGGCGGGTAACCGTCCGTTGCCACCCGCATTCATCGGAGCACTTCCCATGAGCAACATCCCTGCCAGCGACTACCTGGAAACCCTCTACGAAGGCTACGGCCAGCGTTTTCGCATGGAAAAACTGCTGCACGAAGTGCGCACCGAGCACCAGCACCTGGTGATCTTCGAGAACCCGCGCATGGGCCGGGTGATGGCGCTGGACGGCGTGATCCAGACCACCGAAGCCGACGAATTCATCTACCACGAAATGCTCACCCACGTGCCGATCCTGGCGCACGGTGCCGCCAAGCGCGTGCTGATCATCGGCGGCGGTGACGGCGGCATGTTGCGTGAAGTGGCCAAGCACCGCAGCGTCGAGCACATCACCATGGTCGAGATCGACGGCACCGTGGTCGACATGTGCAAGGAATTCCTGCCGAATCACTCCAAGGGTGCATTCGATGATCCACGCCTGAACCTGGTGATCGACGACGGCATGCGTTTCGTCGCTACCACCACTGAAAAGTTCGACGTGATCATTTCTGACTCCACCGATCCGATCGGACCGGGTGAAGTGCTGTTCTCGGAAAACTTCTACCAGGCTTGCCACCGCTGCCTGAACGAAGGCGGCATCCTGGTGACCCAGAACGGCACGCCGTTCATGCAGATCGAAGAAGTGAAGACCACCGCCGGTCGCCTGCGCAGCCTGTTCCCGGACTGGCACTTCTATCAGGCCGCCGTACCGACCTACATCGGTGGTTCAATGACCTTCGCCTGGGGCGCCACCAATACCGCTTATCGCAAGTTGTCCCGCGAAACCCTGCAACAACGCTTCGCGGGCAGCGGCATCATCACCCGCTACTACAATCCTGAAATCCACATCGGCGCCTTCGCCTTGCCGCAATACGTGTTGCAGGCAGTGAACAAGCCAAGTAACGACTGATGGATTGAAACGCAGACCTGTAGGAGCGAGCCTGCTCGCGATGGACGTGAACGATGACGCGGGATGTCTGATTTAACGCGGCGTTCTCAAGTTTTTCGCGAGCAGGCTCGCTCCTACAGAAATTTGCGATGGGTGCAGATCCACCGGAACAATTAGCCAGCTAACAAGGTCGAGATAGAGGTAGGCCCATCCATGGGTTTTATCGAGGAGGCACCAATGCAAAAGTGGAAGGTCACTTTCGTGGATGATCATGGCGAAACCATCAACGAAGTCTTTGAGTGCACCGAGCGCCCGGACTACGAGCGTGCTGCCAAGCTCATCAAGGCCCGGCTTCTTCCTGTCGCCGCCGAACTGGATCTGAACGATCTGGAAGGGCGGACCAGTGACGCGAGCGTCAAAGAGCTCAAGTCCCAGAACAGCATTCAAATCCTCGGCATTACTCCAATCTGAACGACACCTGTCGCATTCGCATCCAGGCCTTGGCACGGGCTCTGTCTTGAGGCTACTCTGCAAGCGAGATCAGCGAATGAATCGCTAAGGTCTGGTCTTGTCAGCTCCATGCTTGTTTCCCGCCGGCACATCGGTTGCCGTCGCTCGCGCTGTTCGGTTGCGGGTGAGGGAGTACGGAAAGTCTATCCATCGTTTTGAGGAGGACGTTTCATGAGCACAGCCTATCAAGAAGACATCAGCAGCAGCGTGCTGCGCCGCATGAAAGAAGGCGGTTTTGACTTTTCACGGTTTCATCCCATCGAGTTCTACGCCATTTTCCCGGATGAGGAGCGGGCACGCAGGGCGGCAGGTCATTTCCACCGTGGTGAATCCCTGGATGCGCAAGTCAGTGTGCGCGACGACGGCGCCTGGGCGCTGGAGCTGTGCAAGGTCATGTATGCCACCTACGACGATATTGGCGACTTCGAACAGGGTTTCGAAGCAGTGGTCGAGCCTCTGGGCGGCATCATCGAAGGCTGGGGTGTGAAACAGGAGGTACGAGGGCGACTCGCATAACCTTATGAACAGTGACAATCAGCAATCACGGCTGACCTTCGGGTTGGCCGTTTTCATTTGTGGGCGTTGGACACCAAAAAAAAGCCGCCAGGGCAGGCGGCTAAAAGGGAAGTTCGATGAGCTTTTCAGCGAATGCCTGGATTATCCGTACCCATTGGCGGGCAGTGAAATCAACTCTGACTATGCTGGTGATAGGCGACTACCACGCCTTGCAATGAAGCGGGGGCGATCAGGTTGGGGCATTTACCGCACAGGATTGGTGCGGTACGTGCGCGTTGATTATCCAACCGATTGAAATTTAAGCGTTTATGCCGATGGCACGGGCCTTGCGAAGGTCTGGACGTCCGAGTGACAAGGAGTACGGCATGATCCGCACCTATTTTGATGAGATGTACGATGCCGGCGGCCTGGTCCGCCCGCATTATCGGGAGTTTGCCCGTTGGCTGGCCGAGACGCCTGACGAGCTTCTGGCACAACGGCGACGCGAGGCCGATCTGTTGTTTCATCGCGCCGGGATTACCTTCACGCTCTACGGGGACGAGCAGGGCACAGAGCGCCTGATCCCCTTCGACACCATTCCACGCAGCATCCCCGCCAGCGAATGGCGGATTGTCGAACGCGGCTGCATCCAGCGGGTCAAGGCGTTGAACATGTTCCTCGCCGACCTTTACCACGAGCAGCGCATCATCAAGGCCGGCATCATTCCGGCCGAGCAGGTGCTGGCCAACGAGCAGTACCAGTTGGCGATGCAGGGCCTGGACCTGCACCGCGATATCTATTCGCACATCTCCGGCGTCGACCTGGTGCGCGACGGCGATGGCACCTACTACGTGCTTGAAGACAATCTGCGTACGCCGAGCGGCGTCAGCTACATGCTCGAAGACCGCAAGATGATGATGCGCCTGTTTCCCGAGCTGTTCGCGGCGCAACGCATTGCCCCCATCGACCACTACCCGAACTTGCTGCTCGACACCCTGAAAAGTTCAAGCCCCATCGATAACCCGAGCGTGGTGGTGCTGACGCCGGGGCGCTTCAACAGTGCGTTCTTCGAACATGCGTTCCTGGCGCGGGAAATGGGCGTGGAACTGGTGGAGGGCGCGGACCTGTTCGTGCGTGACGACAAGGTCTACATGCGCACCACCGACGGGCCGAAAGCGGTCGACGTGATTTATCGTCGCCTCGACGACGCCTTCCTCGATCCCCTGGCCTTCAACCCGGAATCGATGCTCGGTGTGCCGGGGCTGCTGTCGTCCTACCGTTCCGGCAACGTGGTGCTGGCCAATGCCATTGGCACGGGGGTAGCGGACGACAAATCGGTGTATCCGTTCGTTACCGACATGATCCGTTTCTACCTCGATGAAGAACCGATCCTGAAGAACGTGCCGACCTGGCAATGCCGTAATCCGTCTGAGCTTTCCCACGTGCTGGCCAATCTTCCAGAACTGGTGGTCAAGGAAACCCAAGGCTCCGGCGGGTACGGAATGCTGGTGGGGCCGGCGGCGACGGCGGCGGAAATCGAAGCCTTCCGCGCGCGGATCATCGCCAAGCCCCATGCGTATATCGCGCAACCGACGCTGTCACTGTCGACCTGTCCGACCTTTGTCGAAAACGGCATTGCGCCACGCCATATCGACTTGCGGCCGTTTGTCCTGTCGGGTCGTGAAACCCGGGTCGTGCCCGGCGGCTTGACCCGCGTCGCCCTGCGCGAAGGCTCACTGGTGGTCAATTCCTCCCAGGGCGGTGGAACCAAGGACACCTGGGTGGTCGAGGATTAAAGGAAGCCTGTCATGTTAAGTAGAACTGCCTCGGATTTGTATTGGATGTCGCGTTACCTGGAGCGGGCGGAAAACCTCGCACGGATGCTCGACATCAGTTATTCGCTGTCGCTGATGCCGCAGGACGGTCGTGGCGACGGTTTGCACGAACTGGCCATGCCGCTGTTGATCACTGGCACCCTGGACGATTACCTGGAGCGCCATGGCGAACTGCATGCCGAACGGCTGCTGCATTTCTTCGCCCTGGATGCGGCCAACCCGGCGAGCATCTACAGCTGCCTCGGTGCCGCACGGGCCAGCGCCCATGCGGTGCGTGGGCGCATCACCGCCGACATGTGGGAAAACATCAACGCCACCTGGCTGGAAATTCGCGGCATCGCCGAACAGGGCCTCAGTCGCTACGGCATGAGCCGTTTCTGCGAGTGGATCAAGGAACGTTCCCACCTGTTCCGGGGTGCGTCCTACGGCACCATCATGCGTAACGATGCGTTTCGCTTCATTCGTCTGGGGACCTTTATCGAACGGGCGGACAACACCTTGCGTCTGCTCGATGCCCGCTATGAAATGGCCGGCGATCAGGCCGAAGCGGTCAGCGATGGCACCGCTCACGCGTATTACCAGTGGAGCGCGTTGTTGCGGGCGTTGTCGTCGTTCGAGGCCTACACGGAAATTTACCGCGACGCCCCCGGCGCCAGGCATGTGGCGGAGTTGCTGTTGCTGCGGGCCGATGTGCCGCGATCCCTGCGCGCCTGCACCGAAGAAATCGACCAGATTCTCTCGCAATTGCCGGGGGCCAACGGTCGCCCGGCACAACGCCTGGCGGCAGAAATGGACGCACGCCTGCGCTACACCGGCATCCATGAAATTCTCGAAGAAGGCCTGCACGCCTGGCTGACCGAGTTCATCCCGCTGGTGCGCCAGTTGGGTAACGCGATTCACAGTTCTTATCTGGAGGCCGCATGAGACTTTCCATTAGCCACGAAACCACCTATCACTACGAAGACAAGGTGCGGGCGAGCATCCAGTATCTGCGCCTGACCCCCCACGACAGCGAGCGCCAGCACGTGCTCAGCTGGCAGCTCGACCTGCCGCGTCCGGTGCGGGCGCAACTCGATCCGTTCGGCAACATCCTGCATGTGCTGACCATGGACGAGCCCCATGAGGCGATCATCATCGGTGCCCGTGGCCAGGTCGATATCGACGAAATGCGTGAGGCCGAACACGAGAGCCAGTCGGCACTGCCGTTTCTGCGCTTCACCCGTTTGACCGAAGCCGACGCCGCCCTGCGTGCGTTCGCCGAGAAGGAATGCAGGCAACGTCGCGATCGCACGGCGCTGATCGATCTGATGCATGGCCTCAACCAGCATATGACCTACACGCCGGGCTCCACGGAAGTGGACACCAGCGCGGCCCAGGCCTTTGCCGGACGGTCCGGCGTGTGCCAAGACCACACCCACGCGTTTCTCGCCTGCACCCGCAGCCTGGGCATTCCGGCGCGTTATGTGTCGGGCTACCTGTACAGCGAAAACAGCGAACACCTGGCCAGCCACGCCTGGGCCGAAGCCTGGCTGGATGACGCCTGGTACAGCTTCGACGTGACCAATGAGCTGGCCCGGCCGGAACGCCATCTGAAACTGGCGGTGGGCCTGGATTACCTGGATGCCTGCCCGGTGCGCGGGATGCGCCGGGGCGGCGGGTGTGAGCAGATGCACGCCAAGGTGCTGGTGTCACCGACGCCAGCGCCGGTGATTTCAGTGCAGCAGCAGTAGGCGCGATACCAAGGAACCTTGTGGGAGCGAGCTTGCTCGCGATGGCGTCATTTCAGTCAATACTTTTGTGACTGATAACCGCTATCGCGAGCAAGCTCGCTCCCACAGGTACGATGTTGTTACGGCTTAACCTTGCGCCCGACCATATGCTGCAAATACCCCACCAGGCTCTGCAGATCCCCATCCGGCAACACCTCGGCCGAGAACCCGGGCATCTTCGCTTGCGGCCACTGGCGCAAACTCTGTGGATCGCGGATGTAGCGCTTGAGGAAGTCCGCACCGAAGTACTCGGTCGGGTTGTACGGAATATTCAGGTCCGGCCCGAATTGCGCATCCCCGGCGCCATTGAGTCGATGGCAGGCCAGGCAGTTCTTCTGGAACAACGCAAATCCCTTGTTCACCGGATCATCCGCCTTCAGTGCCGGATCGGGCAGCAGTGCGGGAAAGCGCTCGGCCACGGGTGCCAGGCGTTTGATGCTCGCCACCTGGAACGGCCATTGTTCTGGGCTGATGTTGCCGGCCTGCGGATTGCTCCAGACAAGATAGAACGGCCCGGCGCCCGGCTTGCCTTCGGATAGCGGTGGCCAGGGTTTGCTCGGGTCTTCAATCGCCAGCCATGCCTGTGCACCCAGGGTATTGAGCAACGGCGCGGCTGTCATTTCGGCGGCAAAGCCATCCAGCGCCACGGCTTGCAGGTGGTCTTCAGGCTTGATGCCGGTCAGCAGTGCGGACAGCGGCACGGCGCGGTAGCTCATGTCCCGCTTGTAGGAAACGTCGTTGCTGATGTCGATGGTTTGAACCTGAGGATGCTTGAGCAATTGCTCGGTCTGCCAGGTGCGACTGTTCGCGCCCAGCTCCAGGTTCAGCTGTGCGGCATACAGGGGCGAGCCGAACAGCGTGGCCCCGAGCAGAATGAGCATTTTCAAGTGATCGCCGTCCATGTCGTGCAAGTGCCGCAAAGATTGGCACAGCCACGCTGGCCCGGGTAGCGGGCCAGTCACATTTTGAGAGTGGCAATTCAAAAACTGTGACGCCGTAGCTTTATAGACGCGACTAGCCGATGACCTTGGTCAGGTTCGGCAATATCAACAACAGCGTGGTGGCGAAAAGGATGAGCCCGGCTTGACGTACTTTCGATTGTTTGAACATGGCTTGACCGCCTTTTTTGTTATTTCCTGATGCCTGCCCGCATAGCATCCATGATGGCAGCGCGTTGCACTTCCTGTAGTGACGAGTGCCTCGGCAAAACCCGACGACAACTTCGTACATGTTCACCTTAGAGCCCGCGATACGCTTGGCTTAGATCCATTTCGTATGGTGTTCTTCAAATTCGCGTTAAAAATAGCATGAGGCCTAGTGCCAGCTTCTTTGGCAGCCGTTGGCTAGACAGCTTGGTGTCCTGAACGGTAGCTGACTACCGTTCGTCTGAGCGTGAGCGTCAATGTCTGTGAGCGCTGCGGTCATTGAATCAAACGCAGCTCGGGCCAAGAGTGGACACTCGGTATTTACCCACCTGCACTGCGGTTCGAGGACGTCATGACCCAAGCATTGATTTTCGACGCGTTACGCACGCCCCGTGGCAAAGGCAAGGCCGATGGCGCCTTGCACAGCGTCAAACCGGTGAACCTGGTGGCTGGTTTGCTCACCGCACTGCAACAGCGCACAGCGCTGGACACCAGCCAGGTCGATGATGTGGTGCTTGGCTGCGTAACCCCGATTGGTGATCAAGGTTCCGACATCGCCAAGACTGCCGCTCAGGTGGCCGATTGGGATGTCAGCGTGGCGGGAGTACAGATCAACCGGTTCTGTGCTTCGGGGCTGGAGGCCGTGAACCTCGGCGCGATGAAAGTGCGTTCCGGTTTCGAAGACCTGGTGGTGGTCGGTGGTGTCGAGTCGATGTCCCGGGTGCCGATGGGCAGCGATGGCGGGGCCTGGGCGCTGGACCCGGCGACCAACCTGCACAGTCACTTCACGCCACAGGGCGTGGGTGCCGACCTGATCGCCACACTTGAAGGCTTCAGCCGTCAGGACGTCGATGCCTACGCCCTGCATTCCCAGCAAAAGGCTGCACGGGCGCGGGCCGATGGCTCGTTCAACAAATCGCTGGTGCCGGTGCAGGACCAGAACGGCATCATCCTGCTCGATCACGATGAGTTCATTCGCGCCGACTCGACCCTGGAAGGCCTGGGCAAGCTCAAGCCGAGTTTCGAGATGATGGGGCAGATGGGTTTCGATGCCACCGCGCTGCGGGTCTACAGCCATGTCGAGCGGATCAACCATGTGCACACCCCCGGCAACAGCTCCGGGATTGTCGACGGCGCGGCGCTGATGCTCATCGGCTCCGAAGCCAAGGGCCGGGCGCTGGGCTTGCAGCCACGGGCGCGGATTGTCGCCACGGCGGTCACCAGCACCGATCCGACCATCATGCTCACCGGCCCCGCGCCGGCGACCCGCAAGGCGCTGGCCAAGGCCGGGCTGCGGGTCGAAGACATCGACCTGTTCGAGGTCAACGAGGCGTTCGCGTCGGTGGTGTTGAAATTCATCAAGGACATGGCCGTCGATCCGGACAAGGTCAATGTCAACGGCGGCTCAATCGCCATGGGCCACCCGCTGGGCGCCACTGGCTGCGCCATTCTCGGCACGCTGCTCGATGAGCTGGAAGCCCGGCGCCTGCGTTATGGCCTCGCGACCCTGTGTGTCGGCGGCGGCATGGGCATTGCCACCATCATCGAACGCCTCTGAGCCCGGACATCAAGGAACCCAGTTATGAGCGAAGCCATTCGTTACGAAAAAGACCAGGACCAGATCGTCGTCCTGACCATCGACATGCCGGGCCAGAGCGCCAACACCATGAACGCGGTGTACCGCGAAGCCATGGCGGACTGCGTTGCGCGCCTGGTGGCCGACAAGGACAGCATCGCCGGTGTGATCATCACCTCGGCCAAGAAGACATTTTTCGCTGGCGGGGATCTCAACGAGCTGATCAAGGTTGGCAAACCCCAGGCCAAGGCCTTCTACGACATGGTGCTGAGCCTCAAGGGCCAGTTGCGCGCCCTGGAAACCCTCGGCAAGCCTGTGGTCGCGGCGATCAATGGCGCCGCACTGGGCGGCGGCTGGGAAATCTGCCTGGCCTGCCATCACCGCGTGGCGCTGGACCACCCGTCGGTGCAACTCGGCCTGCCGGAAGTCACCCTTGGCCTGCTGCCAGGCGGCGGAGGCGTAGTGCGCATGGTGCGCATGCTCGGCCTGGAAAAAGCCCTGCCTTATTTGCTTGAAGGCAAGAAAGTGCGGCCACCACAGGCATTGCAGGCAGGATTGATCGACGCGCTGGCGACCGATCACGAAGACATGTTGGCCAAGGCGCGGACGTGGATTCTGGCCAATCCAGCGGCGGTGCAGCGCTGGGACGTGAAGGGCTACCAGATTCCGGGCGGCACACCGTCAAACCCGAAAGTTGCGCAGATGCTGGCGATTGCGCCGTCGATCCTGCGCAGTAAAACCCAGGGCACGATGCCCGCGCCGGAGAAAATCCTCTGCGCAGCGGTCGAGGGCGCCCAAGTGGACTTCGACACGGCGCACTTGATCGAAACCCGCTACTTCACCGAACTGACCACCGGCCAGGTCTCGAAAAACCTGATTGGCACGTTCTGGTTCCAGCTCAACGAAATCAATGCCGGCGGCTCGCGGCCTCAAGGCTTTGCGCCTTATGTCACCCGCAAGGTCGGCGTGCTCGGCGCCGGGATGATGGGCGCCGGTATTGCGTTTGTCAGTGCGTCGGCGGGGATCGATGTGGTGCTCAAGGACATCAACCTCGCGGCGGCGCAGAAGGGCAAGGCGCATTCGGCGGCGCTGCTGGACAAGAAGGTTGCTCGCGGACAAATGAGCATCGAGCAACGCGACACCGTTCTGTCACGCATTCAAACCAGCGAAAGCGATGCTGACCTGGCCGGTTGCGACCTGATCATCGAGGCAGTGTTCGAGGATCGGGATTTGAAGGCCAAAGTCTCGTTGGCGGCGCAGAAGGTCGTCGGCGCGGACGCGGTGATCGCCTCCAACACCTCGACCTTGCCGATCAGCGGCCTGGCGTGTGCCGTGCCCGATCAGAGCAAGTTCATCGGCCTGCATTTTTTCAGCCCCGTGGAAAAAATGCCGCTGGTGGAAATCATCAAGGGCGCCAACACCAGCGATGAAACCCTGGCCCGCGGCTTCGATTACGTCCTGCAAATCAAGAAAACCCCGATTGTGGTCAATGACAGCCGCGGTTTCTTCACGTCGCGGGTGTTCGGCACCTTCACCAATGAAGGCATTGCCATGCTGGGTGAGGGCGTGAGCGCGGCGATGATCGAGACTGAAGCGCGCAAGGCCGGCATGCCGGTAGGACCGCTGGCGATCTCTGACGAAGTTTCCCTCAGCCTGATGAACCATATCCGCCTGCAAACGGCCAAGGACCTGCAAGCAGAAGGCAAACCGCTGACAGAACACCCGGCATTTGCCGTGATTGACTTGTTGCTCAATGAGTTCAAGCGTCCGGGCAAGGCTGGCGGTGGAGGTTTCTACGAGTATCCGGCGGTCGGCCAGAAACACCTGTGGCCTGAGTTGAAAACCCGCTTCGAGAAAGCCGACGGGCAGATTTCGCCCATGGACGTGCGTGATCGCCTGCTGTTCGTGCAAGCCATCGAAACCGTGCGCTGTGTGGAGGAGGGGGTGTTGACCTCGACGGCGGATGCCAACGTTGGTTCGATCTTCGGCATCGGTTTCGCCGCCTGGACCGGCGGTGCGCTGCAGTTCATCAACCAGTACGGCGTGCAGGACTTTGTGGCCCGAGCCCAGTATCTGGCCACACAGTATGGCGAGCGGTTCGCGCCACCCGCCTTGCTGCTGGAAAAGGCCGCCAAAGGGGAGGCGTTCTAAGGGGGAGATGATGCATTTCGGGGCTTGCCTTGTCACAGCGTTTCAAGGCAGGCTCTGGGGTGTGCATTATTCCCATCACGTGTCAGGTATTTTTTATGTCGTTACGCATCTGCATTCTGGAAACCGACCACCTGCGTCCGGAATTGGTTGACCAATATCAGGGCTACGGGCAGATGTTCAAACACCTGTTTTCGCAGCAGCCGATTGCCGCCGAGTTCACCGTCTACAACGTGGTGCAGGGTGAGTACCCAAGCGACGACCTGACGTTCGACGCCTACCTGGTGACGGGCAGCAAGGCCGACTCTTTCGGCACCGACCCGTGGATCGAAACCCTCAAGAAATATCTGCTGACCCGCTACGAGCGCGGCGACAAGTTGCTGGGCGTCTGCTTCGGTCATCAGTTGCTGGCGTTGCTGCTCGGTGGCAAGAGCGAGCGTGCGACCCAGGGTTGGGGCGTCGGCACCCACAATTACAAATTGGCCGCCAAGGCGCCGTGGATGAACCCGGTGCGCGAGGAGCTGACGTTGCTGATCAGCCACCAGGATCAGGTCACGTCGCTGCCGGAGAACGCCACGGTCATCGCTTCCAGCGACTTCTGCCCGTTTGCCGCCTACCACATCAACGACCAGGTGCTGTGCTTCCAGGGGCATCCGGAATTCATCCACGACTACTCCCGTGCACTGCTGGATATTCGCCAACAGGCACTGGGCGAGCAGGTCTACTCCAAAGGTATCGCGAGCCTGGAACAGGAACACCACGGCACCACGGTTGCCGAGTGGATGATGCGGTTTGTCGCGCACAAGCCAACAGCTGTTTAAAACCTGTAGGAGCTAGCCCTGCTCGCGATGGTCGTGAACGATAACGCGCCAAACCTGACAGCCCGCGGTGCTCTCAGGTTTTTCGCGAGCAGGCTCGCTCCTACAGCCACCCCGATTTCTTGAAGCTCGCCCACAACCCCAGACAACCCACCGTAATAAACCCCAGCACCCCGAAATACCCGTAGTGCCAGCCCAACTCCGGCATGTTCTGGAAATTCATCCCGTAGATCCCCGCCACCGCCGTCGGGAAGGCCAGGATCGCCGCCCAGGCCGCAAACTTGCGTTGCACCACGCTCTGGCGTGAGGCCTCCAGCAGCACCCCGACCTCAATCGTCTGGCTGGCAATATCCGCCAGCGTCGTCAGGTCTTCCATCTGCCGCGTTACATGAATCTGCACATCGCGAAAGTACGGGCGCATGTTCTTGTCGATGAACGGGAAGCTCAGCCTCTGCAATTCCTCACCGATCTCAATCATCGGTGCCACATAACGACGCAAGCGCAAAACATCACGACGCAGGCCATGTAGCTTCTGGATGTCGTAGTCATTCAGCGAGCCGCACAACACGTTGCGCTCCAGCTCATCGATTTCCCCGTGAATGGCTTCGCCCATCGGCTGGTAGTTTTCGATCACGAAATCGAGGATGGCATAGAGTACGAAATCTTCCCCGTGCTCAAGCAATAGCGGACGCGCCTCACAGCGCTGTCGGACATGGGCGTAGGACGCGGAGTGACCGTTGCGCGCAGTAATGATGTAGCCATTGCCGGCAAAGATATGCGTCTCGATGAACTCGAGTTTGCCCTCATGGCGGATGGGCGAATACGTCACGATGAACAGCGCATCGCCGAAGGTTTCCAGCTTCGGTCGGCTGTGCTTTTCCAGGGCGTCTTCGATGGCCAGTTCGTGCAGGTTGAACTGGCGTTGCAGATTGTAGAGCTCTTCGGCGTTCGGCTCTTCGAGGCCGATCCAGACAAAGTGCCCGGGCTTTGCAGCCCAGGCTGCGCCTTCGTCAAGGCTGATATCAGTGACTCTCTTACCGGCGCTATAAACCGCAGCAGCAACAACTCTACCCATGATGGTGGTTCACTTCTTTTGGCAGCTTTCAATTGGCAACGAATGCATTGGCAGTGTGGCTCAGCTTAGCCTTGCAGTGTTTGAGAGTCAGTTAAATCTGCCGAGTTCTGGGCAAAGACGCACAGGCAAAAGAAAACCCGCACCAGGCGGGTTTCTTTTTCAGGCGGCTTGCAGTTGCCGGTCCATCGATTCGATGCATTCACGCATCTGCTCTCGGCACTGGGCGATCAGCAGGGGCATGTCGTCCAGGCTCAATCCGGCGGTGGGAATCGCCGGCAACGAGCGAATCAGGATTTTTCCGCTGCGCCAGCGGTTCAACCGCATATGTTTGACGTAACTGCTGACGCACACCGGGACAATCGGCACCCCTGCGGCAATGGCCATCTGAAAGGCGCCTTTCTTGAAGGGCAGCAAGTCCTCACCCAGGTTGCGCGTGCCTTCCGGGAAAACCCAGATCGAGGTGTCTTTGTTTTGCAGGGTGTGGGTGGTGGTCAACATCGACTTGCGTGCCTTTTGCGCATTGCCACGGTCGATCAGCACATTGCCGGCCAGCCAGAACAACTGCCCGAACAGCGGCACCCACTTCAGGCTCTTTTTGCCGATGCACACGGTACGACGGGGCACCACGTTGCCAAACACAAACAGGTCATAGTTGGACTGGTGATTGGCGATGATCACGCAGCTGTCGGGTTTATCCATCAACGGCCCGACTTCGGCCTTCACTCGCAAACGCAAAATGCACATGGCCGGCCATGCGTACAGGCGTGCGCACAGGCGGCTGTTGTCCGGATTGAACGGCCGGCACAGGCCGAGCATCACCCCCAGCACACCCGCCACGATAAAGTGTAGGCCCATCAATGACATACGGCACAAAAACAGCATCTACAGGCCCCACCGGGACAAAAGGTGGCGCAGTGTACGGATGTGCACTGTTTTCGGCAATTGCTCCCAGGGAAGTGGGAGATGGTCGATGTTTGAGCTGATGTTTCCGACTGTTTGGTCAGATGCAGCCTAGAGCGGTCACAGACGTTTAACGCAGACATGTATGAAAAAGCCCGACACGACGGTCGGGCTTTTCGTGGCAGCAGATCCGGGCTTAGCCCAAATGCTCCTGATCCTGGATGATCGCGTTGTCCAGGGCCTCCAGCAGCGCTTTGCGCACTTTCAATTTGGTGTTCTTGTGCGCGGTCATGTTGATCTTCTTCAACTGACGAGCCGCCGCCAGTGCCGCGCCTTCCAGTTCTTCAGGCGAGACCACGACATCGAGGAAGCCGGCCGCCACGGCGCCTTGTGGATTGAACATCTCGCCGTTGACCACCGAACGCTGCAACGCCACTTTGTTCAGGCGGTCACGGGCAATCTCGATGCCCGCGTGGTGCATGGTCATGCCGATCTGCACTTCGTTCAGGCCAATGCTGAACGCACCTTCAACGCCGATGCGATAGTCAGCCGACAACAGAAGGAACGCGCCCTTGGCCACCGCGTGCCCCGGGCACGCCACGATCACCGGGAAGGGGTGCGACAGCAGGCGGCGGGCCAGGGTCGAGCCGGCGGTCACCAGCGCCACGGCTTCTCTAGGACCGGCCGTCATCACCTTCAGGTCATAACCGCCAGAGAGAATGCCCGGCTGGCCGGTAATGATCACCACCGCACGATCAGCCACTGCCCGATCCAGCGCAGCGTTGAACTCGGCAATCACATCCGGGGAGATGGCATTGACCTTGCCATTGCTCAGGGTCAGGGTCGCGATACCGTCTTCGAGATGGTAGGAAATCAACTCACTCATGACGCTATTCCTTTCAATAAAGTTGGGCAGACGTTACCCACCGCCGCAAGCCAGGTAAAGCGCCGTGACTGACCCGCCAGTCACCCTTTGCCCGCCCGTCAGGCGCAGCCCGCCGTGCCTGCTGCGCATTCCCCTCTATATAGAAGAGGGCACGAAGCCGGAGATTGGCCGGTTTGCCATGGCCGGGAACGACCGGAAACGCTGAATCGCGTTAACCGCATGAAAATTCTGAAAAAAATGTTTGCCATCGGAAAAGCTTTCGACTACATTAGCGCGCCTCGACAGACAGAACATGTTTGAAGAGATACGGTGAAGTGTCCGAGTGGCTTAAGGAGCACGCCTGGAAAGTGTGTATACAGGAAACTGTATCGAGAGTTCGAATCTCTCCTTCACCGCCACATTCTGCAAACACAAACCCCTGATTTTCCTAGAGAAAGTCGGGGGTTTGTGGTTTTTGGCGTCTGAAAAAGGGCCGTATGTGAACAAAGTGGGAACGCAGATGATTTATGGGGTGTTCTAGCTCGCACGATATGAGTGAGAGCATCAGACAAGTACCTATCTCGCTAATGCCTGCTTTCGGTCAACCGTCTCCTTTCGTGCGAAGTGATTATAAAAATGCAGTCTTCTTAGGGAGTATCTATACAGATCCACTTAAGGGTGTCCCGCCCAGGTTAAGACCAGCAAGGTAGTGGCCAGCTAAAAACGCAGCAAGCGTAAGGCTTTACGCAACTCTCGGAAATTGCCTACAACCCCGGCGAGAGTCACCCCGATATCCTGCCTGCCTTGCAAAACAAACGCTTCCACGCGAAAAACGCCGCTTTCCTGTTCTGGATAAGCGGCGTTTTTTTAAGCACGCGTTAGAGGCTTCTCCCACGCATCAGCGATGTCATTCGCGGTTGCTAAACCCTGTGCGGTATCATGATATAATACCATGAATAATAAACAGCTCAGCACCCTCAAAACCGTATTTTCAAGACCAGCCCCGGCCACCATGGAGTGGTCACGCATCGAATCTTTGTTCGGCGCTGCAGGGGCAAGAACCATCGAAGGCAATGGATCGCGAGTACGTTTTGAACTGAATGGCGTGGTGGCCACTTTTCATCGGCCCCACCCCGACAAAGAAGCCAAGCCCTACCAGGTGCGTGACGCCCGGGCTTTCCTTGAGCAAGCAGGAGTTACCCCGTGAACGTAATGAACTACAACGGCTACTCAGCCCGAATCGAGTACAGCGACGAAGACGGCCTGTTCGTCGGCCACATTGCGGGCATCAAGGATGTTGTCGGGTTTCACGGCGAGTCAGTCAAAGAACTTCGCACCGCATTCGAAGAGGCCGTCACCGATTATCTGGAGACTTGCGCCAAACTCGGCCGCACCCCACAGAAGCCCTATTCAGGCCATCTCAGTCTGCGCCTGGCCCCAGCCCTTCACGCGACGGTAGCTGTGAAAGCTCAGTTAGCCCACAAAAGTATCAATCAGTGGGTTGCTGATGTTCTTGATCGCGAGGCGCATGCTTAAGCAGTGAATAAGCCGATCCGGCTGTAGACTGCTCAAACTCTTCGAACGGAATCGACATCATGCTCTATCCTCGCGCCAGTTTTCGCGGCGCAGCCAGGCTCATCGCGGCTGTGTCGATAGTTGCCGCGTCATCACTGGCCCTCGCATCCGCCCCTGCGACTTTTCCCGACGCCCAAGCCAGTGACCCGGCCAAACTTGGCTGGATGGTCGGTTCGCCACCCTCCGCTGATCGCACCGTGCGTTTTGAAGACGGCAGCTATTTCCAGTTCCCGGCAATGCGCTGGAGTGTTTCGAATTTCCGGCAACTGATGCCGACGATCAACGTTTCACGCGGCCTGGGTGCTCCGGTTCCTCTGGAGACAGTGCTACGCAAAGATATCGACGGGATCAGTTTTGTCCCGCTTGGCGCCAAGGCGCCGATGACGTGGGAGCAATCCCTCGCGGCCACGTACACCGATGGCATTGTGGTGATGCACCGCGGGAAAGTTGTCTACGAACGTTACTTCGGCGTGTTGAAGCCGGACGGCCAGCACGCCGCAATGTCAGTGACCAAGTCCGTGGTCGGCACGCTGGGTGCCATGTTGGTGGCGCAGGGGCGCATCGATGCTGACAAGCGGGTTGCCGAATATGTACCGGAACTGGCGGATTCTGCGTTTGGCAGCGCCACGGTACGGCAGTTGCTCGACATGACCACGGGCCTCAAATACAGCGAGGACTACGCGGACCCGGATGCCGAAGTCTGGGCCCATGCCCGGGCAGGCAACCCGTTGCCCAAACCCAAGGGTTATGAGGGACCGCGCAGTTACTACGAGTTTTTGCAGACGGTGCAACTGCAAGGCGAGCACGGCAAAGCGTTTGCCTACAAAACCGTCAACACCGACGTGTTGGGCTGGGTCATTGCCCGCGCCACCGGCCGCAATGTTGCGCAACTGCTGTCGGAGAACATCTGGAGCCGGTTGGGTGCCGAGCAGGACGGCTATTTCACAGTGGACTCCATCGGCACGCCGTTCGCCGGTGGTGGCCTGAATACGGGGTTGCGGGATCTGGCGCGTTTTGGCGAGATGCTGCGTAACGGCGGTCGGTTCAACGGCCACCAGATAGTGCCAGAGGCAGTGATCGACGATATCCGTGGCGGCGGCGATAAGCAGGCTTTCGCCAAGGCGGGTTACACATTGCTCAAAGACTGGAGTTACCGGTCTATGTGGTGGGTGACGAGCAAGGAAGGCGGGGCATTCATGGCGCGTGGGGTCCATGGGCAGCGCATTTATGTCGACCCGAAGGCCGAGATGGTCATCGTTCGCTACGCATCCCATCCGGTGGCCAGCAACTCGGCCAATGATCCCGTTACTTTGCCAGCGTTTGACGCGTTGGCTGACTATCTGAACAGGAAGGAACACCCATGATCATCACCACGACCCAGTCCATCGAAGGCCGGCAAATTACCGCCTACCTGGACATCGTCAGCGCCGAGTCGGTGCAAGGGATCAACGTTGTCCGCGACGTGTTTGCCGGGATGCGCGACTTTTTCGGCGGGCGTTCCCAGACACTGGAGCGAGCGTTGAAGGAAGCACGCATTCAGGCCACCGATGAGATCAAGGAGCGGGCGCTGGCGCTTCAGGCGGACGCGGTGGTCGGGCTTGATTATGAGATCAGCATGCCGGCCGGAAAGGGAGGGATGGTCGTGGTGTTTGTGACCGGGACTGCGGTCAAGTTGAGGTAAAAGGTGAGAAGCCATTCGTCGGTCACGGGGAAATCCGAACGGCAGGTCCGTTGGTGACCGGCTAGTCTCAAAAACCTTGGCGATCGATATTCTTTCAGGCAAAGGGCTTGCCGATGTCGATCGCGCTTTTTGAAAGGGGTGGAGAGATGGCTGATCCGTATATCGAGGACGATGGCGCAGAATTTCCGATCAACAACTCCGTGCGGTGTGGTCAGACCCAATATGTGGCCAGTTTCGGCGAGGACCAGACTGAGGTCGACAAGATCAAGACCAGGGCGTGCCGGGTACTGAAGGGCAAATTTTTACCCAAGGTGACAGCGCCGGTCAGGAAGTAATCGAACGTCAGGCAGACCCCGTCATAGAGCGGGGTTTTTCATGCCTGAAAAATTTTATGACAATTTTTTTGAAGGGGCAGATCTTTCACAAACTTTTCACAACACCCTCCGTAATCTCGACTCATCCGTTAGAAAGCAACACCTGGCCCGTTTCCCCAGCGGGCTTTTTTTTGTCCGCGATAAAACCTTTTCGGTAAACGCTGTCCAACCCTCGCCAATCGCGAAGTTGGACCGGTGTGCTGGACTTTATCCGCGCAAAAGCATTCAATCTCGCCCCCCCCCTTTTGTGTACCCCTATTTTTGAGGTTTTTGTCATGCGTTTAACACTGCCCGCTCTGGTTCTGGGGCTTCTGGTTGCTCAAGGTGCAATGGCTGGTGACGGCACTGCCGCGCTGGGCGGTGGCTTGGGCGGCGCATTGGGTAACGTCGTCGGCCAGAAGATGGGCGGCAGCACTGGCGCCGCGATTGGCGCGGGCGTCGCTGGCGCGGCAGGCAGCGCAGTTGCCGCCAAAAAAGGTCATCGCACCAGCGCTGCTATCGGTGGCGGTGTCGGCGCGGCCGGTGGTTCGGTAATCGGCAATAGTCTCGGCGGCAAGTCCGGTGCCACCATCGGTGCTGGCCTGGGCGGTGCATTGGGCGGCGGCGTGGGCAGCAACCTGGCCAATGGTCACAAGCGTCACTGATCCTGATCCAGATTTGAAAAGAGCCCGGCTTGATGCCGGGCTTTTTCATTTATGAACGTTTTACGCCGCAGCAGCTCAAATCTTCCATACCCTGGGAAGAATGCGAGGCGTGCCATGAACCCGAAAACCAACGACAAAAAAAACGGAAGCCTGAATGCTCGACTATTGATGGTGCCTGCAATTGTTTTTGGATTGCTGGTCTCTCAGGTGGCGCTGGCGGGAGGTAATGGAGATGCCGCAGTGGGCGGTGGTCTTGGTGGGGTGCTGGGCAATGTTGTCGGTGGCCAGCTGGGTGGCAGCACGGGTGCGGCCGTCGGTGCCGGAGTCGGCGGCGCGGCCGGTAGTGCCATTGCCGCGCCAAAGCGCAGTCGCACCGAAGCAGCGGTAGGCGGTGGTTTGGGCGCGGCGGGTGGATCAGTGATCGGCAACAGTCTTGGCGGTTCGACCGGATCGGCCATCGGTGCCGGTCTTGGCGGTGCAGCCGGTGGTGCAGTCGGCAATGATCTGGGGAGTGATAGCGGCCACTCCCATTCCGGTGGCGGACATAAACATTCGAACAAGCACCACAATAAGCACCACAATAAGCATCACTAGTTGAGCGAGGCATCCCATGACTGCGAAAAGCGAAGACAAGGAAGAAAAGGGGCCGAGCGCACAGCCATCTATAAACGATCCCGGCAATGAAGATCCGGGATCGCTGATGGATGATGCGACGGTACCGCTTAACGATGCTGATGATGCGGGCGATGTGGGGAATATCGAGTTTGAAGATGAGGAAGAGGACGAGGACTGATCGAACCGTGCTGTCGGATTGACCGGTTGTCCAGCTGATCGAACGCGTCCATCGCCCGATCCTCGCCAGGTCGTGGCCTGCACTTCAGGTCACACAAGAGGTGCGATATGAACACTGATCGGAAAGTCCCCGACGTTGATGAAACACCGGAGTATCCGCTGCCGTCGCCTACCGATTCCTTGAGCCGTGACCAACGACCACCGGACGATGATGATGCAGGTGTGGAGCAGGTTGCGAGCGACGACGATGATATAGAGGCCGATCCAGAAGATCGGGACGATGGCGCGGGTGAGCCAGCTATTACAAAGCGACAGTGAAGAGCCCCGGGTCCCGATTGCTTCTTTGAAGCGTTGGTTCGAGGGGGGAATCCGGTTAGAAAATTCCCCGGGGCTCTAGTGAGTCTCCGCAATACCCGTATTTATTCGAAGGTTTTGGAGAGGGCGCATCAGGCTCTCCCTCATCAACCTTTGCCCTTCCTTGCCCATACGGCACCGAGCATCCCGGCTTGTTCTCCTGCGGGCAATTCCCGCCCAATCCCAATGGCGCCACCCACCCCGTCGGGTTCCGGGTGTACCGATACGGGTTCAACCCACCGGCCAGCATGACCGGATCCAGCGTCAGATAACGACCAATGTCGGGATGGTAGTAGCGATGACGGTTGTAGTGCAGGCCGCTCTCGGCGTCGAAGTATTGCCCCTGAAACCGTAGAGGCTGTTTGAGTCGTTCGCCGTCGCCCTGGCTCACTTCACGAAGTTTGCCGTGGGCGGTGTATTTGGCCGACCAGACGATAGCGCCGCCGTAGTTGGTCAGTTCCTGCGGAGTACCGAGGTGGTCGAGTTGGTAGTAGAGCGGGCGGGCGTCTGCCCGGCCTTTTCCGTCAAGCAGCGCCAGCGGGCGGAAGCTGCCGGGTTCGTAAACGTAGCTGCGGTAGTGCTCGGGAGCGCTTTCGGCGATGAGCTGGTCGCCTTGCCAGAAGAATTGCGTGGTCTGGCTGTCGACGGTTTTGCGGATGCGCCGGCCGAAGGCGTCGTAGCGGTAGCTGACACTTTTACCGTCCGGGGTGCTGACGCTGATCAGGCGGTGCTGGCTGTCATAGGTGTATTGGGTGACTTGGGGCGGCATACCGCGGCGTTCGCGGATCAGGTTGCCGAAGGCGTCGTAGTCGTAGTGGCTGTTGCAATGGCGGTGCAGACGGTTGCCCTGGAGCACGAACGGGCCTGGACGGCCACGGATCAGCAGATTGCCGGCCGGGTCATGGGTGAAGTTCTCCGCGAACGGATCGCGGTCGTGGCGTACGCCGGTCAGGCGGTCGAACGCATCGTATTGATAGTGGCGTTGGCCGTGACGGCTGTCGGCAATCTGCAGGAGATTGCCCTTGGCGCTGTAGGCATACTCGCGGCGATACAGCGCTCGTTGCTTTTGGCTGACGCAATGGAGCTGCAAGCGGCCTTGCTCGTCGTAGGCGTAGTCGCTGAGCAGCAGGCCCTGTTGGCGTTGCTGTTCGCGCCCGCCGACAAAACGGTGGCAGGTCAGGCGCGTGCCATTGAGATCGATGGCAGTGAGGGCGCCCCCCTTGGCATAGTGGTAGACAAGGACACTGTCGTCCGGAAGGTGCAGCCGCTTGAGCCGACCGCAGGCATCGTAGCCGTAACGCAGGGTGCCCCAGCCCTGATGTTCGGTGATCAGCCGGCCCTGGCGGTCGTATTCGAACGCCAGCGGATGGTCCTGAGCGTCATCGACACGAACCAGTCGCCCTGAGTTGTCGTAGTGGTACTCGACCTTGATCCCGTCGGGCAGGGTCTTGAGCAACAAGCGCCCGGCGCTGTCGCGTTGATATTGTGTGACGAGTTGCGAACCGTCGTCGCCGTACTCGGTTTTTTTCAGCAACTGGCCATTACCGTCATACGCATAGGTGGTACGACGGCCATCAAAGCCGGTTTCCTGTCGGATCAATCCGCCAGGCGTGTAGTCCAGCCGATAGGTGTCGCCGACCTCGTTTTCGATCTCGGTAAGCAACAGTTGCGCATGATCGTAGCCGTACTTCAGCGTGCTGCCGTCGGGGTTGATCCGACGGCTGACCAAGTGCAGGTCGTCGGCGTACTCGTAACGGGTTACCCGTCCCAGTTCGTCGGTTTCGGCGGTGACCTGGCCGTAGGCGTTGTAGCGATAGGCACGGCAGGCACCGGTGGGCAGCGTGATCCTGGTCAGTCGACCCACGGCGTCCCACTCATAGCCGGTGACGGCACCGTGTTCGTCCTGCCGGGTAATCCGCCGGCCCAGCACATCGTAGGAAAAAGCGCGCTGGGCACCGTCCGGCAAGGTCTCCTCCAACAGTTGCCCCAAGGCGTTCCAGACAAACCGGTGACCGCTCTGATCGGGGAATCGGATTGTCAGCAAGCGCCCTTTGGGGTCGTAGAAATAGCGGGTGATCTGTCCATCGGGATCGGAAACAGCAGTGATGTCGCCCTGGGCATTGCGCTGACAGGTCCAGGTCGCCTGACCACGGGTGAGGGTGCGCAGGAAACCGTGCCGATAGTTGCAGGTCATGGGCGCCTCATCGGGCGCACGCCGCGCGATCAACCGACCGGCTTCGTCATAATGGTATTCGGTGACGGCGCCGAGGGCGTCCTGCTCGGCGATCAGGCGACCCTGATCGTCGTAGGCCTTGTGCAACTCACCGCCGTCGGGCCCGACCTGGCGTACCAGGCGTGCGCGGTTGTCATGAACGTAAACCTCTTCGCTACCGTCGGCGTTGTTCACTGTCACACAGCCTTTATCGTCCCAGGCGTAACGTGCCTCCATTTGCGAAAACGAGGCCCAATGATGGATGCAGCGGGCTGCCTTGCCAGAGCGTTCCCACGCCCAGAAGAAGCTCGCGCCGCCGGCCAGTTGCCGTTGCAGGATCACGTGCTGCTCGTCGTAGTCATAGCGCTCGCTTTCACCTGCGGCGTTGGTTGCCTCGATCAAGCGCTGGCGGGCGTCGTAGCGGTAACTGACCAGTGTCTGTTCGGTGCGCCAGGTGTTTGCCTCGCAGTCGCCGCGCTGAAACACCTGATAGTCTACGGCCACCAGGTGCTTGACGTCGTAACGCAGCAATAAGGCGCGGTCGGCGCCGTTGTCCAGGCGTTGGATCCGGTCACAGCGGTCCCGTTGCACCGTCAGGCGATTGCCGTAGGCATCGCTGATCGTGCTGAGCCGGCCGTCATGAAAGTGGTAGAACCGCGCGCGGTGGCCGGCCAGGGCGAGGATCAGTTCGTCCGGCTCTTTGCCGAGGTAAATCGCCGCCCGCGACAGGCTGTTGTGGATCACCGGGCGCGCCGCCGTCGGCCGTGGAAAGGGCGTGCGGCGGTTTTCGGGGTCGATCCACAGCACCCGCTCGCTGTGGAGTTCCAGGTGCTGGGACAGCGAATGGCTCCAGCCAAAACCGAGGCCACTGTCGATTTCGACGGCACTGGTGCGATAGAGGCGGGTGAAGTCGAAAGGCAGGATTCCGTCGAGGGTGCCATCGGTCAGGGTCAGCAGTTCTTCACCGGTAACCATCGACACCGGGCCGTTGTGGGTGGCGGTTCGCTCGGCGGTGTCGATACTGACACCATTGGGGTTTTTCGCCTGTCTGGAGGCGTCCTCGTGGCGTTCATGCCTGCCGGGGCAAAGTATCAGGGGACCGCTGGCGGGGCATGCCAATACCTCTTGGGGATCGAACATCTGCTGTCTTTCGCTTGGCGGAATGTGGAGCGCGAAACTCTGCGGGGGATCGGCGAGGAAAGAAGTCGGGAAAGGGTGGCGCTTGCTGTAGGGCGATTCGCTAAATCGCGGAGGGCCATTCGGCGCCGATCGGGATTTCATCATTGCTCTAGACCGGCGGCGCTCGCTATGCTGCTGAATCCTTTAATCCATGGGGCATCGGCCGTACCTGAGCTGCCCGGGATACCTTAGAAAACGGATCAGATGCGATGAATGCACCACTGAAAGCATTCGGCCCGATCAAGGCCGTGATTTTCGATATGGACGGCTTGTTGCTGGACACAGAAGGCATCTACACCGAAGTCACCTCCATCATTGCCGCGCGTTACGGCCGGACGTTCGACTGGAGCATCAAACAGAACATCATTGGCCGGGGCGCGGGCGATCTGGCGCGCTATGTGGTTGAAGCGCTGGACTTGCCGATTACGGCACAAGAGTTTCTGGTGATCCGCGAGCCGCTGATGCGCGAGCGTTTTCCTACAGCGCAGGCAATGCCCGGAGCACAGGAACTGGTACGGCATCTGAAGGCCAACAATATTCCCATTGCCGTAGGCACCAGTTCTTCGAGCCAGTCGTTCGGCCAGAAAACCACCTTGCACCGCGACTGGTTCGCCTTGTTCGACTTTATCGTCACCGCCGATGACGCCGAGGTGGGCGCGGCCAAACCAGCACCGGATATTTTCCTGACGGCGGCGCGGCGCCTGGGTGTTGCACCGCAAGACTGCCTGGTGTTCGAGGATTCGCCCTTCGGCGTCACTGCGGCGAAAGCGGCAGGGATGACGGCAATTGCGATTCCGGATGCGGCAATGGCAGATGCCAGGTACGCACACGCCGATGGCATTCTTCGTACGCTGAAGGCGTTTGTGCCGAGTGCTTTTGGTTTGCCGGCGCTTGAGTGGGCCTAGCTAAAAAGACGGGTCGACTCTGGCAAATGTGGGAGCGGGCTTGCTCGCGAAGGCGGTGTACCAGGCAACATTGATGTCGTCTGATTCACCGCTTTCGCGAGCAAGCCCGCTCCCACATAGGGTTTGCGTTTAACGCATCAGGCGCCGAAACCACCGTCGATGGTCAGGCTGGCCCCCGTGATATAGCCCGCTTCAGGGCTGACAAGGTAGGCGACGAAGCTGGCGATCTCTTCGGCCTTGCCGTAACGGCCCACGGCCATCAACGGGATCAGGCTTTCCGCAAAGTCACCCTCGGCCGGATTCATGTCGGTGTCGACCGGGCCCGGTTGCACGTTATTGATGGTGATGCCTTGCGGGCCGAGATCACGGGCCAGGCCTTTGGTCAGGCCGACCAGCGCCGACTTGCTCATGGCGTACGGGCCACCACCGGCGAAGGGCATGCGGTCTGCGTTGGTGCTGCCGATATTGATGATGCGACCGCCTTCGGTCATGTGTCTGGCGGCGGCCTGGGTGGCGATGAACACGCTGCGCACGTTGATGGCCAGGGTCTGGTCGAAGTCTTCGAGTTTGAACTCGGCCAGCGGTGCGACCGCCAGTACCCCAGCATTGTTGACCAGGATATCCAGGCGACCGAAGGCTTCTACCGTGGCGGACACGGCACCGCGGATGGCCTCGGCGTCGGCGCTGTCGGCCTTGATGGCCAGGGCCTTGCCGCCCTTGGCGGTGATGCTGTCTTGCAGTTCTTCGGCTTTGGCCGTGGAGCTGACGTAGGTGAAGGCAACGGTGGCGCCTTCAGCAGCCAGGCGCTTGACGATGGCTGCGCCGATGCCGCGGGAACCACCTTGAATCAAGGCCACTTTGCCGCTGAGGTTCTGAGTAGTCATATCGATCTCCAAGTCCCGAGGCGAGATGTCCCGGTTGATGGAGGCTAGTATCGATTCAGGATTACGTGCTGTGTAGACCATAGTTACGATAGTCTGTGTAAACCAAAAGTTTATAGTGGCGCTTATGGAAACCTTCAGCAGTATCGAATGCTTTGTGCGCAGTGCCGAGGTCGGCAGCTTTGCTGAGGCGGCGCGGCGCTTGAGCCTGACACCGGCGGCGGTGGGCAAGAGCGTTGCCAAGCTCGAGGCGCGCCTGGGTGTCAGATTGTTCCAGCGCAGCACTCGCAGCCTGACCCTGACGGAAGCCGGTCAGTTGTTTCTCGGCGAAGTCAGCGGCAGCCTGCACACGATCCAGAATGCCGTGGCCAATCTCGCCAGCGCCGGAGGGCAGCCGGCGGGCACCTTGAAAGTCAGCATGGGGACAGTATTTGGCTGCCTGTACATTGTGCCGATGCTCGGTGAGTTTCTGCGGCGATTCCCGGCGATCAACCCGGACTGGCACTTCGACAACCGCCAGGTCGATCTGATCGGGCAGGGTTTCGACGCGGCCATCGGCGGCGGCTTCGAATTGCCCCAGGGCGTGGTGGCACGCCGGCTGAGTCCGGCGCATCGGGTGTTGGTGGCTACGAAGGACTACCTGGAGACACATGCAGCGATCAGCGAGCCGGATGACCTCAAGCACCATGACGGAATTCTGATCCGCTCACCGCAGACCGGTCGGGTACGCTCTTGGCAGTTGACCCATCGCAATCAGCAACACAGCCCGTTGACGCTCCCGGCGCGGATGACCATGAGCGATTCCGAGGCCGCCTGCGCCACGGCCGCGCAGGGTCTGGGCATTGCGCTGGTGAGCATGCCGTTTGCCGCGGGCTATCTGGAGTCGGGCAGGCTGCAGCGGGTGTTGCCGGATTGGTACATCGACGACGGCTACACCTCCATCTATTACGCCGAACACAAACTGCTGCCGGGCAAAACCCGGGCGTTTGTCGAGTTTGTCATTGAGCAGTTTGCCGAGCGGGGGTTGGGGCAGAGGTTCAGTGCGGTTTGAGCCTGGCTTAAGACCGAGGTGTTGCCATCGCGGGCAAGCCACGCTCCCACAGGTTTGCGTCGAATACATTACTGAGGTGCGATGCATAACCTGTGGGAGCGAGCTTGCTCGCGATTGGGGCACCGCGGTCTACCGGGCAAACCGCCCCGGCCAACCGATGATGTTTTTCGGCCGTGGCGTCGCATAAGTCCGCACCTTCGATGTCGACAGCCCCAGTCGCACCAATGATTCGGCAATGGTCACCGCCGCCGTCACCCCATCCACCACCGGTACCCCGGTACGTCGGCGAATCTGCTCGTCCAGCCCGGCCATGCCGCCGCAGCCCAGGCAAATCACTTCGGCCTTGTCCTGGGTCACCGCCAGTTCGGCCTGATGGACGATGGCCTCCAGTGCGCGCTGCGGCTCGTGCTCCAGTTCCAGTACTGCCAAACCACTGGCCCGTACCGAGGCGCAACGGTCCCAGAGGCCGGAGAGCTTGAGGCGATCTTCGATCAGCGGCACGGTGCGGTCGAGGGTGGTGACCACGGAATAGGCGTGACCGAGAAACATTGCTGTGCTGGCGGCGGCATCGGTGATGTCCACCACCGGCACATTGAGCAGTTCCTGCAAGCCTTCACGGCCGTGTTCGCCATAACCGGCCTGGATCACCGCATCGAAGGGCTGGTCGTAGGACATCACCCGGTCCATGACCGCGATGGCCGCCAGGTAACTCTCGAAATTGCCTTCGATGGAGTCGGCACCGAAGTGCGGGGTGAGGCCGACGATTTCCGTGCCGGGTGATGCGACGGCCTGCGCCGAACGGGCGATGGCCTGGGTGATGGATTCGGTGGTGTTGACGTTGACCACGAGAATGCGCATGGGGAGTCCTTATTGCAGTTGGTTCTGCGGCCCGACAACGCCGGGCCGCGACAGGATCAGTGGCTGACGTTGTCGACCGCGATGGCTTCGCCGCTAACATCGACGTAATGCGGTTGGCGCTTGGCGATGATCAGGTAGAGCATCCCGGCGATACCGGCACCAATCAGCCAGGAGAATGGCGATACGCTGTGGAAGCCCGGTACCAATGCCAGGACGATGGCGATCAACGCTGCAGGAATGAACGCCGCCACCGCGCGTAAATTGACACCGCGGCTGTAGTAATACGCGCCGTCAGGGTCTTCGCTGTACAACTGCGGCACGTTGATCCGGCCTTTGCGTACCAGCCAGTAGTCGACCATGATCACCCCGTACAACGGGCCGAGCAGGGCACCGAGGCCGGACAGGAAGTACACGATCACCAGCGGGCTGTTGTAGAGGTTCCACGGCAGGATCAGCACGGCGATGGTCGCGCTGATCAAGCCGGCGCGGCGGAAGGTCAGGTACTTGGGCGCCAGGTTGCTGAGTACGAACGCCGGGGCGACGAAGTTGGCCATGATGTTCACCGCCACGGTGACGATCAGGAACGCCAGGCAGCCGAGCACCAGGAAGAAGGTGTTGGGGATCGAGGCGATGATTTCGGTCGGGCTTTCGATGATCCGGCCATTGATCTGAAATTGCGCGCCGCACAGCAGGACGGTAATGCCGGCGAATACCAGGATGTTCACCGGCAAGCCCCAGAAATTTCCGACCTTGATGGTTTTTCGGCACGGCGAAGAACGGGCAAAGTCGCAGAAGTTGAGGATCAAGGTGCCGTAGATCGCCAGCCACAGTGCGCCGCCGGCAAAGATGTTGCGCCACATCTCACCGCCAGTCAGGGGCTCACGGATAGACCAGGCGATGGTCGCATCGGCCTGGGTGTACATCCACGCGGCAAGGGCGGCGACGGTCAGCAGAATCACCGGGCCGGCAAATGCCTCGTAGCGCCGCACCATCTCCATGCCATAGGCCAGGATCGCCAGTTGCACGAACCAGATCGCGACGAAACACACCCAGCCCAGGGTCGACAGACCGAGTATCGAGTTGTGGTCGTAGTCGGCGAACCCGGGATGGACCGCCGTTAACAGCACGCGAAAGACCACGGACGCAAGATACGTCTGGATACCGAACCAGGCGATGGCGATAACGGCGCGGATCAATGCAGGAATCTGCGCACCGTGAATGCCGAAACTGATCCGGCTGATGACCGGAAACGGCACCCCGGTTTTCTGGCCCATGTAGCCAGACAGGTTCATGAAGAAGTAAACCAGCGCGGCGCCGATCCCCAGGGACAGGAGAATCTGCCAGCCACCCAGACCCAAGGCGTACAGGCCTATGGCAAACGAGTAGTTGGCAATGTTGTGCACGTCGTTGGTCCACAGGGCAAAGATGCTGTAGCGGCCCCAGCGCCGACCTTCGGACTTGGTCGGTGCCAGGTCCTTGTTGTGCAATCGGGGGCTGAGCACCACGGGAGCGTGATGCGCCTGATTGTCGACGGTGTGGATGGAATGGGAGGAGGGTAGATCCAGCGCGATGTTGTTATTGGAGAGACTAGTACGCATTCCGGCAGGCTCCTGATGCTCGACATCGCGATGACTGTGCATGAGCGTTGGCTCGACAAATCTTCGTCGCGGATGGCGAATATCATTGGTTACGGGGCATCTGCAGCCTGTACGGGATAGGGCGCTTCAGGCTTGCGGATCTAAAGTGTGTGTATGTTTTGAATTGATTGTATACAAAACATGTATGCACTTAAGCCAGAACTGTGCCAGCTGGCAGTTCTATGAAACGCGCTGCTCATTTCGTTTTGTTATGGCGTTTCGCCAAATTACTGAAAAATAGGCAATTTAAATTGACCGATTGAACAGGTTTTTATTTTACGAAGGGGAGTCAGGAGGACATGGCGGTGTACGTCAGGCAGGGGGATGTAACTTTTGGGGGCGCAGAAACGAAAAGTGCACACATAAATGGCACCGATGGTGACATTTCTGTGTACACATTTTTGTGGGAGCGAGCTTGCTCGCGATGGTCGTCAATGAAAACGCTGTATTCCTGACACCCCATGGCGCTCTTGGGTTTATCGCGAGCAAGCTCGCTCCTACAGAGGGGTATCACAACGCTCGGGATCAGCCTTTGGACTTGCTGATGATATTCCCCGCATGCAGCCCGCATTCCTTCTGCGTCGCTTCTTCCCACCACCAACGGCCTTCACGCTCATGCTGGTTCGGCAGTACCGGGCGGGTGCAGGGTTCGCAGCCGATGCTGATGAAACCGCGTTCGTGCAGGCTGTTGTACGGCAACTCCAGCATGCGGATGTAGCCCCAGATCTCTTCGCTGGTCATTTGCGCCAGCGGGTTGAACTTGTACAGGGTACGTTCCGGGGTGGAGAACGCGGTGTCGATTTCCATCACCGCGACGGCGCTGCGGGTGCCGGGGCTCTGGTCCCGACGCTGGCCGGTCGCCCAGGCCCTCACGCCTGACAGCTTGCGGCGCAGCGGTTCGATCTTGCGGATGCCGCAGCATTCGCCATGGCCGTCCTTGTAGAAGCTGAACAGGCCTTTTTCCTTCACGAACGGCTCAAGTTTCGTGTAGTCCGGCGACACCAGTTCGATGTCGATCTTGTAGTGCTCGCGCACCTGATCGATGAAGCGGTAGGTCTCGGGGTGCAAGCGACCGGTGTCGAGGCTGAACACTTTGACGTTCTTGTTCAGCTTCCAGGCCATGTCCACCAGCACCACGTCTTCGGCGCCGCTGAAAGATATCCACAGGTCATCGCCGAACTCGGCAAACGCGAGTTTCAGAATGTCCTGGGCGGATTTGTTGGCATAGGTCGTGGCGAGTTCCACGACGTCGAACGTTGGGCTCATCAGGGCGGCTTCCTACAGGTCGGTGGCGCTGGGCGCTCTATATGGGGTCGATGGTAACAAAAAGCTGCACGGGCCGGGGCATCCTCTGCGTTGCGCAGGCAGGCCCGAATCGCTAGAGTTCGGCAGTCTTTTTGCTCGCTCGACTCAATAATCAATACAAAATGGGAGTGTCTTGTGGAAATTGCCTGTCTGGATCTTGAAGGTGTGCTGGTTCCGGAAATCTGGATCGCCTTCGCCGAAAAAACCGGGATCGAATCCCTCAGGGCCACTACCCGGGACATTCCCGACTACGACGTGCTGATGAAGCAGCGCCTGCGAATTCTCGACGAGCACGGCCTGAAGCTCTCCGACATTCAGGAAGTGATCGCCACGCTCAAGCCGCTTGATGGCGCCATCGAGTTCGTCGACTGGCTGCGCGAGCGCTTCCAGGTGGTGATCCTGTCGGACACCTTCTATGAGTTCTCCCAGCCGCTGATGCGTCAGCTGGGCTTCCCGACCTTGCTCTGCCATCGCCTGATTACTGACGACACTGGGCGTGTCACTGACTATCAACTGCGTCAGAAAGATCCCAAGCGTCAGTCGGTCCTGGCCTTCAAGAGCCTCTACTACCGGGTGATCGCGGCGGGGGATTCCTACAACGACACCACGATGCTGGGCGAGGCCGATGCCGGGATTCTGTTCCATGCGCCGGATAACGTGATTGCGCAGTTCCCGCAGTTCCCGGCGGTGCACACGTTTGAAGCGTTGAAGCAGGAGTTCATCAAGGCATCAAACCGGACCCTGAGCTTGTAATCACATTCCCTGTATGTAGGAGCGAGCCTGCTCGCGATGGTCGTCAACGATAACGCGGCAAGACTGACACCCCGCGGCGTTTTCAGGTTCATCGCGAGCAAGCTCGCTCCTACAGTGATGGGGGTGGTCAGAGGTTCTGCAGCGTATCGAGCAGTACCTTCACTTTGGTAATCGACTCCTGATACTCAGCCTGCCACTGCGAGTCCGCGACAATCCCGCCACCGCCCCAGCAACACACCTGCCCGTCCTTGACCAGCAAACTACGGATGGCGATGGAGCTGTCCATTTCGCCGCGTACGTCCAGGTACAGCAACGAACCGCAATACAGGCCGCGCCGGGTCGGCTCCAGTTCGTCGATGATCTGCATGGCACGAATCTTTGGCGCGCCGGTAATCGACCCGCCGGGGAAGCTGCCGGCGATCAGGTCCAGGGCATCGCGCTCATCCGCCAGTTCACCGGTGACGCTGCTCACCAGGTGGTGCACGTTCGGATAGCTTTCCAGGCTGAACAATTCCGGCACCCGTACTGAACCTGTGCGGCAGGTGCGACCGAGGTCATTGCGCAGCAGGTCGACAATCATCAGGTTTTCCGCGCGGTCTTTGGGGCTGGCCAGCAATTCGGCGGCGTTCGCGGCGTCCTGCTCGGGCGTCAGGCCCCGGGGGCGAGTGCCCTTGATCGGGCGGGTTTCCACATGGCCCTGGCTGACTTTGACGAAGCGTTCCGGCGACAGGCTGAGTACGGCATCGCCATCAGGCAAGTTCTGGAAGCCGGAAAAAGGCGTCGGGCAAGCAGCGCGTAGCGCACAGTAAGCGGCCCACGGATCACCCAGGCAGGGTGCGCGAAACCGTTGGGCGAAATTGACCTGATAGCAGTCGCCGGCCTGAATGTACTGTTGGATGCGCTCGATGGCCTGTTGATACTCATCGGCGCTCAAGTCGGCAGTCATCGGGGTGAGCAGCTTGAAGGGCGCGCTCGCTTGCGGCGCAGGCTGGCTGAACAGTTCGATCAGGCGCTGACGCTCGCTCTCGGGCAGGGTCGGGTGGAACACCAATTGACTGGTCTGCGAAAGGTGATCGCTGATCAAGGCCCAGCCGTACAAGCCGAAGCGCGCGTCGGGCAGATGCAGGTCATCACTGGCCTGACTCGGCAGGCGCTCCAGATGTCGGCCGAAGTCGTAACTCAGGTAACCGATCAACCCACCGGCAAACGGCAACTCATGATCTGCCGGCAGAATGGCTTCGCCCAGGCGTGTCAGGTTGTCGCGCAGGCGTTGCAGGAAAGCATCGCCACTTTCGTCGGGCGACACCGTCAGTTGCTCCAATGGCCAGGCGCTGAGCAGGTCATAGCGACCGCGGTCGGCGCTGGGGCGGCCACTGTCGAGCAGGACGGCACCGGGCGCATGGCGAATCGCCGCGAAATACTCTGCGGGGTTGGCGCGATAGGGCAGCGGGTGTACGGAACAGGTCAACATGGGCGGGGGAAGTCAGCCATCGAGGCGGGGTGGCGATTGTAGTCCCCTCGGAGAATTGCTCCTAGAGGGGATTGATTGCTGTAGGAGCGAGCTCGCTCGCGATGGTCGTCAACGATAACGCTGTATGCCTGACCCCCCACAGTGTTTTCAGGTTCATCGCGAGCAAGCTCGCTCCTACAAGAGAAGGGCCTCAGCCCTCGACCGCAGGAATATGCCCAAACATCTCCTGCACAAACGCCACGCGCTCTTCGACCGATTCACTCACGCCACGCGCCTTCAGGTCTTCCAGCCGAGCCTCGACCGCATGAGTGCGCAACGTCAGGCCGCAGTCATTGGCAATCTGGATATTCAGCCCCGGCCGGGCGTTGAGCTCCAGAATCAGCGGGCCTTTTTCCTGGTCCAGGACCATGTCGACACCGATGTAGCCCAGGCCGCACAACTCATAGCAACCAGCGGCGAGTTTCATGAAACCGTCCCAGTAGGGCAGTTGCACGCCATCCACTGCATTGGTGGTGTCCGGGTGTTTGTTGATGATGTTGTTCAGCCAGGTGCCGCGCAGGGTCAGGCCGGTGGCCAGGTCCACACCGACGCCGATGGCGCCCTGGTGCAGGTTGGCCTTGCCGTTGGACTGGCGCGTCGGCAGGCGCAACATGGCCATCACCGGGTAGCCCATCAAAACAATGATGCGAATGTCCGGCACGCCTTCGTAACTGATGCTCTTGAAGATCTGGTCCGGAATCACGCGGTATTCGATCAGCGCCCGGTCGCGGTGACCGCCCAGGGAGTACAGGCCGGTCAGGATGCTGGAAACCTGGTGTTCGATTTCTTCATGGCTGATGATCCGGCCGGACACCGTGCGATAACGCCCTTCAAAGCGGTCGGCGATGACCAGGATGCCATCTCCGCCAGCGCCCTGGGCCGGTTTGATCACGAAGTCATTGCGTGCGCCGATGATCTCTTCGAGATTGTCGATTTCCTTCTCGGTGGAGATCACGCCATACAGTTCGGGCACATGGATGCCGGCGGCGATGGCGCGTTCCTTGGTGATGATCTTGTCATCGACGATCGGGTACAGGCTGCGCTTGTTGTATTTGAGCACGTAGTCTGCGTTGCGCCGATTGATCCCCATGATGCCCCGGGCTTCCAGGGCCTTCCAGGTCTTCCAGAGGCCGAACATCAGGCGTCAGCCTTTTTCAGGAAGGCCTTGAAGCGCACCAGTTCGGTCAGGCGGTAACCGCGATAACGACCCATGGCCAGCATGAAGCCCACCAGGATCAGCAGGATCGCCGGGAAAGTGAACACGAAGTACACCAGTTCCGGCACGCTCATGATCAGGTGCGCCAGGGACGCGGCGAACAGCGTGCCGACGGCCACTTTCATGGCATGGCCACCGCCGCGCTCTTCCCAGGTGATCGACAGGCGTTCGATGGTCATGGTCAGGATCACCATCGGGAACAGCGCCACCGACAAACCGCGTTCCAGGCCGAGTTTATGGCTGAGCAGGCTGATGGCCGCAATCAGCACCACCACGAACGTCAGCACCACCGACAGCCGCGGCAGCATTTGCAGTTTCAGGTGTTCGAGATAGGAGCGCAGCGACAAGCCCAGCGCCGTGATGATGGTAAACAGCACGATACCGAAGCCGAGCTGGGTTTCGCGGAAGGCCAGGGCGATCAGCACCGGGGTGAAGGTGCCCAGGGTCTGGATGCCGATCAGGTTGCGCAGGACCAGGATCACCAGCACGCCGATCGGGATCATCACCATGATCATGAAGGTCTGCTGGGTTTGCAGCGGCAGGCCGTACAGCGAGTACTCGAGGAAATTGGCGTCGGTGTTTTCGTCGGTCAGCTTGGCCAGGCGAATGGCGTTCATTTCGCTGTTGTTCAGGCTGAAGGTCACGTTGGCTTTCTTGCCACCATCGACGGTGATCAGGTTTTCGTCGCCGGTCCACCACAGCAGGCGGTCGGTCGGCAGGCCCTGTTCACCGGTTTCCGGGTTGAAGTACAGCCAGTCGGTGCCATTGAAGCTGCGCAGCCACAGTTCCGGCATTTGCGGCTGATCGGCCACCAGGCGGATGGTGTGGACCTTCTCGATCGGCACATGGGCGATGGACAGCAGCAGCTCGACGATTTTCGCCTTGTGCGCCGCGGATGGGTCACCAGCCAGCAGCAGCTTCACGTTGTCGTCGTTAAGGTTGTTGACCCGCTTGATGGCTTCGCCGACGAAAGTTTCGACATCGGCCGAGTGTTGGCGAATCGGTGCGAGCAGGGCTTCGGCGGCGATTTTTTCCGGGCCTTCGATGGTCATGCTGTCGCGAAAGGTCGGGCCTTTGATCTTGGCTTTCTCACCGGAATAACGCTTGGTCAGCACCAGGCGGTAATACAGCGTCTGATTGCCTTTGGCCCGGCGTGCCGACCAGGTGACCTTGCGGTTGCCGTCGACCCGGTTCACGGCCACGCCGTAGTTGTTGGAGATGAAGCTCTCGTTGAGGCTCACGAAGTCGCGGCTCAGCGGAGGCACGAACATCTGGATCTTGACCGGATCCTTGGCACTGGCGACGAACTCGACCTTGGCGTCGATGTTCCACAGGTCGTCGGTGGCGTCTTCGGTCACCGGGATGCCCAGCACGAAGATCTGATAGGCCGTAACTGAAATGCCCAGCACCACCAGGATGGCGATCAGCAGTTTCAGGTGAAGGGTAAGAGAGCGCATTTGAATTACTCGGCGGTATGAGCGTCGGTGGTGCAGGCAGGTTTGCCGGCAGCATATTTAAGGCTGGGGTCAACCAGAGCATCGAAACGTTTGAGGGCTTCGGAGCCAATCAGTAGCGGGTATTGGAAAGCGCTGCGGTCGGTCAGGTTCACTTCGATGCTGCGCAGGGCCGAGCCCATGCAGATGTCCAGTTCGATCACCGGGCGAGCGGTGTACTTCTTGCCTTCCTCCGGATCGTAGTCGCCGGCCCGGCGCTTGATCTTGCTGACACGGGCCAGCGGGCGTTCGATCGGGTGCGAATGGGCGGCGTCGATGGCCAGGTAAAAGCGCACCCACGACTCGCCGTTGCGTTTGAAACGTTTGATATCCCGTGCACTCAGGGAGGCGGTTTTCGCCCCGGTGTCGAGTTTGGCCGCCACTTCCAGATCGATGCCATTGAGCGATGCGTACTCGTTAAGGCCATACACGGTCTTTTCCCCGGCCATTGCGAAACCGGGCAGGCAAAGGAAAAAAAGGACGGTGGGGAAGGGCTTGAGTCTCATAAATCCTGATGCGCAGCGGTCCGACTTGATTCAAGGCCCTGGCATCGCTGCGCAAGCTCCCTCGTATGCCTGTCAGGTTTTTATGACAGGCAGTGCAGATGTGACAAACAAATGCGGGCGGCATTCTAGCACGGTGGTTTGATGGCGCCAGCGCTGGCCGGTGGCTATAAATAGGCCGGTTGCTTCGTAATGGTGCAACCGGTTATCAGAAGATTGTCGACAATATCGATTTATACTTTGACTGTGCCGCCAGTATTCGCTAGTTTTTGCGGCACTGGCTTACAAGGTGTCGACAATATGCTGGATCAACTCGATCCCCCGGTTTCTACGCAAGACGATACGGAGACGCTTTCCGAGAACGTCTTCCGACGCATTCAGGCGGCTATCGTCAAAGGCGATATCGCGCCGGGCAGCAAAATCTCCGAACCGGAACTGGCGCGCACCTACGGCATCAGCCGTGGCCCGTTGCGCGAGGCCATCCACCGTCTGGAAGGCCAGCGCCTGCTGGTTCGCGTGCCGCATGTCGGCGCACGGGTGGTGTCGCTCAATCACGCCGAACTGATTGAGCTATACGAAATCCGCGAATCCCTGGAAGGCATGGCCTGTCGCCTGGCCGCCGAGCGCATGAGCCTCGAAGAAATCGACGAGCTGCGTCGGGTCCTGGAAACCCACGAACGCGATGAGGCGTTTCAGGCCGGGAGAGGCTACTACCAGCAGGAAGGCGATTTCGACTTCCACTACCGAATCATTCAGGGCAGCGGCAACCGTACGCTGACCCAAATGCTCTGCGGCGAGCTGTATCAACTGGTGCGCATGTACCGCATCCAGTTTTCCACCACGCCCAATCGCCCGCACCAGGCGTTCGCCGAGCACCACCGAATTCTCGATGCCATCGCCGACCGTGACGGTGAACTGGCCGAGTTGTTGATGCGCCGTCACATCGGCGCCTCCAAACGCAACATCGCCCGTCATTACCAGGACGGCGCTAACCCGACAGCCAAACGAGGTGAGTCATGAGTTTGAACAAGAGCACTCCAGGCCAGCGTTTCCGCGATGCGGTCGCCAGCGAGCATCCATTGCAAGTGGTCGGCGCGATCAACGCCAACCATGCGTTGCTGGCCAAGCGCGCCGGTTTCAAGGCGATCTACCTGTCGGGTGGCGGGGTGGCTGCCGGCTCCCTCGGCGTGCCGGACCTGGGCATCACCGGCCTGGATGACGTGCTGACCGACGTGCGCCGTATCACCGATGTTTGCGACCTGCCGCTGCTGGTGGATGTGGACACCGGTTTCGGTTCCTCGGCGTTCAACGTCGCCCGTACCGTGAAGTCGATGATCAAGTTCGGCGCGGCGGCGATTCACATCGAAGACCAGGTCGGCGCCAAGCGCTGCGGTCACCGTCCTAACAAGGAAATCGTGACCCAGCAGGAAATGGTCGACCGCATCAAAGCGGCCGTCGATGCCCGTACCGATGACAGCTTCGTGATCATGGCCCGTACCGACGCCCTGGCGGTGGAAGGTCTGGAGTCTGCCCTGGATCGCGCCGCCGCGTGCATCGAGGCCGGCGCTGACATGGTGTTCCCGGAAGCCATCACTGAACTGGAAATGTACAAGCTGTTCGCCAATCGCGTGAAAGCGCCGATCCTGGCCAACATCACCGAGTTCGGCGCGACGCCGCTGTACACCACCGAACAGCTGGCCGCTGCCGACGTATCGCTGGTGCTGTACCCGCTGTCGGCGTTCCGTGCCATGAACAAGGCTGCAGAAAACGTCTACACCGCGATCCGTCGCGATGGCACGCAACAGAACGTCATCGACACCATGCAGACTCGCATGGAGCTTTACGATCGCATCGACTACCACACCTTCGAGCAGAAGCTCGATGCGTTGTTCGCCGCGAAAAAATAATGAACACCGTGTACCTGTAGGAGCGAGCTGGCTCGCGATGGTGGGCCATACACCGCGGGGTATCAGTTTTCCCGCGTCATCATCGGCGTCCATCGCGAGCAAGCTCGCTCCTACAGATGAAAGATTGGTTTCCCTAAAAAATTCAAGAATTGGAGACAGCAATGGCCGAAGCAAAAGTACTCAGTGGCGCCGGGCTCCGTGGCCAGGTAGCCGGGCAAACCGCACTGTCCACCGTGGGCCAGTCGGGTGCCGGTCTGACCTATCGTGGTTATGACGTACGTGAACTGGCGGCTGACGCACAGTTCGAAGAAGTTGCCTACCTGCTGCTGTACGGCGAACTGCCGAGCAAGGCGCAACTGGCAGCCTACGTTGCCAAACTGAGCAAGCTGCGCGACCTGCCGCAAGCGCTCAAAGAAGTGCTGGAACGCATCCCCGCCGACGCCCACCCGATGGACGTGATGCGCACTGGCTGCTCGTTCCTGGGCAACCTGGAGCCGGAGAACAACTTCTCCGAGCAACACGACAAGACCGACCGCCTGCTGGCCGCGTTCCCGGCGATCATGACCTACTGGTATCGCTTCAGCCACGAAGGCAAGCGCATCGATTGCGTGAGCGACGAGCAGTCCATCGGCGGCCACTTCCTGCACCTGCTGCACGGCAAGAAGCCGAGCGAGCTGCACGTCAAGGTGATGAACGTTTCGCTGATCCTCTACGCGGAGCACGAGTTCAACGCGTCGACCTTCACCGCACGTGTTTGCGCCTCGACCCTGTCCGACCTGTATTCGTGCATCACCGCGGCCATTGGCTCGCTGCGCGGTCCGCTGCACGGCGGCGCCAACGAAGCGGCGATGGAAATGATCGAGCGTTTCTCGTCGCCGGAAGACGCGATCAAGGGCACCCTCGGCATGCTCGAGCGCAAGGACAAGATCATGGGCTTCGGCCACGCGATCTATAAGGACAACGATCCGCGTAACGAGGTGATCAAGGGCTGGTCGAAAAAGCTTGCTGACGAAGTGGGTGACAAGGTGTTGTTCCCGGTATCCGAAGCCATCGACAAGACCATGTGGGAGCAGAAGAAACTGTTCCCGAACGCCGACTTCTACCATGCCTCGGCGTACCACTTCATGGGCATCCCGACCAAGTTGTTCACGCCGATCTTCGTCTGCTCGCGCCTGACCGGCTGGGCCGCCCACGTGTACGAACAACGTGCCAACAACCGCATCATCCGTCCAAGCGCCGAATACACCGGCGTTGAGCAGCGCAAGTTCGTACCAATCGAACAACGCTGAATGGTGGCGGCCGGCACCGGGATCTGAATGCAACGCAGATCCCTGTAGGAGCGAGCTTGCTCGCGATGGAGTGTCATTCACATTGGTGTCGACTGACACGCCATCGCGAGCAAGCTCGCTCCCACAGTGGATTGTGTTCACTTCAAGTCTGGTGCCAGGCCCCACCTTTTGTAACTACCGTGACCGAGTCCTGACGATGAACACACAATTTCGTAAACCGCTGCCCGGCAGCCACCTGGATTACTTCGATGTCCGCGCAGCGGTCGAGGCGATCCAGCCTGGCGCCTACGACACCCTGCCGTACACCTCCCGTGTACTGGCGGAAAACCTTGTGCGTCGCTGCGACCCGGCCACGCTCACCGAATCCCTGAAGCAGTTCATCGAGCGCAAGCGCGACCTCGACTTCCCGTGGTTCCCGGCCCGCGTGGTGTGCCACGACATTCTCGGCCAGACCGCGCTGGTCGACCTCGCCGGCCTGCGTGATGCCATCGCCCTGCAGGGCGGTGATCCGGCGCAAGTGAACCCGGTGGTGCCGACCCAACTGATCGTCGACCACTCCCTGGCCGTCGAGCGCGGTGGCTTCGATCCGGAAGCGTTCGAGAAGAACCGCGCCATCGAAGACCGTCGCAACGAAGACCGTTTCCACTTCATCAACTGGACCAAGAAGGCGTTCAAGAACGTCGACGTGATCCCGCCGGGCAACGGCATCATGCACCAGATCAACCTGGAGAAAATGTCTCCGGTGATCCAGGTGCGTGACGGCGTGGCCTTCCCTGATACCTGCGTCGGCACCGACAGCCACACCCCGCACGTCGATGCGTTGGGCGTGATCGCCATCGGTGTCGGTGGTCTGGAAGCCGAAAGCGTAATGCTCGGTCGCGCATCGTGGATGCGTCTGCCGGAAAGCGTCGGCGTCGAGCTGACCGGCAAGCTGCAGCCGGGCATCACCGCCACCGACATGGTGCTGGCGCTGACCGAGTTCCTGCGCAAACAAAAAGTGGTTGGCGCGTGGCTGGAGTTCTTCGGTGAAGGTGCTGCGGCGCTGACCCTCGGCGACCGCGCGACCATCTCCAACATGGCCCCGGAATACGGCGCCACCGCGGCGATGTTCTACATCGATCAGCAGACCATCGACTACCTCAAGCTCACCGGCCGTGAAGACGAGCAGGTGCAGTTGGTCGAGAACTACGCCAAGACCACTGGCCTGTGGGCTGACAGCCTGAAAGGCGCGCAATACGAGCGCGGCCTGACGTTCGATCTGTCCTCGGTGGTGCGCAACATGGCTGGCCCGAGCAACCCGCACGCCCGTGTAGCGGTTTCGGATCTGGCGGCGAAAGGCATCTCCGGGAAGTGGGAAGACGTACCGGGCCAGATGCCGGACGGCGCGGTGATCATCGCCGCCATCACCAGTTGCACCAACACCAGCAACCCGCGCAACGTGATCGCCGCCGGCCTGCTGGCGCGCAACGCCAACAAGCTCGGCCTGACCCGCAAGCCATGGGTCAAGTCGTCCCTGGCGCCGGGCTCGAAAACCGTGGCGCTGTATCTCGATGAAGCCGGTTTGACCGATGAGCTGGAACAGCTCGGTTTCGGCGTCGTGGCCTTCGCCTGCACCACCTGCAACGGCATGTCCGGCGCACTGGACCCGGTGATCCAGCAAGAGATCATCGACCGTGACCTGTACGCCACTGCTGTGTTGTCCGGTAACCGTAACTTCGACGGCCGGATTCACCCGTACGCCAAGCAGGCGTTCCTCGCATCGCCGCCATTGGTCGTTGCTTACGCCATCGCCGGTACCATCCGTTTCGACATCGAAAAAGATGTGCTGGGCGTGGTGGATGGCAAGGAAATCCGCCTGAAAGACATCTGGCCGAGCGACGAAGAAATCGACGCCGTGGTGAAAGCCTCGGTCAAGCCTGAGCAGTTCCGTCAGGTCTACATCCCGATGTTCGCGATCCACGAAGACACAGGTCCCAAAGTCGCGCCGCTGTACGAGTGGCGCGAAATGAGCACCTACATCCGCCGTCCGCCGTACTGGGAAGGTGCGTTGGCCGGCGCCCGTCCGCTCAAGGGCATGCGCCCGCTGGCGGTGCTGCCGGACAACATCACCACCGATCACCTGTCGCCGTCCAACGCCATCATGCTCGACAGCGCCGCGGGCGAATACCTGGCGAAAATGGGCCTGCCGGAAGAGGACTTCAACTCCTACGCGACTCACCGTGGTGACCACCTGACCGCGCAGCGCGCGACCTTCGCCAACCCGAAACTGTTCAACGAAATGGTTCTGGAAAACGGCAAGGTCAAGCAGGGTTCGCTGGCCCGCGTCGAGCCGGAAGGCAAAGTGATGCGCATGTGGGAAGCCATCGAGACCTACATGGATCGCAAGCAGCCGCTGATCATCATCGCAGGTGCCGACTACGGTCAGGGTTCGTCCCGCGACTGGGCGGCCAAGGGCGTGCGCCTGGCGGGTGTGGAAGCGATTGCCGCCGAAGGTTTCGAGCGCATTCACCGCACCAACCTGGTGGGCATGGGCGTGTTGCCGCTGGAATTCAAGCCGGGCACCAACCGCCACACCCTGGCCATCGACGGCAGCGAAACCTACGACGTGATTGGCGACCGCACCCCGCGTGCCGAGCTGACCCTGGTGATCCATCGCAAGAATGGCGAGCGCGTCGATGTGCCGGTGACCTGCCGCCTCGACACTGCTGAAGAAGTGTCGATCTACGAAGCCGGTGGCGTGCTGCAACGCTTCGCCCAGGACTTCCTCGAAGAATCGGCGGTTGCTGTTTAACACACGCTTTGCAGACACGGGACTTTAAGTCCCGTGTCTGTTTTCAGATTAGGAGTAACGAGCACCATGGCTCATGCACCGCAGATCAAAATTCCAGCGACATACATGCGCGGCGGCACCAGCAAAGGCGTGTTTTTCAGCCTGAAGGATTTGCCTGAAGCGGCACAGGTCCCGGGCCAGGCCCGCGACGCTTTGCTGCTGCGGGTGATCGGCAGCCCCGACCCGTATGACAAACAAATCGACGGCATGGGTGGCGCGACTTCCAGCACCAGCAAAACCGTGATCCTGTCGAAAAGCATCAAGGCCGATCACGATGTCGATTACCTGTTCGGTCAGGTGTCCATCGACAAGCCCTTCGTGGATTGGAGCGGCAACTGCGGCAACCTGTCGGCGGCGGTCGGTTCGTTCGCCGTCAGCAATGGCCTGGTGGACGCCAGCCGCATCCCGCACAACGGCGTGGCGGTGGTTCGCGTGTGGCAGGCCAACATTGGCAAGACGATCATCGCCCACGTGCCGATCACCAATGGTGAAGTACAGGAAACCGGCGATTTCGAACTCGACGGCGTGACCTTCCCGGCGGCCGAAGTGCAGATCGAGTTCCTCGATCCGGCGGCGGACGAGGAGGGCGGCGGCGGTTCGATGTTCCCTACCGGCAACCTGGTGGACGACCTGGAAGTGCCCGGCGTCGGCACCTTCAAGGCCACGATGATCAACGCTGGTATCCCGACGATTTTCGTCAATGCCGAAGACATCGGCTACAAGGGCACCGAGTTGCAGGGCGCGATCAACGGCGACCCGAAAGCCTTGCTGATGTTCGAAACCATCCGCGCTTACGGCGCATTGCGCATGGGCCTGATCTCGAACGTCGACGAAGCGGCCAAGCGGCAGCACACGCCGAAGGTGGCCTTCGTCGCCACACCGGCGGATTACGTATCGTCCAGTGGCAAAGCCATTGCGGCGGGTGATGTCGACCTGCTGGTGCGTGCACTGTCCATGGGCAAATTGCACCACGCGATGATGGGTACTGCTGCGGTGGCAATCGGCACGGCGGCAGCGATCACCGGTACGCTGGTTAACCTCGCGGCAGGCGGTATCGAACGCAACGCGGTGCGCTTCGGCCACCCGTCCGGTACCTTGCGCGTCGGCGCCGAGGCCAGCCAGGTCAATGGCGAGTGGACCGTGAACAAAGCGATCATGAGCCGCAGTGCACGGGTGTTGATGGAAGGGTTTGTCCGTGTGCCGGGTGATTCTTTCTAAGATCATCCAAACACCTGTGGGAGCGAGCTTGCTCGCGATGGGGCCAACACATTCAATACGTGTGCTGGCTGATGCACCGCCATCGCGAGCAAGCTCGCTCCCACAGTGGCCTGCATTTCAATCATAAGAATTTGTCATTGACTGAGATTGCCCTGAACCGAGGTCCCATCAACGAACACCGCAGAGTGAATCGAACATGAGCGCCAACGTCGACCTGAACAACCGCCCCGACTACGACAAGGTCCTGCAGGACATTGCCGATTACGTCCTCAACTACAAGATCGAGTCAAAAGAGGCGCTGGATACTGCGCGCAACTGTCTGATCGATACCTTGGGTTGCGGCCTGCTGGCCCTGCGTTTTCCCGAGTGCACCAAGCATTTGGGGCCAGTGGTAGAAGGCACTGTCGTGCCGTTCGGCGCCCGGGTGCCGGGGACCAGTTACCGGCTCGATCCTGTGAAGGCGGCGTGGGACATCGGCTGCATCGTGCGCTGGCTCGACTACAACGACACCTGGCTCGCGGCGGAGTGGGGGCATCCGTCGGACAACCTCGGCGGTATTCTCGCGGTAGCCGACCATTTATCACAAAAGCACCTGGCTAATGGTGTGGCACCGCTGACCGTGCGTACAGTGCTTGAAGCGATGATCATGGCCCATGAGATTCAAGGCGTGATTGCCCTGGAAAACTCGTTCAACCGTGTCGGCCTCGACCACGTCATTCTGGTGAAAGTGGCCTCGACCGCAGTCACCGCCAAGCTGATGGGTGCCAATCGCGAGCAGTTGTTGTCGGCGTTGTCCCATGCCTTTGCGGACGGTCAGGCCCTGCGCACATACCGGCATGCGCCGAATGCCGGTTCGCGTAAATCCTGGGCGGCGGGGGATGCGTCCAGTCGTGGCGTGCGTTTGGCGGACATGGCGATGCGCGGCGAAATGGGTATTCCCGGTGTGTTGAGTGCCAGGCAGTGGGGGTTTTACGACGTATTGTTCAGCCACACCAACAATGATCTGGCGCTCAAGCCTGAAGACAGGCGTGCGTTCAGTTTCTCGCGACCGTACGGCAGTTATGTGATGGAAAACGTGTTGTTCAAGATCAGTTTTCCGGCCGAGTTCCATGCGCAAACGGCCTGTGAGGCGGCGGTGACCCTACATCCGCAAGTGCGCAATCGTCTGCACGAAATCGACCGGATCGTCATCACCACTCACGAGTCGGCGATTCGCATCATTTCCAAGGTCGGCCCGCTGGCCAATGCCGCTGATCGCGATCACTGCATCCAGTACATGACTGCCGTGCCGCTGGCCTTTGGCAATCTGGTTGCCGAGTATTACGAAGATGATTTCCACAAGGCGCATCCGATCATCGATGTGCTGCGCGACAAGATGGTGATTGTCGAGGATCCGCGTTTCACCCGTGAGTATCTGGAGTCCGACAAACGCTCCATTGCCAACGCGGTGCAGGTGTTTTTCAAGGACGGGTCGAGTACTGAAAACGTGGTGGTGGAATACCCGATTGGGCATCGTCGACGTCGGGTCGAAGGCATTCCGTTGCTGGAGGACAAGTTCAGGGCGAACTTGCTGACACGATTCACCGGGCAGCGTAGCGAGGAGATTTTTGCACTGTGCAGGGATCAGCAGAAACTTGAGGCGACACCGGTAAACCGGTTTGTGGATTTGTTTGTTATCTAGGAGACCGAGTTATCGTTCATCGCGAGCAAGCTCGCTCCCACAGGAGATCTGCGGTGAACACAAATCAACTGTGGGAGCGAGCTTGCTCGCGATGAGGGCCGAACAGGCAAAAAAGAACTACTTGAAACGCCGCTCCACACCTTTCTCCACGAGAATCTTCGCGGAGATTTCTTCTACGGAAAAGTGCGTGGAGTTGATGTTCGGAATGTTCTCGCGGCGAAACAGGTTTTCCACCTCGCGAACTTCGAACTCGCACTGGGCGTAGCTCGAATAGCGGCTGTTGGGCTTGCGCTCGTTGCGGATCGCGGTAAGGCGGTCCGGGTCGATGGTCAGGCCGAACAGCTTGTGCTGGTGGGCGCGCAGGGCGGACGGCAGTTGCAGGCGCTCCATGTCGTCTTCGGTCAGCGGGTAGTTGGCTGCGCGGATACCGAACTGCATCGCCATGTACAGGCACGTCGGCGTCTTACCACATCGCGACACGCCCACTAGTATCAGGTCGGCCTTGTCGTAATAGTGCGTGCGGGCGCCGTCGTCGTTGTCGAGGGCGAAGTTAACGGCCTCGATACGCTCCATGTAGTTGGTGTTGGCGCCGATGGAGTGGGACTTGCCCACGGTATAGGAAGAATGCTCGGTCAGTTCCTGTTCAAGCGGTGCCAGGAACGTCGAGAAAATGTCGATCATGAAACCATTCGAGGTTGCGAGAATCTCACGAATGTCCTGATTGACGATGGTGTCGAAGATAATCGGACGGAAGCCGTCGGTTTCGGCGGCTTTGTTGATTTGTTGTACCATGGCCCGCGCTTTGTCCACGTTGTCGATGTACGGCCGCGTGACTTTGCTGAAGGTAATGTTTTCGAACTGCGCCAGAAGGCTTTGACCCAGGGTTTCGGCGGTAATGCCGGTACCATCGGAGATAAAGAAAGCAGATCGTTTCATTTGCACCTTGGGCCTTAAGCTAGTGACGAATCTTGGATATGATAGGCGCGATTTGCCGGCCGCCATTGGCCCGCATTCTCACTTATTTTCCAGGTCCAGGCCATATAACCGGCAAATGCTCACTTAAGCAGCCGGTTTCTGAGCTTTTCCAACACAGTTAGTGGAGAGATCACCTTGGTAGAGTACGTAGTTTCCCTCGATAAGCTCGGCAAACACGATGTTGAGCATGTGGGGGGCAAGAACGCATCCCTGGGCGAGATGATCAGCAACCTTGCAGGTGCCGGTGTATCGGTGCCCGGCGGCTTCGCCACGACCGCTCAGGCTTATCGTGATTTCCTGGAACTGAGCGGCCTGAATCAGCAGATTCATGATGCGCTCGATGCCCTGGACGTCGATGACGTGAATGCGCTGGCCAAGACCGGTGCCCAGATCCGCCAATGGATCATGGAAGCCGAGTTCCCTGAAAAACTGAATGCCGAAATTCGTACCGCGTTCGCCACGCTGTCCGCCGGCAACCCTGACGTGGCCGTGGCCGTGCGTTCTTCCGCCACCGCCGAAGACTTGCCCGACGCATCCTTTGCCGGTCAGCAGGAAACCTTCCTGAACATCCGTGGTGTCGAAAACGTCATTCGCGCCGCCAAAGAGGTGTTCGCCTCGCTGTTCAACGACCGTGCCATTTCCTATCGCGTGCACCAGGGCTTCGACCACAAGCTGGTTGCCCTGTCCGCTGGCGTGCAGCGCATGGTCCGTTCCGAAACCGGCACCGCCGGCGTGATGTTCACCCTCGATACCGAGTCGGGCTTCCGTGACGTGGTGTTCATCACCGGCGCCTACGGCCTGGGTGAAACCGTCGTACAAGGCGCGGTGAACCCGGATGAGTTCTACGTTCACAAAGGCACGCTGGCCGCGGGTCGCCCGGCGATCCTGCGCCGCAACCTGGGTAGCAAAGCCATCAAGATGATCTACGGCGACGAGGCCAAGGCCGGTCGTTCGGTCAAGACCGTCGACGTGGACAAGGCTGAGCGCGCACGTTTCTGCCTGACCGACGCCGAAGTCAGCGAACTGGCCAAGCAGGCGATGATCATCGAGAAGCACTACCAGTGCCCGATGGACATCGAGTGGGCCAAGGACGGTGACGACGGCAAGCTGTACATCGTGCAGGCCCGTCCGGAAACCGTGAAGAGCCGCACCCAGGCCAACGTCATGGAACGTTACCTGTTGAAAGAAACCGGCACCGTGCTGGTGGAAGGTCGCGCCATCGGCCAGCGTATCGGCGCCGGCAAGGTCCGCATCATCAAGGACGTGTCCGAGATGGACAAGGTCCAGCCAGGCGACGTACTGGTTTCCGACATGACCGACCCGGACTGGGAGCCGGTCATGAAGCGCGCGAGCGCGATCGTCACCAACCGTGGCGGCCGTACTTGCCACGCGGCGATCATCGCCCGTGAGCTGGGTATTCCAGCGGTAGTAGGTTGCGGCAACGCCACCCAGCTGTTGAAAGATGGCCAGGGCGTCACCGTTTCCTGCGCTGAAGGCGACACCGGCTTCATCTTCGAAGGCGAACTGGGCTTCGACATCAAGAAGAACTCCGTGGACGCCATGCCTGAGCTGCCGTTCAAGATCATGATGAACGTCGGTAACCCGGACCGCGCCTTCGACTTCGCACAGCTGCCGAACGCCGGTGTGGGCCTGGCCCGCCTGGAGTTCATCATCAACCGCATGATCGGCGTGCACCCGAAAGCGCTGTTGAACTACGACGGCCTGCCGCAGGAAATCAAGGACAGCGTCGACAAGCGCATCGCCGGTTACAACGATCCGGTCGGCTTCTACGTCGAGAAACTGGTTGAAGGCATCAGCACCCTGGCGGCTGCGTTCTGGCCGAAAAAGGTCATCGTGCGTCTGTCGGACTTCAAGTCCAACGAATACGCCAACCTGATCGGCGGCAAGCTGTACGAGCCGGAAGAAGAGAACCCGATGTTGGGCTTCCGCGGTGCCTCGCGTTACATCAGCGAATCGTTCCGCGATTGCTTCGAGCTCGAATGCCGCGCCCTCAAGCGCGTGCGCAACGAGATGGGCCTGACCAACGTCGAAATCATGGTGCCGTTCGTCCGTACCCTGGGCGAAGCGAGCCAGGTGGTGGATCTGCTGGCGGAAAATGGTCTGGCTCGTGGCCAGAACGGCCTGCGCGTGATCATGATGTGCGAACTGCCGTCCAACGCCATCCTGGCTGAAGAGTTCCTCGAGTTCTTCGACGGTTTCTCCATCGGCTCCAACGACCTGACCCAGCTGACCCTGGGCCTGGACCGTGACTCCGGCATCATCGCCCACCTGTTCGATGAGCGTAATCCGGCGGTCAAGAAGCTGCTGGCCAATGCGATTGCCGCGTGCAACAAGGCCGGCAAATACATCGGTATCTGCGGTCAGGGTCCTTCGGACCACCCGGACCTGGCCAAGTGGCTGATGGAGCAGGGCATTGAAAGCGTTTCGTTGAACCCTGACTCCGTACTGGAAACCTGGTTCTTCCTGGCGGAAGGTCAAGCTTCGGCCTGATCCGGTGTAAACGGGCCGCCCCTTTCTGTGGGAGCGAGCTTGCTCGCGATGGACGTCAACGACAACGCGTTTATCCTGGATAAACGTGGTGTCCCGAGTTCTTCGCGAGCAGGGCTCGCTCCTACAGGGAGCGGTCTTTATGAGATTCAAGCAGGGCGGGCTCCATCTGGATGCCGCCCTTTTTTGTGCAAGAGATTATGCAAAGCAGCAGCAACCTATTTCCTGTCGCCCTGATCAGTGCCGAACGGCGCGGTGATCTGAGCGAAGATGTGTATCGTTTGAAACCCGGTAACAGTCCCGACTTCACCGTCGAATTGGCTGTGACACGCCTTGGCATGGCCGATGAGTCGTCCTCCCGTGGCGTGCCGGTGATCCTGCTGCACGGCAGCTTTTCCAATCGCCGGTTCTGGTTTTCTCCCAAAGGCCTGGGGTTGGGCGCTTACCTGGCCCGTCTGGGGTTCGATGTCTGGATTCCGGAAATGCGCGGTCACGGCCTGTCCCAGCGTAACCACGACTACCGCAAGAACCGTGTTGCCGACTACGCACGCTATGACCTGCCGGCCATTGGTGCGTTCGTGCGCGAACAGAGCGGGCAGGTGCCACACTGGATCGGTCACTCACTGGGCGGTATTACATTGGCCGCAGCGCTGGGTGGCGAGTACATCGGTGAGCCGGTCGTGGCCTCGGCGGCGTTTTTCGGTACACAAGTCAGTCGCACCTACTGGCCATTGAAGATTCCGCCGGTAGAGTGGAGCGGTCGCTTCATTCTCAAGCGTTTTGCCCAGTTGTCCGGTTCAAGGCTCAAGCGCGGTCCGGAGGACGAGCCCATCGGCCTGGCCCTGGAAGGCATGCGCTGGTACGGTCTGTTCGGGCGCTTTGGCGATGCCGATAAAAACTGGTGGGCGGGTTTGGCCGAGGTCAAGTTGCCGGTGCTTGCCGTGAGCGCTGCGGGTGATCATCAGGATCCTGCGTGGGCGTGTCGCAAGTTGTTCGAGCAGTTCGGTTCCGAGCACAAGCAATTCATCAACCTGGGGCGCGAGCAGGGCTTCGGCGACAATTTCGGTCACGTGGAAATGCTCGTCAGCAAGGCAGCCCAGGCTGAAGTCTGGCCTTTGGTGACGCGCTGGTTGGCCGATCAGCAGACACCTTTGCCGGGAGCGCAACAGGATTTGGTCGCGGCAATCTGAGCCTGACGCTCTAAGAAGGGCATTTCGCTCCGGTCGGCTTGCGGCTAAGATATGACGCATTGAGCTGTTCTGGTCACTTTCCGACATCCTCGATTGTCTTCCTCTTACAGGAGTTTCTCGATGAACCATTACATCACGCCTGACCTGTGCGACGCCTATCCGGAGCTGGTGCAGGTGCTGGAACCGATGTTCAGCAATTTCGGCGGCCGTGATTCCTTCGGCGGCGAAATCGTGACCATCAAATGCTTTGAAGACAACTCGCGGGTCAAGGAGCAGGTCGAGCTCAAGGGGAATGGCAAAGTGCTGGTGGTAGACGGTGGCGGTTCCCTGCGACATGCGTTGCTCGGTGACATGCTGGCCGAGAAAGCCGCGAAAAACGGTTGGGAAGGGCTGGTGATCTACGGTTGCATCCGCGACGTCGATATCATCGCGCAGACCGATCTGGGCGTTCAGGCCCTCGCCAGCCACCCGAGGAAATCCGACAGGCGCGGGCTCGGCGATCTCAACGTTGTGGTGACGTTTGCCGGCGTGACGTTCCGTCCAGGCGAATACATTTATGCGGACAACAACGGCGTGATCATCTCGCCCAGCCCGCTGAAAATGCCTGAATAAAGCGCCGGTTGACCAAAGGAGTGCGGATGTTCGAGGAAGAAAACGCGCAATGGGGGCTGGTGCATGCCCTGGTGCTGGACGGTAAAGGCGGTGCGCGTTCGATTGCCCGGACTGAACTCGATGACTTGCAACTGCAGGCCCATGAAAGCCTGTGGCTGCACTGGGATCGCAGTCATCCGCAAACCCGGACCTGGTTGCGCAAATCCAGCGGTCTGAGCGAATTCAGCTGTGACCTGTTACTCGAAGAAAACACCCGTCCGCGACTTCTACAGCTTTCGGACAGCGAACTGCTGCTATTTTTGCGCGGGGTCAATCTGAACCCTGGCGCCGAACCGGAAGACATGGTGTCGGTGCGGATTTTCGGCTCTGCCCAGCGTGTCATTTCCCTGCGTTTGCGTCCTTTGCGTGCCACTGACGAGTTGCTGGTGCAACTGTCCGAGGGCAAGGGGCCGAAAACTGCCTCCGAACTCATCCTTTGCATGGCGCAGTACCTCACCAACAAGGTGCAGGATCTGGTCAGCTGTCTCTCGGAAGTGGTCGATGAGGAAGAAGAAAAGCTGGATACCGACGAACGGTATACTCCTGAGCACGGGGCGGTTTTGCAGATTCGTCGCCGGGCGGCTGCGTTGAAGCGCTTTCTGGCTCCGCAGCGGGACATTTTCGGGCAGTTGACGCGAATCAAGTTGCCCTGGTTCGTCGAGGATGACGGCGATTACTGGAACGAATTGAACAATAGCCTGACCCGCTACCTCGAAGAGCTGGAATTGACCCGGGAGCGGGTGGGGCTGGTCCTGGAGGCTGAAGACCGTCGCTTGAGCGTGCGCATGAACCGCACGATGTATCGCTTCGGGATCATCACCGGGATCTTTTTGCCGATGAGTTTTCTGGCCGGGCTTTTGGGGATCAACGTCGGTGGAATTCCATTCTCTGCCAGCCCTTACGGCTTTCTGATCGCTTGCCTGATGATGGTCTCGGTGGCGCTCGGGCAGTGGTGGTTGTTCCGACGTTTGCGCTGGGTCTGAGGGAAACCATGTGACCCGACCAAAACTGACCGCGTCTCCCACAGACATCACGAGAGGTGCGTATGCACGATCCGTTTGAACAGTCTTTACGCGACATGCTCAACGCCTCACCGTCCACCCGGGACGACGATGCGTGCCTGGGGCGTGTGCTGAAAACCGCCAACCGCCAGGTCGGCGCCGGTGATCTGTTCAGCCTGCTGGGGCGCTGGTTGCCCGCACTGATGATCGCCCTGAATAACGGATCGGCCCATGTCGCGCCGGTATCCCGTCTTCGTAAACCTACTGCTCGCACTGCTGATAAGGCTGATTGAATATGGAACTTGATCTCTGGACTCAGAGCCTCGTCACTGCAATGACTGCGTTGTGGACCAAGGTTGCGAACTTCATTCCGAACCTGTTCGGCGCACTGGTTGTGCTGCTGTTGGGTTTTGTCGTGGCCAAACTGCTGGACACCTTGCTCTCGAAGTTGCTCGCCAAACTGGGCCTTGATCGCTTGATGGGTGGCACCGGCCTGACCAAATTGCTGTCCCGTGCAGGGTTGCAAGTTCCTATTTCGACGCTGATCGGCAAAATCGTCTATTGGTTCGTTCTGCTGATTTTTCTGGTTTCTGCCGCAGAATCCCTTGGCCTTGAGCGAGTTTCAGCTACGCTGGACATGCTTGCGTTGTATTTACCGAAGGTGTTCGGCGCGGCGCTGGTGTTGCTGGTCGGTGTCTTGCTGGCGCAACTGGCCAACGGGCTGGTGCGCGGAGCGGCAGAAGGCGTGGGGCTGGACTATGCTTCAGGGCTTGGACGGATTGCCCAGGGCCTGGTGATCATCATCAGTATTTCGGTTGCGATCAGCCAGTTGGAGGTCAAGACCGACCTGCTGAACCATGTGATCGTGATTGTGTTGATAACCGTTGGTCTGGCAGTAGCGCTGGCCATGGGGTTGGGAAGCCGGGAAATTGCCGGCCAGATTCTTGCGGGAATCTACGTGCGTGAGCTGTACCAGGTTGGGCAACAAGTGCGTGTTGGCGAGGTCGAAGGCCAGATCGAAGAGATCGGCACGGTTAAAACCACATTGCTGACCGATGAGGGTGAGCTAGTCTCTCTTTCCAATCGGATCCTCCTTGAGCAGCATGTGAGTAGCCGCTAACCCGGCAAACCCTGCTAATGTATGCCGCCGCAAAATGCCTGCTCACGCTGGCTGCGGCGGACATTGACCTGACTGTCGGCCCGACTTGTTTTGAATAAAGCCCAATCGTTATCCATGCGCTACGACCCCCGCGAGCTCTCTGATGAGGAGTTGGTCGCGCGCTCGCATACCGAGCTGTTTCACGTAACACGCGCCTATGAAGAACTGATGCGGCGTTACCAGCGAACATTATTTAACGTGTGCGCACGATATCTAGGGAACGATCGCGACGCAGACGATGTCTGTCAGGAGGTCATGTTGAAGGTGCTGTATGGCCTGAAGAACTTCGAAGGTAAATCGAAGTTCAAGACATGGCTATATAGCATCACGTACAACGAGTGCATCACACAGTATCGGAAGGAACGGCGAAAGCGTCGCTTGATGGACGCATTGAGTCTTGACCCCCTCGAGGAAGCGTCTGAAGAAAAGACGCCGAAACCTGAGGAAAAAGGCGGACTTGATCGCTGGTTGGTGTATGTGAACCCGATTGATCGTGAAATTCTGGTGCTACGATTTGTCGCAGAGCTGGAGTTTCAGGAAATCGCAGACATCATGCATATGGGTTTGAGCGCAACAAAAATGCGGTACAAACGCGCTCTAGATAAATTGCGTGAGAAATTTGCAGGCATTGCTGAAACTTAGTTCAGCGCAAATATCTCTTACGTGTAGGCAAGTTCTGTTAGACTTGCCGCCGAGTTGTCCCCCGGTTTGCGGGACTGCTTCACAATCACCAGATGGGGATTTAACGGATGAAACTGAAAAACACCTTGGGCTTGGCCATTGGTTCTCTTATTGCCGCCACTTCCATCGGCGCTCTGGCACAGGGCCAAGGCGCAGTTGAAATCGAAGGCTACGCAAAGAAGCAATATTTCGATAGCGACCGTAACTTCAAGAACGACGGCATCCTGCCGGGTGGTTCGATCGGTTACTTCCTGACAGACGACGTTGAACTGCGTCTGGCCTACGACGAAGTGCACAATGCCCGTGCAAACGATGGCAAGAACGTTAAGGGCGCGAACACCGCTCTGGACGCTCTGTACCACTTCAACAACCCAGGCGACATGCTGCGTCCTTACGTCTCGGGCGGTTTCTCCGACCAGAGCATCGACCAGAACGGCTCGAACGGTCGTAACCGTTCCACCTTCGCCAACGTTGGCGGCGGTGCCAAGCTGTACTTCACCGACAACTTCTACGCCCGTGCTGGCGTTGAAGCTCAGTACAACATCGACCAGGGCAACACCGAGTGGGCTCCTAGCGTCGGTATCGGTGTGAACTTCGGCGGCGGCAGCAAGCCAGCTGCTGCTCCAGTTCCAGCTCCGGAAGTTTGCTCTGACAGCGACAACGATGGCGTTTGCGACAACGTTGACAAGTGCCCAGACACCCCAGCCAACGTAACTGTTGACGCTGACGGCTGCCCGGCAGTTGCTGAAGTTGTTCGTGTTGAGCTGGACGTGAAGTTCGACTTCGACAAGTCGGTAGTCAAGCCAAACAGCTACGGCGACATCAAGAACCTGGCTGACTTCATGAAGCAGTACCCATCCACCAGCACTACTGTTGAAGGTCACACTGACTCCGTCGGTCCTGACGCTTACAACCAGAAACTGTCCGAGCGTCGTGCAAACGCCGTTAAACAAGTTCTGACCAACCAGTACGGTGTTGAATCGTCCCGCGTTCAGTCTGTTGGCTACGGCGAATCCCGCCCAGTTGCTGACAACAAAACTGACGCTGGTCGTGCAGTTAACCGTCGCGTAGAAGCGCAGGTTGAAGCTCAAGCTAAGTAATTAGCTCGCAGCTCTGAAAAGCCCGGCTCAGGCCGGGCTTTTCTTTGTCTGCAATTTGGTGAAATAGTTGAAACTACGCTGACTGATCTGCCGCCATCACAGGCAATTCACGCTCCCACAGCGATTGAGTTGCACAGGCTGCCACTGCACCGATCACCAGTATGGCAGGGCTTTTCAGCTGGAATCTGTAGGCTGCTTCATCCATGTTTGTGAGAGTGCTCCGACATTCCCGTTGATGGGGCAAGGAGGCATTTTCAATCATGGCCACGGGCGTATCCGTTGCCATGCCGCCGGCCAATAGCTGCTCACGGATTTCACCGAGCTTGGCCACTCCCATGTAAACCACCAACGTCGTTCCGCCTTGGGCCAGTGCCTGCCAGTTCAATTGGCTGTCGTCCTGGGTGTGTGCGGTGACCAGCGTGACACCACGGGCTACACCGCGCAAAGTCAGCGGAATATCGCATTGCGTTGCCCCCGCCAGTCCGGCAGTGATGCCGTTGACCAACTCGGCTTCGACCCCACGCTCACGCAGCCACTGCGCCTCTTCACCACCGCGACCGAAAATGCATGGATCGCCGCCCTTGAGCCGCGCTACGCATTTACCCTGCCGGGCATAACGAAGCATCAGGCGATGGATGAACGCTTGCGGGGTAGAGCGGCAGCCGCCACGCTTGCCCACCGGAATGATCCGCGCTCCAGGGCAATGCTCGAGTACCGCGACATTGACCAGGTCATCGATCAGCACCACATCTGCCTCGCGCAAGGCACGTACCGCCTTCAACGTGAGCAACTCCGGATCACCCGGGCCCGCACCTACCAGCCAGACTTTTGCACTCATAGTGTTTTCCTCACGAGAAGACGGTGACTGGCTGCGCCGTGGCAGCCAGCAGGCGTTTGATTTCCGGAACGCAGGACCCGCATTGCGTGCCGCAACCCAGTTCTTGCTTGAGCCCCTGCAAGTCCAGGCCACGGCTGATGCCGGCGCAGATCGCGTTCTGGCCGACGTTCTTGCAATTGCACAGGATCTTGTTCGAGTTGAAGGGCGTGTCGAGATTGCCCGGTGGTGCGCTCAGCGGCGCAAGCAGCCAGCGCCGCAGTTGCTGGTCCGCGCGACCTTCGAGCCACAGCCCCTGCAACCAGTGCTGGGCAAGGGTTTCACCGGCCAGTCGAATGGCAGTGATCCGGCCATTTTCGATCCGCACGCGCTTGCCTATGGCCCGGCGAGGGTCGTCGTAAGCCAGTACCGGGCCGTCATCGAGCGCCAGGTTTTTATCGATTTCGCTTAGCAACTCTGCCGAAGGTGCTGAAGTATTGGCAGCCCGTACAAGCAGGGCAGGGCGCTCACGGCCAACCAGACTGAGACTGACGTAGGAAAACGCCTCACAGAGCGGTCGTAGCGTTTCAAAATGCCGTTGAACATCGCCCTCGATCAGTGCGAATAGTTTCCAGGGCAAATCCACCGGATCCAGGCGAACGCCGCTGTGTTTAAGTTCGGGCTGTTTCGACAAAGGATCGAATGCGGGCAGGGTGAGGCTGTTCACCCCGCCCTTGAGAAAACGGTCGCCCCAATGCATCGGCAAAAAGGCCTGGCCTGGACGCACGCTGTCATCGCTGGCAACCGCGACGACGATTGCGCCGCGCCTGCTTTTCAGGCTGACCAGATCCCCCGGCTGCAGGCGATGGCGGCGCAGTTCGTCCGGGTGCAGGCTCAACTCCGCTTCGCTGACATGGCCAAACAGCTGCGCAGCGGTGCCGGTGCGGCTCATGCCGTGCCATTGATCGCGCAGACGGCCGGTGATCAGGGTCAGCGGGAAGCGTGCATCGCGTTGCTCTTTGGCGGCACGGTATGGATCGGCCACGAACTGTGCGCGCCCATTGGCAGTGGCAAATACCCCGTCGACGTACAGCCGGGCCGTGCCTTCAACGGCACCCGCAGGGAAGGGCCACTGCTGCGGGCCGAGACGATCGATCAGTGCATGGCTGATACCGGACAGATCCAGGTCGCGACCTTGAGTCAGTTGTTTGTATTCGTCAAAGACCTGAGCGGGATTATCAAATTCAAACAGGCTGGTTTGGCCGGGACGCAGGTGTTTTTCCAGGCGTTGTGCGAAATCTATGGTGATTGCCCAGTCCGGCCGCGCCTCACCCGGTGCGACGATTGCCTGGCGTACGTGGGAAATGCGCCGCTCGGAGTTGGTCACGCAACCTTCCTTTTCCCCCCAACTGGCGGCGGGCAACAGAAGGTCGGCGAACTTCGCGGTTTCAGTGGTGCTGAAGGCTTCCTGCAACACCACGAACGGGCAGGCTTGCAGAGCTGCGCGCACGGCCGTCTGGTCCGGCATGGATTGCGCGGGGTTGGTGCAGGCGATCCACAACGCCTTGATCTTGCCGTTGCGCACTTGCTCGAACAATTCGATCGCAGAGAGCCCGGGGCTTTCCGGCAGTTGCTCGACGCCCCAGTAGGACGCCACTTGCGCACGGTGTTGTGCATTGGCGGCGTCACGGTGACCGGGCAGCAAGTTGGACAAACTGCCGGTTTCCCGCCCGCCCATGGCATTTGGCTGACCGGTGAGGGAGAAAGGTCCGGCGCCGGGACGACCGATCTGCCCGGTGGCCAGGTGCAGATTGATCAATGCACTGTTTTTCGCGCTGCCGGCGGTGGACTGGTTAAGCCCCATGCACCACAGCGACAGAAAGCTCGGTGATGTGCCGATCCACTCGGCACATTGCTGCAATTGCCCGAGGCTGATACCGCAGAGCTGCGAAACCATTTGCGGCGTGTAGTCACGCACCAGGTTTTTCAGCTCGGCCAGGCCTTCGGTGTGGTCCCTGATGAAGTCACGATCTATCCAGTCTTCCCACAGCAGCAGATGCAAAATCCCATGGAACAAGGCGACATCGGTGCCCGGCAAGATCGCCAGGTGCAGGTCAGCCAGATCGCAGGTATCTGTGCGACGTGGGTCAATGACGATGACCTTCATCTGCGGCCGGCGGGATTTGGCTGCTTCCAGCCGGCGAAACAGCACCGGGTGGGCGTAGGCCATGTTGCTGCCGACGATCATCACGCAATCGCTCAGCTCCAGGTCTTCGTAGCTGCAGGGCGGGGCGTCGGCACCCAGGCTGCGCTTGTAGCCGACCACCGCCGATGACATGCACAGGCGCGAATTGCTGTCGATGTTGTTGGTGCCTACCAGGGCACGCGCCAGCTTGTTGAAGGCGTAGTAGTCCTCGGTCAACAGTTGCCCGGAAATGTAGAACGCCACGCTGTCCGGGCCATGTTCGGCAATGGTCGCGGCAAACACGCTGGTCGCGTGATCGAGGGCGGTATCCCAATCGGTGCGGTGGCGGGCCAGGCTTTTACCAAGGCGCAGTTCGGGGTACAACGCCCGCGCCGTCAAGTCGCCGGTCAGGTGCAGGGTCGAACCCTTGCTGCACAGTTTGCCGAAATTGGCCGGGTGCGCCGGGTCGCCGCTGACGCCGAGGATGCGTGAACCGTCGTGCTCGATCAGCACCCCGCAACCGACCCCGCAGTAACAGCAGGTGGACGCAGTGATCTGGCGGTCCATCAGCCTGCATCCCGCAGGGCCAGCATCACCCGGCCATTTTCCACCCGGGCGAGATGGTGATGGGCACAGCCGATGTCCGGGGCCAGGGCTTCGCCGCTTTCCAGGTCGATTTGCCAGTTGTGCAGCGGGCAGGCCACACGCTTGCCGTAGACCAGACCTTGGGACAACGGGCCGCCCTTGTGCGGGCAGCGGTCGTCGAGGGCGAACACTTCGTCGTCGCTGGTACGGAAAATCGCGATGTCTCCCTTTGGCCCGGCGATGATCCGCGAGCCCAGGGCATTGATCTCTTCCAGTGCACAGATATCCAGCCAGTTCATGCCAGCACCTCCAGGTTTTTCACGGGGATGACGTCGAATTCTTTTTTCAGCTGGGGCTGTTCCAGGCGTTCCTTCCACGGGTCCTGTTCGAACGACAGGGAGAATTGCAGGCGATCGTTGAGCGCCTTGCGACGCTCCGGATCTTCCAGCACGGCTTTCTTGATGTGTTCCATGCCGACCCGTTGCAGGTAGTGCACGGTGCGTTCGAGGTAGAAGGCTTCTTCGCGATAGAGCTGCAGGAATGCACCGTTGTATTCGCGCACTTCTTCGGCGGTTTTCAGTTTGACGAAGAATTCCGCGACTTCGGTCTTGATCCCGCCGTTGCCACCGATGTACATCTCCCAGCCGGAGTCCACACCGATAATTCCCACATCCTTGATACCGGCTTCCGAGCAGTTGCGCGGGCAACCGGAGACAGCCAGTTTCACCTTGTGCGGCGACCACATGTTGAACAGGTCATGTTCCAGTTCAATGCCCAGCTGTGTTGAATTCTGGGTGCCAAAGCGGCAGAACTCGCTGCCGACGCAGGTTTTCACTGTGCGGATGGATTTGCCATAGGCGTGGCCGGACGGCATGTCCAGGTCCTTCCATACCCCCGGCAGGTCTTGCTTGCGAATACCCAGCAAGTCGATGCGTTGGCCACCGGTGACCTTGACCATCGGCACGTTGTACTTGTCGGCGACGTCGGCAATGCGCCGCAGCTCTGAAGGATTGGTCACACCGCCCCACATCCGCGGGACTACAGAGTAGGTGCCGTCTTTCTGAATATTGGCGTGGGCGCGTTCATTGATCAGGCGCGATTGCGGATCATCCTTGGCTTCTCCTGGCCAGGTGGAGATCAGGTAGTAGTTGAGCGCCGGGCGGCAGGTGGCGCAGCCGTTGGGTGTGCGCCAGTTCAGGTAGCTCATGGTGCCGGCGATGGTCAGCAGGTGCTGCTCGCGGATGGCCTGGCGGATTTGCCCGTGGTTGAGATCGCTGCAGCCGCAGATGGCCTTTTCGCTTTTCGGCTTGACGTCGGCGGCGCCGCCCACGGTGTTGATCAGGATCTGTTCGACGAGGCCGGCGCAGGAACCGCAGGAGCTGGCAGCCTTGGTGTGTTTCTTGACGTCGTCGACACTGAACAGCCCGTGCTCCTGGATCGCCTTGACGATGGTGCCTTTGCACACGCCGTTGCAGCCGCAGACTTCGGCGTTGTCGGCCATGCTCATGGCTTTGTCCTGGCCTTGATGTCCTACGTCGCCCAGTGCATTTTCACCGAACATCAAGTGATCGCGGATCTCACTGATGGCATGGTTTTCACGGATCTGCCGGAAATACCAGCCGCCATCCGCCGTATCGCCGTACAGGCAGGCGCCCACCAGCACGTCATCCTTGATCACCAGTTTCTTGTAGACGCCGCCAATCGGGTCCGAGAGGGTAATGGTCTCGGTGCCTTCACCGCCCATGAAGTCGCCGGCGGAAAACAGGTCGATACCGGTAACCTTCAATTTGGTCGAGGTCACCGAACCCTTGTAGGTGGCAAAACCCAGTTGGGCCAGGTGGTTGGCGCAGACTTTGGCCTGTTCGAACAGCGGCGCCACCAAACCATAGGCGATACCGCGGTGGCTGGCACACTCGCCGATGGCATAGATCCGTGGGTCGTAGGTTTGCATTGTGTCGTTGACCAGAATCCCGCGGCTGCACGGAATGCCGGATTTCTCCGCCAGTTCGGTATTGGGGCGAATGCCGGCGGCCATCACTACCAGGTCAGCGGGAATGATGTCGCCGTTCTTGAATTGCACCGAACCGACCCGGCCGTTGCCAGCGTCGTGCAAGGCCTGGGTCTGCTCGCACAGGCGAAAGTGCAGGCCGCGAGATTCCAGCGCGGTTTGCAGCAACTGGCCGCTGGTCTTGTCCAGTTGCCGCTCCAGCAACCACTCGCCGATATGCACCACGGTGACGTGCATGCCCCGCAGCATCAGGCCGTTGGCGGCCTCCAGGCCGAGCAGGCCGCCGCCGATCACCACGGCGTGCCGGTGGGTTTTCGCGGTGTCGATCATGGCCTGGGTGTCGGCGATGTCGCGGTAGCCGATCACGCCGTCAAGAGTGTTGCCGGGAATCGGCAGGATGAAAGGCGTCGAGCCGGTGGCGATCAGCAGGCGATCGTATTCGGCTTCGCTGCCGTCTTCGGCAATGACCCGGCGCTTGACCCGGTCGATCTCCACCACCTTGCGGTTGAGCAGCAGCTTGATGTTGTTTTCCAGGTACCAGTCCAGGTCGTTGAGCACGATTTCTTCGAAGGTCTGTTCGCCCGCCAGCACCGGCGACAGCAGGATGCGGTTGTAGTTGGTGTGCGGTTCGGCACCGAAGACCGTGATGTCGTACAGCTCCGTGCTCAGTTTGAGCAGCTCTTCCAGGGTCCGGACCCCGGCCATGCCGTTGCCGATCATCACCAGTTTTAGTTTTTTCATCAGGTTCTCCGGGGAGCTCGGGCCTGCCTCATCAGGGTCAGGCCGTGCTCGACAAATTTTGCGCAAACAAAAAAAGGCGTCCCGCTAGTTGCCTAGCGAGGACGCCTTTGTCCTGGTCCCGTTCTCTCGGGAAGTGCAACCTTCGTCGTTGAAGCCTGCGCTGTATGTCTGTTGAAAGAGGTAATGCAGTGGTTATGCCAAGTCGCTCATATCCCGTGTTTGTTGGCATTTTTCCCGTTCACAAGGGCAGAACCGTGAGGGAGTGCACCGATTCAAGGCGCTTTGCCCGCTAATGGAGCGCAACCATCAGCAGCACCAGATTGAGCAGCAACGATATCAGCGCCAATGTTCGCCAGACTTTCAGCGGTTCGCGCTCCAGCAAGGGCCTGGGGCGCACGCTCAAGCTGTGGCGCTCGCCCTGTTCGATCAGCAGCAGCCATTCTTCCGCTGTTTCGAAACGCTGGTCGGGAGCCGCCGCCACGGCGCGCTCCAGGCTATGGGCGATCCAGTCCGGCAGGTCGGGCCGGTAGCGGCTGGCGTTGACCGGGAGGCCAAACCTCGGGCGCTGGAAGGCTTCGATTTCGCCATAGGGGTAATGCCCGGTGAGCAGGAAATACAGGGTTACTCCGACGGCGTACAAGTCCTGCTGTGGCGTCGGTACTTCGCCGCGAAAGGCTTCGGGTGCGATGTAACTGGGTGTACCCGGCAGCGCCCAAGGCAGATCTTGCGAAAGCCCGGGGCAGTAGGCGAGGCCAAAATCCAGCAGGCGCAACTCACCATCGTCCCCCAGCAGCAGGTTTTCCGGTTTGATATCGCGATGCAGGATCTGCCGTCGATGCAACAGGCCGACCGCTCGCAGCAAGCGTTCGGCGATGTCTTGCCACTGGGGCAGCGGCAGCGGTCCGCCTTGCTCATGTCGTTGGGCCAGGGTAGCGCCCGAATATTCACGCATCACGTAGTACAAATGCTGACGCTGACTGGCGGAGTGGACTTCAGGAAAATGTCGACCGGCCACGCGTTTGAGAAACCATTCTTCCGACAGTAACGCTTGCCCGGCCTGGTGATCGTCGTGCAGGCGACCGGGCAGGGTTTTCAACAGCCAGGGTTGTTGCTGGCTGTCGCGAACGCGATAAAGCAGCGATTGCTGGCTCTGTGCGACGATCCCCTCGACCTGCCAGCCCTCGAACGCCTGACCCGGTTTCAGGGCAGGCGGCAGTGGCCATTGCTGTAAGTGCATCAACGCATCGCCAATGCTCGCTTCGCCGAGGGCATCGACCCGCACCAGCATGGCGCTGGCGTTGTCCTGGCTGCCCGCCAGGTGCGCAGCATTGACCAGGGTGTTCGCAGCGCTGTGCAAGTCCGGTTGATCGCGCAGGATCGCGGCAATGGCGGTATCGCCCAGGACGGCCCAGACGCCGTCGCTGAGCAGGACGAAGCATTCATCGGGGCGCAACTCACCGTCGAGAAAATCCAGCACCAGGTGTTGATCGAGCCCCAGCGCACGTTTCAGCACATGCTGCATGCCCGGCTGGTCCCAGACGTGATCCTCGCTGATTCGCTGCAATTGGTCGGCGTGCCAGCGATACACCCGACAATCGCCGACATGAGCCAGGGTAAAACGCCGGCCGCGCAGGACCAGCGCACTCAGGGTGGTCAGCAGCGGTTGTCCGCCGCCATTGGCCTGTAACCAGCGGTTCTGCGCCAGCAGCAGGCGATCGAGTGCCTGTGCGGCGCTCCAGGTTTCCGGCGTGGCGTAGTAATCCAGCGCCAGGGCCTGCAGCGTCGAACGGGCAGCCAGACCGCCATCGACGCATTGGCTGACTCCGTCGGCAATCGCGAACAGGTAACCCTTGCTCGCGGCCAGCGCCGGAGCCGGCGTGACCAGGCGCAGGGCATCCTGGTTTTCCTCGCGAGGACCGATGGCGCTGGCTTCGGCGAAACTCAGTTGCAGGCTCATCGGGGCGTCAGACTCGCGCTGCCGTCACGGCGGCCGAACCCCAGGTGGTTCTCCAGCGACGTTTTACGCCGTGCAGACCGAACCAGGCCAGAACGCCGAGGCTGGCGAACAACCACAGTGCCAGTTGATAGCTGCCGGTGCTTTGCTTGATCGCGCCCATGCCGGCCGCGAGGGCAAAGCCACCGATACCGCCGGCCATGCCGATCAGGCCGGTCATCACGCCGATTTCCCGGCGAAAACGCTGGGGCACCAATTGGAATACCGCGCCATTGCCTGCGCCCAGACCGAGCATGGTGCAGACGAAAAGTGCCAGTGCGGCGTAGGAACTCGGCAGATTGAAGCCGACCACGGCAATGCAGATCGCCGCGACGGTGTACATCGCCAGCAGAGTCCGAATGCCGCCGAACCGGTCAGCCAGCGCGCCACCCAAGGGGCGCATCAGGCTGCCGCCGAACACGCAGGCTGCGGTGTAGTAGCCGGCGGTCACCGGGCTCAAGCCGTACTGGTCGTTGAAATAACCGGGCAGGGCACTGGCCAGACCGATGAAGCCGCCGAATGTCACGCTGTAGAAAAACATGAACCACCAGCTGTCACGATCGCCCAAGGCCTTGAAGTAGTCGGCCATGGATTTGGCTTTTGGCCGCTCGGGGGCATTGCGGGCCAGCCAGGCGAAGACGATCAGGGTCAGAATCAGCGGAATCAGGGCGAAACCGAACACGTTGCTCCAGCCAACCGCCGCCGCCAGCACCGGGGCGATCAATGCGGCGAGCACCGTGCCCGAGTTCCCCGCGCCGGCGATGCCCATGGCCTTGCCTTGATGCTGCGGCGGATACCACTGCGAGGCCAGGGGCAAGGCGACGGCGAACGAAGCGCCGGCCATGCCGAGGAACAGGCCCAGCAGCAACGCCTGCTCGTAGCTGTGGATTCCGAGTTTCCAGGCGCCAAACAGCGCGCAGATCACGATGACCTGACCGATCAGGCCGGCGGTTTTGGGCGACAGGCGATCAGCCAGCATCCCCATCACGAAGCGCAACACCGCCCCGGCCAGAATCGGCGTGGCCACCACCAGCCCGCGTTGCTGCGTCGTCAGGTGCAGGTCGGCGGCGATCTGTACCGCCAAAGGACCGAGCAGGTACCAGACCATGAAGCTCAGGTCGAAATAGAGGAAAGCTGCGAACAATGTGGGTGTATGGCCGGATTTCCAGAAGCTTGAATTCATTGCGCACCTCAGCTGTGAAGAGTCTCGAAAGGAGTCATGAGCTTGCAGGTGGGGCGCCGATACGGCCGCACCACCGGCCCCGTGCTGTGGGGCCAAAACGAAAAAACGCCGCTACCCGATCCGCCAAGGGCAAATGAGGTGAGCGACGTCTTTGTCGTAGGTGGGGCAACCGCCGTTGGTTACCTGTGGTGATTACTTAGCGAGATCTGTGCCAACACTCGAAATCGAGCAGCCATTCGCGAGCAGGCTCGCTCCCACAAGGGAATGGCGTCGAACACAAACCACCTGTGGGAGCGAGCCTGCTCGCGATGGCGGACCTTACAAGCGTCACTGGACTTCAGCCGAGCAACTCGCTCATGGCAATAATCTGCTCCGCCACTTGAATCAGCTTCTGCTGGCGGCTCATCGCCTGGCGGCGCATCAGTGTGTAGGCCTCTTCCTCGTTGCAGTCCTTCATTTTCATCAGCAGTCCCTTGGCCAGTTCAATGCGCTTGCGCTCGGCCAATTGCTGGTCGCGGGCATGCAGTTGGGCACGCAAGGCCTGATCGCTTTCGAAACGTGCCATGGCCACATCGAGAATCGGCTGCAGGCGTTGTGCGTGAATGCCTTCGACGATGTAGGCGCTGACACCGGACTTGATCGCCTGTCGCATCACATCGGGGTCGTGTTCGTCCGTGAACATCACAATCGGTCGTGGCTGGTCGCGAGTCACCAGCACCACTTGTTCCATGACATCGCGGCCCGGTGACTCGGTATCGATCAGAATCACATCCGGACGCACCGTTTCGACGCGTTCGGGCAGGTCGATGGTCAGGCCGGATTCATCGATCACTTCGAATCCGGCCTCGATCAGGGCGGCCTTCAGGCGCCCGACTTTTTTAGCGGTGTCATTGATCAGCAGGATACGCAGCATGTTCATGGTCTCCTGTCAGCGGCTGGCGGATCGGTGCGAGCTGTCGCTCATGGCGTGCAGTTTGAAACTGCGGGCATAACCGGCCGGGTCCGAACCGTCCCAGGTCTTGCCGTCGATCAACTGACTGCTGCGCATCTCCTTGCCCCGTGCCGCGACACCTACAGCGCTGGCCGCTTCACGATACAAGTCTAGTTGCTGGACTTGACGGGCCACGGCGAGGTAATCCGGGTCGTCGCGCAACAAACCCCAGCGACGGAACTGGGTCATGAACCACATGCCATCGGACAGGTACGGCAGATTGACCTCGCCTTCACCATGGAAGCGCAGGGCGTGTGGGTCTTGCCAGCGATTGCCCAGACCATCGACATAGTCGCCCAGCAGGCGCGGCTCGATGCACTCCAGCGGCGCATCGAGGTATTGCGCTGCACTGAGCAATTGCGCGGTGCTGCGACGATTTTCGCTGCTTTCTTCGATGAAGCGACTGGCCTCCAGAATCGCCATCACCAACGCGCGGGCAGTGTTGGGGTATTGCTCGACGAAGGCGCGGGTGCAGCCCAGGACCTTTTCCGGATGATCGGGCCAGATGGTCTGGGTCGTCGCCAAGGTGAAGCCGAGGTCCTGTTGCACGGCGCTGGCGGACCAGGGTTCGCCGACGCAGAGCCCGTCGATACGCCCGGCCCGCAGGTGCGCGATCATTTGCGGCGGCGGCACCACCACGCTGTCGACATCCAGCAGCGGGTGAATGCCCTGGCTGGCGAGCCAGTAATACAACCACATGGCGTGGGTGCCGGTTGGAAACGTCTGGGCGAAGGTGAATTTTGAGCGAGTTTGGTGCACGTGCCGTTCCAGTGCTTCAGGACTGGTCACTCCAAGCGCTTGCAAACCACGGGACAGGTTGATGCTCTGGCCGTTCTGATTCAGGCCCATCAGCACGGCCATGTCGGTCGCGGCCACGCCACCGATGCCCAGGTGAACGGCGTAAACCAGACCGTAGAGGCAGTGGGCGGCATCGAGTTCGCCGCTGACCAGTTTGTCCCGCAGGTTGGCCCAGGACGACTGACGCTTGAGGTTCAGGGTCAAGCCATGGGGTTGGGCGAAGCCCTGGGTGGCGGCGACAACCACCGAGGCGCAGTCGCTCAGAGCCATGAAGCCGAGATTGATTTCGGTTTTTTCCGGGGCATCGCTGCCATTGACCCAGGCCAGAGGGCCGGCTGATGGTTCGTTCATCGCGTGTTCACCTTGCAAAAAAAACGTCGTCCCGAGTTCTTGCATGAGCAGGTCGGGGACGACGCCATTGTCTTTGCACACATTCGGTCGTTGGCATGGGTGCTGGTGCCCAGAGTGGTGCAAGGCATATGCCATTATCCGTTGATTTGATCACGCGCCTCGCTTGCCACCCCGTTGCCCGGCTATAATCGCCGCCTCAATTCGCCGCCAATCGAGTCAAATCCGCCCATGTACACCCTGGCCCGTCAGCTGTTGTTCAAACTCTCCCCGGAAACCTCCCACGATCTGTCCCTGGACCTGATCGGCGCGGGCGGGCGTCTTGGGCTCAACGGCTTGCTGTGCAAGGCCCCGGCGAAGACGCCGGTGAATGTCATGGGCCTGGACTTCCCGAATCCGGTGGGGCTGGCCGCCGGCCTGGACAAGAACGGCGCGGCCATCGATGGTTTCGCCCAACTGGGTTTCGGTTTTGTCGAAATCGGCACCATCACGCCGCGTCCGCAGCCGGGCAACCCGAAGCCGCGCCTGTTCCGTCTGCCGGAAGCCGAGGCGATCATCAATCGCATGGGGTTCAACAACCTCGGCGTCGATCACCTGCTGGCCCGCGTGGCGGCGGCCAAATACAAGGGCGTGCTGGGCATCAACATCGGCAAGAACTTCGATACGCCGGTCGAGCGTGCCGTGGACGACTACCTGATCTGCCTGGACAAGGTCTACGCCCACGCCAGCTATGTGACGGTCAACGTCAGCTCGCCGAACACGCCGGGCCTGCGCAGCCTGCAATTCGGTGACTCGCTCAAGCAGTTGCTGGCCGATCTGGCCGAGCGCCGCGCGGAATTGGCATTGCGTCATGGCAAACATGTACCGCTGGCGATCAAGATCGCGCCGGACATGAGCGACGAAGAAACCGCACAAGTTGCGCAAGCGCTGATCGAAACCGGGATGGATGCGGTCATTGCGACTAACACCACCCTGAGCCGTGTAGGCGTCGAAGGCATGGAGCACGGCGAAGAAGCCGGTGGTCTGTCCGGCGCGCCGGTTCGCGACAAGAGCACCCACACCGTGAAAGTGCTGGCATCGGAGCTGGGTGGTCGGCTGCCGATCATCGCTGCCGGCGGTATTACCGAAGGCAAGCACGCAGCGGAGAAAATCACCGCGGGCGCGAGCCTGGTGCAGATCTACTCGGGCTTCATCTACAAAGGCCCGGCGCTGATTCGTGAGTCCGTAGACGCAATCGCAGCCCTACGCTAGCGAGCTTTTGTGGCGAGGGGGCTTGCCCCCGTTCGGCTGCGAAGCAGCCGCAATTCCGGCCACTGTGTTTTACCGGTGTCACCGAGTCGATTGGTTTCGGGGCCGCTTCGCGACCCAACGGGGGCAAGCCCCCTCGCCACAAGGGTATCGTCGCTGAATGTGAAGCAGGCATAAAAAAGGGCCCCTTTAAAGGAGCCCCTGGGCCGGAGCCCGCCGTCCGGATGGGACGTGCATGGTTAATTCAGTACAAATCAGATTGTCGTGTCGGAGTGTTCTGCCCTGTAATTAGCCGACGGCGTGAAGTTCGTTGAGTCTGTGGATTCCCGCAGTGCCGGTCATACCGTCCCAGTTGTCGCCGCGTCCTTCTCGCCAGCCGTTAATCCAGGCTTGACGTACCGACGGTAGAGTAAATGGGCAAAGCTCACGGGATTTACCACCAACGCCATATTGATATCCGCGCAAAAATGCTCTTTCCAACGGATCACGCTTAAGTCTTCTCATAGGGTGTTGCCCTCACTTGTTGACTGTATTTATCGCGTCGACCTCTATTGAGGTCTGGCAGAAAAACTCTGCCGTTGGGGGCTCGTTGCCGGCGTGACGAGCCAAGGTGTTGGCGTCATTGCGGCGCCAACCTGTATTGAGTTCTAACCAATGCGTCACATCGAGGGAATGATCGTTTTGTCATAAGGACGTAACCGTTCATGTGCTAACGCCATAAGTAACAGAGCGTTTGTAGCGTATTTATTGGCCAAACCCCGGTATGATCGGCTCTGCGCTGGATGATGGGCTTAATCCTTTAGTGAGAATGGCTCCCGTTGCCGGGAAGCACTATTCGACGAAGGGTCGACTTATGACATTTTGTTGCATCAACTTTTTTATCTGTCCTTGCATCTAAGCTCATTTAACCCGAGCAGCAGGGGTGGAACGGCACACCTTCGTGCCACGCGGGCGCTCTTCGAGAAAAGCGCCTGATTGAAAACCGGACCGGCAATGCGTTGCCCGGTCACTTAGCTAAAGGTTCTGGAATTCCCATGTCCGATCGTTTCGAACTCTTCCTCACTTGCCCAAAAGGCCTTGAAGGCCTGCTCATCGAGGAAGCCGTCGGGCTTGGCCTTGAGGAAGCGCGGGAGCACACCTCTGCCGTACGCGGCATGGCCACCATGGAAACCGCTTATCGCCTGTGCCTGTGGTCGCGCCTGGCCAACCGCGTGCTGCTGGTGCTCAAGCGTTTCCAAATGAAGGACGCCGAAGACCTGTACCACGGCGTGCTGGACATCGAGTGGCAAGACCACATGCTCAATGACGGCACCCTGGCCGTCGAATTCAGCGGCCATGGCTCAGGTATCGACAACACCCACTTCGGCGCGCTGAAGGTCAAGGATGCCATCGTCGACAAACTGCGCACCCCGCAAGGCGACCGTCCGTCCATCGACAAGCTCAACCCGGACCTGCGCATTCACCTGCGCCTGGATCGTGGCGAAGCCATTCTGTCTCTTGACCTGTCCGGTCACAGCCTGCACCAGCGCGGCTATCGCTTGCAGCAAGGTGCGGCGCCGCTCAAGGAAAACCTCGCGGCCGCCATCCTGATCCGATCCGGCTGGCCCCGTATCGCGGCCGAAGGCGGCGCTCTGGCCGACCCGATGTGCGGCGTCGGCACGTTCCTGGTGGAAGCCGCCATGATCGCCGCCGACATGGCGCCGAACCTGCGTCGCGAGCAGTGGGGCTTCACCGCCTGGCTCGGTCACGTACCGGCGCTGTGGAAAAAACTCCACGAAGAAGCCACCGAACGCGCCGCGGCCGGCCTGGCCAAGCCGCCGCTGTGGATTCGCGGTTACGAAGCCGACCCGCGCCTGATTCAACCGGGCCGCAACAACGTCGAGCGTGCCGGCCTCAGTGAGTGGATCAAGATTTACCAGGGCGAAGTCGCGACCTTCGAGCCGCGTCCGGACCAGAACCAGAAAGGCCTGGTGATCTGCAACCCACCATACGGCGAGCGTCTGGGCGACGAGGCGAGCCTGCTCTACCTCTACCAGAACCTTGGCGAACGCCTGCGTCAGGCTTGCCTCAACTGGGAAGCCGCGGTGTTCACCGGCGCCCCGGACCTGGGCAAGCGCATGGGTATCCGCAGCCACAAGCAGTATTCGTTCTGGAACGGCGCCTTGCCGTGCAAGCTGTTGCTGATCAAGGTGTTGCCGGATCAATTCGTCACCGGCGAGCGTCGTACTCCGGAGCAGCGCCAGGTCGAGCGCGAGCAAGCCGCCTACGATCAGGCGCCGAACGAACCGCAGGAACGCAAGTTCAACAAAAACGGCAACCCGATCAAACCGGCGCCGGCACCGGCTCCAGTGGTCGAGCAGCCGCGCCTGAGCGAAGGCGGGCAGATGTTCGCCAACCGCCTGCAAAAGAACCTCAAGGCCCTGGGCAAGTGGGTCAAGCGTGAAGGCATCGACTGCTACCGCGTGTACGATGCCGACATGCCAGAATACTCCATGGCCATCGACCTGTATCACGATTGGGTGCATGTCCAGGAGTACGTCGCGCCGAAATCAATCGATCCGGAAAAGGCTTCGGCCCGCATGTTCGATGCCCTGGCAGCCATCCCGCAGGCGTTGAACATCGACAAGAGCCGTGTGGTGGTCAAGCGCCGCGAGCGCCAGAGCGGCACCAAGCAGTACGAGCGCCAGGCGGCACAGGGCAAGTTCGTCGAGGTCAATGAGGGTGGCGTGAAGCTGCTGGTGAACCTCACCGACTACCTCGACACCGGTCTGTTCCTCGACCACCGGCCGATGCGCATGCGTATCCAGAAAGAGGCGGCCGGCAAGCGCTTCCTCAATCTGTTCTGCTACACCGCGACGGCCAGTGTGCATGCGGCCAAGGGCGGCGCGCGCAGCACCACCAGTGTCGACTTGTCGAAAACCTATCTGGACTGGGCGCGTCGCAACCTGTCGTTGAACGGTTTCTCCGACAAGAACCGCCTGGAGCAGGGTGATGTGATGGCGTGGCTCGAAGCCAGTCGTGACGAGTACGACATGATCTTCATCGACCCGCCGACGTTCTCCAACTCCAAGCGCATGGAAGGTGTCTTCGACGTGCAGCGCGACCAGGTGCAACTGATCGACCTGGCCATGGCGCGACTGGCGCCCGGCGGCGTGTTGTACTTCTCCAACAACTTCCGCAAGTTTGAACTGGAAGCCAATCTCGGCGAGCGTTATGCAGTCGAGGAGATCACCGCCCAGACCATCGATCCGGATTTTGCCCGCAACGCCAAGATCCATCGCGCCTGGAAAATCACGGCTCGTTGATAGCTGTGCTGATTCACTGTAGGAGCGAGCCTGCTCGCGATGAACCCGAAAGCGCCGCGTGTATTCAGAAAGCACGCGTTATCGTTATCGACTATCGCGAGCAAGCTCGCTCCTACAGGGTTTCAGTGCTGGTCAAATTAGTGGCTAATAGCTATAACTCAGTTCATGGCCAAAGGGCTTCTCCGCACCTGGCGTTTTGAGTTTGCGTTTTATGTCGTTGCACGCCGTGCGCCCCAGGATCCTGGGAATAATCAGCGAAGATGCCTCGGCCTGGTTGGTCGCGCTGCTGGTATTGCTGGTTGGCGGGGTGCTCACCGGGTTGCTGGCGTGGTCGACGCTGAATCTGTTTCACCATCAATTGCGGCAACGTTTCCAACTGCTGGCCAGTGAACGTTACAGCCGTATCGAAGAGCGTTTCGAAGATCAGGAGCAGCGCCTCGACGGCCTGCGCCGGTTTTTCGCCAATTCCGATTCGGTGTCTCGAGCGGAATTCGACGGCTACACCCTACCTTTGCTGCTGCGAACCCAAGCGTATTCCTATGCCCAGCGGGTCACTCGTGACGAGCGGGCGGCGTTCGAGCGTCGGGTGCGAGACGAGGGCTTGAACAACTTCACCCTGAGGGAGCTCAACGCCGACGGCCAATTGCAACTGGCCAGCGAGCGAGATGAGTACGTGGCGGTGCTGTACAGCCAGACGCAAAGCAAACTCGGCGCTCCTTTCGGTTACGACTTGCTGGCTCAGCCGCTGCGGCGTGCCACGCTCGCTCGGGCCGATCAGCGTGGCGGTATGGCGGTATCACAACCGATGCATCTGGTGAGTATCGAACCGGCTTATGCGCGCGGCGTGCTGCTGGTCGCGCCGCTCATGCAGCGCAACAGTCAGGACCGCAAATCCACGAAGCCCTACGGTTATGTCATGGCCGTGATCAGCATGCGCCAGTTGTTGGCGGACGGACTGCCGGACGCCAGCCATGACTATCTCTCGGTGCGCATCCTCGATTTGTCGATCGATGACCAGCACGAGGTGCTGTTCGAGTCACCCAACCCGCCAGCCATCAGCGAGCTGTCGGCCACGCGCCTGTTGCGCATGGCCGACCATGACTATCAAGTCGATATCCAGCCCAGCGATGCGTTCGTGAAGGCCAATCATTCCTCCGTGACCAGTGTGGTGGTGTTGGGTGGAATGCTCAGCGTGATGCTCAGTGCCTTGCTGTATGTGTTGGTCAGCCAGCGGCAGCGGGCGTTGAAAATGGTCGAGCAACGCACCCGGGAGCTACGGGATCGAGAGCAGGAGCTGCGCGGCACCCATGGTCAGTTGCGTGGTGTGCTGAATGCCGCCACCCAGGTCGCGATCATCGCCACCGACCTGCGCGGTGTCATCAGCACCTTCAACGCCGGTGCTGAGCAGATGCTTGGCTATACCAGTGCCGAGGTGGTGGGGCATATGACCCTGGAGAGCCTGCACCTGCCCCGGGAGCTGGTCGCTCGCTCGGCAGAGTTGAGCGCACGCTATGGTAAACCGGTGCCGACCTGCCAGGCGATGCTGGTCGAAGGCGACGCGCAGGGCAGCCACGAGGCGCGGGAGTGGACGCTGGTACGTGGCGATGGCAGCCATTTGATCGTCAACATGCTCGCCACGCCAGTGCTCGACGAGCAAGGCCTGTGGGTCGGGCACCTGGCGGTGTGCATAGACATCACCGAACGCAAGCGGGTCCATGAGGCGCTCGCGGCGCGGGATCTGTTGTTGAAGAAACTCAGCGCCCACGTGCCCGGTGGCATCTACCAGTTCAAGATGGAGTTCGACGGGCGTTTCAGCGTGATCTACGCCAGCGACGGCATTCGCGAGATCTACGAGCTGGAACCTGACGTGCTGCTGCTCAATGCCGAAGCGATCTTCACCCGGATTCACCCCCAGGACAGCACCCGTGTCCGTGCCTCGATCCGCGCCTCGGCCGACACCCTCAGCCCCTGGCGCGAGGAATACCGCGTGCAATTGCCGCAACGGGGTCTGCGTTGGGTGCGTGGCGAGGCCACGCCAGAGGAACTGCCCGGTGGCGGTGTGCTGTGGCACGGCTACATCTCAGACATTTCCGATAGGAAGCGGGTGGAAGAAGAGTTGCGCGCGTTGTCGGTCACCGATTCCCTGACCGGTATCCATAACCGGCGTTATTTCCAGGAGCGCTTGACCATCGAAATGGCCCGGGTGGAGCGTGGCGGTGGGGATCTGTCGGTGATCATGCTCGATATCGACCATTTCAAGCGCATCAATGACCTGCATGGTCATGCCATCGGTGATCGGGTGTTGCAGGCCGTGTGCCAACGGATCGGCCACCGGCTGCGTCGCACCGATGTGTTCTGCCGCTTGGGCGGTGAGGAGTTCATGGTGCTGTGCCCGGATATCAGCGGCGAACAGGCCTATATGTTGGCCCAGCAATTGTGGCAAGGCCTGCGCAGTTCACCGATTGAAGGTGTCGGTACGGTCACTGCCAGTTTCGGGATTGCCAGTTGGCGAGTCGGGGAGGGCGCCGATGCTTTGCTGTTGCGCGCGGATTCCGGGGTTTACGCGGCGAAGCAGGCAGGAAGGGATCGGGTAGAGGGGGAGATGAGTTAACCCGGGTTGTACGCAGACCCTGTGGGAGCGAGCTTGCTCGCGATAGCGGTTTTACATTCAACATTGATGCTGACTGTCATGCCGCCATCGCGAGCAAGCTCGCTCCCACAGTAGATCTCTGGAGCTTTCTAGATTCGGTTACAACACCGACGCCGTTTGCGGCGTTTTCGGTTGGCGGTACAGATCCAGCAGCACCTGATCGAGCACCGACGAGGCGCCGAACGGGGCCTTGTCGTTGAGGATCGCCACCACCGCCCAGGTGTTGCCGTTGACGTCGCGACTGAAACCGGCGATCGCCCGCACGGTGTTCAGGGTGCCGGTCTTGACGTGGGCTTCACCGCGCATCGCAGTGGTCTTCAGGCGTTTGCGCATGGTGCCGTCGGTGCCGGCGATCGGCATCGAACTGATGTATTCGGCGGAATACGGACTGTGCCAGGCAGCTTCCAGCATCGAGGCCATTTCTCGGGCGCTGACTCGCTCGGCACGGGACAGGCCGGAGCCGTTCTCCATCACCAGGTGCGGCGCGGTGATGCCCTTTTTCGCCAGCCACTGACGCACGACACGCTGGGCAGCCTTGGCGTCGTCACCATCGGCATCGGTGCGGAAACGTTGGCCCAGGCTCAGGAACAACTGCTGGGCCATGGTGTTGTTACTGTACTTGTTGATGTCGCGGATGATTTCCGCCAGGTCTGGCGAGAACGCCCGGGCCAGGACCTTGGCGTCTTTCGGTGTTGGCGCCAGCACATCCCTGCCCTGAATGCTGCCACCCAGCTCCTTCCAGATCGCGCGGACGGCGCCGGCGGTGTAGGTCGCGTGGTCGAGCAGCGACAGGTAAGTCTGTGAGCTGCAGCCTTCACCCAGTTGGCCGCCGACCGTCACGGTCACGCTGCCGTCGGCCTGAGCCACCGGGTTGTAGCGCACGCCACCGGTGCATTGCTTGGAGTTGAGGGCCTTGACCTGGTTGTCGATGCGGATGCTCGCAATCGGCGGCTCCACCGAGACCAGCACCTTGCCCGAGTCATTGCGCGCGACGAAGCGCAGCGCCTTGAGGTTGACCAGCAGCGAGTCGGGCTTGACCAGGAACGGCTTGTTATCATCGTTGCCGTCGTCATTGAACTCCGGCAGTTGCGGTTGCACGAAGAAGGTTTTATCCAGCACCAGGTCGCCGGTGACCTGGGTCACGCCGTTGGCGCGCAGGTCGCGCATCAGCAGCCAGAGTTTTTCCATGTTCAGCTTCGGATCGCCGCCACCCTTGAGGTAGAGGTTGCCGTTGAGAATGCCGCCACTGAGGGTGCCGTCGGTGTAGAACTCGGTTTTCCACTGGTGGTTCGGGCCGAGCATTTCCAGCGCCGCGTAGGTGGTGACCAGTTTCATGGTCGATGCCGGGTTGACCGACACGTCGGCGTTGAACACCGTCGGGGTGCCGGGGCCGGTGAGGGGGATCATCACCAGCGACAGGGCGTTGTCCTGCAGTTTGCTGGCTTTCAGGGCTTTTTCAACGTTGGGCGACAACGCGGTATTGATTGGAGCGGCGGAAACGGCGAGGGCCAGTGGGAGAAGAAAACCGGCCAACAGCAAAGGACGCAAAGATTTGATCATCTGAAATAAAACCCTACAGCCGAGGGGGAAATATAAAGAGGGCATGGAGATAAATTCCCTCAATGGTCATGAAAGTGTCGGCATTATGCCCCAAGGTGTCACGGCTTGTGCCGTGCGCGAGCATCCTGATCGGCTATTTTTTTACCGACGGTAGGCGTGGTGGCCCAGAGAGTCAGGCAATCGGCGGCTTAAACTGCTAAAGTGCCGCCCGTTATTACTTAAGAGGATTGTTCCAATGGCGACTAACCGTTCCCAGCGTCTGCGCAAAAAACTGTGCGTCGATGAATTTCAAGAGCTGGGTTTCGAACTGAACCTGGATTTCAAAGAAGATTTGGCTGATGAAGCCATTGATGCTTTCCTCGACGCGTTCCTCAAAGAAGCCATGGAAGCCAACGGTCTGGGCTATGTTGGCGGCGACGACTACGGTCTGGTTTGCCTGCAGAAGCGTGGCTCGGTCAGCGCTGAACAGCGCGCTGCCGTTGAAGCCTGGCTCAAAGGCCGCACCGAGCTGACCAGCGTTGAAGTCAGCCCGCTGCTGGACGTCTGGTACCCGGAAAAGCCGATCAATCCGGTAGCTTGATGTTCTGAAAAAAACGGCGACCCAAGGGTCGCCGTTTTTTTTTGCTTTTTTTGCAGGAGCGAGCTTGCTCGCGATGAACCTGAGAGCGCCGTGGGGTCTCAGGTTCCCGGCGTTATCGTTGACGACCATCGCGAGCAAGCTCGCTCCTACAGTTCAGGATCAGCAGCGTCACCACCCCCGCGACAATCCCCCAGAACGCCGAACCGATGGAAAACAGCGTCAGCCCCGATGCGGTGACCATGAAGGTGATCAGCGCCGCTTCACGTTCCTTCACTTCGCTCATGGCGATGCTCAAGCCATTGATGATCGAGCCGAACAGCGCCAGCGCCGCAATCGACAGCACCAGTTCCTTGGGCAGCGCGGCAAACAATGCCGCGAGCGTCGCGCCGAACACGCCGGCAATCCCGTAGAAGATCCCGCACCAGACCGCCGCGGTGTAGCGCTTGTTACGGTCTTCATGGGCGTGCGGACCGGTGCAGATCGCTGCGCTGATCGCCGCCAGGTTGATCCCGTGGGAACCGAACGGTGCCAACAGTAAACTGGCGATGCCGGTGGTGGTGATCAGCGGCGAGGCGGGTACCGTGTAACCATCGGCGCGCAATACGGCGATGCCGGGCATGTTTTGTGAGGTCATGGCGACGACAAACAGCGGGATGCCGATGCTGATGGTCGCGGCCAGGGAGAAATGCGGTGTGGTCCAGACCGGCGTGGCCACTTCCAGGTGGAAGCCGCTGAAGTCCAGTAACCCCATGAAGCCTGACAATGCCGTGCCGATCAGCAATGCCGCCAACACCGCATAGCGCGGCGACAGGCGCTTGACCACCAGATAAGTGACGAACATCCCCAGTACCAGGGCAGTGCGGTGTTGCGCTGCGACGAAAATCTCGCTGCCGATCTTGAACAGGATCCCCGCCAGCAGGGCGGCGGCCAGGGATGCCGGAATCTTTTTCACCAGTCGTTCGAAGCTGCCGGTCAGCCCGCAAATCGTCACCAGCACCGCGCAGGTAATATAGGCACCAATGGCTTCGCCGTAGCTCACGCCGCCCAGGCTGGTGATCAGCAGCGCTGCGCCCGGGGTCGACCAGGCAATGGTGATCGGCGTGCGATAACGCAAGGACAGGCCGATGGAGCACACCGCCATGCCGATGGAAATCGCCCAGATCCACGAAGAAATCTGCCCGCTGCTCAGGCCCGCCGCTTGCCCGGCCTGGAACATCAGCACCAGGGAGCTGGTGTAGCCGGTCATCATGGCGATGAAGCCGGCGACGATGGCCGAGGGCGAGGTGTCGGCCAACGGGCGGATTTGCGTGTGGGTGGCGTCGTTCATGACGGCGGTGTTCCTTTTACAGATGAAGATGTCCGCTGCAACACGAACTCTGTGGGAGCGAGCTTGCTCGCGATAACGGTGGATCAGCCAACAGAAGTGCTGAATGTGACGCCGCCATCGCGAGCAAGCTCGCTCCCACAGGGATCGCGTTACAAAGGCGGATTCTGCGAACAAGCCTAAACTCAAAAGTAACCAGACGTTGCAATACAGCCGAGGCAACATTCAGCCGTACAGTCGTGTTGCCACCCTCCATTGTGTACAATCGCAGTGTTTTTTACGCGATACTTGCCAGCGACCCACTGTGTCGTATTACAGTCACGGTCAATTCGCCGCAGTTCTTCCGACTCGAGTGCCCATGAACGAACAGTTGCAACCCCTAAAGAAACAACCGCGAGCAGGCAAAGCCGGCCGCAGCGGTACCCAGGACGATATTGTCTACGCGCATATCTTCGAGGCCATCCTCGAGCAGCGTCTGGCGCCCGGCACCAAGTTGAGCGAAGAAGCGCTGGGGGAAATTTTCGGGGTCAGCCGCACCATCATTCGCCGCGCCTTGTCGCGCCTGGCCCATGAAGGCGTGGTGCTGCTGCGTCCGAATCGCGGCGCCGTGGTCGCCAGCCCGAGCGTCGAAGAAGCCCGTCAGGTGTTCATGGCCCGCCGTCTGGTCGAGCGTGCGATCACCGAATTGGCGGTTCAGCACGCTACCGCCGAGCAGATTGCCGAGTTGCGCCAGATGGTCAACGATGAACGCGACAGCTTCTCGCGCGGTGATCGCGGTGCCGGTATCCGTCTGTCGGGCGAGTTTCACCTGAAACTGGCCGAAGCGGCGAAGAACGCCCCGTTGATTAGCTTCCAGCGCAGCCTGGTGTCCCAGACGTCGCTGATCATCGCCCAGTACGAAAGCGGCAACCGTTCCCATTGCTCCTACGACGAGCACACCCAGTTGATCGACGCCATCGAAAAGCGCGACGCTGAACTGGCGGTGAACCTGATGATGCATCACATGGATCACATCGACAGCAAACTCAACCTCGATGAGGAAAGTGCGTCGGATGATCTGCATGCGGTGTTCTCGCATTTGCTGCAGACCAAGAAGCCTGGGCGTTCGCCCGCGAAAATCTGACACCGCCCCCTGTAGGAGCGAGCCTGCTCGCGATGGTCGTTAACGATTACGCGGGGCATCTGAAAACCCGCGGCGCCCTTGAGTCCATCGCGAGCAGGCTCGCTCCTACAGAGGGTCAAAAAAATCCCCCGGAATCTGATGATCACGGGGGATTTTTTATGTCCGGAGAAATTTACCGCTGATGCACCAGATTCCCCGCTGCATAGGTCTGCTGCACGGTCCGGTCATCCCCCAGGGTCATCAACACAAACAATGTCTCGGCGATGTTATTGGCCTGCTTCAGGCGATAGCTCAGCAGCGGCGTGGCGTTGTAGTCCAGCACCAGGAAGTCGGCGTCGGTGCCCGGTTGCAGGTTGCCGATCTTGTCTTCCAGGCGCAATGCGCGGGCGCCGCCGAGGGTGGCCAGGTACAGCGACTTGAACGGGCTCAGGCGTGCACCTTGCAGTTGCATGACCTTGTAGGCTTCGTTGAGGGTTTGCAGCAGCGAGAAACTGGTGCCACCACCCACATCGGTGCCGATACCGACATTGAGCTTGTGCTTCTCGGCCATCGGCAGGTTGAACAGGCCGCTGCCGAGGAAGAAGTTCGAGGTCGGGCAGAACGAGATGGCCGAACCTGTTTCTGCCAGTCGCGCGCACTCGTCATCGCACAGGTGCACACCGTGGGCGAACACTGAGCGCTCGCCGAGCAACTGGTAGTGATCGTAGACGTCCAGGTAACCCTTGCGCTCCGGGAAAAGCGCCTTGACCCACTCGATTTCCTTGAGGTTTTCGCTGATGTGGGTCTGCATGTACAGATCCGGGTATTCGGTCAGCAGCTGGCCGGCCAGGGTTAGCTGTTCCGGGGTGCTGGTCGGTGCGAAGCGTGGGGTGACCGCGTAGTGCAGACGACCCTTGCCGTGCCAGCGCTCGATCAGCGCCTTGCTTTCCACATAGCTGGATTCGGCGGTGTCGGTCAGGTAGTCCGGGGCGTTGCGGTCCATCATCACCTTGCCGGCGATCATCCGCAGGTCGAGCTGCTGGGCCGCTTCGAAGAACGAGTTCACCGATTGCGGGTGCACGCTGCCGAATACCAGCGCAGTGGTGGTGCCGTTGCGCAGCAGTTCCTTGATGAAAATGTCCGCGACCTGGTCGGCGTGGGCCTTGTCGGCGAACTGGCTTTCGCACGGGAAGGTGTAGGTGTTGAGCCAGTCCAGCAGTTGCTCGCCATAGGCGCCGACCATGCCGGTTTGCGGCAGGTGGATGTGGGTGTCGATGAAGCCGGGGGTGATCAGTGCATCCTGGTAGTGGGTGATTTCGACGTCAGCCGGCAGGGTCGGCAGCAGTTCGCTGGCGTGACCGAGGGCGCTGATCTGGCCGTTATCCACAACCAGCAAGCCGTCTTCGAAATACTCGTAGGAGGCTTCGATGCCAACGACGGCTGGGTCGGCGATGCTGTGCAGGATGGCGGCGCGGTAGGCTTTGCGAGTCAGAGGCATGAGAATTCTCAGTTGGAGGCTTGGCTGCGGCGTGAGGCAGGCAGCAGTTTGGCAATCGATCCGGCGCTGGAGGTTTGCTGGCCGAAGTTCGCGTTATAGGTGGCGATGATTTCGCCGGCGATGGAGATGGCGATTTCCACAGGCAGCTTGCCTTTGACTTCGCCGATGCCCATCGGGCAGCGCATGCGTTGCACGACGCTGTTGTCGAAACCGCGGTCGCGCAGGCGATGTTCGAACTTCACCCGTTTGGTCTTCGAACCGATCAGGCCGAAGTAGGCGAAGTCGTTGCGCTTGAGGATCGCAGCGGTCAGTTCGAGGTCGAGTTGATGGTTGTGGGTCATCACGATGTAGTAGCTGCCGGCCGGCAGATCATCGATTTCATCCACCGGTTCTTCGCTGACGATCTTGCGCACGCCATGGGGGATCTGCTCGGGGAATTCATCTTCCCGCGAATCGATCCAGCGCACCCGGCAGGGCAGGCTGGCCAGCAGTGGCACCAGCGCGCGGCTGACGTGGCCGGCACCGAACACGGCGATCTGCGCCTGAACCTGGCCCATCGGTTCGAACAGCAATACGGTCGCGCCACCGCAGCACTGGCCGAGGCTGGCGCCGAGGCTGAAGCGCTCCAGATGGGTGTCCTGCTTGCCGCTGGCGAGCATCTCGCGAGCGATCTTCATGGCCTTGTATTCCAGGTGCCCGCCACCGATGGTGTCGAAGCTCTGGTTCGCGCTGATGACCATCTTCGAGCCAGCGTTGCGCGGCGTCGAGCCGAGCTCTTCGATGATGGTAACCAGCACGCAGGGCTCACCCTGGTTTTGCAGGTCGGCGAGGGCGTCGATCCAGTTGTACATGTTCACCTCGACATCTGTGTGTCTGTTAGTCCGCCATCGCGAGCAAGCTCGCTCCCACATTGGATTTGCACAGGTCCATCAGTCAGCACATAACCCTGTGGGAGCGAGCTTGCTCGCGATAGCCGCACCTCGGTCCTAGAGCGAAGCCAACTCGGTCTCAGCCTCGACAGCCTTCGCCGCCTTCAACTGGCGCATCTGCTCACAGCCCCACAACACTCGCTCCGGCGTCGCCGGGGCGTCGATTTTCGGTTGATGCCGGTAATCGCCCAGGCTCGCCACGGCGTCCTTGATCGCACACCACGAGGCGATGCCGAGCATGAACGGCGGCTCGCCCACAGCCTTGGAATGGAACACCGTGTCTTCGGGGTTCTTGCGGTTTTCCACCAGCTTCACCCGCAGGTCCAGCGGCATGTCCGCCACGGCCGGGATCTTGTAGCTGGCCGGGCCGTTGGTCATCAGCTTGCCCTTGTTGTTCCACACCAGCTCTTCCATGGTCAGCCAGCCCATGCCCTGGATGAAACCGCCCTCGACCTGACCGATGTCGATGGCCGGGTTCAGCGAGGCGCCGACGTCGTGGAGGATGTCGGTGCGCAGCATCTTGTATTCGCCGGTCAGGGTGTCGACCAGCACTTCGCAGCAGGCCGCGCCAAAGGCGAAGTAGTAGAACGGACGGCCGCGAGCCTGGCTGCGGTCGTAGTAGATTTTCGGGGTCTTGTAGAAGCCGGTGCTCGACAGCGACACCTGGGCGAAATACGCCTGCTGGATCAGCGCTTCGAAGGTCAGGATGTGATCGCGAACCCGCACGTGGCCGTTGTGGAATTCCACGTCCTCTTCGCTGACCTTGTACTGGCGAGCCGCGAATTCCACCAGGCGTTGCTTGATGGTTTCGGCGGCGTTCTGCGCGGCCTTGCCGTTCAGGTCGGCGCCACTGGACGCGGCGGTCGGCGAGGTGTTCGGTACTTTGTCGGTGTTGGTCGCGGTGATCTGCACGCGATCCATTTCCACCTGGAACACTTCGGCCACGACTTGCGCGACCTTGGTGTTCAGGCCCTGGCCCATTTCGGTGCCACCGTGGTTCAGGTGGATGCTGCCGTCGGTGTAGACGTGCACCAGGGCACCGGCCTGGTTGAGGAAGCTGGCGGTGAAGGAAATACCGAATTTCACCGGGGTCAGCGCCAGGCCCTTTTTCAGGATCGGGCTGTTGGCGTTGTAGCGACGGATCGCTTCGCGGCGCTCGGCGTATTGGCTGCTTTCTTCCAGTTCCGCGGTCATTTCCTCGAGCATGTTGTGCTCGACGGTCTGGTAGTAGTGGGTGACGTTGCGCTCGGTCTTGCCGTAGTAGTTGGCCTTGCGCACCGCCAGCGGGTCGAGGGCCAGATGACGGGCGATGGCGTCCATCACTTCTTCGATGGCGACCATGCCTTGCGGGCCACCGAAGCCACGGTAAGCGGTGTTCGAGGCGGTGTTGGTCTTGCAGCGGTGACCGTTGATGGTCGCATCGCCCAGGTAGTATGAGTTGTCCGAGTGGAACATCGCGCGGTCGACGATCGACGCCGACAGGTCAGGGGAACAACCGCAGTTGCCGGCCAGTTCCAGGTTGATGCCGTGCAGGCGCCCGGTGCTGTCGAAGCCCACGTCGTACTCGACATAGAACGGGTGACGCTTGCCGGTCATCAGCATGTCTTCGACCCGTGGCAGACGCATTTTGGTCGGCTGGCCGGTGAGATGCGCGATCACCGCGCACAGGCATGCAGGGCTGGCCGCCTGGGTTTCCTTGCCGCCGAAACCACCGCCCATGCGGCGCATGTCGACAACGATTTTGTTCATCGACACGTCCAGCACTTCGGCCACCAGCTTCTGCACTTCGGTGGGGTTTTGCGTGGAGCAGTAGACGATCATGCCGCCGTCTTCGGTCGGCATCACCGAAGAGATCTGGGTTTCCAGATAGAAGTGTTCCTGGCCACCAATGTGCAGCGTGCCCTGGATGCGATGTTCGGCAGTGGCCAGCGCCGTGGCCGAATCGCCGCGTTTGTGGGTGTGGCTGTCGAGTACGAAATGGCGCTTGCGCAGCGCTTCGACCACGTCCAGCACAGGCTCCAGGTCTTCGTATTCGATGATTGCGGCCATCGCCGCCTTGCGCGCGGTTTCCAGGTCTTTCGCCGCCACGGCGATCACCGGTTGACCGACGAATTGCACGGTATCGATCGCCAGCAGGGGATCGCCCGGCAGCAACGGACCGATGTCCTTCAGGCCCGGCACGTCTTCGTGGGTGATGGCGATGCGCACGCCTTCAAAGGCGTAGCAGGGCGAAGTGTCGATGCTGATGATCCGGGCGTGGGCACGGTCCGACATGCGCGCATAAACGTGCAACTGGTTCGGAAACTCCAGGCGGTCGTCGATGTACTGCGCTTCACCGGCCACATGCTTGGCGGCGCTGTCGTGCTTGACGCTGCGGCCGACACCGGTGGTCAGGTCCTTGGCGAACAGTTCAGCCAATTCGGCTTGGGTCTTCTCTACGGCGTGATGATTAGACATAAGCGGTCACCCGAGTCTCGATGTGCGGTGTTTGCAGTTCGATGAAGTATTTGCGCAGTAGGTTCTGTGCGCTGAGCAGGCGATACTCCTTGCTGGCGCGGAAGTCCGAGAGCGGTGTGAAGTCTTCGCCCAGGGCAGCGCAGGCGCGTTCGACAGTGGCGTTGTTGAATGGCGAACCGAGCAACGCGGCTTCGCAGGCTGCGGCGCGTTTCGGGATGGCGGCCATGCCGCCGAAGGCAACGCGGGCTTCAGCGACGACGCCGTTTTCCAGGCGAATGTTGAAGGCGGCGCAGACTGCCGAGATGTCATCGTCCAGGCGCTTGGAAACCTTATAGGCACGGAACAGTTTTTCGACGCTGGCGCGGGGCACGATGATCTTCTCGATGAACTCGCTTTCCTGGCGCGCAGTGACACGGTAATCGATGAAGTAATCTTCCAGCGCCAGGGTACGGCGGGTTTCGCCTTTGCACAGCACGATTTGCGCGCCGAGGGCGATCAGCAGGGGCGGCGAGTCACCAATCGGCGAGGCGTTGCCGATGTTGCCGCCCAGGGTGCCCTGGTTGCGGATCTGCAAGGACGCGAAGCGGTGCAGCAATTCACCGAAGTCCGGGTACTCGGCGTTCAAGGCCTCGTAGCAATCGGACAGGGACGTGGCGGCGCCGATTTCCAGGCGATCGTCAAAGCGGTCGATGCGCTTCATCTCGGCGACGTTGCCGACGTAGATCATCACCGGCAGGGTGCGGTGGAACTGCGTGACTTCCAGCGCCAGGTCAGTACCACCGGCCAGCAGGCGGGCCTGTGGATAAGCGTCGTAGAGGTCGGCCAGGTCGGCCACGGTCAGCGGCACCAGGCAGCGCTTGTCGCCGCTGTTGAGTTCGCCGATATCGGTCGGGGCAATGGCTTTCAGGCGTGCGATGGTGTCGGCCTCGCGGGCGTCGAACTGGTCCGGTTGCTTGGCGCAGCAGGACTGCTCGGCGGCTTCCAGGATCGGCCGGTAGCCGGTGCAACGGCAGAGGTTGCCGGCCAGTGCTTCGTGGGCCTTGGCATGATCCGGTGCATCGCTGTTCTTTTGCAGGGCAAACAGCGACATCACAAAGCCTGGGGTGCAGAAGCCGCATTGCGAGCCGTGGCACTCGACCATGGCTTTCTGCACGCTGTGCAGTTCACCTTTGTGCTTGAGGTCCTCGACGCTGATCAGTTGCTTGCCGTGCAGGGACGACACGAAGGTCAGGCACGAGTTGAGGCTGCGATAGCGAATGTGTTCGCGGCCGTCGTCATCGGTCTGCAATTCGCCGACCACCACGGTGCAGGCGCCGCAGTCACCGCTGGCGCAGCCTTCTTTGGTGCCGGGTTTGCCCACATGGTCGCGCAGATAATTGAGCACGGTCAGGTTCGGGTCCAGGGCGTGCTCGCTACGGAGTTCCTGGTTTAGTAAAAACTGGATCACGGAAGGCCTCGCAGACTCATTATTGTTGTTAACCGATAGGAACTGAATTTAGCAGGTCTGACTTTTCGGTCAATGATTTTCTGACTTAAAGGTCAGGAAATTGCAATTTGTCGATTAACCACCTGTTCCTTAATTATTGTCGCTGGTTCGATAGCCTGCTTTTTTGCTTGAATTTGCTTGAATCGTGCCAAAAACCTCCGGGCGGGCACTCCGCCCTGACGAAGCAATTGCGCTACACTGCGCCGCTTGTACAGATCAAAGAGTTTGAAGGACAACCATGACGTTCAAGGCGCCGGACAGCCTCGCCGAGCAAATCGCTCACCACCTCGCTGAACGCATCATTCGCGGTGAAATGAAGCCCGGAGAGCGCATCCAGGAACAGAAGGTCACGCTGGCCCTCAACGTCAGCCGCGGTTCGGTCCGCGAGGCCTTGCTGATCCTCGAGCGTCGGCACCTGATCGCGATCCTGCCGCGACGTGGCGCCCACGTCACCGAGCTCACACCGCACAAGGTGCAGAGCCTGTGCACGCTGATGAGCGAACTCTATATCCTGCTCGGTAACTCCGTGGCCAGCGGCTGGAAAACCCAGGCCGACATGGCGCCGTTCGTGCAGATCCAGCAACGCCTGACTGCCAGCTACGAGCGTCAGGACATCCGCACTTTCGTCGACGACAGCTTCAATGTGATGCGCGCCGCGTACCCGTTCGCCAACAACCCGTACTTGCAGGAGACAGTCGAGAATCTGCAGCCGGCCATGAGCCGTGCCTATTTTCTCGCGCTGGAGCAGCGCAAAGCGTCGATGAGCGAATTCCTCGAGCTGTTCGAACGCTTGCTCGCTGCCGTGCTGGCCCGTGACTTTGTGCAGATTCGCGAAGTGCTGACGGCTTACGCCCAGCGCAGTTGCGATCTGGTGATCTCTGCCCTGACGGACGCCTGAGGGTGCGGCTCAAGTGCATCAAGCTGGCGGGGTTCAAATCCTTCGTCGACCCGACCACGGTGAACTTCCCCAGTAACATGGCGGCGGTGGTCGGGCCCAATGGCTGCGGCAAATCGAACATCATCGACGCCGTGCGCTGGGTGATGGGCGAGAGTTCGGCGAAGAACCTGCGCGGCGAATCGATGACCGACGTCATCTTCAACGGCTCCACCAGCCGCAAGCCGGTGAGCCAGGCGAGCATCGAACTGGTGTTCGACAACTCCGACGGCACCTTGCTCGGGGAGTACGCCGCTTATGCGGAAATCTCCATTCGCCGCAAAGTGACCCGCGACAGCCAGACTACCTATTACCTCAACGGCACCAAATGCCGGCGCCGCGACATCACCGACATCTTCCTCGGCACCGGCCTTGGCCCGCGCAGCTATTCGATCATTGAGCAGGGGATGATCTCCAAGCTGATCGAGTCCAAGCCCGAAGACTTGCGCAACTTCATCGAAGAAGCCGCGGGTATCTCCAAGTACAAGGAGCGCCGGCGCGAGACGGAAAACCGCATCCGCCGTACCCACGAGAACCTTGAGCGCCTGACCGACCTGCGCGAAGAGCTTGAGCGTCAGCTCGAACGCTTGCACCGCCAGGCCGAGGCCGCCAAGAAGTATCAGGAATTCAAGGGCGAGGAGCGTCAGCTCAAGGCCCAGCTGTCGGCCCTGCGCTGGCAGGCGCTGAACGATCAGGTCGGCCAGCGTGAAGCGATCATCGGCAACCAGGAAGTTTCTTTCGAAGCCTTGGTGGCCGAACAGCGCAATGCCGACGCAAGCATCGAGCGCCTGCGTGACGGGCACCACGACCTGTCGGAGCGCTTCAACCTGGTGCAGGGGCGCTTCTACTCGGTCGGCGGCGACATTGCCCGGGTCGAGCAGAGCATCCAGCACGGTCAGCAGCGTTTGCGCCAGTTGCAGGATGACCTGAAAGAGGCCGAGCGCGCACGCCTGGAAACCGAATCGCACCTGGGCCACGACCGCACGCTGCTGCTGACCCTCGGCGAAGAGCTGGACATGCTCACCCCGGAGCAGGAAGTCACCAGCGCCGCCGCCGAAGAGGCCGCTGCCGCGCTGGAAGAATCCGAAACCACCATGCACGGCTGGCAAGAGCAGTGGGATACGTTCAACCTCACCGCCGCCGAGCCGCGCCGTCAGGCCGAAGTGCAGCAATCGCGGATCCAGCAGCTGGAAACCAGCCTGGAGCGCCTGGCCGATCGCCAGAAGCGTCTTGGCGAAGAACGCGCCTTGCTCTCGGCGGACCCGGAAGACGCGGCGATCATGGCGCTCAGCGAGCAGCTCGCCGAATCCGAAGCGACGCTCGAGGATTTGCAGACCAGCGAAGAAGCCCAGGTCGAAAAGCTTGAGCAGTTGCGTCAGGAACTGCAGCAAGCGCTGACCGCGCAGCAGCAGGCGCAAGGCGATTTGCAGCGCCTCAACGGTCGACTGGCTTCACTCGAAGCTTTGCAGCAAGCCGCGCTCGACCCGGGCACCGGTACCGCCGAATGGCTGCGCGAACAGAATCTTGCGAATCGCCCGCGCCTGGCAGAAGGCCTGAAGGTTGAGGCCGGTTGGGAACTGGCGGTGGAAACCGTGCTGGGCGCCGACCTGCAAGCGGTGCTGGTGGACGACTTCAACGATTTCGATCTGTCCGGGTTTGCCCAGGGCGACTTGCGCTTGCTCAGCCCGTCCAGCGATGGCGTACGGGTGCCGGGCAGCCTGCTGGACAAGGTCGAGGCGCAGCTCGATCTGTCGCCATGGCTGGGGCAGGTCAAGCCGGTGGACAGCCTCGAACAGGCCTTGGCCTTGCGCAGTCAATTGGCTGCCGGGCAGAGCCTGATCAGCCGCGACGGTTACTGGGTCGGTCGGCATTTTCTGCGGGTGCGTCGGGCCAGTGAAGCGGAAAGCGGCGTGCTCGCCCGGGGTCAGGAAATCCAGCAACTGGGCCTGGAGCGCGAAGAACGCGAAGCCGCTGTCGAAACCCTGGAAACCCGACTGCAGAATCTCAGGGCACAGCAGCGTCAGCAGGAGAACGGTCGCGAACATCTGCGCCGTTTGCTGCAGGACGAAGCACGTCAGCAAGGTGAGTTGAAGGCTCAATTGTCCGCCGGTAAAGCCAAGGCCGAACAATTGACCCTGCGCCGTACCCGCCTCGACGAAGAGCTCATCGAACTCGATGAGCAGCGAGCTCTGGAACACGAAAACATCGGCGAAGCGCGCCTGCAATTGCAGGAAGCCCTCGACAGCATGGCGCAGGACACCGAGCAGCGTGAGTTGCTGCTGGCCCAGCGCGACAGCCTGCGTGAGCGTCTGGACCGGGTGCGTCAGGAAGCGCGGCAGCACAAGGATCACGCTCATCAGCTGGCGGTGCGTCTGGGCTCGCTCAAGGCGCAGCATGATTCGACGCGCCAGGCGCTGGAGCGTCTGGAGATGCAGTCCGAGCGGCTGACCGAAAAACGCGAGCAACTGAGCCTCAATCTGGAGGAGGGCGAAGCGCCACTGGAAGAGCTGCGCCTGAAACTCGAGGAGTTGCTCGACAAGCGCATGACCGTCGACGAAGAGCTCAAGACCGCGCAGATCGCCCTCGAAGATGCCGACCGCGAACTGCGCGACGCCGAGAAGCGCCGCAGCCAGGCCGAACAGCAATCCCAGTTGATTCGCAGCCAGCTCGAAACCCAGCGCATGGAATGGCAAGCCCTGACCGTACGCCGCAAGACTTTGCAGGACCAATTGCTGGAAGACGGCTACGATCTCCACGGCGTACTCGCGACCCTGACGGCCGAGGCCAGCGAGAAGGAAGCCGAGGAAGAACTCGAGCGCATCGCCGCCAGGATCCAGCGTCTGGGCGCGATCAACCTGGCGGCCATCGATGAGTACCAGCAACAATCGGAGCGTAAGCGTTATCTGGATGCGCAGAACGACGATCTGGTGGAAGCCCTTGAAACCCTTGAGAACGTGATTCGCAAGATCGACAAGGAAACCCGCAACCGTTTCAAGGATACCTTTGATCAGATCAATGGCGGTTTACAGGCACTTTTCCCAAAAGTTTTCGGTGGAGGCCGCGCGTATTTGGAACTGACGGGCGAAGATCTACTCGATACAGGGGTAACAATCATGGCGCAGCCGCCAGGAAAGAAGAACAGCACCATCCATTTGCTCTCCGGCGGCGAAAAGGCCCTGACCGCATTGGCTCTGGTTTTTGCGATCTTCAAGTTGAACCCGGCGCCGTTCTGCATGCTCGATGAGGTTGACGCGCCACTGGATGACGCTAACGTTGGACGCTACGCGCGATTGGTAAAAGAGATGTCACAGACAGTGCAGTTCATCTATATCACCCACAACAAGATCGCCATGGAAATGGCCGAACAACTGATGGGTGTGACGATGCACGAACCCGGTTGTTCACGTCTGGTGGCGGTGGATGTCGAGGAGGCGATGGCGATGGTGGATGCCTGAGTCGTGGTTGTAGGAAGAGTGTTTGCGGTTTGTAGGACTCTTTTCCTGGCTTCGACTTGCTGGCCAATCGACATATTCGCGCTAGCCAACGTGGTAGACGGTGTAAAGTTGCCTTTGGTCGTGCTAGTTTAATGTCAATTTTTCGTATACGTGGGCAAAACGCCTGTCAGAACATAGAGTTGGCGCCACGTTTTAAAGCGGTTTGCAGGTTGTAAACCCCTTATTTTTCAGCATTTTTTATAGAGGCACGGGATTACATGGAAATCGGTCTGCGCGAGTGGCTGATCGTCATCGGCATTATTGTCATTGCCGGTATTCTTTTCGATGGCTGGCGCCGTATGCGCGGCGGCAAGGGAAAACTGAAGTTCCGTCTTGATCGAAGTCTGTCCAACCTGCCGGACGAGGACAGCAGCGCCGAGCTGCTGGGCCCGCCGCGCGTGCTGGACGCACATAAAGAGCCGCAACTGGACGAGCAGGATCTGCCGTCGGTGAGCATGCCGGCCCGGGAGCCTCGCGAGTCGGGCTCCAAACGCGGCAAGCGTGGCCACAGCGAGCCTTCCCAGGGCGACATGAACCTCAGCCTGGATCTGGACGGCGGCCCGAGCTTCAGCAGCCGCGACGACGATTTCCCGGACGACACCAAGTCCGCGCCAGCGGTCAACGACAAGGATCAGCCGCAAGCTGAAGAAGTGCTGGTGATCAGCGTGATCTGCCGCGACGCTGCCGGCTTCAAGGGCCCGGCGCTGTTGCAGAACATTCTGGAGAGCGGTTTGCGTTTCGGCGAGATGGATATTTTCCATCGCCACGAAAGCATGGCCGGCAACGGTGAAGTGCTGTTCTCCATGGCCAACGCCGTCAAGCCTGGCGTATTCGACCTGGACGACATCGACCACTTCAGCACCCCGGCGGTGAGTTTCTTCCTGGGCCTGCCAGGTCCTCGCCATCCGAAGCAAGCCTTCGACGTGATGGTGGCAGCGGCGCGTAAACTGTCCCAGGAGCTCAACGGTGAGCTCAAGGACGACCAGCGCAGCGTGCTGACCGCCCAGACGATCGAGCACTACCGTCAGCGCATTGTCGAGTTCGAACGCCGCGCCCTGACCCAGAAACGTTGATTGAAATGGTTATTCCCGCGCGGTGCGCGGGATGATCGGCAAAACAGATTGAGCAGCCTCGGCTGCTCTTTTGCTTTATGAGAGAACACCCATGACCGCCGCCAAGAACCGTATTTTAGAGCTGCGCGCTGAGCTGGATCAGCACAACTATCGTTACCACGTGCTCGACGAACCGAGCATTCCGGACGCCGAATACGACCGCTTGTTCAGCGAGCTCAAGGCTCTGGAAGCGGCCAATCCCGAACTGATCACCAGCGACTCGCCAACCCAGCGAGTGGGCAGCGCGGCGCTGTCGGCGTTTACCCAGGTGCGTCACGAAGTGCCGATGCTCAGTCTCGGCAACGCCTTCGAAGAAACCGACATGCGTGAGTTCGACCGCCGGGTGACCGAAGGCCTGGACCTGCCGGCGGGCGACCTGTTCGGTGGCGGCGCAACCGTTGAATACAGCTGTGAGCCCAAGCTTGATGGGCTGGCCGTCAGCCTGCTGTATCAGGATGGCGTGCTGGTGCGCGGCGCGACCCGCGGCGATGGCACCACCGGCGAAGACATCAGCGTCAACGTGCGCACCGTACGCAACATTCCGCTCAAGCTGCACGGCACCGGCTGGCCGGCGACCTTGGAGGTGCGCGGCGAAGTGTTCATGTCCAAGGCCGGTTTCGAGCGGCTCAACGCCACGCAACTGGAAGTCGGCGGCAAGACCTTCGCCAACCCGCGCAACGCGGCGGCGGGCAGTTTGCGCCAGCTGGACTCGAAGATCACCGCCAATCGCCCGCTGGAGTTCTGCTGCTACGGCATCGGCCAGGTGTCGGCGGACATCGCCGATACGCACATCGGCAATTTGCAGCAACTCCAGGCCTGGGGCATGCCAATCAGTCATGAGTTGAAGCTGGCGCACGGCATCGCCGAGTGCCTGGATTACTACCGCGACATCGGCGAGCGTCGCAACGCGCTGCCGTATGAAATCGACGGCGTGGTGTTCAAGGTCAACAGCATTGCCTCCCAACGCGAACTGGGTTTCCGCGCCCGCGAACCGCGCTGGGCCATCGCCCACAAATTCCCGGCGATGGAAGAGCTCACCGAGCTGCTCGATGTGGAATTCCAGGTCGGCCGCACCGGGGCGGTGACGCCGGTGGCGCGTCTGAAACCGGTCAAGGTCGCGGGCGTCACGGTGGCCAACGCCACCTTGCACAACATGGACGAAGTCGCGCGCCTGGGCCTGATGATCGGCGACACGGTGATCATCCGCCGTGCCGGTGACGTGATTCCGCAAGTGGTGCAAGTGGTCATGGAGCGTCGTCCGGAAAACGCCCGGCCAGTACAGATTCCCGAGCAATGTCCGGTGTGCGGTTCCCATGTCGAGCGCACGCAACTGATCAAGCGCAGCAAGGGTCGCGAAACGGTCAGCGAAGGCGCGGTGTATCGCTGCGTCGGCCGGCTGGCCTGTGGCGCGCAGCTCAAACAGGCCATCATTCACTTCGTTTCCCGTCGCGCCATGGACATCGAAGGCCTGGGTGAGAAGAGTGTCGAGCAACTGGTCGACGAAGGCCTGGTGAGCTCGCCTGCGGATCTGTACGCCTTGACCTTCGAGCAGATCGTCGATCTGGAAGGTTTTGCCGAACTGTCGAGCAAGAACCTGCTCGGCGCCATCGAAGACAGCAAGAGGCCGGGGCTGGCGCGGTTCATCTACGCCCTGGGGATTCCTGATGTCGGCGAGGAGACAGCCAAGGTCCTGGCCCGCTCCCTGGGTTCGCTGGAGCGGGTGCAACAGGCCTTGCCGCAGGTGCTGACGTACTTGCCGGATGTTGGCCTGGAAGTCGCGCACGAGATCCACAGTTTCTTCGAGGATGAGCATAACCAGCAGGTGATCGCTGATTTGCTCAGGCATGGCCTGCAGATTCAGGATCAGGGCGAGTTGGGTGCCGAGTTTACGGCGAGCACCACGCTGGGCGGTTTCCTCGACAAACTGCATATCCCCTTGGTAGGGCCGGGCGGGGCGCAGAAACTGGCGGACAAATTCGGCTCGCTGCAGGCTGTGATCGGTGCTGACTGGCTGGATATGCGCCAGGCGTTGCCGGAAAAACAGGCCAATTCGGTGCGCGAGTTCTTCGCGGTCGAGGCCAATCGCCAATTGGCCGAAGCGGCGGAGAAGCAACTGGCCGATTTCGGCATGCACTGGCAGAGCGAGAAGAAGGTCGTCGAAGGCTTGCCGCTGGCCGGGCAGACCTGGGTGCTGACCGGTTCGCTGGAGCTGATGAGCCGCGATATCGCCAAGGACAAACTCGAAAGCCTCGGCGCCAAGGTCGCCGGCTCGGTATCGGCCAAGACCCATTGCGTGGTGGCAGGGCCGGGTGCCGGTTCGAAGTTGACCAAGGCCAATGAGCTGGGCTTGAAAGTGCTGGATGAAGAGGCACTTATCAAAACGTTGCGCGAGTATGGCAAGACCGATTAAAGGCGCGATTTAAATGTGGGAGCGAGCTTGCTCGCGATGAGGGCGTTACTGCCGACATTAATATTGGCTGATCTGCCGCCATCGCGAGCAAGCTCGCTCCCACAGGTGTTGCGCTCGACTTGCTATCAGGTGCAAGCATTCCATTCGCACCATGGGAGCAATCATTTCTTGGAAATGATCTAGTCTTGGCAAGCCCCAGGGAGAGATCGCCATGTACCCTTTCTTCGAGCAACTCAGCTCGCGCATCGCCGCGCCGTTCATGGGCGAAAGCTCGCGCAACAGCAAGGTCTGGTCCTGTCGTTGCGGGCAGTCGCTGTTCTTTCGCAACAGCCAGTGCCTGGCCTGTTCAGCGGCGTTGGGTTATCAGCCGGAGCAGAGTCGCTTGTCTGCGCTGCAACCGGGTGTGCAGGCAGGCACCTGGCGGCTGGATGCCGATCCCGGGGCGGGCCTGTTTCGAAGCTGCGCCAATCTCGACTCCCCGGCGGCCTGTAATTGGTTGCTGCCTGCCAATGACCGTGACGTCTTGTGCATTGCCTGCAGCCTCAATCGCACCATTCCTGACCTATCGATAGCCGACAACCACGAGCGCTGGCGCAAGGTGGAAACCGCCAAGCGGCGTCTGGTGGCGCAACTGCTCAGCCTGGGGTTACAGGTGATTCCCAAAACCGTCGATGAAGACACGGGCCTTGCCTTCGATTTCATCGGCGTGGACCTCGAAGGCAAACCGCCCACTACCGGGCACGCCAATGGCCTGGTCACCCTCGATATCAAGGAAGCCGACGATGCGCACCGCGAGCAGGTGCGAGTGCAAATGCACGAACCCTATCGCACGCTGCTCGGGCATTTTCGTCACGAAGTCGGGCACTACTACTGGGATCGATTGATCGCCAATGACCAGTGGCTTGAGCCTTTTCGCGGATTGTTCGGCGATGAGCGCGCCAGCTATGCCGAAGCCCTCGAGCGGCATTATCAGCAGGGCGCACCGCTCGACTGGCAGCAGCACTACGTCAGCGCCTACGCCACCATGCACCCGTGGGAAGACTGGGCGGAAACGTGGGCGCATTACCTGCACATGATGGATGCGGTGGACACCGCGCTGGGGTTTGGCATGAGTGCCCGGGAAATGGACTTCGACTATCAGCCGTTTCCACCTCAAACCCTTTACGATCCGCAGCATCCCGGCGGCGCGGCGTTCCTGTCGTTCGTCAATGCCTGGATCGAACTGGCGGGCATGCTCAACGAATTGTCACGCAGCATGGGGCAGCCGGATTTCTATCCGTTCGTCCTGCCGCCAGCGGTCATTGCCAAGCTGCACTTTATTCATCTGGTGATTCAGCAGGAGGGCGGCAGGGCGGACGAGGTGCTTGAGGCGCAATAGCAAGTGCTTGAAGCCCCTCATGTTTTTAATCCGAAACCAACGGTTGTAACTTCGCCTCAGATAGGTACAATGGCGCGGCTCGCCGACAGGTGAGCGTCGTTATGGTGACCCTATCGGTCCCCCCGCAACGATCAGCCGTGAACCCGGTCAGGCCTGGAAGGGAGCAGCCGCAGCGGTGACATTGTGTGCCGGGGTGTGGCTGGTAGGGTTACCACCTTAACGCCACGCGAGTGTTCTCTCGCGTTATCCTTCTGAAATCAGACTTTCGCTAGCTGCCAGGATTTTCTCCGGGGCGGTTTTTTGCCGTTTGCGGTTTATCCACAGCCGCAGGCTCGCCACCGATATACAGCCGAACAACCTCATCGATCTCCCCGGACATCTTCATCCGCGCCAGGGTGCGCAGGATGCTCTGCACCGGAATCTTCGGGTCGTTGCGGACGTAGCAACCGATTTGGTTTTCCTGCAGCACTGCCACGCCTTGCAGTTGCTGCTCCGGCAGCAGGCGGTGATTGAACCAGTCCAGGCTCCATTGATTGCTGACGGCATAGCGATTGCGGCCGGCCAGGAGCTTTTCCAGCACTTGTTCCTGATTGCGTGCGTCGTCGCGCTGCAGTTGGCCGGTGTCGAACAGCGGCTGCAGGGTCGGGTAGCTGTAACCGAGCACGGTGCCAATGGGCTGTTCCGGCAAGTCGGCGGGGTTGACTGCGCCGGGCGGCGCATGCCGGTTGATCAACAAGTCAGGTTGAATGAAGAGCGGGATGCTCCAGAGATAATCGCCAGGCTGATCGGGCAGCCACGATTGCGCGGCATAACAGCGGACATCGACCTCGCCTTGCTCCATGGCGTTTTCCACCCGCCCGCGGGGCAATACATGGAATTCGGCCGGCACGCCGACCTGAGTCGCGAGGCTGAGCATCACGTCATACAGGATGCCCTGGGTCGGCTTGCCCCGTTCAAGCTGCACCATGGGCATGGTCCAGCTGTCGGATATCACGAAGCGCAGCGGTGCTTGCGCAGCCACGCCGTCCAGGCTGATCAACAGCAATGCCCCCAAGGCCAGCCGCATAAACACTCCGTTAAAAGCCCCCGATGTGCAGCTTAGCCACAATACACGAGCGCACCGGATGCAATTTGTCCCTTGCTCCGCTAGCATTAGCCGCTTCTGCTTCCTTCGCTGCGACGGTTTTCGATGAGTTATCAGGTTCTTGCACGTAAATGGCGTCCGCGCTCGTTCCGCGAAATGGTCGGCCAGACCCATGTGCTCAAGGCTCTGATCAATGCCTTGGACAGCCAGCGGCTGCACCACGCCTACCTCTTTACCGGTACCCGTGGGGTCGGCAAGACCACCATCGCGCGGATCATTGCCAAATGCCTTAACTGCGAGACAGGTATCACTTCGACCCCCTGTGGCGAATGCTCGGTGTGTCGCGAAATCGACGAAGGCCGCTTTGTCGACCTGATCGAGATCGACGCCGCGAGCCGCACCAAGGTCGAAGATACCCGCGAATTGCTCGACAACGTGCAGTACGCCCCGAGCCGCGGGCGCTTCAAGGTCTACCTGATCGACGAAGTGCACATGCTTTCCAGCCATTCCTTCAACGCACTGCTCAAAACCCTCGAAGAGCCGCCACCCTACGTCAAGTTCATCCTGGCGACCACTGACCCGCAGAAACTTCCTGCAACGATTCTGTCGCGGTGCCTGCAATTCTCCCTGAAGAACATGACGCCGGAACGCGTTGTCGAGCACCTGACCCACGTACTGGGTGTCGAGAACGTGCCGTTCGAAGACGATGCGCTGTGGCTGCTGGGCCGTGCCGCCGACGGGTCGATGCGTGATGCCATGAGCCTGACCGACCAGGCGATTGCCTTCGGTGAAGGCAAGGTCATGGCCGCCGACGTGCGGGCGATGCTCGGGACCCTCGATCACGGGCAGGTCTACGACGTCCTGCATGCCCTGATCGAAGGCGATGCCAAGGCGTTGCTCGAAGCCGTCCGCCATCTGGCCGAACAAGGCCCGGACTGGAACGGCGTGCTTTCGGAAATTCTCAATGTGCTGCACCGCGTTGCCATCGCCCAGGCCTTGCCGGAAGGTGTCGATAACGGTCACGGCGACCGTGATCGCGTGCTGGCACTGGCCCAGGCGTTGCCGGCCGAAGACGTGCAGTTCTACTACCAGATGGGCCTGATCGGGCGCCGCGACCTGCCGCTGGCGCCGGATCCCCGGGGCGGTTTTGAAATGGTGTTGCTGCGGATGCTGGCGTTCCGGCCCGCAGACACCGCGGATGCCCCGAGGCAACCGTTAAAGCCAGTGGGGATCAGCCAGGCCACAGTTGATTCCGCAAACTCAGTGGCTGCCGCGCCGGTTGTTGCGCCGGTAGTCGCTGCGGCCGTTGCACCGATAGCGGCTGCGCCAGTGGCAGCTCCAGCTCCAGCGCCTGCACCGGAACCGGTTGCGCCGGTCGTTGTGCCAGAACCTGCGCCTGTGCCTGTGGTTGAAGCGGTCGTGGTCGAAGAGGTTGTCGACCTGCCGTGGAATGACCCGGTCGAGCCAGCGCCCGTCCAGCAACCGGCGGCAGAGCCGGTGCTGGAAACCGCCAGCGAACAACCCGAATTACCGCCAATGCCGTTGCCGACGCCGGACAGCGTGGTGCCGGACGCCCCGGAGTGGGCCGCCGCGCCGATCCCGGAACCTTCGGTGGCCGACGTCGATGCCGCGACGCCGGGCATGGACCTGGATGACGAGCCGCCGCTGGACGAGGATTACATCGAGCCGGACATGGATTCGGCCTACAGTTACCTCGACGAACTGGCCAGCGAGCATGCCGCCGACCCGGCTCCGGAGCCCGAGCCTGAGCCCGCGGCGATGCCGGCCACTGGTCTGGCCCTGCAATGGCTGGAGCTGTTCCCGAAATTGCCGATCTCCGGTATGACCGGCAGTATCGCCGCCAACTGCACGCTGATCGCGGTCGATGGCGACAATTGGCTGATGCACCTGGACCCGGCCCACAGTGCCTTGTTCAACGCCACTCAACAGCGTCGCCTCAACGATGCGCTGAACCAGTATCACCAGCGCACGCTGACCCTGAGCATCGAGCTGATCAAGCCCGAGCAGGAAACCCCGGCACAAGCGGCTTCGCGCCGCCGCGCCAACCGTCAGCGCGAGGCGGAGGAATCGATCCACGGTGATCCGTTCATCCAGCAAATGATGCAGCAGTTCGGTGCAGTGGTCCGTAACGATACTATTGAACCTGTCGACGCCCTGGTCACTCAGGGCTAATAACTGAAGGCACCTGGCCGCATGGGCCGGGCGCTGTTTTAATCCAAGTACTTTTGAGGTGATTACCATGATGAAAGGTGGCATGGCCGGCCTGATGAAGCAGGCGCAGCAGATGCAGGAAAAAATGGCCAAGATGCAGGAAGAACTGGCCAACGCCGAAGTCACCGGTAAGGCCGGTGGCGATATGGTCACCGTGGTGATGACCGGTCGTCATGACGTCAAGAGCGTGACCATCGACCCAAGCCTGGTCGAAGGCATGAGCGAAGACGACAAGGAAATGCTGGAAGCGGTCATCGCATCCGCGGTCAACGATGCCGTGCGCAAGATCGAAGCCAACAGCCAGGACAAAATGGGCAGCATGACTGCCGGCATGCAACTGCCGCCGGGCATGAAACTGCCATTCTGATTCGCCTTCAGGCGGCAGATGAGTTACAAAAATGCCAGGCATAGCGCCTGGCATTTTTGTTTTCGGCATTGGAGATGTAGTGTCTGGAATGCCGTCATCGCGAGCAAGCTCGCTCCCACAGGGGGGGCATTCCAAATGTGGGAGCGGCGGTGCGGCGATCCGACTTGCTCGCGATGAAGTCGCCTCGGTCTTGCTGAATAAACATCGAACGCCCTACCGCCACAAAGGTCTGCTCCCTACATCACAGAACCTCATTGATCACAGGAGACGCTGCCATGTCCGACCCCCTGACCCTCAATCAACGCATTGTCCTGGCTTCTCGCCCGGTGGGCGCGCCAACGCCGGAAAACTTCCGTATGGAGCGGGTGGCGCTACCGGACCTGGCTGACGGTCAGGTGCTGCTCAAGACCGTTTTCCTGTCGCTGGATCCCTACATGCGCGGACGCATGAGTGACGCACCTTCCTACGCCGCACCGGTGGAAATCGGCGAAGTCATGACCGGGGGCGCTGTCAGCCGGGTCGAGCGCTCGCTCAATCCGAAGTTTCAGGAAGGTGACCTGGTGGTCGGTGCCACCGGTTGGCAAAGCCACAGCATCAATGACGGTCGCAGCATCATTCCGATTCCCGCGCTGCCAAGCCCTTCGATGGCCCTCGGGGTGCTGGGGATGCCGGGCATGACCGCGTACATGGGTCTGATGGACATCGGTCAGCCGAAGGCCGGCGAAACCCTGGTGGTTGCAGCGGCGTCCGGGGCGGTGGGCTCGGTGGTCGGCCAGGTGGCGAAGATCAAGGGGTTGCGCGTGGTCGGTGTGGCAGGCGGTGCGGAAAAGTGCCGTTATGTGGTCGACGAGTTGGGCTTCGACGCCTGCATCGACCACAAGAGCCCGGACTTTGCCGACGAACTGGCGCAAGCCTGTCCCAAGGGCATCGACATCTATTATGAAAACGTCGGCGGCAAGGTATTCGAAGCCGTGGTGCCATTGCTCAATCCCAAGGCACGGATTCCGCTGTGTGGCTTGATCGCGTCCTATAACGCCCATGAGGCGCCGAGCGGCCCGGATCGCCTGCCACTGTTGCAGCGCACCCTGTTGACCAAGCGGGTGCGCATCCAGGGCTTCATCGTGTTCGATGATTATGGTGATCGCCAGCCGGAATTCCTCAGTGCCATGGCGCCCTGGGTACGCGATGGCAAGGTGAAGTTCCGCGAAGACGTGGTCGATGGCCTGGAACAGGCGCCTGATGCGTTTATCGGCCTGCTGGAAGGGCGTAACTTCGGTAAATTGGTGGTTCGGGTTTCCCGGGACTGAGTAATTCACGCTGCAATTTGACGCTCAACCGAGGCGCGGGTATAAACCGCGTCTCGTTGTTTTGTCGGACTTTTCCACCATGAGCTTCAGCCCTTTGATTCGCCAACTGATCGACGCCCTGCGAATTCTGCCAGGCGTGGGTCAGAAAACCGCCCAGCGCATGGCGTTGCAGTTGCTCGAGCGTGACCGCAGCGGCGGCTCGCGCCTGGCGCTGGCCCTGAGCCAGGCCATGGAAGGGGTCGGTCACTGCCGCTTGTGCCGTACGCTGACGGAAGATGATCTGTGCCCGCAATGCGCCGATACCCGTCGCGACGACACCTTGCTCTGCGTGGTGGAAGGGCCGATGGACGTCTATGCGGTGGAGCAGACCGGTTTTCGCGGGCGCTATTTCGTGCTCAAGGGCCATCTGTCGCCGCTCGACGGCTTGGGGCCGGAAGCCATCGGCATTCCGCAGTTGATGGCACGGATCGAAGAGGCCGGCACCTTCACCGAAGTCATCCTGGCCACCAACCCGACCGTGGAAGGTGAAGCCACGGCGCACTACATCGCCCAATTGCTCAGCAGCAAAGGCCTGATCGCCTCGCGCATCGCCCATGGCGTACCGCTGGGTGGCGAGCTGGAGCTGGTGGATGGCGGGACGCTGGCGCATTCGTTTGCCGGACGTAAGCCGATCACCCTGTAATTTGTGTTGTTCGGGCTGACGCCATCGTCGGATCGCCGCCCGGAGCAAGCTCGCTCCCACATTGGTTTTGTGTGCACCGCAGAACCCCTGTGGGAGCGAGCTTGCTCGCGATGCAGGCGGCGCGGTCCGTCTGAATGACACAATCCTGTTGAAAACCAAGCAAGCGCTCGGTTAACTTCACTGACCCCTTCAGTGGAGCTCGCCGATGTCTGCCTTTCAGGAATACTTCGACCCCAGCCACCAATTGGTCCGCGACAGCGTCAGACGTTTCGTCGAACGCGAGATTCTTCCTGACGTCTCGCAGTGGGAAGAAGCCGAAAGCTTTCCTCGCGAGCTCTACCTCAAGGCCGGCGCGGCGGGGATTCTCGGCATCGGGTATCCGGAGGCCTACGGAGGCAGTCACGAAGGGGATCTGTTCGCCAAGGTTGCCGCCAGTGAAGAGTTGATGCGTTGTGGCTCAGGCGGGTTGGTTGCCGGCCTGGGGTCGCTGGATATCGGCTTGCCGCCCATCCTCAAGTGGGCCCGACCCGAAGTGCGGGATCGAGTGCTGCCCCAGGTGCTGTCGGGAGAGAAGATCAGCGCCCTGGCCATCACCGAGCCCGGCGGCGGTTCCGACGTCGCCAACCTGCAAACCCGTGCCGTGCGCGACGGTGACTTTTACCGGGTCAGTGGCAGCAAGACCTTTATCACCAGCGGCGTGCGCGCGGATTTCTATACCGTCGCAGTGCGAACGGGCGAACCGGGTTTCGGTGGCATCAGCCTGTTACTGATCGAGAAGGGCACACCGGGTTTCACCGTGGGACGGCAGCTGAAGAAAATGGGCTGGTGGGCGTCAGACACCGCTGAACTGTTCTTCGATGATTGCCCAGTGCCCGCAGGAAACCTGATCGGCGCCGAGAACATGGGCTTTGCCTGCATCATGGGCAACTTCCAGAGCGAGCGCCTGGCCCTGGCATTGATGGCCAACATGACCGCACAGCTGGCGCTGGAAGAGAGCCTGAAATGGGCACGTGAGCGCGAAGCCTTTGGCAAACCGATCGGCAAGTTTCAGGTGATCAAGCATCGCCTCGCCGAGATGGCGACCGCGCTGGAGGTGTCCCGGGAGTTCACATACCGCCAGGCCGCGAAAATGGCGGCGGGGCAGAGCGTGATCAAGGAGATTTCCATGGCCAAGAATTTTGCGACGGATACTGCGGACCGGATCGTGACCGATGCGGTGCAGATACTTGGAGGGCTGGGTTACATGCGCGAGAGCCTGGTGGAGCGGCTGTACCGCGATAACCGCATCCTGTCGATTGGCGGCGGGACGCGGGAAGTGATGAACGAGATCATCAGCAAGCAGATGGGGCTTTGAACCGATCTTGAATTTAGTGGTGTTGCCGCTGACGCCATCGCGAGCAAGCTCGCTCCCACAGTGGATTGCATTCTTTCTGACAGAACGCGGTCGAATGTGGGAGCGAGCCTGCTCGCGATGGCGGTCTGACAGGCGCCGCTTACTTGTCGCTCAACGCAAACTGCGTCAGGCAGAACGTAGGAATGCCCATGTCTTCCAGACGCTGCGAGCCACCCAGTTCCGGCAGATCGATGATCGCCGCCGCTTCATGCACCCGGGCGCCCATGCGGCGGATCAGGTTGGCGGCGGCAATCAGGGTGCCGCCGGTGGCGATCAGGTCATCGAACATCACCACCGAATCCCCCTCGCACAGGCTGTCGGCGTGCACTTCCAGGAAGGCCTCGCCGTATTCGGTCGCATAGCCCTCGGCCAGCACGTCGGCTGGCAGCTTGCCTTGCTTGCGGAACAGCACCAGCGGCTTGTTCAACTGATAGGCCAGTACCGAACCGATCAGGAAGCCACGGGCGTCCATCGCGCCGATGTGGGTGAAGTCAGCCTCGACATAACGGTGGGCGAAGCTGTCCATCACCAGGCGCAGGGCCGTGGGCGACTGGAACAGCGGGGTGATGTCGCGAAAGATCACACCCGGTTTCGGGAAGTCGATGACAGGGCGGATGAGGGATTTGATGTCGAAGGAGTCGAAGACCATCGTCGTGGTGTCCTGGCAGGGCTGCAAACGACGCAGTATAACGGCGGCTGACCCGTTTCGCTCAGCCGCAACGTTTTGTTTCAGCCTTCCAGTGAGCCACCGGCCAGGGCGCACAGCTGGATCGGGTCGATAATCCGGATTTCCTTGCCTTCTGCCGCAATCAGCTCGTTTTGCTGGAAGCGGGTAAAGACGCGGGACACGGTTTCCACCGCCAGGCCCAGGTAGTTGCCGATTTCGTTACGCGACATGCTCAGGCGGAACTGATTGGCGGAAAAACCCCGGGCGCGGAAACGTGCCGAAAGGTTGACCAGGAAGGTGGCGATGCGTTCGTCGGCGGTCTTTTTCGACAACAGCAGCATCATCTGCTGGTCGTCACGGATTTCGCGACTCATCACCCGCATCAGCTGACGGCGCAACTGCGGCAATTGCAGGGCCAGTTCGTCGAGACGCTCGAAAGGAATTTCACACACCGAGGTGGTTTCCAGGGCTTGTGCCGACACAGGGTGCTTTTCCGTGTCCATGCCTGACAGACCGACCAGTTCGCTGGGCAGGTGGAAGCCGGTGAGCTGTTCTTCACCGGTGTCGCTCAGGCTGAAGGTCTTGAGGGCGCCAGAACGGACCGCGTAGACAGAATCGAAGGTATCGCCCTGACGGAACAGAAATTCGCCTTTTTTCAGCGGCCGGCCACGTTTGACGATTTCGTCCAGCGCATCCATGTCTTCCAGATTCAGCGAAAGTGGCAGGCAAAGAGGGGCCAGGCTGCAATCCTTGCAATGGGCTTGATTATGAGCGCGCAGTTTTACTGGCTCGGACATTTCTTCAATCCTTGTGGGAATTCACACATAAGACGTAAGGGTAACTCACCATAGGATATCGAGGCCAGTCTGGGGCGCTAGCTTGCAGAATTAGATTACCCGTGAAAATCGCTGGCGACTGTGTTGTTCCAGGTACGCGTCGAACACCATGCACACCGAGCGCACCAACAGTCGCCCGGCGGGCAGGACGGTGATCCTGTCGCGATCGAGTTCGATCAGCCCGTCTTTGGCCATGTATTGCAACTGGGGCCAGAGATCGCCGAAATAGCCTTGGAAATCGATGTTGAAGGCCTGCTCGATGTCAGCGTATTCGAGACTGAAATTGCAGATCAATTGCTGGATGACCGCACGCCGCAGCCGGTCATCGGCATTGCACAGCAGGCCGCGGCTGGTGGCCAGTTGCATGGATGCGAGCGCGTTCTGGTACTGGTTCAGGTCGCTGCTGTTCTGGCAGTACAGGTCGCCGATCTGGCTGATCGCCGACACGCCGAGGCCGATCAGATCGCAATGACCGTGGGTGGTGTAGCCCTGGAAATTGCGTTGCAGGGTCGATTCTTCCTGGGCAATCGCCAGTTCATCGTCGGGCAGGGCGAAGTGGTCCATGCCGATGTAGCGGTAACCGGCGCTGATCAGTTGCTCGATGGTGCGCTGCAACATTTCCAGTTTCTGCGCCGGTGTCGGCAGTTCATCGCTGTTGATGCGCCGCTGCGGCATGAAGCGTTCCGGCAGGTGGGCGTAGTTGAACACCGATAATCTGTCCGGTTGCAGGCGGATGACCTCTTCCACGGTGCGGGCGAAATTCTCCGGTGTCTGTCTCGGCAGGCCGTAGATCAGGTCGATGTTGATCGAGCGAAACTGCAAGGTGCGGGCGGCGTCGATTACCGCGCGGGTTTCTTCCAGGCTTTGCAGGCGATTGACTGCACGTTGCACGGCCGGGTCGAGGTCTTGCAGGCCGATGCTGACCCGATTGAAACCCAGTTCCCGCAGCAGGCCCATGGTCGACCAGTCGGCCTCACGCGGGTCTATCTCGATGCCGTAGTCGCCGGAGTCGTCGTCCAGCAAATTGAAGTGTTTGCGCAAGTGCGCCATCAATTGGCGCAGTTCGTCGTGGCTGAGAAAGGTCGGCGTGCCGCCACCGAAGTGCAGTTGCTCGACTTTCTGCGTGGGGTCGAGGTGGCAGGCGATCAACTGGATTTCCTGCTCCAGACGCTGCAAGTACGGTTGCGCCCGGCCGCGATCCTTGGTGATGACCTTGTTGCAGGCGCAGTAATAGCAAATGTTCGCGCAGAACGGCACGTGCACGTACAGCGACAACGGGCGTTGGGCCTTGCGGCTGTCGCGCAGGGCATGAAACAGGTCGAAGGTGCCGACCTGGCTGTTGAATTGCACGGCGGTCGGGTACGAGGTGTAGCGTGGTCCCGCCAGGTCATAACGGCGGATCAGATCGGTGTCCCAACGAATGGCGTCGAGCATCATGCGGGCATTCCCCCGGATAGGCTGGCAGTGTCAGCCACTTTATGCGAGGGCGGGGTGGGGCATCTTGATTTGCATCAAGTGGGCGTTTGAAGCTCATTTGTGGCGAGGGGGCTTGCCCCCGTTGGGCTGCGAAGCAGCCCCAAAATCAGAGAATGCGGTGAGTCAGTGCGAAAGGAGTTGCCGGGTTTACGACGGCTTCGCCGCCGAACGGGGGCAAGCCCCCTCGCCACAATGTTAGTGCCCCATCAACCAATGCTGATGCGGCCCCGGAAAGGTCCAGATGCCGAACAGCATCACCAGCAATCCGCCCGCCATCCGCACGCTGCGCTTGCGCAACAGTGCGGTGATGCGCTCGGCGGCAAGGCCTGTCGCCAGCAGCACTGGCCAGGTGCCGAGCCCGAACGCGAGCATCAACAACGCACTGTCCAGCGCGTTGCCCTGGCTGGCCGACCATAACAAGGTGCTGTAGACCAGGCCGCACGGCAGCCAGCCCCAGAGCGCGCCCAACAGCAGCGCACGCGGAACGTTCGACACCGGCAGTAACCGGTTGGCGACTGGCTGGATGTGCCGCCACAGGCCTCGACCGAGGCTTTCGATACGGGTCAGGCCGCTCCACCAGCCGGCCAGGTACAGGCCCATGGCAATCAGCAGCAAGCCGGCGAGGATGCGCAGGAACATCGCCGCCGGGCTGCTGGCTACGGCCCATCCGGCCAGGCCGATCAGCAGTCCGGCACAGGCATAGCTCAGAATCCGGCCCAGGTTATAGGCCAGCAGCAGACGAAAGCGGCGGCTGCGTTGCTCCTTGGGAATCGCCAGGGTCAGCGCGCCCATCAAGCCGCCGCACATGCCTAGGCAATGGCCGCCGCCGAGCAAGCCGAGGATCACCGCAGACACCAGCAGTGGCGTCAATTCAAGCATGGGGCGGGGCCTTGTCGTCCGTTTTGGCCGGTTGGCCGCTGGCCTCGTCGACGGCGGCGGTGTGGTTCGGGTCCTGGTCGTCGAACAGGATGCTGTGGGCCGGGCCGTCAAGGTCGTCGTACTGACCGCTGTCCACCGCCCAGAAGAAGATATAGACGGCGATGGCCACGATCAGCAGCGCAGCGGGAATCATCACGTAAAGAGCTGGCATCTGGACTCCATGCCCGCGCGGCTCAGGCCGGCAGCGGGCGGGTTTCTGGCGTGGTGCCGGGGGCGGGCGCGCTCGGCATGCGAGTCAGGCGCAGCGCGTTCAACACCACGGTCAACGAACTGATCGACATGCCCACCGCAGCCCATACCGGAGTGATCCAGCCGAGGGCGGCGAAGGGCAACATGAGGCCATTGTACAACCCGGCCCACAGAAGGTTCTCGATAATGACCCGACGGGTGCGCCGCGCCAGGCTGAAGGCTTGCACCAGCGCGTCGAGGCGGTTGGACAGCAGCACGGCGTCGGCACTGGTTTTTGCCAGGTCGGTGGCCGAGCCCATGGCGACGCTGATATCCGCAGCCGCCAGCACCGGCACGTCATTGACCCCGTCACCGAGCATCAACACCTTGCGGCCTTCCTTGTGGAGTTGTTGCAGGACCTGCAGTTTATCGTCCGGACGCAAGCCGCCGCGGGCTTCATCGATACCCAGTTCCGCCGCCACGCTGGCGACCATCGGCGAGCTGTCGCCGGACAGCAGCAGCGTGCGCCAGCCACGCGCCTTGCACGCAGCGAGCAGCGCGGGTGCATCGGCACGCAAGCGATCGTCGAGGACGAGCCAGGCCAGCGGCCCCTCGCTGTCGCCGAGTAGCAGCCATTGGCCGGCTTCTTCGGGCATCGATGGCACCATGGCGCCGCTGAGTTCGCAGACAAAACCCGGTTGGCCGATACGCAGACGCCGCCCATCAACCAGCCCCTCCAGGCCAAGGCCCGGTGTGCTGTGGACTTCTTCGGCAGCCGTCGGCGCACGACCGAAAGCGCGGGCGATCGGATGTTCGGAGCGGTTTTCCAGGGCGGCAGCGAGGCTCAGGCATTGATCGCTGTCGAGCGCGCCGAGGGGGCGGATCGAACGCAGCGCCAGGCGTCCTTCGGTGAGGGTGCCGGTCTTGTCGAAAATCACCGTGTCGATCTGGTTCAGGCCTTCCAGCACATGGCCGCGGGTCAGCAACAGACCGAGTTTGTGCAGTGTGCCGGTGGCGGCGGTGAGGGCGGTCGGCGTCGCCAGCGACAAGGCGCACGGGCAGGTCGCCACCAGCATCGCCAGCACGATCCAGAAGGCTCGCGAGGCATCCAACTGCCACCACAGCAGGCCAATCGCGGCGGCAGCGATCAACGACAACAGCAGGAACCATTGCGCGGCGCGGTCGGCGATTTCCGCCAGGCGCGGTTTTTCCGCCTGGGCGCGATCGAGCAGGCGAACGATGGCCGAGAGGCGAGTGTCCTGGCCCAGGGCCTGGACCTCGACGGTCAGTGCGCCTTCGACGTTCATTGTGCCGGCGGTGACCGCGTCGCCGAGGGTGCGTGGTTGCGGCAGGTATTCGCCGGTCAGCAGCGACTCGTCGACACTCGACTGGCCGTCGAGGATCTTGCCGTCAGCCGGGAGAATGGCGCCCGGATGAACCAGCACCTGATCGCCGACACGCAGTTCACTGAGCAGAATGCGTTCGCTCTGGCCGTCGGCTGTCAATCGCAGGCACGAGGCGGGCAATAGATTCACAAGCTGCGCGGTGGCGGCGGCGGTGCGCTCGCGGGCGCGGCGTTCCAGATAACGCCCGGCCAGCAGGAACAGGGCAAACATGCCGACGGCATCGAAATACAGTTCGCCGACCCCGCTGATGGACGTCCAGATTCCGGCGATGTAGGCGCTGCCGATGGCCAGCGACACCGAAACGTCCATGGTCAGGTGGCGGGTGCGCAGATCGCGCATGGCGCCTTTGAAGAACGGCGCGCAGCTGTAGAACACAATCGGGGTGGTGAGGAACAGCGCGACCCAGCGCAGGATGGTGTGCAGTTCGGGGCTGAGGTCGATGTTGAATTCAGGCCAGGTGGCCATGGTTGCCATCATCGCCTGGAACCACAGCAGACCGGCCACGCCGAGCTGGCGCAGGGCCAGGCGGTTTTCGCTGGCCAGTTGTTCGCTGGCCCGGTCGGCCTGATACGGGTGTGCGGCGTACCCGATGTGACGCAGTTCGCTGAGGACCTGGCTCAGCGGCAACTGCTCATCGGCCCAGCGTACGTGCAGGCGATGGTTGGACAGGTTCAGGCGCGCTTCGGCCACGGCCGGCAAGTTGCGCAGGTGTTTTTCGATCAGCCAGCCGCAGGCCGCGCAGCTGATGCCTTCCATCAGCAGTGTGGTTTCGGCCAGTTCGCCATCGTGGCGGACAAAGGGCTGCTGCACATCGGCGCGGTCGTACAGCGCCAGTTCATCCACCAGTTGCACCGGCAGCGCTTCAGGGTTGGCCGAGGCTTCGCTGCGGTGCTGGTAATAGCTTTCCAGGCCACCGGCGACAATGGCCTCGGCCACGGCCTGGCAGCCTGGGCAGCAGAATTCGCGGGTTTGCCCCAGGACCGCAGCGGTGAAGCGGCTGCCGGCCGGGACGGGCAGGGCGCAGTGGTAGCAGGGGAGTGGGGTGGTGGTCATGGAGTATTCACTAGTACTGCTGAATCTCTATCGTCGGATAGGGCCTCATCGCGAGCAAGCTCGCTCCCACAGGGATCAACTGTGGGAGCGAGCTTGCTCGCGATGCGCGAAGCGCGGCTTTACTTTTTCAGGTCTTCGGCACCTTGCAACGGCTCATCACCGAGCAGCAGATCCTTGTCATGGCTGACCGGTTCCTCTTCGAACATGCGCCAGATGTGCTCGTCCTGAGTGCCAAGCAACTCGACAAAACGCCGGCCTTCGATCTTGTCACTCAACTGGCCGATGTAGCGGCCCTGTTCGGTTTCGCTGCGGGTCAGGGTGATCTTGCGATCCTTTTCCGGCTGGGTCGGCGAGATCAGGTTCAGCTCCAGGGTCTTGGGCTGGCTGTCGCCGCTCAGGCGCAGGTCAACCTCGCCAGTCATGCCGTCGAGATGAACGCTGGCGCGCATTTTCAGGGTCTGGGCCAGCAGCTCACGGTCGAGGGAGCGGTTGATGCCTTTGCCGGCCTCGTAGTAGTTGTCGTTGACCAGGTTGTCCGGGTTGTTCACCGCGATGGTCACCATGGACAAGGTCAGGGCCACCGAGCAGGCCAGGATCCCGATGATGATCCACGGCCAGAGGTGCTTGTACCAGGGGCTTGCGGCATTTGCTGCGGGCATGTTCAGTTCTCTCAACGATTCTGTGGGCCGATGAACCGGCTCTTGGCTTCAATGTGGACGCTGTCGTCATCGGCGTCCTTGAGGATGAATTTCACCTCGTTGGTGCTCGACGGCAGTTTTTCCGGTGCAACGGACAGCTCGGCAGGCTGGCTGACGATCTCGCCGGCCGCGACCTTGATCTCGCGTCGACCCTGCAATTTGAGATCCGGCAGGCCGGATGCTTCGAGCAGGTAGGTATGGTCGCGCTGGTCCTTGTTCATGATTTTCAGGCTGTAGACGTTTTCGATCCGGCCTTCGGCGTTCTCGCGGTACAGCACGCGGTCCTTGCTGACATCGAAACCCACCAGCGCACGCATGAAGAATGCCGTCACCAGCAGGCTGATCATCGCCAGCAGCACAATGGCATAGCCAATCAGGCGCGGGCGCAGTTTATGGGTTTTCTGTCCGGACAGGTTGTGCTCGGTGGTGTAGCTGATCAGTCCGCGCGGGTAGTCCATCTTGTCCATGATGGCGTCGCAGGCATCGATGCAGGCGGCGCAACCGATGCATTCGATTTGCAGGCCGTCGCGGATGTCGATGCCCGTCGGGCAGACCTGGACGCACATGGTGCAGTCGATGCAGTCACCCAGGCCCTGGGCCTTGTAGTCGATACCTTTTTTACGCGGTCCACGGCCTTCGCCACGGCGCGGATCGTAGGAAACGATCAGGGTGTCCTTGTCGAACATCACGCTCTGGAAGCGTGCGTACGGGCACATGTAGATGCACACCTGTTCGCGCAACCAGCCGGCGTTGCCGTAAGTGGCGAGGGTGAAGAAACCGACCCAGAAGTACGACCAGCCATCCGCCTGGCCGGTGAAAAATTCGAACACCAGTTCGCGGATCGGTGAGAAGTAGCCGACGAAGGTCATGCCGGTAACGAAGCCGATCAACAGCCACAAGCTGTGTTTGCTGAACTTGCGCACAAATTTGTTGGCGCTCATCGGCGCCTTGTCGAGCTTGATGCGTTGGTTGCGGTCACCTTCGGTGACTTTTTCGCACCACATGAAAATCCAGGTCCAGACACTTTGCGGGCAGGTATAGCCGCACCAGACCCGTCCGGCGTACACGGTGATGAAGAACAGGCCGAAGGCGGCGATGATCAACATGCCGGACAGCAGAATGAAATCCTGAGGCCAGAAGGTGGCGCCGAAAATGAAGAACTTGCGCTCCGGCAGGTTCCACCACACGGCCTGATGACCGCCCCAATCCAGCCACACCGTGCCGAAGTACAGCAGGAACAACAGGGCTCCGCCGGTCATCCGCAGGTTGCGAAACAGGCCGGTGAAGGCGCGGGTGTAGATTTTTTCCCTGGAGGCGTAGAGGTCGACGCTGTTGTTCGCGTTTTTGGTGGGTGGAGTGACGTCGTGTACCGGAATCTGGTTGCTCATCATTGCATCCCACGGCAGTGGAAAAATGCCTCGGTCAGTACGTGCCGACCGCGGTCAAAAAGGGGTGTTGCAGTGGCGCAATGATACGCCTGTCGCTCTAGCCTGCGGGTGCGACCTTTGGTCGCGTTGGGGAAAAATCATGAATGGTGTAGCAGATGTAACAAAACATGATGCAGGTCAATTGACTATAGACGATTTATCTTTTTTCTCCGTCGAGCGTCGACGGGTGCCTGGGTGGAAAGAGATATCAAAAGTCTGCTGTATAAAGAATATATTTTTAACTTTGGTCATACTTTGTGATTGTTGGTCGATGGATGTTTGGTTCTTGTTTTAATAAGTTGTCACTGCGGCAGCAATAAGATTTGATTGTGGTGTTGCGTGTCGTATATTTAAAAATCTACTTAAGGATAAGTAAAAATGTCTATTAATGATAAAGATTGCACCTGGGCAACTCAGTCTGTTGGACCAGTCACTGTCGAAGCTCATGAGCCTGGTACAGACTGCACGATTCCGGCACCAGCCACGACTGTGGATATGGTGGCGCCGACGGCGAAAAAAGTTCAGGAAAATCGCTCTTCAGGCAACAAGAAAGGGACTGGTGGTCTGGACAGTCTGGGTGGCGGTAACCTTCCTTGATTACAACCAATACGCATGAATGCGAAGTGTGTTCATGAGCGTCTAAAACGGTTTTGCCAACTAAAAATGGCGAAGCCGTTTTACATTGGTTGATTGAAGAGTGCGTGAAAAATAATAACCCGGATGACTCGCCAGCAAGTCCATGGAACTATGCGCAAATAAGCGTGCGTAGACTTGAAATGAAAACGGCCCCGCCAATTCACATTGGCGGGGCCGTTTTTTGTTGCTTCAAGCGTTTGCCTTACTCGGCGTCCGCTGCCTTCTCACCGTGAGACAGGCTGTAGACGTAAGCGGCCAGCAGGTGAACCTTGTCGTTACCCTGCATTGCCTCTTGTGCAGGCATCTGGCCCTGACGGCCGTAACGGATGGTCTGCTGCAGTTGAGCGAAGCTCGAGCCGTAGATGAACGCTGCCGGGTGAGTCAGGTCAGGTGCGCCCATCGCTGGCGTACCCTTGCCTTCCGGACCGTGGCACGCCACGCAGTTGGTGGCGAACAGTTTCTGCCCGGCAGCCGGGTCGGCCTTGGCGCCTTCCGGCAGCTTGCGGCCATCGAGGTTGGTCAGGATAAACGCGGCCACGTCGGCCACGCCTTGCTCTCCGATCACTTCAGCCCACGCAGGCATCACCGCGTGACGGCCGCCCATGATGGTGGTCTTGATGGCTTGCGCGTCGCCGCCCCAGCGCCAGTCGGCGTCGGTCAGGTTAGGGAAGCCGTAGGCGCCCTTGGCGTCGGAACCGTGGCAAACCGAGCAGTTGGAGGCGAACAGGCGGCCGCCCATCTTCAGGGCTTGCGGGTCCTTGGCCACTTCTTCGATTGGCATGGCCGCGAACTTGGCGAAGATCGGACCGAACTTGGCGTCCGACCTGGCCATTTCCTTTTCCCACTCGTGAACGCCGGTCCAGCCGGTCTGGCCGTTGGCGAACGGGGTCTGCTTCTCGTTGTCGAGGTAGCCATAACCCGGCAGCAGGCCTTTCCAGTTACCCAGGCCCGGATACAGCACCAGGTAGCCCAGTGCGAAGATGATGGTGCCCACGAACAGCATGAACCACCATTTCGGCAGCGGGTTGTCGTACTCCTCGATGCCATCGAAGGAGTGCCCGACGGTCTCGTCTGTCTGCTCGGTGCGCTGGCCCTTGCGGGTCGACAGCAGCAGCCAGGTCAGGGAAAAGATCGTACCGAGACTGAGGACTGTGACGTACAGACTCCAGAATGTAGTCATTCTTTGTTACTCCTAGAAGCTTGCTCGACGTGCTTGATGGCTTCGGGATCATCCGCAAAAGGCAGCAAGGTCGCGTCTTCAAACTCAGACTTGCGCTTGGGGCTGAATACCCACAGCGCCAGACCGATGAAGGCCACCATCACAACGACGGTGCCCAGGCCACGAATCATCCCGATATCCATTTAGATCACCGTTTGCTTTTGATGATGGTGCCCAGGCCTTGCAGATAGGCCACCAGCGCGTCCATTTCGGTTTTGCCCTTCACAGCATCCTTGGCGCCGGCGATGTCTTCGTCGGTGTAAGGGACGCCGAGCGTGCGCAAGACTTCCATTTTCTTGGCGGTGTCTTTGCCGTCGAGCTTGTTTTCCACGAGGAACGGGTAGGCTGGCATTTTCGACTCAGGCACCACGTTGCGCGGGTTGTACAAGTGCGCACGCTGCCAGTCATCGGAGTAACGACCGCCGACGCGGGCCAGGTCCGGACCGGTACGCTTGGAACCCCACAGGAACGGGTGGTCCCAGACGCTTTCACCGGCGACCGAGTAGTGGCCATAGCGTTCGGTTTCAGCACGGAACGGGCGGATCATCTGCGAGTGGCAGCCGACACAACCGTTGGCGATATAAACGTCCCGGCCTTCCAGTTCAAGGGCGGTGCGGGGCTTCATGCCCTCGACCGGCTTGTTGGTGACATCCTGGAAAAACAGCGGAACGATCTGGGTCAGGCCGCCGATGCTGACGGCGATGACCATGAAGAAGGCCAGCAGGCCAATATTCTTCTCGACTGCTTCATGCTTCATCAGTGAGCTCCAACTACGGCAATCTGTTCGGCGGCTTTGGCTTCAGCCGGGTTCGAGGCGCGTACGGTACGGAATACGTTGTAGGCCATGAACAACATGCCGGTGGCGAAGAACGCACCGCCCAGGGCGCGGACAATGAAGCCCGGGTGGCTGGCTTGCAGCGCTTCGACGAACGAGTAGGTGAGGGTGCCGTCATCGTTGATTGCACGCCACATCAGGCCCTGGGTGATGCCGTTGACCCACATCGAGGCGATGTAGAGCACGGTACCGATGGTCGCGAGCCAGAAGTGCGTGTTGATCAGGCCGGTGCTGTGCATCTGCGCACGACCGAACAGTTTCGGGATCATGTGGTAGATGGCGCCGATCGAGATCATCGCAACCCAGCCCAGAGCGCCGGCGTGTACGTGGCCGATGGTCCAGTCGGTGTAGTGCGACAGGGAGTTGACGGTCTTGATGGCCATCATCGGGCCTTCGAAGGTCGACATGCCGTAGAACGCCAGGGAGACGACCAGGAAGCGCAGGATCGGGTCGGTGCGCAGCTTATGCCAGGCGCCCGACAGGGTCATCATGCCGTTGATCATGCCGCCCCAGCTTGGCGCCAGCAGGATGATCGACATTGCCATGCCCAGGGACTGAGCCCAATCCGGCAGCGCGGTGTAGTGCAGGTGGTGCGGACCGGCCCAGATGTACAGGGTGATCAGCGCCCAGAAGTGCACGATCGACAGGCGATAGGAGTAGATCGGACGTTCGGCCTGTTTCGGCACGAAGTAGTACATCATGCCCAGGAAGCCGGTGGTCAGGAAGAAGCCCACGGCGTTGTGGCCGTACCACCACTGGATCATTGCGTCCGTCGCACCCGAGTAGGCCGAGTAGGACTTGAACAGGCTGACCGGCAGCGACATGTGGTTGACGATGTGCAGCATCGCGGTCACGACGATGAACGCGCCGTAGAACCAGTTACCCACATAGATGTGCTTGGTCTTGCGCTTGACGATGGTGCCGAAGAACACCAGACCGTAGGTGACCCAGACAATGGCCAGCAGAATAGCCAGGGGCCATTCCAGTTCCGCGTATTCCTTGGTGGTGGTGAAACCCATCGGCAAGGTAATGATCGCGCCGACGATCACCGCTTGCCATCCCCAGAAGGTGAAGGCGGCGAGGCTGTCGGAAATCAGTCGCGTTTGGCAGGTTCGCTGCACGACGTAATAAGAAGTGGCAAACAGTGCACATCCACCGAAGGCGAAAATCACCAGGTTGGTGTGCAACGGGCGCAGGCGTCCAAAGCTCGTCCATGCCAGACCGAAGTTCAACTCCGGCCAGACCAGTTGCGAGGCGATGAAGACACCAAGCCCCATGCCAAGGATCCCCCAGACCACCGTCATGATGGCGAACTGGCGGACTACCTTATAGTTATAAGCAGTCGGACTGATTGCTGTGCTCATTCTAAGGTTCCACGGTTTGGGTGTTTTATTAGGATTAAAAATCGGCCGCAAGTATGGAGAAAGCAGGGGGTCATTGCAACGCGCCATGACCTGGGTCAATGCTTTCAAAAGCTGATTCTGCGGCCTTTCCATGCGCCGCGTAGGGACAAAATTGCCCGTGGGCAAAACGTCCCGGCGGACTGATCAGGCGAGGGGGTCAGGTCGGATGTAACGCGGTGTGTTCAAACGCAACGTTTGGCTGACCGAAGGCAACTGGCGCGACAGCCGGTATCTACCAGCCTTTGCGGCCTGTCATCGGGCAGATTCGTCGAACACATCGTTCAGGGTCGACCTGGAACCGGCACCGGCCAGTCCGCATCGGGGGAAGCTTAGACTCGAATCCGGGGTTCCGAAAGAAAGTCTGTGCGAGGGTGCGACAATGGGTCGCAAAGGGGCAGGGAACTGCCGCATCCGGGAGAATGCGGCAGCAGAGCGGTCGGAATTTATTTGCGGTTGTCTTCAGCCTGCAGGCGCTCGGTATTCAAACCGTGGGACAGGCTGTACACATACGCAGCCAGCAACTGCACCTTATCGTTGCCGAGCAGTTCGTTCTGCGCCGGCATATGGCCTTGGCGACCATGCCGAATCGTCTGTTCAAGCTGCGTCAGGCTTGTACCGTAAATGAAGCCGGCCGGGTGGGTCAGGTTCGGTGCGCCCATGGCTTCAGTGCCCTGGCCATTGGCTCCGTGACAGGCGACGCAGGTGGTGCTGAAGGCTTGCTGTCCGGCTTGCAGGTCGGCTTTGCTGTCGGTAGGCAACGGCAGCTTGGCCAGGCCATGGCGCACATAAGCGGCGACGTTTTTCACACCTTCCTCCCCCAGGGCTTCACCCCAGGCCGGCATCATCGCCATCCGGCCGCCCATGACGGTGGTCTTGATGGTTTCCGGGTTGCCGCCCCAGCGCCAGTCGCTGTCGGTCAGGTTGGGGAAGCCGAATGCACCCTTGGCGTCCGAGCCGTGGCACACCGAGCAGTTGGAGGCAAACAGGCGGCCGCCCATTTTCAGAGCCTGCGGGTCCTTGGCCACTTCTTCCACGGGCATTGCCGCGAATTTGGCGAAGATCGGCCCGAACTTCGTGTCAGCCTTGGCCATTTCCTTTTCCCATTCGTGCACCCCGGTCCAGCCGTTTTCGTAGCCGGGGAGGATGCCTTTCCAGTTGCCCAGGCCCGGATAGAGGATCAGATAGCCGACGGCAAACACCAAGGTGCCAACGAACAGCATGAACCACCATTGCGGCAACGGATTGTCGTACTCCTCAATACCGTCGAAGCTGTGGCCCATGGTCTGGTCGACACTGCCCTTGGTTTCGCCCTTGCGGGTGCTGAGCAGCAACCAGGTCAGGCCGATCAGGCTGCCGATGGTCAGTACGCAGATCCACGTACTCCAGAAGGTGGTCATGGCCGGGTACTCCTTGTTGCTGATTCTTCAGTGATGTCGGGTTGTGGCTCGTCGGCGAACGGCAACAGGCGCGCTTCGGCGAATTCCGGGCTGCGCTTGCCGTTGAATACCCACAGTGTCAGGCCGACGAAGGCCACGAACACCACGACGGTGCCCAGGCCGCGGATCATTCCAGTGCTCAATTCGATCTCTGTAAAAGACAGGGGCATGGCTCACCTCTTGCTCTTGATGGCAGTGCCGAGCACTTGCAGGTAGGCGACCAATGCATCCATTTCGCTCTTGCCCTTGAGTGAAGCGACGGCGCCGGTGATGTCTTCGTCGGTGTACGGCACGCCCAAGGTACGCATGGCCTTGATCTTGGTTTCGGTATGACTGCTGTCGACCGGGTTGGCCACCAGCCACGGGTACGCCGGCATCTTCGACTCCGGCACGACGTTGCGCGGGTTGTACAAGTGCGCGCGGTGCCAGTCATCGGAGTAGCGCGCACCGACACGGGCCAAGTCCGGCCCGGTGCGTTTCGAGCCCCACAGGAACGGGTGATCCCACACGCTTTCGCCAGCCACCGAGTAGTGCCCGTAGCGTTCGGTCTCGGCACGGAACGGACGGATCATCTGCGAGTGACAGCCGACACAGCCTTCGCGGATATAGATATCGCGACCTTCCAGTTGCAGCGCGGTGTAGGGCTTCATGCCTTCCACCGGTTTGTTGGTCACGTCCTGAAAGAACAGCGGGACGATCTGGGTCAGGCCGCCGATGCTCACGGCCAGGATCATCAGCAGCAGCAACAGGCCGACGTTTTTCTCGATAGTTTCGTGTTTCATGGCGGACTCCTCAGGCCATCTGCGCGGCAGCGGCGACTTCGGCAGGCTGCGAGGCCCGCACGGTGCGCCAGGTGTTGTAGGCCATCAGGAACATGCCGCTGAGGAAGATCGCGCCACCCACCAGCCGCACGACGAAGCCTGGGTGGCTGGCCACCAGGGTTTCGACGAAGGAGTAGGTCAGCGTGCCGTCCTCGTTCACCGCACGCCACATCAGGCCCTGGGCGATGCCGTTGACCCACATCGAGGCGATGTACAGAACGGTGCCGATGGTGGCGAGCCAGAAGTGCGCGTTGATCAGGCCGATGCTGTGCATCTGCTCGCGGCCGAAGACTTTCGGGATCATGTGGTACAGCGCGCCGATGGAGATCATCGCCACCCAGCCCAAGGCGCCTGCGTGTACGTGGCCGATGGTCCAGTCGGTGTAGTGGGAGAGGGCGTTGACCGTCTTGATCGCCATCATCGGCCCTTCGAAGGTCGACATGCCGTAGAACGCCAGCGACACCACGAGGAAGCGCAGGACGGGGTCGCTGCGCAACTTATGCCAGGCACCCGAAAGGGTCATCATGCCGTTGATCATCCCGCCCCAGCTCGGCGCCAGCAGGATCAGCGACATCACCATGCCCAGCGACTGCGCCCAGTCCGGCAGCGCCGTGTAGTGCAAGTGGTGCGGACCGGCCCAGATGTAAAGGGTGATCAGTGCCCAGAAGTGCACGATGGACAAACGATAGGAGTACACCGGACGTTCGGCCTGTTTCGGCACGAAGTAATACATCATCCCGAGGAAACCGGCGGTGAGAAAGAAGCCTACGGCGTTGTGCCCGTACCACCATTGCACCATCGCATCGGTGGCACCGGAGTACAGCGAGTAGGACTTGGTGAAGCTGACCGGCAGTTCCATGTTGTTGACGATGTGCAGGATCGCCACGGTGACGATGAATGCACCGAAGAACCAGTTACCGACATAGATGTGCTTGGTCTTGCGCTGCATGATCGTGCCGAAGAACACGATGGCGTAGGCGACCCAGACAATGGTGATCAGGATGTCGATCGGCCATTCCAGCTCGGCGTATTCCTTGGAGCTGGTGTAGCCCAGCGGCAGGCTGATGGCTGCCAGGAGAATCACAAGCTGCCAGCCCCAGAAACAGAACGCGGCGATTTTCGGCGCAAACAATTGGGTCTGGCAGGTGCGTTGCACCGAGTAGAACGAACTGGCGAACAGCGCGCAGCCGCCGAACGCGAAGATCACCGCGTTGGTGTGCAGCGGGCGCAAACGGCCGAAGCTGGTCCACGGCAGATTGAAGTTGAGTTCGGGCCAGACCAACTGGGCAGCGAGAAAAACCCCGAGCCCCATGCCGACGATGCCCCACACCACCGTCATAATGGCGAATTGGCGGACCACCTTGTAGTTGTAGGCGGTACTGATAGAAGTGTTCATGGTTCCCCATCCACGGTTCAGCCGAAGTGAGCGCGCAGCGCAAGGCAGTGCACCCTTCGGCCGGAGTTATAGGCAGACTAAAAGCGAGGCAAGCATGGACAAAGGGCACAAGGCCGGTATTGACGGGGATCAATGGGTGCAGTGCGTGCGGGATCATGGATGGTTGTGGAATGCCGCCGCTGGCAAGGCTGCGGCGACGCTGATCCTCGCCCATGGCGCCGGCGCACCGATGGACAGCGACTGGATGAGCGACATGGCTGCACGCCTCGCCGCTCAAGGCGTCAACGTGTTGCGCTTCGAGTTTCCCTATATGGCGCAACGGCGCCTCGATGGCGGTAAACGCCCGCCGAACCCCGCGCCGAAACTGCTGGAATGCTGGCGTGAGGTGTATGCCCAGGTGCGACGCCATGTCACTGGGCCGCTGGCCATCGGCGGCAAGTCCATGGGCGGGCGCATGGCCAGTCTGCTGGCGGATGAGTTGGGCGCGGATGGGCTGGTGTGCCTGGGTTATCCGTTCTATGCGGTGGGCAAACCGGAGAAGCCACGGGTTGAGCATTTGGCGGAGTTGAAGACGCGGACCTTGATCGTGCAAGGTGAGCGCGATGCGTTGGGCAACCGGGAGGCGGTCGAGGGTTACGCGCTATCGCCGGGTATCGAGGTGTTCTGGCTGGTGGCGGGGGATCATGACTTGAAGCCGCTGAAGGCTTCGGGGTTTAACCATGAGCAGCATTTGGCGGCGGCGGCGCAGAAGGTGGCTTCATTCCTTCAGTGAGGTTTTGTGCGGGCTGTAAGGCCCCCATCGCGAGCAAGCTCGCTCCCACAGTGATTTGTGGTGTGGCTCAAAACCCTGTGGGAGCGAGCTTGCTCGCGATGGGGGACTACCAGACAACATCACTGTCACCGGCTCAATAAAAAACCCGGAAGCTCTCACTGTCCGGGTTTTTATCATTCCAGCAGCAATCAGCGGTTAAACCGCTCCACCAACGAATACTGGGTATTGGCAGTCTTGGTCAGCTCTTCACTCAGCAACGCCGAGTTCTGCGCCTGTTCCGAGGTCTGGTCCGCCAGTTCCGAAATGTTGCTGATGTTGCGGCTGATCTCTTCGGCCACGGCACTTTGCTCTTCGGTCGCGGCGGCGATCTGGGTGGTCATGTCGGTGATGTTGGCCACCGCTTCGCTGATCCCCACCAGCGCCTGGTCCGCTTCCAGTACCCGCGCCACGCCTTCTTCCGCCTGACGATGCCCGGCTTCCATGGTTTGCACGGCAGTGCCGGCGGTGTGCTGGAGCTTGGCGATCAGCGCGTGAATCTGCCCGGTGGACTCGCTGGTGCGTTGCGCCAGCTGACGGACTTCGTCGGCCACCACCGCAAAACCACGACCCATCTCGCCGGCACGGGCCGCTTCGATGGCGGCGTTCAGGGCCAGCAGGTTGGTCTGGTCGGCGATGCTTTTGATCACGTCGACCACGCCACCGATTTCGTTGCTGTCCTTGGCCAGTTGGGTCACGGTCACGCCGGTTTCACCGACGACTACCGACAGGCGCTGGATGGCTTCGCGGGTTTCCCCGGCGATGTCACGACCACGACCGGTCAGGCGATTGGCTTCCTGGGTGGCGTCGGCGGTGCGTTGCACATGACTGGCGACTTCCTGGGTGGTAGCGGCCATCTGGTTGACGGCGGTGGCCACTTGCTCGGTCTCGACCCGTTGACGTTCCAGGCCGCTGGAGCTGTTGTGCGCCAGGGCGTCGGACTGTCTGGCCTGATCGGTCAGGTGTTCGGCCGTGTCCTGCAGACGCGTCAGGCAGGTTTTCAGGCGTGCTTCCTGACTGAGAATGGACATTTCCAGACGCGCCTGGGCGCCGCGGCTGTCGGTGTACATCTGTGCGATCAACGGATCGGAGGTGGTCTGCTCGGCCAGGCGCAGCAAACGCTTGAGGCCTCGCTGTTGCCACTGGAGGCCCATCAGGCCCAGTGGCACCGAGAGCCCCGCAGCCAGGGCAAACCCCCAGTGGGAGTTCAACGAGGCACCGATCATGAAGCTCAATTGGCTGACCAGAATGAACGGCAGCCAGTCCTGCAGCATCGGCAACCATTTATCCGAGGAGGGAATGGCTGACTTGCCCTGGTTGATGCGCTGGTAGAGCGCTTCGGCACGGCGGATCTGTTCGGCGGTGGGCTTGACCCGCACCGACTCATAACCGATCACCTGATTGCCTTCGAAGATCGGTGTCACATAGGCGTTCACCCAGTAATGATCACCGGTCTTGCAGCGATTCTTGACAATGCCCATCCATGGCAAGCCTTGTTTCAGCGTGTCCCACATGTGTGCGAACACCGCCGCCGGGACGTCGGGGTGACGGACCAGGTTGTGCGGTGCACGGATCAATTCCTCTCGGGAGAACCCGCTGATCTCGACGAAAGCATCGTTACAGTAGGTGATCATGCCCTTGGCATCGGTGGTGGAAATCAACCGTTGCTGAGCCGGGAAGGTCCGCTCGCGTTGTGTAATTGGCTGGTTGTTACGCATGGCTTTTTTAATCCGCAAGGCTTTCAAGTGCTGTATCGGCAAGGCTGGCGGATTGTTGAGATTATTTTTCGATAATCGGCAATGCGTCGCAAAATGACCCTTGCGTCAGCCGGCGAGCATCGGATAGGTGAACAGACCGAAGTGCAGCAGGTTCAGGCCAAAGTGGCTGGCGATGGCGGCACCCAGCCCCCCGAACCGATAGGCCAGGCCATAGCCGACCCCGGCCAGCGTTGCCAGCAATACCCACTGCCATCCCGCGCCGGCATGGGCCAGGCCGAAGACCAATGACGCCAGCAGCAGGGCGAGGTGTTCACCGTAGGGCCGGTCTTTGAGATACCGGGTCAGGCCGCCCTGGATGTAGCCACGGAACAGCGCCTCTTCGACCAGCGTCACCAGCAGCAGATTGTTCAGCAACCACAGCCAGGCTTGATCCGGCCATTTCGGCGCCCAGGCGATTACGCCCAGCAACAGCGCGCCACCCAATGCCAGCATGGCGCTCAAGGTCAGGGCCAGTACGGTGGCATACAGTGACAACCGAAGCGAACGGCGGCCGACAATCCACGGGCAAACCAGTAACAGCCAGAAGCCGATCAGCGGTTTGTCCAGGTTCAGGTGCATGGCGAATGACACGGCATTGTCGGTAAAACGCTGGGGGTCGATGGCGCGACCGTTATAGAAGCCGGGTAGCCAATGCGTCGCCAATGCCAGGGCCAGAACGATGAACAGGCCGTGGCCGAGGTTGCGGGCAAAAGGGATGTCGCGTTGGCGGACGGCGACACCTGCGACCAGCAACAGGAACACCGAGATTGCCGAGAGCCAGCCGAGATGGCCGTAGGTCAGCGCCAGGCCGTAGCCGAAGGAAAGCAGGGCCAGAAGCGTCCATGGCAGGGCAATCATTTGAAGTCCTTTTGTCGGGATTTGCGATGCACCGCCAACCCCCTGTGGGAGCGAGCTTGCGCACGATAGCTTACCGACTGTCGGCAACAATGTTGAATGTTCTCTCCATATCGCGAGCAAGCTCGCTCCCACATGGCTTTTCGTGGCCCAAACAAAGACACCGCCCGAAGGCGGTGTCTTTGTCAGCGGTCGGTCAAGACGCGATCAACTGCCGCAACACATAATGCAGAATCCCTCCGGACTTGAAGTACTCCACCTCATTGAGTGTATCGATGCGGCACAACACCTCGATCTTCTCGCGGCTGCCGTCTTCGCGGGTGATGACCAGCGTCAGGTTCATCCGTGGCGTCAGCTCGACGCCGGTCAAGCCGAGGATGTCCAGGGTTTCGCTGCCGCCCAGTTTCAGGCTCTTGCGGTTCTGATCCAGCTTGAATTGCAACGGCAGCACGCCCATGCCCACCAGGTTGGAGCGGTGAATCCGTTCAAAGCTTTCGGCGACGACCGCTTTCACCCCCAGCAGGTTGGTGCCCTTGGCCGCCCAGTCGCGACTCGAGCCGGTGCCGTATTCCTGGCCGGCGATCACCACCAGCGGCGTGCCCGAAGCCTGATAGCGCATGGCGGCGTCGTAGATCGACATTTTTTCCCCGGTGGGAATGTAGCGGGTGTTGCCGCCTTCTTCGCCGCCGAGCATTTCGTTGCGTATGCGAATGTTGGCGAAGGTGCCGCGCATCATTACTTCATGGTTGCCACGCCGCGAGCCGTAGGAATTGAAGTCCCGCGGTTCCACGCCTTTGTCGCGCAGGTATTGTCCTGCCGGGCTGTCGACCTTGATGTTGCCGGCCGGGGAAATGTGGTCGGTGGTCACCGAGTCGCCGAGCAGTGCGAGGATCCTGGCGCCGCTGACATCCTTGACCACGGGCGCTGGGCCGCCGATGTCGTCGAAGAACGGCGGGTGCTGGATGTAAGTCGAGTCGTCCTGCCAGACATAGGTCGCCGCCTGCGGAACCTTGATTGCCTGCCATTGTTCGTCACCGGCAAACACTTCGGCGTACTCCTTGTGGAACATGGCGGTGTTGACCTGATTCACGGCGTCGGCAATTTCCTTGCTGCTTGGCCAGATGTCCCGCAGGTACACCGGTTTGCCGTCCTTGCCATCGCCCAGAGGCTCGCGGCTGAGGTCGGTGCGCACCGTGCCGGCCAGCGCATAGGCCACCACCAGTGGCGGGGAGGCCAGCCAGTTGGTTTTCACCAATGGATGCACCCGCCCTTCGAAGTTGCGATTGCCCGAGAGCACGGAGGCCACGGTGAGGTCGGCTTGCTGGATGGCTTTCTCGATGGGCTCCGACAGCGGCCCGGAGTTGCCGATGCAAGTGGTGCAGCCATAGCCGACCAGGGCAAAGCCCAATTCATCGAGGTACTGGGTCAGGCCGGCCGCCTTGTAGTAGTCGGTGACCACTTTCGAGCCGGGGGCCAGCGAGCTCTTCACCCAGGGTTTGCGTTGCAGGCCTTTTTCCACGGCCTTCTTTGCCACCAGCCCGGCGGCCATCATCACGCTGGGGTTGGAGGTGTTGGTGCAGGAGGTGATCGCGGCGATGACCACGGCGCCGTTTTTCAGGCGATAGGTCTGGCCTTCGTAATCGTAATCGGCTTCGCCGGCCATATCGGCATTGCCGACGGCAACACCGCCACCGCCTTCACTTTCCAGGCGGCCTTCTTCCTTGCTGGTGGGCTTGAATTGCAGGTCGGTGAAGTCGCTGAACGCTTGCGCGACATTCGGCAGCGTCACCCGGTCCTGCGGGCGTTTCGGCCCCGCGAGGCAGGCTTCGACGCTGCCCATGTCCAGCGCCAGGCTGTCGGTGAACACCGGTTCCTGGCCGGGCAGGCGCCACAGGCCCTGGGCCTTGCTGTAGGCCTCGACCAGTTGCACCGTTTCCGGGGGCCGGCCGGACAGGCGCAGGTATTCCAGCGTGATGTCGTCCACCGGGAAGAAACCGCAGGTGGCGCCGTATTCCGGGGCCATGTTGGCGATGGTCGCGCGGTCGGCCAGGGGCAGGTCGGCAAGGCCGTCGCCGTAGAATTCGACGAATTTGCCCACCACGCCTTTCTTGCGCAGCATCTGGGTCACGGTCAGCACCAGGTCGGTGGCGGTGATGCCTTCCTTGAGCTTGCCGGTGAGTTTGAAACCGATGACTTCGGGAATCAGCATCGACACCGGTTGCCCGAGCATCGCCGCTTCCGCCTCGATACCGCCGACACCCCAGCCAAGCACGCCGAGGCCGTTGATCATGGTGGTGTGGGAATCGGTGCCAACCAGAGTGTCCGGGAAGGCGTAAGTGCGGCCGTCCTCGTCCTTGGTCCAGACCGTGCGGCCGAGGTATTCAAGATTCACCTGGTGGCAGATCCCGGTGCCCGGCGGCACCACGCTGAAATTGTCGAAGGCACTCTGGCCCCAGCGCAGGAACGCATAGCGCTCGCCATTGCGCTGCATTTCAATGTCGACGTTCTGCTCGAAGGCGCTGCTGCTGGCGAACTTGTCGACCATCACCGAGTGGTCGATCACCAGGTCCACCGGCGACAGCGGGTTGATCCGTTGCGGATTGCCGCCGGCCTTGGCCATCGCCGCGCGCATCGCGGCCAGGTCGACCACCGCCGGTACGCCGGTGAAGTCCTGCATCAGCACCCGCGCGGGGCGGTACTGGATCTCGCGGTCGGAACGACGCTCCTTGAGCCACGCGGCCAATGCCTTGAGGTCGGCACCGGTGACGGTTTTTTCGTCCTCCCAGCGCAGCAGGTTTTCCAGCAGGACTTTCAACGACATCGGCAACTTGTCCAGATCACCCAGGCTTTTGGCGGCCTCGGGCAGGCTGAAGTAGTGGTAGGTCTTGTTGCCGACTTGCAGGGTCTTGAGCGTATTCAGGCTATCGAGGGACGGCATTGCGATCACTCCTTTGAGTCCGCACGGCTACGGACTGAGGGGATGGGCAGAACATTAAACCTAGCTCTGTTTTCAGTAGCTGGCTAATAACCGGGTTCTATCGACAAGCTCCAGCTTCCGATCTCGGCTATCATGCGCCGGTTTTCGTGACAGGCTTTGCTTCAGGGCAAGCGGTCTCTCTTTGTGGGAGCGAGCTCGCTCCTACAGGGTCCAGGAGTATTAATGAACACCCTCTTTATGCATTGCCGGCCGGGCTTCGAAGGCGAAGTCTGTTCCGAGATTTCCGACCTCGCCGCGCGCTTGAACGTGGCCGGTTATGCCAAGGCCAAGGCGGCTACTGCCTGCGCCGAGTTTGTCTGCACCGAAGAAGACGGCGCCGAGCGCCTGATGCGCGGGCAGCGTTTTGCCGAGCTGATCTTCCCGCGCCAATGGGCCCGGGGGATTTTCATCGATCTGCCGGAAACCGACCGCATCAGTGTGATCCTCGCCCACATGGCGGACTTTCCGCTGTGCGGCAGCCTGTGGCTGGAAATGGTCGACACCAACGACGGCAAGGAACTGTCGAACTTCTGCAAGAAATTCGAAGTGCACCTGCGCAAGGCGCTGATGGCGGCCGGCAAGCTGGTGGAAGATGCCCACAAGCCGCGTTTGCTGCTGACGTTCAAGAGCGGTCGTGAAGTGTTCATGGGCCTGGCGGAGTCGAACAACTCGGCGATGTGGCCGATGGGCATTCCCCGTTTGAAGTTCCCCCGCGAGGCGCCGAGCCGCTCGACCCTCAAGCTGGAAGAGGCCTGGCACCACTTCATCCCGCGCGACCAGTGGGACGAGCGCCTGCATGGTGACATGACCGGCGTTGACTTGGGGGCCGCCCCTGGTGGCTGGACCTGGCAACTGGTCAACCGTGGCATGCTGGTGACCGCCATCGACAACGGCCCGATGGCCGAAAGCCTGATGGACACCGGTCTGGTGCAACATCTGATGGCCGACGGTTTCACCTTCAAGCCCAAGCAGCCGGTGGACTGGATGGTCTGCGACATCGTCGAGAAGCCGGCGCGCAATGCCGCGATGCTGGAAGAGTGGATCGGCGACGGCCATTGCCGCGAGGCGGTGGTCAATCTCAAGCTGCCGATGAAACAGCGCTATGCCGAAGTGAAGCGTTTGCTCGAGCGCATTGCCGATGGCTTCAAGGCCCGGGGTATCAAGGTCGAGATTGGCTGCAAGCAGCTGTACCACGACCGCGAGGAAGTGACCTGCCATTTGCGTCGACTGGACGTGAAGAAACCCAAGTCCCGCTGAAACACCGCAATCCCCTGTAGGAGCGAGCCTGCTCGCGATGGACCTGAGAGCACCACGGGGTGTCAGGTCCCCGCGTCATCGTTGACGATCATCGCGAGCAGGCTCGCTCCTACAAGGGGGCGGCGTAATGCCACAGATGACGTTACACCCGGCAATGCGCGACAATGCCGGCCAGTTTCAGGAGTGAATCATGAGTGAAATGCTTGATACGCCGGTAGACGGCACCCTCGACGCCACCGGCCTCAATTGCCCCGAGCCGGTGATGATGCTGCACCAGCACATCCGTGATCTGGTGCCCGGCGGCCTGCTCAAGGTGATCGCCACTGACCCGTCGACCCGTCGCGATATTCCCAAGTTCTGTGTGTTTCTCGACCATGAACTGGTGGCACAGCACGAAGATGAGGGCACCTACCTCTACTGGATTCGCAAGAAGTCTGTTTAACCAACAACCCCCCTGTAGGAACGAGCTTGCTCGCGAAAATAACGAAGGCGCCGTTGGGCATCTGGTTTTCGCGCGTTATCGTTCACGACCTTCGCGAGCAAGCTCGCTCCTACAGGGTTGTGGCGATCAACCCTGGCTGTTACGAATCCGCCGGCGCGCACTGAGCGTCAGTCGGATCGACAGCATCAGCGCCGCACAGCTCAAACCGGCAATCAACCCTTCCCACAGCCCGCTCGGGCCGCTGGCCGGACCGAACCAATCGGTCAGTCCCAGCACGTAGCCGACCGGCAGGCCGATGCCCCAATAGGCGAACAAGGTCAGGATCATCGTCACCCGGGTGTCCTGGTACCCACGCAGCGCGCCGGCGCAGATCACCTGGATGGCATCGGAAAACTGATACAGCGCGGCATACACAATCAACATCGACGCAATCTGGATCACGGCCTTGTCAGGCGTGTAGATCGAGGCGATAGGTTCGCGCAGGAGCAGGATCAGTGCCGCCGAGAACGCCGCGAACACCAGTGCCGCGCCTAGCCCGACCTTCGCCGCGAAGCGCGCCTGCCAAGGATTGCCGGCCCCCAGTGCCTGGCCGACCCGCACGGTCACCGCCATGCCCAGCGAGTAAGGAATCATGAACAGCAACGAGCTGATATTCAGGGCGATTTGATGCCCTGCCACCACGGTGGAGCCGAGACTGCCGATCAACAGGGCGATGACCGCGAAGATGCTGGACTCGGCGAAGACGGCGATACCGATCGGCAGGCCAATGCTGACCAGGCGCTTGATCACGGCCCATTTCGGCCGGTCGAAGTGCACCAGCACACGGGTGCGGGCATAGAACGGGGCCCAGAAGGTCCAGCCGGCCATGCTCAACGCCATGAACCACATCACGATGCCGCTGGCCCAGCCGCAACCGACGCCGCCCAGGGCCGGTGCGCCGAAATGGCCATAGATCAACGTGTAGTTCAGCGGGATGTTCAGCAGTAGGCCGCACAAGCCGATGACCATGCTCGGACGGGTCCGACCCATGCCATCGCTGTAGCAGCGCAGCACGTAATAGAACGCCATGCCCGGCAAGCCGAAGGCGATTCCGTGCAGGTAACCCATGCTCGGCTCGATCAATTGCGGATCGACTTTCATCCAATGCAGGATCGGCTCGGCGCCGAGCAACAGGCCGCTGCCGATCAACCCGACACACAATGCGAGCCACAGCGCCTGGCGGACCAGCGGGCCGATTTCGTCAAACTGCCCGGCGCCAAAGCGTTGCGCGACCTTGGGTGTGGTTGCCAGCAGGACGCCGGACATCAACAGGTAGACCGGAATCCAGATCGAATTGCCCAGGGCCACCGATGCCAGGTCCCGCGGGCTGACGCGGCCGGCCATCACCGCATCGACGAAGCCCATGGCCGTGGTGGCCAGTTGCGCGATCATGATCGGCAGGGCCAGGCCGAGCAGGCCCTTGAGTTCCAGGCGAACCGGGGTCGTGCGTGGGGCGGCGGTAGTGTCAGTCACGGAATTCACAAGCGAAGCGTCCAGAGGTTTTGATGCGCAGGGCTGCGCATTCTACGCGTTGACGCTTCGGTCAGGAAAAGACTGTGTTGGGTATTTGTAATCGCTCCGCTCTCTCTGTAGGAGCGAGCTCGCTCGCGATGAATGTGAGGGCGCCGCGTTCATTCAGGCAGCCCTCGTTATCGTTAACGCCCATGGCGAGCATGCTCGCTCCTACACAGAGATGAATTCTGCGCCTACACTGCCAACCCGCCAAAGGAGCCTGCCATGCTGATTGTTGCCGACGAAAATATCCCTCTGCTCGATGCCTTCTTCGAAGGCTTCGGTGAAATCCGCCGGGTACCGGGTCGCGCCATCGACCGTGCCACGGTCGAGCAGGCCGATGTGCTGTTGGTGCGCTCGGTGACCAACGTCAATCGCGCGCTGCTCGAGGGCAGCAAGGTGCGCTTTGTCGGTACGTGCACCATCGGCACCGATCATCTGGACCTGAATTACTTTCAGCAGGCCGGTATCACCTGGTCCAGCGCGCCGGGCTGCAATGCCCGTGGTGTGGTCGACTATGTGCTCGGCAGTCTGCTGACCCTGGCCGAAATCGAGGGTGTCGACCTGACCCGGCGTACCTACGGCGTGGTCGGTGCCGGCGAAGTGGGTGGACGCCTGGTCAAGGTATTGCAAGGCCTGGGCTGGAAGGTGCTGGTGTGCGATCCGCCACGGCAAACTGCGGAAGGTGGAGACTACGTCAGCCTCGAGCAGATCATCGACGAGTGCGACGTCATCAGTCTGCACACGCCATTGACTAAACAGGGTCAGCAATCGACCTGGCATTTGTTCGATGAAAAACACCTGAACCAGCTCAGGTCCGGCACCTGGCTGATTAATGCCAGTCGCGGGCCGGTGGTCAACAATGCAGCACTGCGCGACGTGCTGCTGGAGCGCGAAGACCTGCAAGCGGTGCTCGATGTCTGGGAAGGCGAGCCTGAAGTCGACGTGGCGCTGGCCGAACTCTGCGTGCTGGCAACGCCACACATTGCCGGCTACAGCCTCGACGGCAAGCAGCGGGGCACCGCGCAGATTTATCAGGCCTATTGCGATTTCCTTGGGCAGCCAGCCCGGGTCAGCCTGGGCGATTTGCTGCCGGCGCCGTGGCTGTCGCACGTGACCCTCAATGCGCAAAGTGACCCGGCCTGGGCGTTGGCGATGCTGTGCCGTGGCGTGTATGACCCGCGACGTGACGATGCGGACTTCCGTCGCAGCCTTGTCGGCAGTGTCAGCGAACAGCGAGCGGCATTTGATGCGTTGCGCAAGAATTATCCTTCGCGTCGAGAGATCGACGGATTGCAGGTGCGGATCGAGGGGGATGCGCCTGAGTTGCAGAGGATTGTGGCGGCGTTGGGGGCAACGGCAGTCTGATAGACCGCGGTGGCCCCTTCGCGAGCAAGCCCGCTCCCACACAGGATCTATATGCACCACAAATCCCCTGTAGGAGCGAGCCCTGCTCGCGATGGTCGTCAACGATGACGCGGGAAACCTGACACCCCGTGGTGCTCTCAGGTTCATCGCGAGCAAGCTCGCTCCTACAGAGAGGGGGTAATTGTCTTTTTTGCCGGCAATAAAAAACCCGGCCAACAATGGGCCGGGTCAAGAAGACGGTGGCTACATCACTTTTGTTTGGCAGGTTTGACCAATCGCTTATCCAGTTCGCTGCAAGCTTTCTGGATCATTTCTTCAGTGATCGGTACTTCGCGACCCTGCTCGTCAATAATCGAGCAACCCAGAGACTGGTCTGGTTGCGTGCGGATCACTTGAATCTTGTCATCGCTGCTGTGTTGCAAGGACATGGCCTGTCTCCTCATCAGGTTGTGTGCTTACTGTAGAACCGCCAGGTGACCGGGCTATGACAACTCCCTGCGATCTTTCCTGGGGGGCAGAACCAGTCCACCAGAAATGCCACCACGTGGCTACCCGAACTTTAGACCAATAGCGTCTAGCCTCTAGTGTTGGCGGACATAATTAACCCGACTCATTGTGATTTGCAGCAAGCCACCCCATTGAGCGGTATAGGCTGACCCTAATGATTGCCTTGTCCAGGATGATTACGATGCTCTCTGCCCGTCACCGCCGTGCCATTCGCCTGGCCAGTCGCTTCATCGCGCCATATCGCTGGCAGGCCTTTGGCGCCTTGCTGGCGCTGATCGTCACCGCTGGCATCACCTTGTCCATGGGGCAAGGCATCCGCCTGCTGGTGGACGAGGGGTTCATGACCCAGTCACCGCATCTGCTCAATCAGTCCATCGGTCTGTTCATGTTACTGGTGGCGGGATTGGCGATAGGAACCTTTGCACGGTTTTACCTTGTGTCGTGGATCGGCGAGCGCTGCGTCGCCGATATCCGCCGCAACGTGTTCAATCATCTGATTTACCTGCACCCGGGGTTTTACGAAGACAATCGCAGCTCGGAAATCCAGTCCCGCCTGACCGCCGACACCACGCTGCTGCAATCGGTCATCGGTTCTTCGCTGTCATTGTTCCTGCGCAATTTGCTGATGGTGATCGGTGGGATCGTCCTGCTGTTCATCACTAACCCCAAACTCACCAGCATCGTGGTGGTTGCCTTGCCCCTGGTGATCGCGCCGATCCTGATCTTCGGACGCCGGGTGCGTAACCTCTCACGCCTGAGTCAGGACCGGATTGCCGATATCGGCAGTTATGTGTCCGAAACCCTGGGGCAGATCAAGACCGTGCAGGCCTACAACCATCAGGCCCAGGACGAGCGACGGTTTGCCGTGACGGTGGAAGAGGCGTTCAACACCGCGCGCAAGCGCATCTTCCAGCGGGCCTGGCTGATTACCCTGGTGATCGTGTTGGTCTTGGGTGCGGTCGGGGTGATGCTCTGGGTTGGTGGCATGGACGTCATCGCCGGGCGAATTTCCGCTGGCGAGCTGGCGGCGTTCGTGTTCTACAGCCTGATTGTCGGCAGCGCGTTCGGCACGTTGAGCGAAGTGATTGGCGAGTTGCAGCGGGCAGCCGGCGCGGCCGAGCGGATTGCCGAGTTGCTGCGTTCGGAAAACATCATCTTGCCGCCGGTGGCGGACGCGGTGAAGCTGCCGGAGCGGGTCAATGGCCAACTACAACTACACAATGTGCGTTTTTCCTACCCGTCGCGGCCGGAAAATTATGCTGTCGACGGGTTGAGCCTGACCGTCAATGCCGGTGAGACGCTGGCGCTGGTCGGGCCATCGGGGGCCGGAAAATCCACGGTGTATGACTTGCTGCTGCGTTTTTACGACCCGGCCGAGGGGCGCATCCTGCTCGATGGCGTGCCGTTGACTCAACTCGACCCGCTGGACCTGCGTCGCTGTTTTGCCCTGGTGTCGCAAACCCCGGCGCTGTTTTTCGGCAGCATTGAAGAAAACATTTGCTACGGCAATCCGCAGGCGACGTTGGCCGAGGTACAGGAAGCGGCAAAAGTCGCTTACGCCCATGACTTTATCGAAGCCATGCCCAATGGTTACCAGACTCATCTGGGGGACGGTGGCCTCGGCTTGTCCGGCGGCCAGCGCCAACGCCTGGCCATTGCCCGTGCGTTGCTGGTGGACGCGCCGATCCTGCTCCTGGACGAGGCCACCAGCGCCCTCGACGCCCAAAGCGAACACCTGATCCAGCAGGCGCTGCCGAGCCTGATGAAAAACCGGACCACCCTGGTGATCGCCCATCGCCTGGCCACGGTGAAAAACGCCGACCGAATTGCGGTGATGGACCAGGGGAAACTGGTGGCGGTGGGCACGCATCTGGAGCTGATTGCCAGCAATGCGTTGTATGCGCGGTTGGCGGCGTTGCAGTTCAGTGATGGATTGATTAACGCTGGGGAACTCTTGTAGGAGCGAGCCTGCTCGCGATGGTCGTCAACGATGACGCGGGATGCCTGACACCCAGCGGCACTCTAATGTCCATCGCGAGCAGGCTCGCTCCTGCAGTGATCATTGATCGTCGAAATACCGCTCATGCCAATCCACGATTGGCTGCGGCGAGTTGAGCTTCTCGCCATAGATCACCGAATACGACAGCACGTTTTGCACGTACTGGCGGGTTTCGTCGAACGGAATGCTTTCCACCCACACGTCGAAACTCAAGTGATCGGCACCGCGCAGCCATTGGCGCACTCGGCCCGGGCCGGCGTTGTAGGCGGCGGAGGCGAGGACGCGGTTGCCGTTGAACTGGCTGTGCACCTGGCTCAGGTATGCGGCGCCGAGCTGGATGTTCTTGTCCGGGTTGAACAGTTGCTGTGGCGAGCTATAGGGAATGCTGAACTTGCGTGCGGTTTCCTTGGCGGTGGCGGGCATCAGTTGCATCAGGCCCGAGGCGCCGACCCCGGAGCGGGCATCTTCCATGAAGGCGCTTTCCTGGCGAGTGATGGCGAATGCCCAGCTCGGATGCAGGCCGCGATTCTTCGCTTCACGCACCAGCGTGTTGCGGTGGGCCATCGGGAAACGGATATCCAGATCGTCCCAGTACTGCGCCTGGCTGATGGTGCGAATGGCCGGGAAGTACCATTTCAGGTCGTAGGCCAGTTTGGCCTGGGCGACCATTTCGTCGCGGCTGAAGTGACGGCTGACGTGGTACCACTCGCGGCGCCCGTCGACGATTTGCCCGCGAGCGTGGAACTCCAGGGCGCGACGTATGCCGGGAGTGTTGCGCACTTTGTTGATCAGCGCCTGGCTCATCACCAGCGGCTTGTTATTCAGCGAATAGGGTGACTGCGAGCGATCCGCCGCGAGGAACCCATAAAAGTCGCGCTCACGAGCCACGCTTCGATACAGGGTCTGGGCTTCCGGGTTCTGCGGTTGCGCCAGCTCCAGGGTGCGGGCCTGCCAGTAACGCCAGCGGTTGGTGGTGGCCAGGTCCTGGGGCAGGCGGCGGGTCAACTGATAGGCATCGTCCCAGCGCGCCAGGCGCAGGAGCAGGCGCAAGCGCCATTCGGAAACCGTGTTGTCGCGCAGTTCCGGATCGTATTTGGTCATGACGTCCAGGGCTCGACTGTCGAAACGTTTGGCGAGAGTCAGCCCGATTTCCCGGGCGATCGCCACTTTTTCATCCCGGGAGAAATGCATGCTGCTGGCGTAACCGTCGAGCAGATTCATGGCCCTGTCCGGGTCCTGACGAGCCAGGCGGCGCAGGCCGAGGCTGACCACGTCGGACATGGCTTCATCGGCCGGGGTAAAGCGTGACGGCTGGTTGAGCAGTTCCGGTTTCTGCGCCACGTCCACCAGCAAGCGGCCGCGAGGGGCGAGGGTGGTCATGCCGTTGATCAGGCTGTTGGCCAGGGGATAGTTGCGCGCCTGGGCGGCGAGTTTGGCGCGTTCCCAACGCTTTTGCTCGGTCAACTGGCCATCGGCGGCCCACATGCCGAACAGGGCATCGCAGGCTTCGGGCTGGGATTTACCGGTCAGCCAGAGTTTTTCAGTGTTGGCGTAACCTTCGGCTTTGAGGTTGTGGCTGATCTGGTACTGCGCATTCAGGCAGTCCAGTTCGGTGAAGTTCATTTTCGGGTCGTAGTACTTGACGAAGGTCGCCCAGTCGCCCCGTTCCGCCAGCCAGCGCAACCAACGCAACTTCATCCAGTTGGCCTGGGGCAGGTCGCCGTGTTCGGCGAGGAATTTCTCGATTTCGGCGTTGCTCGCGGTTTTCAGGCGCGCGGTCAGTTCGTCGTACGCCAGGTAGGGTTCCAGCGGATAATCGGCGAGGGCCTGGCTGTAACGGAAATACGGGCCGCTATCACCCTTGGCCAGGGCGCGCTTGGCTTCATCGTAATACTGGCGTTGGGTGGACAGGTCCACCGCCTGGGCGGATTGGACGGCAGCGGCAGACAGTAAAAAAGCAGATAAAAGATTGAAAAGGCGACTGCGCATGAGACGTCCGGGCAGAGAAAAATCATGACAAGCGCGGGCCAGGCCCGCGCTGAATTGTCTGTAGCTTAGCCTTTTGCCAGCAGCCGGTGAAAGCTTTGCGGGTCTTCCCGCATCAGTTCGCAACATTTGTCATGCAGAGTGCTACGAGAGTGAAATTGCCGGCCTTCTGAAGCCTCAAGTCAGGTAGAATGCGCGCCCGGTTTTTGGAGAAGCTCATGACCCTGCTCAAATTCAGCGATGTGTCCCTTGCTTTCGGCGCTATGCCGTTGTTGGACAAGGTGTCCTGGCAGATCGCCCGTGGTGAGCGGGTGTGCATCATCGGCCGCAACGGCACTGGCAAGTCCAGCATGATGAAGCTCGTCAAGGGCGACCAGAAGCCCGATGACGGCTCCGTTTGGCGCGCACCCGGGCTCAAGATCGGCGAATTGCCGCAAGAATTGCCGGTGGCCGACGAGCGGACAGTGTTCGACGTGGTGGCCGAAGGCCTCGACGGCGTTGGCGCCTTGCTCGCCGAATATCACCACCTGAGCCAGAACATCGTCACTGACGCCGATCTGGACAAGCTGATGCACGTCCAGCACGACCTCGAAGCCCGCGATGGCTGGCGCTTGCAGACCCTCGTCGACAGCACCTTGAGCCGCCTGCAACTGCCGGCCGACAAGACCCTCGCCGAGTTGTCCGGCGGCTGGCGTCGTCGCGTCCTGCTGGCCCAGGCCCTGGTGTCCGAGCCGGACCTGCTGCTGCTCGACGAACCGACCAACCATCTGGACATCGGTGCCATCGCCTGGCTTGAAGAAGCGCTGAAGGATTTCCAGGGCGCCGTGCTGTTCATCACGCACGACCGTTCTTTCCTGCAGAACCTGGCAACCCGCATCCTCGAACTGGATCGCGGCGGCCTGATCGACTGGAACGGCGACTACGCCAGTTTCCTCGTGCACAAAGAAGCCGCACTGGCCGCCGAAGAAACCGCCAACGCGTTGTTCGACAAGCGCCTGGCCCAGGAAGAAGTGTGGATTCGCCAGGGCATCAAGGCCCGTCGTACCCGCAACGAAGGCCGCGTACGTGCGCTGAAAGCCTTGCGTGTCGAGCGCAGCGAGCGTCGTGAGCGTACCGGCAAGGCCAATATCCAGCTGGAAACCGCCGACAAGTCCGGCAAGCAGGTGATGGTCCTCGATAATGTGAGTTTCGCTCACCCGGACGGTCCGTTCCTGATCAAGGACTTCTCCATGGTGCTGCAGCGCGGCGACCGTATCGGTCTGCTCGGCGCCAACGGTACCGGCAAGACCACGCTGCTGAAGCTGATGCTCAGCGGTTTGCAGCCAACCAGCGGCAAAGTGGAAGAGGGCACCCGGATCGATGTCGCCTACTTCGACCAGTTGCGCCATCAGCTGGACCTGGAAAAAACCGTGATCGACAACGTCGCCGAAGGTCGCGACTTCATCGACATCGACGGCCAGAGCCGCCATGTGCTGAGCTACCTCGGCGACTTCCTGTTCAGCCCCCAGCGTGCGCGTACGCCGGTCAAGGCGCTGTCCGGTGGTGAGCGTGCCCGTCTGTTGCTGGCCAAGCTGTTCAGCAAGCCGGCGAACCTGCTGGTGCTCGACGAACCGACCAACGACCTCGACGTCGAAACTCTCGAATTGCTTGAGGAGGTCCTGCTGACCTTCAACGGCACCGTACTGATGGTCAGCCACGACCGGGCATTCCTCGATAACGTGGTCACCAGTACCCTGGTCTTCGAAGGTGAAGGCAAGGTGCGCGAGTACGTCGGTGGCTACCAGGACTGGCTGCGCCAGGGCGGCTCGCCGCGCCTGCTGGGCGTGACCGAGAGCAAGTCCGGCAAGGCCGACCTGAACTCCGCGGTGGTGAAGGCCGAGCCTGCGCCGGTTGCGGCAGCTGTCGAAGCGCCAGTGGCGAAGAAAAAGCTAAGCTACAAATTGCAGCGCGAACTGGAAGCGTTGCCGGGGCAGATCGAGGCCATGGAGCAGCAGATTGCCGCCGTTGAAGCACAGATGGCGGATGCCGGCTTCTATCAGCGTCCGGCGGCCGAAACGGCTGCGGTGATTGCTCAATTGGAGCAGTTGCAGGCTGAACTCGACATCATGGTCGAGCGTTGGGCCGAGCTGGATGCCTGATTGACCCGGTAACAAAAAAAGCCCGGCGTTCAGTGATGAACGCCGGGCTTTTCATATGAAATGCAATCCCCCTGTAGGAGCGAGCTTGCTCGCGATGAACTTGAGAGCGCCGCGGGGTGTCAGGCTTCCCGTGTCATCGTTGACGACCATCGCGAGCAGGCTCGCTCCTACAAGGGTGTGTTGTCAGCTTTTGTTTTGCAGACGCACCGCCAGCACATCACAAGGCGCGCCATGCAGCACGTCATTGGCGGTGGAGCCCAGCAACAGTGCCAGACCATGCCGGCCATGGCTGCCCACCACGATCAGGTCGCAGGTTTGCTCCTTGGCCAGGTGGTGGATCTCCTGGCGTGGCTGTCCGTAGGTCAGGTGGCTGTATTCCCTGGAGAGCTCCGGGTATTTCAGGATCAAGCGGTCAAGGCGCTCCTTGGCTTGATCGAACTGCTGCTGTTGCAGTTGTGACAGGTCCATCGGCACGTCGCCGCCGAAGGCCATCGCCATCGGCTCGACAATGTGCACCAGCGACAATTTCGCACCGTTGCTCACCGACAGTTCGCGAGCGCGGTGAATCACAGGGTCGCACTCTTCGGTCAGATCTACAGCGACCAGAATATGGTTGTAGGGCATGAGGTGCTCCTCCTGAGGGATGCAATATTGGTAAGTATGGCTGGTTTCAAGCGCATTGGTTCCAAAGTGACACAATGGGCTCATTCAAATTCGGGAGTACAGATATGACGGTCTGGATAGTGGTGTCAATCCTGCTGGTGGTGCTGAGTCCGCTGGCATGGTTGCGGCCGTCGCGAGTTCAGAGCGGGCGCATCGCCTTGCGGATGGAGGCTCGGCGCATCGGGCTGGCCATGCAATTGGCGCCTCAGGAGTGGCCGCACTGGCTCAGCCAGGAGCCGCCGAGCCCCTGCGCCCAGTACCATCGTCCTCGCCGTGGCAATCAGCCGGCGTGCTGGAGTTACTGGCAAAAATCACCGGGTGTCTGGGTCAATCAATGGCAGGAAATCTGTGAAGACAGGGCACTGCTCGATCATTTCGAAAAATTGCCGGCCAACGTCTACAAAGTCGAGGCGGACAAGCAAATGATCACGTTGTACTGGGGCGAGAAGGGCGAGGCCGAGGTGTTGCAGCAGATCGACGCCACCCTCAAAGCCCTCGCCTGAAACCCGATCCCCTGTAGGAGCGAGCCTGCTCGCGATGAACCTGAGAGCGCCGCGGGGTGCCAGGCTTCCCGCGTCATCGTTGACGTCCATCGCGAGCGAGCTCGCTCCTACAGGTGTTTTTCGCAGGCAATAAAAAGCCCGACATTCATCATCGGGCTGGAGTTGGCCAGGCAGGCCGGTAAAAACGGTGTTGGCTGATCTTACGCTGGGCATTCGCCAAAAGCGTTCAAAATTTTCCCCTGGGTTCCGCCAGCGTAGCTTGTTAAACACGGGCTGCAGCGAATTAGGGCGAACTTTCTAACAATTGATTCTATGAATGACCTTGCATGCTCAAGCGTGTTTAAGGTCTTCGCAGTACGGATATGACCGGAAAGTCGCGTTTCAACCCGTGTTTCGGGCGATTGACAATTGTCGGAAATTCCGTGAAGGTGACGTACCCAAATCAAACGGGCGTATGAATTGAGCGTTTGTATTTCAGACCGCTCCTACAGAATCCCGACTATCGCGTTGGCGGGTGTGCCGGGGGAATGGGCGTAGCATTGACGATCAACGTCCCTGCCAAGCCGTTCGCCTGCGTCCGACGTGTACTGTTCAGCTTCCATATCGTGGAGATCAGTTGATGATTTACGAAGGTAAAGCCATCACGGTTAAGGCTCTTGAAAGTGGCATCGTCGAACTGAAGTTCGACCTCAAGGGTGAGTCCGTCAACAAGTTCAACCGTCTAACCCTGAACGAACTGCGTCAGGCCGTAGACACCATCAAGGCAGATGCTTCGATCAAGGGCGTGATCGTCAGCAGTGGCAAGGACGTGTTCATCGTCGGCGCCGACATCACCGAATTTGTCGACAACTTCAAGCTGCCGGATGCAGAACTTGTTGCTGGCAACCTCGAAGCCAACAAGATTTTCAGCGATTTCGAAGACCTCAACGTCCCGACCGTCGCCGCGATCAATGGCATCGCGTTGGGTGGCGGTCTGGAAATGTGCCTGGCGGCGGACTACCGCGTCATGTCCACCAAGGCCAAGATCGGTCTGCCGGAAGTCAAGCTGGGCATCTACCCGGGCTTCGGCGGTACTGTGCGCCTGCCGCGCCTGATCGGTGCCGACAACGCCATCGAATGGATCGCCGCCGGCAAGGAAAACCGTCCTGAAGACGCGCTGAAAGTCGGCGCCGTCGACGCCGTGGTTGCTCCTGAGCAACTGCAGGATGCCGCGCTGGAACTGATCAAGCGCGCCATCTCCGGCGAGTTCGACTACAAGGCCAAGCGCCAGCCGAAGCTGGAAAAGCTGAAGCTGAACGCCATCGAACAAATGATGGCTTTCGAAACCGCCAAGGGTTTCGTGGCCGGCCAGGCTGGTCCGAATTACCCGGCGCCGGTTGAAGCGATCAAGACCATCCAGAAAGCCGCGAACTTCGGTCGCGACAAGGCGCTGGAAATTGAAGCTGCAGGTTTCGTCAAACTGGCCAAGACCTCTGCTGCGCAGAGCCTGATCGGCTTGTTCCTGAACGATCAGGAACTGAAGAAAAAGGCCAAGGCCTACGACGAAATCGCCAAGGACGTGAAGCAGGCCGCCGTACTGGGCGCCGGCATCATGGGTGGCGGTATCGCCTATCAGTCGGCCTCCAAAGGCACGCCGATCCTGATGAAGGACATCAACGAGCACGGTATCGAGCAGGGTCTGGCCGAAGCCGCCAAACTGCTGGTCGGCCGCGTTGATAAAGGTCGCATGACCGCCGCGAAAATGGCTGAAGTGCTCAACGGCATCCGTCCAACCCTGTCTTACGGCGACTTCGGTCACGTGGATCTGGTGGTCGAAGCGGTCGTCGAGAACCCGAAGGTCAAGCAAGCGGTACTGGCCGAAGTTGAAGACAAGGTCAAGGAGGACACCATCCTGGCGTCCAACACCTCGACCATTTCCATCACCTTGCTGGCCAAGGCCCTCAAGCGTCCGGAAAACTTCGTCGGCATGCACTTCTTCAACCCGGTGCACATGATGCCGCTGGTGGAAGTGATCCGTGGCGAGAAGTCCAGCGAGCTGGCTGTTGCCACCACCGTTGCCTACGCCAAGAAAATGGGCAAGAACCCGATCGTGGTCAATGACTGCCCGGGCTTCCTGGTCAACCGCGTCCTGTTCCCGTACTTCGGCGGTTTCGCCAAGCTGGTCAGCGCCGGTGTGGACTTCGTCCGTATCGACAAGATCATGGAAAAATTCGGCTGGCCGATGGGCCCGGCGTACCTGATGGACGTGGTCGGCATCGACACCGGTCACCACGGTCGCGACGTAATGGCTGAAGGTTTCCCGGACCGCATGAAAGACGACCGTCGCTCGGCCGTTGACGTGCTCTACGAAGCCAAGCGCCTGGGCCAGAAGAACGGCAAGGGCTTCTACGCCTACGAGACCGACAAGAAAGGCAAGCAGAAGAAAGTGGCCGATCCTTCGGTACTGGAAGTGCTCAAGCCGATCGTTTACGAGCAGCGCGAAGTCACCGACGAAGACATCATCAACTGGATGATGATCCCGCTGTGCCTGGAAACCGTGCGTTGCCTGGAAGACGGCATCGTCGAAACTGCTGCCGAAGCCGACATGGGTCTGGTCTACGGTATTGGTTTCCCTCCATTCCGTGGCGGTGCGCTGCGTTACATCGATTCGATCGGTGTGGCAGAGTTCGTTGCCCTGGCTGACCAGTACGCTGATTTGGGCGCGCTGTACCACCCGACCGCGAAGCTGCGCGAAATGGCCAAGAACGGCCAGAGCTTCTTCGGTTAAGCGCCCCCAACTAGAGTGAGAGTGAACTTATGAGCTTGAATCCTAGAGACGTCGTGATTGTCGACTTCGGTCGTACTCCGATGGGCCGCTCCAAGGGCGGCATGCACCGCAACACCCGTGCCGAAGACATGTCGGCGCACCTGATCAGCAAACTGCTGGAACGTAACGTCAAGGTCGACCCGAACGAAGTCGAAGACGTGATCTGGGGCTGTGTGAACCAGACCCTGGAGCAGGGCTGGAACATCGCGCGCATGGCGTCGCTGATGACCCAGATCCCGCACACCTCGGCCGGCCAGACCGTCAGCCGTCTGTGTGGCTCGTCGATGAGTGCGCTGCACACTGCCGCGCAAGCAATCATGACCGGCAACGGTGACGTTTTCGTGGTTGGTGGCGTCGAGCATATGGGTCACGTGAGCATGATGCACGGTGTCGATCCGAACCCGCACATGTCGCTGTACGCGGCGAAAGCCTCGGGCATGATGGGCCTGACCGCGGAAATGCTGGGCAAGATGCACGGCATCACTCGCGAGCAGCAGGACGCTTTCGGCGTGCGCTCCCACCAGCTCGCCCACAAGGCGACCGTGGAAGGCAAGTTCAAAGACGAAATCATCCCGATGCAGGGCTACGACGAGAACGGTTTCCTGAAAACCTTCGACTACGACGAAACCATTCGTCCGGAAACCACCCTGGAAAGCCTGGCGGCTCTGAAGCCGGCGTTCAATCCGAAGGGCGGCACCGTGACAGCCGGTACCTCGTCGCAGATCACCGATGGTGCCTCGTGCATGATCGTGATGTCGGCGCAGCGTGCACAGGATCTGGGTATCCAGCCTCTGGCGGTGATTCGTTCGATGGCAGTGGCAGGTGTGGATCCGGCAATCATGGGCTATGGTCCAGTACCGGCCACACAAAAAGCACTGAAGCGCGCGGGTCTGGGCATTTCCGACATCGACTTCTTCGAGCTCAATGAAGCTTTCGCCGCACAGGCCCTGCCAGTGCTGAAAGATCTGAAAGTACTCGACAAGATGAACGAGAAGGTTAACCTGCACGGCGGCGCGATCGCCCTGGGCCACCCGTTCGGTTGCTCCGGTGCGCGTATCTCCGGCACTTTGCTCAATGTGATGAAGCAGAATGGCGGTACCTTCGGGGTAGCCACCATGTGCATTGGTCTCGGCCAAGGCATCTCCACCGTCTTCGAACGCGTTTAAGCGTCTCGTTGATGGAAGCCGGGGCCAAGTGCCCCGGTTTTTGTTTTTCCGGATTTATTTTTTTATTTTGAAAAAATTTGAGTGAGGGCCAAAGCATGCCGATACAACCTGGGCTCTACCAACATTACAAAGGTCCGCAGTACCGCGTATTCAGTGTTGCGCGGCATTCGGAAACCGAAGAAGAAGTGGTCTTCTACCAAGCCCTGTATGGCGATTACGGCTTTTGGGTGCGTCCCTTGAGCATGTTCCTGGAGTCCGTCGAGGTTGACGGCGAACAGGTGCCACGCTTTGCTTTGGTGCAGGCCGAACCGAGCGTTTTTCCGCAGCCATAAGGGGAGTGCGCGCAGAGCCCTGCGCTTGACCTCATCTTGTAGCCACTATATATAGCGGTGCCGCGTCAGGCGCCAACCGCCTTTCACTTCTCGAATTCAGGAATTTTCTGATCCATGGGCAAATCGCTGGTCATTGTGGAATCCCCGGCTAAGGCCAAGACCATCAACAAGTATTTGGGCAACGAATACGTGGTGAAGTCGAGTATCGGCCATATCCGAGACCTGCCCACCAGCGGTTCGGCTAGCGCCAGCAAAGAGCCAGCCGCCAAGCGCGGCAAGGCCGCTGCGGGTGAAGCGCCGGCACTGTCGCCGAAAGAAAAAGCGCGCAAGCAGCTGGTCGCGCGCATGGGTGTCGATCCGGATCATGGCTGGAAAGCCAAGTACGAGATCCTCCCGGGCAAGGAAAAAGTCATCGAAGAGCTGCGCCGGCTCGCCAAGGATGCTGACACCATCTATCTCGCAACCGACTTGGACCGCGAGGGGGAAGCCATTGCCTGGCACCTGCGCGAAGCCATCGGTGGTGACGACACCCGCTACAAACGCGTGGTGTTCAACGAAATCACCAAGAAGGCGATTCAGGAAGCCTTCTCGAAACCAGGTGAGCTGGATATCGACCGCGTCAACGCCCAGCAGGCGCGTCGTTTCCTCGACCGCGTGGTGGGTTACATGGTTTCGCCGCTGCTGTGGGCCAAGATCGCTCGCGGTCTGTCCGCCGGTCGCGTGCAGTCGGTTGCCGTGAAGCTGGTGGTCGAGCGCGAACGTGAAATCCGCGCGTTCATCCCGGAAGAGTACTGGGAAGTTCACGCCGACCTTGGCACCGCAAAAGGCGCGACCGTGCGCTTCGATGTGGCCCGCGAGAAAGGCGAAGCCTTCAAGCCGCTCAATGAAACCCAGGCCATGGCCGCGCTGGAGAAGCTCAAGGCTTCCAGCTACAGCATCGTCAAGCGCGAAGACAAGCCGACCAGCAGCAAGCCGTCGGCACCCTTCATCACGTCCACCTTGCAGCAAGCCGCAAGCAATCGCCTGGGCTTTGGTGTGAAGAAGACCATGATGATGGCCCAGCGTCTTTACGAAGCTGGCTACATCACTTATATGCGTACCGACTCCACCAACCTTTCGGTTGATGCCGTGGCGATGGCGCGTGCCTATATTGAAGGCGAATTCGGCAAGAAATACCTGCCGGAAACCCCGAACGTCTACAGCAGCAAGGAAGGCGCACAAGAGGCTCACGAAGCGATTCGTCCGTCCGATGCCAATACCGAGCCAAGCAAGCTGTCGGGCATGGAGCGTGACGCTGAGCGCCTCTACGAGCTCATCTGGCGCCAGTTCCTCGCCTGCCAGATGCTGCCGGCGCAATACCTGTCGACCACGGTCACTGTCGGTGCCGGCGACTTCGAGCTGCGCGCCAAGGGCCGCATCCTGAAGTTCGACGGTTACACCCGCGTCATGCCGCAAATCGCCAAGCCAGGCGATGACGACGTGCTGCCGGACATGGCCCAGGGCGACGCGATGAAGCTGATCAAGCTTGATCCAACCCAGCACTTCACCAAGCCGCCGGCGCGTTACTCGGAAGCCAGCCTGGTAAAAGAAATGGAAAAACGCGGCATCGGTCGTCCTTCGACCTACGCGGCGATCATTTCGACCATTCAGGACCGCGGCTACGTGGCGCTGCACAACCGTCGTTTCTATTCGGAAAAGATGGGCGACATCGTCACCGAGCGTCTGGCCGAGAGTTTCTCCAACCTGATGGACTACGGCTTCACCGCGGGCATGGAAGAGCATCTCGATGACGTGGCCCAGGGCGAACGCGACTGGAAAAACGTGCTCGACGAGTTCTACGGCGACTTCAAGAAGAAACTCGAAGTAGCCGAAAGCCCGGAACACGGCATGCGGGCCAATCAGCCCGTCATGACTGATATTCCGTGCACCACCTGCGGCCGGCCGATGCAGATCCGTACCGCGTCGACCGGCGTGTTCCTCGGTTGCTCGGGCTACAGCCTGCCGCCGAAAGAGCGCTGCAAGGCCACCGTCAACCTGGTGCCGGGCGATGAAATCGCTGCGGACGACGAGGGTGAATCGGAGTCGCTGGTGTTGCGTGGCAAGCATCGCTGCCCGATCTGCAGCACGGCGATGGACGCCTACCTGCTCGATGAGAAGCGCAAGCTGCACATCTGCGGTAACAACCCGGATTGCGATGGCTACGAAATCGAAGAGGGCACCTATCGCATCAAAGGCTATGAAGGTCCGAGCCTGGAGTGCGACAAGTGCGGTAGCGAGATGCAGCTCAAGACCGGCCGTTTCGGCAAGTTCTTCGGTTGCACCAATGCCACCTGCAAGAACACCCGCAAACTGCTGAAGAGTGGTGATGCGGCGCCGCCGAAGATGGATCCGGTGAAGATGCCTGAGCTGAAGTGCGAAAAGGTCAACGACACCTACATTCTGCGCGACGGTGCATCCGGTCTGTTCCTGGCGGCCAGCCAGTTCCCGAAAAACCGCGAGACTCGTGCTCCATTGGTGATGGAAATCATCCCGCACAAGGATGAGATCGATCCGAAGTATCACTTCCTCTGCGAAGCACCGAAGAAAGATCCGGATGGCCTCCCAGCTGTGATTCGTTACAGCCGCAAGACCAAGGAGCAGTACGTGCAGACCGAAGTTGACGGTAAGCCGACTGGCTGGAAAGCGTTCTACGACGGCGGCAAGTGGGCGGTCGAAGACAAGCGTCCGGCAGCCAAGGCTTAAAAAACTGTAGGAGCGAGCTTGCTCGCGATGGTCGTCAACGATGACGCGGGCCTTCAGAATGCCCGCGTTGCTCTCAGGTCCATCGCGAGCAAGCTCGCTCCTACAGTCAGTGCGCAAGGCCGCATGAGAACCCTCGGGTTTTCATGCGGCCTTTTTGTTTTGTGCTTGCGGTCGGATCGGCTGATCCATGACACTGTCAAACCTGCGTGAAGCAATTATTTCGTTGTGGAGGCTGCCGTCATGGCCCACGAACTGTACACCCGCACCAATCAGAAGATTTATTTCGCCGGCTTGTCGCTCGAAGCGCTGGCCCGCACTGAAGAGGGGCGGGCGATGAATTCGCTGGCGCTGATCCAGGCTGGGCGCGAATCCGCGCTGTTTCATCTGTACGGCGCGCTGCTGGGCCTGTGTCACGAGATCGCCGGTTTCTATCGCTTGCCTCAGGCCAATGCACCCCGTGCAGAGTTGTTGCTGACTCGCGAAGTGCTGGACACCATCGCCATTCCGGAAATGGCTGAGCTGGTCGAGCTGGCCAATAACCCGGAAACCTGGCTGGCCAAGTTGTTGGCTGCCCATGCTGCGTTGTTTCAGCCGCCGCGCGCGCCCCACAAGCCGAAAGGGGACGTGACCCAGCCACTGATTCAGGCTGTCAATCTGGATGAAGAGGAGGCGCCGCAAGAGCTGAGTCGGGAAGAGCTGGAGAGTTGGCGTCAGAACCTGAAGGGGTTGGCGATCCGCTTTCGCGAAGGCCTGAACGAGTGCTGACAGAAACAGTTTTGGGATGGCATCTGGTCAAGATCCCGAGCGAAGCCTGGCCGATGCCTATATAATCCCCGCCTTTCGTGGAGAACAGTCCTTTATGCCAACGTCCTTTCTAGAAATTGTCGAGTTACCAGACGGCCGTATCGAGCTGCGCAGGGCCGAGGACGAGGGTTCTCTGGTTACTTTGGATTTCTCCGAGGACGCCAAGGCATTCCTGCAAGGGCAGCACGTGGAAGTCGCCAAGGCGATGTTGAGCGTCGGTGTTCAGATGGCCGGTCGCCTGGTTGAAGGCGAATTCGACAAGGAAGAGGGGTCGCGGGTTCTTCATTGACCGCCGCCTGTCGTTTTTCCTGATGTCGTTACTCATCGGCTTCTCTGTCCCTGGAGAAGCCTTGCGCGGTGAATCACGCGTTTGTCCGCCGGTTAACCCAGTCGAATATTCAGGCTCTGAGCGTCCCCGGTACGGGCGGCGCTGATCAGTTGTTGTCGCGATTGGGGGCTCAGCGGGTTGATCCAGCTGACCACCGTGTGGCTACGACCCAGGCGCAGGGCTTCGCAAGTCAGTTGCTGGGCGCTCTGGGTGCCCCGGGGTTGCAGCAGCAGAATGCGCTCGCGGTTAAGGCCGGCATCTCGCAGCCAGGCTTGAGTCAGGCTGGCGGGTGGCGCGATCAGTGTCAGCCAGCGTGCGTCCTGGTCCTGGCTCAATTCCCTGAGGATCGGTGCCAGAAGGCTCAGGCAGTTCCCGGCTGCACCACGCAGTGACAGCTCGCTGAAAACGTCAGGTTCGGCGCTCCAGGGGGACTCGACTACGTCTTTCAGGATCGGCGCCAATGGCTGTGCCATGAACGCTTCGAACAACGGCAGTTGGGTTTGCTGTGGTGATGTCTGTGGGAACTGCATGGTGCCTCCTTTAGCGGCGAATGACGCCGACACTCAAGCCTTCGATCACCAGTTCCTGGTCTTGAAGGTTCACTTCAATAGGGGCGAACTCGGGGTTCTCGGCGATCAGCCAGACTTTGCTGCCGTCACGCTTGAAGCGCTTGACGGTCACTTCGTCGCCGATCCGCGCAACGACGATCTGGCCGTTACGGGCTTCGCGGGTGGTGTGGACCGCCAGCAGGTCGCCGTCGAAAATGCCGATATCCTTCATGCTCATCCCATGGACGCGCAGCAGGTAGTCGGCGCGCGGATGGAAGAAGGCGGGATTGATGTTGCAGGACTCTTCGATGTGTTGCTGCGCAAGAATCGGGGCGCCGGCTGCTACCCGGCCAATGATCGGCAGGGTGGAATCGTCGGCCTTGGCTTCGAAGCCGGGAATGCGGATGCCGCGGGAGGCGCCAGGCGTCATCTCGATTGCACCCTTGCGGGCCAGTGCCTTGAGGTGTTCTTCCGCCGCATTGGGTGACTTGAAACCCAGTTCCTGAGCGATTTCCGCGCGGGTGGGTGGATACCCGTTGTCTTCTAGGCAGCGCTTGATGAAGGCCAGAATCTCTGCTTGTCGTGGCGTCAGCTTTAGCATATCGATCGCTCTGTTTTTTTATACAGTGACTGGGATTATATACAGTAAGTCGGTCTTGGCAATGCTCCATTTTTCAGTCGCCGCCGGACGGTCAAACAGCCGATGGATTGAAGCTTTGCCGTTGTGTGGTTAAATGTCTGACCGACCATTCCCGAAACGAACTGCCAGACTTGACAATGCACAGGCTGAAACGTATGTTTCAAACAAGTGTTTGTCAGGCGGAGTAGCCATGGCCCAGTCGGAAACCGTTGAACGCATTCTTGATGCCGCCGAGCAGTTGTTCGCGGAAAAAGGTTTCGCCGAAACCTCGTTGCGTCTGATCACCAGCAAGGCGGGTGTCAACCTGGCAGCGGTGAACTATCACTTCGGTTCGAAGAAGGCGTTGATTCAAGCGGTTTTCTCGCGGTTCCTCGGGCCATTCTGCATCAGCCTCGATAAAGAGCTGGAGCGGCGTCAGGCCAAGCCTGAAAACAAGCCGACACTCGAAGAGTTGCTGGAAATCCTCGTCGAGCAGGCACTGGTGGTGCAGCCGCGCAGTGGCAACGACCTGTCTATCTTCATGCGTTTGCTGGGACTGGCGTTCAGTCAGAGCCAGGGGCACTTGCGTCGTTATCTGGAAGACATGTACGGCAAGGTGTTTCGCCGCTACATGATGCTGGTCAACGAAGCAGCGCCACGTATTCCACCTATCGAACTGTTCTGGCGCGTGCACTTCATGCTGGGTGCGGCGGCGTTCAGCATGTCCGGTATCAAGGCCTTGCGCGCGATTGCCGAAACCGATTTCGGCGTGAACACCTCGATCGAGCAGGTCATGCGCCTGATGGTGCCGTTCCTGGCTGCCGGCATGCGCGCCGAATCCGGCGTTACCGACACGGCCATGGCCACGGCCCAGTTGCGTCCACGTAGCAAATCGACACCGGTTGCCGCCAAGGTTTAACCGCACACGGGTGGGCGCGGCAGCTGACATCCGCTAAGCTAGCCGCCCATGCCGACTCTCGTTCTGAACCCGTTTCCCATTGAAATCGCCGACCTGCCGGGCACAGCGTCTTGCGGCGAATTCGTGTGGGCCGGGTTTTCTGTTATCAAGGAATTTCTATGACTGCTGGCTTGCAAGGCTCGTTGATGGTGGACGTCGCCGGTACCTGGCTGACGGCTGAAGATCGCCAATTGTTGCGCCAGCCCGAAGTGGGTGGTCTGATCATCTTTGCCCGCAACATCGAGCATCCGCGTCAAGTGCGCGAGCTGAGTGCGGCCATTCGCGCCATTCGTCCCGATCTGCTGTTGGCGGTTGATCAAGAGGGCGGCCGCGTGCAACGCCTGCGCCAGGGATTCGTGCGATTGCCCGCCATGCGCGCCATTGCCGACAACCCGAACGCCGAATACCTGGCCGAGCAATGCGGCTGGATCATGGCCACCGAAGTGTTGGCCGTTGGCCTGGACCTGAGCTTTGCCCCGGTGCTGGACCTGGATTACCAGCGCAGCGCCGTTGTTGGCACCCGTTCGTTCGAAGGTGATCCCGAGCGCGCAGCCTTGCTCGCGGGTGCATTCATCCGCGGGATGAACAGCGCCGGGATGGCCGCCACCGGCAAGCACTTCCCCGGCCACGGCTGGGCTGAAGCGGATTCTCACGTCGCGATTCCCAACGACGAACGCAGCCTCGACGAGATCCGTGCCAATGACCTGGTGCCGTTTGCCAGGCTGAGCAAGCAACTGGCCGCGGTCATGCCGGCCCACGTCATTTATCCACAAGTCGATTCCCAGCCCGCCGGCTTCTCCCGCCGCTGGTTGCAGGACATCCTGCGTGGCGAATTGCAGTTCGATGGCGTGATCTTCAGTGACGACCTGTCCATGGCGGGCGCTCACGTGGTCGGCGATGCTGCAAGCCGTATCGAAGCGGCGCTGACTGCCGGTTGCGACATGGGCCTGGTGTGCAACGACCGTGCGGCCGCCGAACTGGCCCTGAGCGCTGCCCAGCGTCTGAAGGTCAAGCCTTCCGAGCGCATTGCGCGGATGCGCGGCCAGTCGTTTGCCAGCACCGAATACCGTCAAGATCCGCGCTGGCTGGCCGCTGTCGGCGCGCTCAAAGAAGCTCAATTGATTGATTAAGGACTGTTCGTTATGACGGTTTACGCGATTATCGGTGGCACTGGCCTGACTCAACTCGAAGGCCTGAGCATTCGCCAGTCACTGGCAGTGGACACGCCTTATGGCGCACCTTCGGCCGACGTTCAGATCGGCGAGTATGCCGGCAAGGAAGTACTGTTCCTCGCGCGTCACGGTCATCCCCATCGTTTTCCACCGCATCAGGTCAACTACCGCGCCAACCTCTGGGCGCTGAAGCAGGCCGGTGCCGAAGCCATCCTGGCGGTCAACGCCGTGGGCGGCATCCATGCCGCGATGGGCACCGGGCATTTCTGCGTGCCGCATCAGTTGATCGACTACACCAGCGGTCGTGAGCACACCTACTTTGCCGATGACCTGGAGCACGTCACCCATATCGACTTCAGCTACCCCTACAGCGAGCCATTGCGTCAGCAACTGATTGCTGCATTGGCGGCGGAAGGCGTGGGCTACAGCAGTCATGGCGTGTATGCCTGCACTCAAGGGCCGCGCCTGGAGACAGTGGCTGAAATCGCCCGGCTGGAACGCGATGGCTGCGACATCGTCGGCATGACCGGTATGCCGGAAGCCGCCTTGGCCCGCGAGCTGGAACTCGATTACGCCTGTCTGGCGCTGGTGGTGAACCCGGCGGCGGGCAAGTCGACGGCGGTGATCACCATGGTCGAGATCGAGCAGGCGTTGCATGACGGCATGGGCAAGGTGAAGTCGACGCTGGCGAGGGTGCTCAAGGGCTGAGTCCCGCTTGATACCGAGTTGACTTCATCGCGAGCAAGCTCGCTCCCACAGTGTCCGCGTCTTTTGCGGACACCTCTGAATCTGTGGGAGCGACGGTGCGGCGATCCGACTTGCTCGCGATGGCGGATTAAAAACGCCACAGATCTCAACGTTTTTCGAGGTTTTCCGGCAGCGGCGCAAACAGCGCCTCGATATCATCGCTCTGCAGTTTCCAGTCCCCGGCCTTGCGCCCATCCAATACGCCGGCCGCGAGGTCGGATTTTTCCTTTTGCAGGTGCTGAATCTTTTCTTCCACCGTTCCGCGCGCGATCAGTTTGTAGACGAACACCGGCTTCTCCTGGCCGATGCGATACGCACGGTCGGTCGCCTGGTTTTCCGTCGCCGGGTTCCACCACGGGTCGTAATGAATCACCGTGTCCGCTTCGGTCAGGTTCAGGCCAACGCCACCGGCCTTCAGGCTGATCAGAAAAATCTGACGCTTGCCGCTCTGGAATTCCTTCACCGGTGTGCGGCGGTCGCGGGTCTGGCCGGTCAACAGAGCGTAGGCCACGCCGCGCTTGTTCAGTTCGTCTTCGATCAGTGACAGCATTGAAGTGAACTGCGAGAACAGCAGGATCCGCCGACCTTCCTCGAACAATTCCTCGAGCATTTCCATCAGGCTATCGAGCTTGCCTGACGTGCTGCCACGGCTTGGCAGGGTCGCCTCGTTGACCAGGCGCAAATCGCAGCACACCTGTCGCAACTTGAGCAGGGCTTCAAGAATGATGATCTGGCTGCGGGCCACGCCTTTGCGGGTGATCTCGTCGCGGACTTTCTTGTCCATGGCCAGGCGCATGGTTTCGTACACGTCGCGCTGGGCCTCATTGAGTTCGACCCAGTGGATGATCTCGGTTTTCGGTGGCAACTCGGTGGCAACCTGTTCCTTGGTGCGGCGCAGCAGGAAAGGTTTGATCCGGCCGTTGAGGTGCTGGAGCCTGACCTCGCTGGTGCGTTTTTCAATCGGCACGCGGTAATCGCGGTTGAAGCTTTTGACGTCGCCCAGCCAGCCGGGCAACAGGAAGTGAAACAGCGACCAGAGTTCACCGAGATGGTTTTCCAGCGGCGTGCCACTCAGGCACAGGCGCTGCCGGGCATTGAGCTCGCGGGCAGCCTGGGCGGCCTTGCTGGTCGGGTTCTTGATGTATTGCGCTTCGTCCAGCACCAGTATGTGCAAGGGCTGCGCCGCCAGGCGTTCGACATCCTTGGGCAGCAGCGCATAGGTGGTCAGGATCAGATCGTAGTCGGCCAGCTTGTCGAAGTGCTTTTTGCGGCTGGCACCGTACAGCGCCAGTACCTTGAGCTGCGGCGTAAAGTGCGCAGCTTCGTCGAGCCAGTTGGGGATCAGGCTGGTCGGCATCACCACCATGCACGGCCGGTCGAGACGACCGGCGTTTTTCTCGCTCAGGACGTGCGCCAGTGTCTGCAGGGTTTTGCCCAGACCCATGTCATCCGCAAGGATTCCACCTACTTCCAGCTGCCGCAGCGATTGCATCCAGCTCAACCCCTCAAGCTGATACGGACGCAACGTCGCATTCAGGCCGTCCGGGGCGACGGCCGTGTGGTCCTTGATGTCGCGCAGGCGCTGGGCAAAGGTGCGGATCTGTTCGCCACCCTCCCAGAGCAGTGGCATGTCTTCCAGTGGGTTCAGGCGTGTGGCATCGGCCTTGCTCAGGCGCAGCGTGGTGTCGCCGGGCTCCTGCAGGTAGAACTCGCCGAGGGTGGCCAGCACCGGTTTCAAGCGGCCGAAGGGCAGGGCGACTTGCAGCGGGCCGTGTCCGGAGTTCGGGCGATTGGGGATATTGACCAGGATCAGCTCGTCGTCGCGGCGTCGGGCAAGGCGCTCCGGGTTGAGGATTTCGGTGTGGGAGCGCATCAGATTGAGCAGGATCGGCAACAGGCTCAGGCGTTCGCCGTTGACGATGATCCCCAGTTCCAGGTCGAACCAGTCTCGCTCCGGTGCCTGGTCGACCGTGGCGTACCAGTCGTCTACCGCCGTCAGGTCGAAACCGAAGTCCTCGTCGATCTGCAGTTCCCAGCCCTGGGTGCGCAACTTCGGCAGTTCATTGAGGGTAAAGGTCAGCCAGGCGCTGTCATTGACCATCTCGAACAGCTCGCCGGCACTTTCCGGCAGGGCCTTGCTTTGCCGGGTGGCGATTTTGAAACCGAGGATTCGCAGTTGCTCTCGGTAGGACTGTTCCACTTCCGGGTGGCGTTTGATCCGCAGCGTCTGGGTTTCCTGACGAATCAGGATGTCGGTGTTTTTCTGCCCGGAAACGTACTCGTCCAGGTAACTGAAAGACAGCGCCGCGCGATGCTGGATGTAACGCTGCATTCGACCGTTGCGCGGTTCGAACGCGCTGAACTCGATGCTGGCCAGCCACAGGCGCGGAACGGGTTGCACATTGTCCACCAGCACTTGCGGCGGTGCTTTCGGACTGCGGTTTTCCAGGACTGCCTGGAGTTTTTCCAGGAGTTCGGCATCTTTGGCGGCAGCGGGGTAGTCGAGGGTTTCCTGCACTTGCAGGAGCACCGCCGCGCAATGTTTGCAGTTGCTGTGGACCGGGCAGGAGCAGGTGGCGTCGACCATCAGCAGAGTGCCCTTGGCTGACTCGCGCAGGCGAATGGTCTGACGGTAAACGTTACCGCCCGAGCCTTCACACGCGGCGACGATGGTTGCGTCGCCGGCTTCGACGATCCTGACACGATTCTCCAGCGCATAGCGGCGGCCACGCTCCAGGCTCTGTTCCTTGAATCGGCTGACCCAGGACGGTGCCAGGGGTTTGCTCAGGGTCGCGGACATTGGGAATCAGTCCGGAATTTCTTCGGGAGCTGCTCGGGGGGCGGGGGCGGTCAGCGAGGTGATCTTGATCAGCAGGCCGAGGTGGCCGTTGTCGAGGAAGTTCAATTGGCCGTTTTTGGTGTGGCTTTCCTGTTTCAAGCGCTCGCTGGCGGTCACCATGCCATTGGCATCGATCTGGTTGACCCAGAAATCGGCGTCGACGTCGGTAAAGCGCCCCAGTTTCATGTTCAGTGTGCCCTCGATCGGGTACTGACCATACTGTTCCTTGCCGTCGCTGATCGCCACTTTGCTGGCGGTTTCGCCGAGGGGCTGTTGCCAGGCCTTGTGCAGCAACACCGTGTAATCGGCGCTGTTGGTGAGTTTTTCCACCTCGCCATTGAGGCTTGGCGTGCGCAGGCTGTCGGGGCTGACCGGTTGGGCGCCAGCGGCCCAGTCTTCCGGCGCGGCGCGGCTGACGATTGCCGGTACGGCGTTTTGACGGACCAGAATCATTTCGACCTGATACAGGTCATCGGCATATGCCGTGGGTGCGACCAGCGCTGGCATCAGCAGGGTCAACAGGGTCAGTGAGCGAAACAGGCGCATGCGGCGTCCTTCAAGCAGTTTTCGGAACGAGGCGCTCGAAAAGCGCCTCTACAGTATTAAAGCGCTCTTCCGGGCGCTCCATCGGAACCATGAATTTGAACATCGTGGCACCTTCGAATTTGTAGCGTTTTGGCTGGCTCTGGATCAGTTTGATCAGGGTCAACGGGTCGACCGGCGTCTGTGCGGCGAACTCGACGCGACCGCCTTGGGGGCCGCCATCGACTTTCTTGATGCCCAGTTGCTCGGCCTGCAATTTCAATGCAGTGATGCGGATCAGGTTCTTGGTCGGTTCCGGCAGCAGGCCGAAACGGTCGATCATCTCCACCTGCAAATCCTTGAGGCCGTCCTCGTCGGTGGCCGAGGCAATGCGCTTGTAGAGAATCAGGCGAGCGTGGACATCCGGCAGGTAGTCTTCCGGGATCAACGCCGGTACCCGCAAGTTGACTTCCGGACCGCCGCCAAGCGGTTGATCGAGGTTTGGCTGCTCGCCCTTGCGGATCGACTTCACCGCGCGCTCGAGCATTTCCATGTACAGCGTGAAGCCGACGGCCTGAATCTGCCCGCTCTGGCCGTCGCCGAGCAGTTCGCCGGCGCCACGGATTTCCAGGTCGTTGGTGGCAAGCACGAAGCCCGCGCCGAGGTCCTGGGTGTTGGCAATTGCTTCCAGGCGCTTTTCCGCGTCCGGGGTGATTTGCTGGCGTGGCGGCGTCAGCAGGTAGGCGTACGCCTGGTGGTGGCTGCGTCCGACCCGACCGCGCAACTGGTGCAACTGTGCCAGGCCGAACTTGTCGGCACGCTCGATGATAATGGTGTTGGCGCTCGGTACGTCGATGCCGGTCTCGATGATGGTCGAGGCAATCAGCACGTTGAAGCGCTTGTGGTAGAAGTCGCTCATCACCTGTTCGAGTTCGCGTTCGCGCATCTGCCCGTGGCCGATGCCGATCCGTGCTTCCGGCACCAGTTCGGCCAGATCGGCAGCGCATTTCTCGATGGTCTTCACGTCGTTGTGCAGGTAGTAGACCTGGCCGCCACGCAGCAACTCACGCAGCAAGGCCTCTTTGACCGTGCTCTTGTTCTGCTCCATGACGAAGGTGCGTACCGACAGGCGACGGGCCGGCGGCGTGGCGATGATCGACAGGTCGCGCATGCCCGACACCGCCATGTTCAGCGTGCGCGGAATCGGCGTGGCGGTTAGGGTCAGGATGTCGACTTCGCTGCGCAGGGCCTTGAGCTGTTCTTTCTGACGGACACCGAAACGGTGCTCTTCGTCGATGATCACCAGCCCGAGGTTTTTGATCTTCACGTCGTCCTGCAGCAGCTTGTGCGTGCCGATGACGATGTCGATCTTGCCTTCGGCCAGGTCTGCGACCGCTGCATTCACTTCCTTGGCCGACTTGAAGCGGCTCATCACTTCCACGCTCACCGGCCAGTCGGCAAAGCGGTCGCGGAAGCTGTTGTAGTGCTGCTGGGCGAGCAGGGTGGTCGGCACCAGAATCGCCACCTGGCGACCGCCGTGCACCGCAATGAACGCGGCGCGCATTGCCACTTCGGTCTTGCCGAAGCCGACGTCGCCGCACACCAGGCGATCCATCGGCTTGGGCGCAAGCATGTCTTCGCGCACCGCTTCGATGGTGGTTTGCTGGTCCGGGGTTTCTTCGAACGGGAAACCGGCACTGAACGTGGCGTAGTCGGCCTTCGGATCGGCGAAAGCGTAGCCTTCGCGGGCAGCGCGACGTGCATAGATGTCGAGCAACTCGGCGGCCACGTCACGCACCTGTTCGGCGGCTTTGCGCTTGGCTTTCTGCCAGGTCTCAGAGCCCAGGCGATGCAACGGGGCCAGGGCATCGTCGCTGCCGGTGTAGCGGGCGATCAGGTGCAGGTTGGCCACCGGCACATAAAGCTTGGCGCCTTCGGCGTATTCCAGGGCGAGGAATTCAGCGGTCTGGCTGTCGATTTCCAGGGTCGCCAGGCCCAGGTAGCGGCCGACACCGTGGTCGATGTGCACCACCGGCGCACCTTCGCGCAGCTCGGTGAGGTTCTTGATGACGGCATCGTTGTTGGCATCGGCGCGTTTTTCGCGGCGACGGCGCTGCATCACGCGCTGGCCGAACAGCGGGCTTTCGGCGACGAGGGCCAGGGCCGGGTCATCGAGCAGCAAGCCTTCGTCGAGCGGGGCGATGGTGATCGCCAGCCGTTCCTTGCCGGCGACAAAGTCCGGCCAGCTGTCGACGGTTTTCGGTCGCAGCTTCAGGCGTTCCAGCAGCTCCAGCAACACTTCGCGGCGGCCTGCCGATTCGGCGGTAAACAACACGCGACCGGGGAATTCGTCGAGGAAGCCAGCCAGTGCCGCTAATGGCTGGGTGGCCTTGGCTTCGATGGCCAGGTTCGGCAGTTCTCGAGCCGGGAAGCGCTCGCGGCCGCCACCGCTTTCAATGTCCTGTTGGCTGGCCACTACGCGCGGCCAGTTCTTCAGGCGCGCGAAGCAGTCTTCCACTGGAAGGAACAACTCGGCTGGCGGTAATAAAGGACGGGAAGGATCGACACGGCGTTCTTCATAGCGATTGCGCACATCGTTCCAGAAATTCTCGGCGGCCTGTTCGATGCCCGGCAGGGAAAACACTTGCGTGTCCTGTGGCAGGTAATCGAATAGCGTCGAGGTTTCTTCGAAGAACAATGGCAGGTAGTACTCGATACCGGCCGGGGTGATCCCGCTGTTCAAGTCCTGGAAGATAGGGCAGCGACGGAAATCGACATCGAAGCGCTCGCGAAAACGCGCCTTGAAGCGGGTCACGGCTTCTTTCTCCAGCGGGAACTCCTTGGCCGGCAGCAGTTTGACCGAGTCGACCTTGTCGATGGAGCGTTGATTCTCCGGGTCGAAGGTGCGCAGGGTTTCGATTTCGTCGTCGAACAGGTCGATGCGGTATGGAAGTTTGCTGCCCATCGGGAACAGGTCGATCAACGAGCCGCGGACCGTGAACTCGCCATGCTCGTACACGGTATCGACATAGCGATAACCGGTGGCTTCAAGCCGGGTGCGCATTTGCTCGACGTCTAGCTTCTGGCCGACATCCAGCACCAAACTGCTGCCGAGCAGGAATTTGGTGGGCGCCAGGCGGTGCAGGGCCGTGGTGATCGGCACCACCAGCACGCCATGGCTCAGTTCCGGCAACCGGTACAGGCTGGCGATGCGCTGGGAAATGATGTCCTGGTGCGGTGAGAACAGGTCGTAGGGCAGGGTTTCCCAGTCGGGAAAGTGCAGTACGGGCAAATCCGGGGCGAAGAAAGCCAGCTCCTGTTCCAGCCGTTCGGCACTTTGGCTGTCGGCGGTCAGCAGCAGGGTAAAGCGCTTGGCAGCGCTGGCGGCCTCGGCAATGGCCAGGCTCAGGGCGGCACCGGGCAGGTTGCCCCAGTGCTGTTTACCTGCCGCGGCAGGGAGAAGCGGTAGACGCAGAACGGGCACGGAAGGTTGAGCTCCAAGCGTTGCGACAAAGTCGGTAATTGTAGCGGTCTACGATGCCGCCTGTCAGTTGCTGACTGTGTCTAAAGCACGGGTTTGGCGAAATGTAGTGGTAAAGACAAAATTCTGCGCTTTTTTACCTAAAATTAATGAATATGTAGTGGCAAAAACAACGAGTGTTACGGAGGGTTACGGATAACGAGACTTTGGCTCCAAAAAATTGACTGTGCTGAAAGCCCCGGTTTTACTGGGCTGGAGCGAGGCGTAATTTTTTTGAACGACGATTTGTTACGTAAAGCACGACGGGCGCGCATTGCTACGGCCGTCACTCGGCGGCATAATGTAGCCCCTTTTTTCTGCCCCTACATGTGGAAGGTTCCCGTGACTCAGAAGCCCGACCAGTGTCTTGGTGAATGGATCGACCGTGAAGCACTCGCAGAAGCGATGATTCCGCTTATCGGTCAGCTCTACCGCAATAACAACGTGGTGAGCTCGATCTATGGCCGCAGCCTGATCAACCGCTCGGTGATTTCGATCCTCAAAGCGCACCGCTTTGCCCGTCATCGCCAGACCGACGAAACCGAACTCTCCGTCCACGAAACATTCCCGCTACTCAAGGCGATGAGCGAGCTCAAGCTCGGTGCCGCTTCGGTAGACCTGGGCAAGCTGGCGGCCAAATACAAGGCCGAAGGCAATGGCCGTAGTGCCGAGCAGTTCGTCCGTGAAGAGATGGCCGACGTGGTTGGCCAGCAGAACGCTTCCGCCCGCAAAGGCACCGACGTTGTCCTGTACGGCTTCGGTCGTATCGGCCGTCTGCTGGCGCGCATCCTGATCGAGAAAACCGGTGGTGGCGACGGCCTGCGTCTGCGCGCCATCGTGGTCCGCAAGGGCGCCGAGAACGACCTGGTCAAACGTGCCAGCCTGCTGCGCCGTGACTCGGTCCATGGCCCGTTCGATGGCACCATCACCATTGATGAAGCCAACAACACCATCACCGCCAACGGCAACCTGATCCAGGTTATCTACGCCAAGAGCCCGGCCGAAGTCGACTACACCCAGTACGGCATCGAAAACGCTCTGATCGTCGACAACACCGGTGTATGGCGTGACGCCGATGGCCTGGGCCAGCACCTGGCTTGCCCGGGCGCTGCCCGCGTAATCCTCACCGCACCTGGCAAGGGCGCGCTGAAGAACATCGTGCACGGCATCAACCACGGCGAAATCACCCCTGACGACAAGATCATCTCGGCCGCTTCGTGCACCACCAACGCCATCGTGCCGGTGCTCAAGGCTGTGAATGACAAGTACGGCATCGTCAACGGCCACGTCGAAACCGTTCACTCGTTCACCAACGACCAGAACCTGATCGACAACTTCCACAAGGGCAGCCGTCGTGGCCGCGCCGCGCCGCTGAACATGGTAATCACCGAGACCGGTGCCGCCACTGCAGCCGCCAAGGCTCTGCCAGTGTTGAAGGGCAAGCTGACCGGTAACGCGATTCGCGTTCCTACGCCGAACGTGTCGATGGCTATCCTGAACCTGAACCTGGAAAAGGCCACCACTCGCGAAGAGATCAACGAGTACCTGCGCCAGATGGCCATGCACTCGGATCTGCACAAGCAGATCGACTACGTCAGCTCCCAGGAAGTGGTTTCCACCGACTTCGTTGGCTCGCGCCACGCAGGCGTAGTGGACGCTGAAGCGACCATCACCCAGGATAACCGCGTTGTGCTGTACGTCTGGTACGACAACGAGTTCGGTTACAGCTGCCAGGTGGTTCGCGTGATGGAAGATATGGCCGGTGTAAACCCGCCAGCATTCCCGCGCTAAGCCTTAGCTGCACATGAAAACGCCCCGGCCTTGGTCGGGGCGTTTTTGTTTGTGCTGCTTTTGTCTGTTGGGGGATGTGTTGTTCGCACTGGCCTCATCGCGAGCAAGCTCGCTCCCACAGGGTATGGTGGTGTTTGCACGGTAGTGATCACGCCAGCTATCCAATGTGGGAGCGAGCTTGCTCGCGATAGCGGTCTGAGAGAGATATCAATGCTGAATGTGATGGCTTCTTCGCGAGCAAGCCCGCACCCACGGTTCTATCGCATAATGGCTGGCCCTGGCGGTGTGTCAGGGGATGCATTGGGGAGCTCGGAAATTGTTGATCAGGTGGCAGAGGGTGGCATTTTTGCTGCTCGGCGCACTATCAGGCTGCGGCAACGACGACACTCTGGAGAGCTTCGGCGGCCCGACCATGGGCAGCACTTATTCGATCAAGTATGTGCGCCATGCCGACCTTCCGGCGCCGGACGAAGTCCGTGTCCAGGTCGAGCAGATCCTCGCTGACATTGACCGGCAAATGTCGACCTACCGCAGCGACTCGGACATCGAGCGCTTCAATGCATTACCGGCCAACGGCTGTCAGGCAATGCCGGCGTCGATCCTCGAATTGGTCCGCGTGGGCGAGCAACTGTCAGCGCAAAGCGACGGTTCCTACGATTTGACGGTTGAGCCGTTGCTGAATCTCTGGGGATTTGGCCCGCAGGCCCGCGGGGAAAAAGTCCCGACCGCCGAGGCGCTCGCCGAAGCCCGCAAGCGCGTCGGCCATGAACACTTGCGCATCGATGGTGACCGGTTGTGTAAGGACGCCGCCGTGGAGGTCGACTTCAACAGCATCGCCGCCGGTTATGCGGTGGACACGATTTCCGCAAGACTCGAGGCGATGGGCATCCATGACTACCTCGCCGAGGCCACGGGTGAGCTCAAGGCGTCCGGCAAGAAAGCTGACGGCTCGCCGTGGCGCATTGCCCTGGAAGAGCCGCGGGATGACCGGCAGGTGGCGGAACGGGTCATTGTCGTCGACGGCTATGGCCTGTCCACTTCCGGCGACTACCGGAATTATTTCGAGCAGGACGCACAGCGTTTTTCCCACACCTTTGATGCCCGCACCGGTGCGCCAGTCTCACACAGCCTGGCGTCCGTCACAGTGATTCATCCTTCTGCGTTGATGGCCGATGGCTTATCGACGCTGTTGCTGATTCTCGGCCCGGAGCGCGGTTGGGACTACGCAGAAAAACACGATATCGGCGCATTTTTTGTGATTCGTGCCGATACAGGTTTCGTCACACGCAGCAGTCGCGCTTTTGAACGCATCAGTGGCAAAAAAACCGAATGATTTCGGCGATTTGAGCATTGAAAACTGGCGTTGTAGCGCAGGCAAAAGTAGCCTACGACGCGACCAAGGGTTAATGTGCGCGGCGTTGACGCTTCTATAGACTGTGTCCGGGTTCTGCACTGGCCCCAAATTGTTCCTTCATGCCACGCATTGGCGTGATTTAGCCGCAGGTGCCGAGGGTACCGCGGCCTGTTCTGAGGAGTACGCATGGCTGTCTACAACTACGACGTGGTGGTGTTGGGTTCCGGCCCGGCAGGGGAAGGCGCGGCAATGAACGCCGCCAAGGCAGGGCGCAAGGTGGCGATGGTCGATAGCCGTCGCCAGGTCGGCGGCAACTGCACTCACTTGGGCACCATCCCGTCCAAGGCACTGCGTCACTCGGTGCGGCAGATCATGCAATTCAACACCAACCCGATGTTCCGGGCCATTGGTGAGCCGCGCTGGTTCTCGTTCCCGGACGTGTTGAAAAGCGCCGAGAAAGTCATCTCCAAGCAAGTCGCTTCGCGTACCGGCTACTACGCCCGTAACCGCGTCGACGTATTCTTCGGCACCGGCAGCTTCGCCGACGAGCAAACCATCGAAGTGGTCTGCGCCAACGGCGTGGTCGAGAAACTGGTGGCCAAGCACATCATCATCGCCACCGGTTCGCGTCCTTATCGCCCGGCGGACATCGATTTCCACCACCCGCGTATCTACGATAGCGATACCATCCTCAGCCTCGGCCACACCCCGCGTAAACTCATCGTTTACGGCGCCGGCGTGATCGGTTGCGAATACGCCTCGATCTTCAGCGGTCTGGGTGTATTGGTTGAATTGGTGGACAACCGTGGGCAACTGCTGAGCTTCCTCGACTCGGAAATTTCCCAGGCCCTGAGTTATCACTTCAGCAACAACAACATCACGGTTCGCCACAACGAAGACTACGACCGTGTCGAAGGCGTGGACAACGGCGTGATCCTGCACCTCAAGTCTGGCAAGAAGATCAAGGCCGACGCCTTGCTCTGGTGTAACGGTCGTACCGGTAACACCGATCAGTTGGGCCTGGAAAACATCGGCGTGAAGGTCAACAGCCGTGGCCAGATCGAAGTCGACGAGGCGTACCGCACCTGCGTGCCGAACATCTACGGCGCCGGCGACGTGATCGGCTGGCCGAGCCTGGCCAGTGCCGCCCACGACCAGGGCCGTTCGGCCGCTGGCAGCATCGTCGATAACGGTAGCTGGCGCTTTGTGAATGACGTGCCGACCGGCATCTACACCATTCCGGAGATCAGCTCGATCGGCAAGAACGAGCAGGAACTGACCCAGGCCAAGGTGCCGTACGAAGTGGGCAAGGCCTTCTTCAAGAGCATGGCGCGGGCGCAGATCGCCGGCGAGCCGCAAGGCATGCTGAAGATCCTGTTCCACCGTGAAACCCTGGAAGTGCTGGGTGTTCACTGCTTCGGTTATCAGGCGTCGGAGATCGTGCACATCGGTCAGGCGATCATGAACCAGCCGGGCGAACTCAACACGTTGAAGTACTTCGTCAACACCACGTTCAACTACCCGACCATGGCCGAAGCCTATCGGGTAGCCGCGTACGACGGCCTCAACCGGCTTTTTTGACGGGCTCCGGCCGGTGGCCTGAGCCGGCCGGGGAGACCGATTTCAGCAATTCTCGAGCGTGGCGGTGGCCAAACCGGGAAAGTCTGTAATCAGGCTGTCAACGCCGAAGTCGGCGAGTCTGCGCATCAGCGCGGGCTCGTTGACGGTCCATACCGACACATGCAGCCCCTGACGTTGCGCCCTTTGCAGGCGTTCCGGCGTGCACAGGGTCCAGTTCAGCGCCAGAATCTCACAGCCATAGCTGGCGGCGACCTTCAGTGGGTCAAGCCAGGCATACTCGGCCACCAGCCCGCGGGATACGTCCGGCACCAACTCCAGCGCAGCCTTGAGCACTTCACGGGAACTCGAGGTGATGGTCACCTTGTCCATCAGGCCATGACGCTGCACCATTTCACGAATCGCCAGCACAGTGGTCGCGGCACGCATCCTTGATGCGCTTTTGACTTCCAGCTGCCAGTGGTCGAAGTCGCATTGCTCGAACAGCTGTTCCAGCGTCGGAATCGGGCATGGCTTGATCCAGCCCGGGCCACCCTTGCGTGCGTCATACGTCACAAGCTCGGCCGCCGTGTGTTCGACGACCTTGCCGCGACGGTCAGTGGTGCGCTTGAGGCTCGGGTCGTGGATGACCATCAGCTCGCCGTCCATGGACAGGTGCAGGTCCAGTTCGCAGCGACGCACGCCGTGCTTGAGACATTCCTGAAAGCTGGTCAGGGTGTTTTCCGGTGCTTCGCCCTTGGCGCCGCGATGGCCGTAGATGAGGGTCACGGTTCTTCCTTAATTTAATTGCCTGATTCGAGTTGGTCGCGGGCCAGGCGTCGTTCCTGGGCCTGCTTTTGCAAGATGTGGCGGGCCAGCAGTTGGCGTTGGGCGTCGGTCAGGTGTTCGAACTCGGTGCCGACGTCATAGCCGTCGCCCTTGCGGTCGCAATGGGTGACGCGGGCGCGCAGCAGCAGGCCCAGGGCCTGCGGCATCAGCACCAGTTTGACCGACAGGCGTGCGCCGGCGGCAATGGGCGATGGATGCTGAAAGTCGATGCCGCCTTCGGAGATGATCACCGGCTGCGGTTCGCCGATCTGCCCGAGCACGGTGATGGCGATCACCTGGCTCAGCAAGTCGATGCGTTTGTTCTGGGATTTGAGGAACGCCGCGAGGTTCCGGTCGCGTTCGCTGATCTGGCGCAACAGGTGTTGCGACTCGAATTCGCTCAGGTGCAGTTCGCTGAGCAAGTTGAAGAGCGGGGAAGCATCCTGCAACACTTCCTGGCCTGTGGCTTCAGTAGCGGACAGGGGCCGAATTTCCAGTGCGATCGTATCCTCGATACGGTAGTATTCGCGGCGATCTTCTTCATCTAATGTCGACATGGCGAACCCATGGTAGCGGCGGTGGTCTGAGTGTAAAGCTGGTTATCGACCCCCGCCACAAGGACGTTCCTTTTCCCTCCGAACAAGCCCCGACATGTTCAGACCTCTCTTCGTATTTATCGGCACGCGTTACACCCGTGCAAAGCGTCGCAATCATTTTGTGTCATTCATTTCCCTGACTTCGATGATCGGGCTCGCCCTTGGCGTGGTCGTGATGATCGTGGTGCTGTCGGTGATGAACGGCTTCGATCATGAGATGCGCACCCGCGTGCTGGGCATGGTGCCCCACGCGACCATCGAGTCCGGTGAGGCGATCAGCGATTGGCAAGGCCTGGCCGCGAAGGTCAAGCAGAACCCGCAGGTGACGGCCGTGGCGCCGTTTACGCAAATGCAGGGTTTGCTGACCAATAACGGCAAGGTCTCGAAAGTCCTGCTCAATGCCATCGACCCGGCGCAAGAGCGCCAGGTGTCGATCATCGATCAATTCATGACCCAGGGAAAACTCGACGACCTGGTGCCGGGTGAGTTCGGCATCGTCATCGGCGACAAGGCCGCGGCCAAGCTCGGTGCGGCCATCGGCGACAAGCTGACCTTCGTCGCGCCCGAAGTCACGGTGACCCCGGCCGGGATGTTCCCGCGCATGAAGCGCTTTACCGTGGTCGGCATCTTCCATGTCGGCGCCGGTGAGCTCGATGGCTATCTTGGCGTCACCAACCTGCAGGATCTGGCCCGGCTGCACCGCTGGAAACCGGATCAGGTCCAGGGCCTGCGCCTGAAGTTCGACGATCTGTTCCAGGCGCCGCGCACCGCGTGGAGCATCGCCCGCGACCTCGGCGAAGACCGCTACTACGCCCGCGACTGGACCCGCACCCACGGCAACCTGTACCAGGCGATCCGCATGGAAAAAGCCATGATCGGCCTGTTGCTGCTGCTGATCGTTGCCGTCGCTGCGTTCAACATCATTTCCACGCTGGTGATGGTGGTGAATGACAAGAAGGGCGACATCGCGATCCTGCGCACGCTGGGCGCCACACCGGGCACGATCATGCGCACGTTCATGGTGCAAGGCACTGTCATCGGCGTAGTCGGTACCGCGATCGGCGCGGTGGTCGGGATCTTCGCCGCGCTGAACGTCAGCGCCGCGATCTCGGCCCTCGAAGGCCTGATCGGGCACAAGTTCCTCAACGCCGACGTGTACTTCATCGATTACCTGCCGTCGCAGGTGCAGAGCCAGGACGTCGTAATGGTCTGCTCCGCGGCGTTGGTCCTGAGTTTCCTCGCCACCCTGTATCCAGCCTGGCGTGCCGCGCGCACCCAGCCTGCGGAGGCGCTACGTTATGAGTGAGTCGGGCATGAGTGATAAAGCAATCTTGAGCTGCCGCAGCCTGGGCAAATCCTACGAGGAAGGCCCGGAATCGGTGGAAGTGTTGGCCGGCCTGCAACTGGAGTTGCACCCGGGCGAGCGTGTGGCGATTGTCGGTAAGTCGGGCTCGGGCAAAAGTACCTTGCTCAACCTGTTGGGCGGCCTCGATACACCGACCAAGGGCAGCGTCTGGCTCGACGGTGAAGAACTGTCGGCGCTGAGCGAGAAGAAACGCGGCCTGCTGCGTAATCGCGCCCTCGGCTTCGTGTATCAGTTCCACCACCTGCTGCCGGAATTCACCGCCCTGGAAAACGTCTGCATGCCGCTGCTGATCGGCAAGACCGCGATCCCCGAAGCGCGTCAGCGTGCCACGGCGTTGCTGGAGCGGGTAGGGCTGGGTCATCGCCTGGAGCACAAGCCGGCCGAACTGTCCGGTGGTGAGCGTCAGCGCGTGGCCATCGCCCGCGCCCTGGTGAACAACCCGGGCCTGGTGATGCTCGACGAGCCGACCGGCAACCTCGATTCCCACACCGCCCAGGGGATCCAGGACTTGATGCTGGAGCTCAGCACCTCGATGCGCACGGCGTTCCTGGTGGTGACCCACGACATGAACCTCGCCCGCCAGATGGACCGCGTCCTGCACTTGCAGGAAGGTTGCCTGACTCCCATCTAACGGATTGAAACCCGACGCGACCGAAAGGTGCGTCGGGTCTTTTATTTTTATACGGTGCCCCAGCGAATGTTCAGACCGTTATCGATCTTTATCGGCACGCGCTATACCCGCGCCAAGCGCCGCAATCGCTTTGTTTCCTTCATCTCGATGACCTCGATGATCGGCCTCGCCCTCGGCGTGCTGGCGATGATCGTGGTGCTGTCGGTGATGAACGGCTTCCAGCGCGAAATGAGCTCGCGCATCCTTGGCATGGTGCCGCACGCCACCATCGTCGGCGTGAACCCGATTGACGACTGGAAGCCCGTGGCGGCGGCCGCGATGAAAAACCCGGAAGTGACGGCGGCGGTGCCGTTCACCGAGATGGAGGGCATGCTGTCCTACAAGGGCACGATGCAGCCGATCCAGGTCAGCGGTGTCGACCCGGCGCTGGAAGGCCAGGTGTCGATCGTTGCCAAGCACATCGTTCAGGGGAGCCTGGAAGCCCTGAAGCCGGGCGAATTCGGCGTGGTGATCGGGCAGATCACGGCGCGCCGCTTCCGCTTGAACGTGGGCGACAAGATCACCTTGATCGTGCCTGAGGTCAGCAATGCGCCGGGCGGCATTACCCCGCGCATGCAGCGGCTGAATGTGGTCGGCGTGTTCAAGGTCGGTGCGGAACTGGACGGCACCATGGCGCTGATCCACATGGCCGATGCCGCGCAGATGCAGCACTGGGAGCCGAATCAGGTGCAGAGCGTGCGCCTGGCGGTGAAGGACTTGTATGCCGCGCCGCAAGTGTCGAACGACATCGCCACGGGGCTGGGCGCTGCCTACAAGGCTGACGACTGGACCCACACCCAGGGCAGCCTGTTCAGCGCGATGAAGATGGAAAAAACCATGATCGGCCTGCTGTTGCTGATGATCGTCGCGGTGGCGGCGTTCAACATCATCGCGACACTGATCATGGTGGTGAACGACAAGGGTGCGGACATCGCGATCCTGCGCACCATCGGCGCCACGCCACGGCAGATCATGGCGATCTTCGTAGTGCAGGGCACGGTGATCGGCATCGTCGGCACCTTGATTGGCGGTGTATTGGGCGTGATTGCCGCACTGAACGTCAGCCAGATCGTGGGCTGGATCGAGCGGGTCAGCGGGCAGCACATCTTCAGTTCCGACGTGTACTTCGTCAGTAACCTGCCGTCTGAGCTGCAAGGCGCGGATGTGGCGCTGATCTGCACGGCGGGGTTTGTCATGAGCTTCCTGGCCACGGTTTACCCGGCCTGGCGTGCGGCGAAGATCGAGCCGGCTCATGCACTTAGATATTCGTAACCAGTAACACCGCCATCGCGAGCAAGCTCGCTCCCACAGTAGATCTGGGTCAACTCGGTCAACTGTGGGAGCGGGCTTGCTCGCGAAGGGGCCGGAGCTGCTGGCCTCAATCCCCCTTCGGTAACTCAATCACAAACCGCGTCCACCCATTCTCCGATTCGCAACGAATCTGCCCGCCATGGGCACGGATGATCGACTGGGTGATCGCCAGTCCCAGTCCCGCATGTTCGCTACTGCCTTCACGACGCGCAGGATCGGCCCGGTAAAACCGGTCAAACAGGCGCGGCAATAGATCTTTGGAAATCTGTTGGCCCGTGTTTTCAACGGTCAGGCGCAACTCTTTTGGCTGATCGACGATTCGCACCCGAACCTCGCCATCGACCGGCGTGAACCGCAGTGCGTTGTCCAGCAGGTTCGACAGTGCCCTGCGCAACATGCTGCGGTCACCTTCGAGGAGGGCATTGCCGTCACGACTCAGTTTTACCTGCGCGTCTTCCGCCAGCGGCGCAAAAAACTCCAGCAGCAGATCCGTTTCCTGTCCCAGTTCCAGCGGTTCGCGCTTGGGGATTAACAGTCCATGGTCAGCCTTGGCCAGATAGAGCATATCGTTGACCAGTTGCGCCATCCATTGCAGCTCTTCGAGGTTGCTGTGCAGGGCTTCGCGGTAGTCCTCGATGGGGCGAGGGCGGGTGAGGGTGACCTGGGTGTGGGTCAGCAGGTTCGACAATGGCGTGCGCAGTTCATGGGCAATGTCGGCGGAGAAGGCCGACAGGCGCTGAAACGAGTCGTCGAGGCGTCCGAGCATGGCGTTGAAGTTGTGGGCCATTTCCGCCAGTTCCGGCGGCATGTTTTCTTCAGGCAGCCGCGAGTTCAGCGATTGCGCGGAAACACCACTGGCCACCGCGCTGATCCGCCTTAACGGGCGCAAGCCGCTGCGTGCCGCCCAGGCGCCCAGCAGTGCGGTGGCCAGGGCTGACAGGCCGACGGTCAGCCAGATCAAATGCTGCATGCGTTGCAGAAAGTGCTGGTGATGGGTGATGTCCAACAGCAGGGTCAGTTGCGGTGACTCGGGTTTGTCCGCGAAAAGCGGCGCATTGAGGACGCGGTAATCTGTGCCTTCATGGCTCACCGTCGACAATCCGGACCGGCGCGGCAGTGCCTGGGGAATGTTGGTCGAACTGTCATACCAGCGCTGGCCGTCACTGCCGGTGATTCGCAGTGACAGGTCAGCCTGCCGGCTCAATTCCTCCGCCAGTTTCACTTCGCTGTCACTCGACTGTAAGTCGTGCAGGGCCCGACGCAAGCCAATCAGCTTGCCGTCCAGCAGTTGCTGGTCGAGTTCAACGAAGTGCGCCTCGCTGGCGCGGCTGAACAGCACCCCGGCGAACAACGACACCACGGCGGTGCATGCGGCAAACAGCAGCGCCAGGCGGCTGCTCAAGGAGAGACGGCGCATCAGGCGGGACGCTCTTCAAGGACGTAGCCCATGCCGCGTACGGTATGGATCAGCTTGTTGGGGAATTCATCGTCGATCTTCAGGCGCAGGCGACGGATCGCCACCTCGATGACATTGGTGTCGCTGTCGAAATTCATGTCCCAGACCTGGGACGCAATCAGCGACTTGGGCAGGACTTCGCCCTGGCGGCGCAGGAGCATTTCCAGCAGGGCGAATTCCTTGGCGGTCAGGTCGATACGCTGGCCGCTGCGTTCGACCCGGCGCCGGATCAGGTCCAGGCGCAGATCGGCCAGTTGCAGGCTGGTCTCCTGCGGCGTGGTGCTGCCGCGACGCAACAGGCTGCGGACCCGGGCCAGCAGTTCGGAGAAGGCAAACGGCTTGACCAGATAGTCATCGGCGCCCAGTTCGAGGCCGTGAACCCTGTCCTCCACGGCGTCACGGGCGGTCAGAAAAAGTACCGGCGTGTCCAGGCCGGCACTGCGCACCGCTTGCAGAATCTGCCAGCCATCACGACCCGGCAGCATCACATCAAGAATCAGCAGGGCATATTCGCCGCTGAGGGCCAATTGCTGACCGGTGTTGCCGTCGGCCACCAGTTCGGTGTTGAACCCGGCCTCGGTCAGGCCCTGGCGCAGATAATGGCCGGTTTTCGGTTGGTCTTCGACGATCAGCAGTTTCATGGGCGACTCATGGCAAGTGGAACGAAGGCTTTATACCGTGGGCAGCATTCGCACAGGGCAACCTGACAAAGTTGTAATCTGGCTGTCAGGTTACGGGCAGTGGCAGCAGTTTAGAGTTTTGCGCATGCTGAGCCTTAACTTGTTGGAGTATGACGATGTTTTTACGCAAATCCGTGGCGCAAATCCTGTGTTTGCTGGCGCTGAGTTCACCGGTGTGGGCAGACGCCGGGCATACCTACGATTTCGGTCAACCGGCCTCGGCGGCCAAGGCGACCCGCAGCATCGAGATGGTGATGGGGGACATGTCCTTCACGCCGAAGTCCCTCGATATCAAGGCCGGGGAAACCGTGCGCTTCGTGCTGGTCAATAAAGGCCAGTTGCTGCATGAGTTCAACTTGGGGGATGCGGCATTGCACGCCAGGCACCAGCAGGAAATGTTGCAGATGCAACAGAGCGGCATGCTGGCGCCAACCGGTATGAAGGCAATGGCCGGCATGGATCACAGCAAAATGGACCACGGCATGAAGCATGATGACCCCAACAGCGTGCTGGTGGAACCGGGTAAGACCGCCGAGCTGACCTGGACCTTCAGCAAGGCCACCAGCCTTGAGTTTGCCTGCAATATTCCCGGTCATTACCAGGCCGGCATGGTCGGCAAACTGACTGTCAGTCAGTAAGCACTCAAAGGCGGGAGCAAAGGCTGATAGAATCCGCTGATTCTTCAGTCAGGTTTCCGCCATGCATCCCGCAGCCGAACACTCGCCGCTGGGCAAGTCCAGCGAATACATCGCCACCTACACGCCGTCCTTGCTGTTCCCGATCCCGCGCACCGCGAAGTGGGCGGAGCTGGGCCTGACGGCGCAAACCCTGCCGTACAAAGGCGTGGACTTCTGGAACTGCTTCGAGCTGTCCTGGCTGCTGCCGTCGGGCAAGCCGGTGGTGGCGATCGGCGAATTCAGCATTCCGGCGGATTCGCCGAACATCATCGAGTCGAAGTCGTTCAAGCTCTATCTCAACTCCCTGAACCAGACGCCGTTTGCCGATACCGCGAGCCTTGAGGCGACGCTGGCCAAGGACTTGTCGGCGGCTGCGGGCAAGCCGGTGGGTGTGCGCATTCGCAGTCTCAAGGAGGTCGAGAGCGAAGGCGTCGTGGCCTTGCCGGGCGTGTGCATCGATGAACTGGATATCAGCGTCAGCAACTACGAGCATCCACGGCCGGAACTGCTGCGTTGCGATGATTCGCGCATTGTCGAGGAGAGCGTGCACAGCCATTTACTCAAGTCCAACTGCCCGGTCACCAGCCAGCCGGACTGGGGCAGCGTCGCGGTGGAGTACCGTGGCGCGGCGCTGGATCACGCGAGCCTGCTCGAGTACATCGTCAGCTTCCGCCAGCACTCGGACTTCCATGAGCAGTGTGTAGAGCGGATCTTCCTCGACCTGCAGCGGTTGCTCAAGCCAGAGAAACTGACGGTGTATGCGCGTTATGTGCGTCGTGGCGGGCTGGATATCAACCCGTATCGCAGCACTGAAGAGGTGCAGCTGCCGAACCATCGCCTGGTCCGTCAGTAACGAAACCCTGTAGGAGCGAGCCTGCTCGCGATGGTGTGTCAGTAGACGCCAAGGTAGCTGACACTCCATCGCGAGCAAGCTCGCTCCTGCAAAGGCATTGTTGGTTTCAGATCCCCATGTTGGCCAAGGCCTGCCCGATGTTGCGCAGGGTGCCGGCAAGGGTAGGGTGTTCGAGCTCGAAGCGTTCCACGGCCAGGTTGACGCCATCGGCGAGGCTGGAATCCTGGGTTTTGGTTTCGAGTTCAAGCTTCAACTCGATCTGTTGCATCAGTTCGTTCAACTCTGCGCGTTCGGCTTCGGACAATGGAGGATTCTGTTCCAATTGCTCGCGCAGGGCATTGAGCTGTTCTTGCAGTTCGCGGGCAGGCATGGCGTTCTTCCTTCTTTTATCGATAGGCACTGGCATAGACCATGGCGGCAGGCCAAAGGTCGATGTCTGACCTTTAGATTAATCCACTCGCGGCCAACGTGCATGATCTCGATCAGGGCTTTTCGCCCTTGAGCCGACGCAAGCTGATATCGGCCAGGCAGGTGTCGAGTTCACCGAGGTGATCGATCACCGAATGCACGCCCAGACCAAACAGTTGCATCGTCGCCTTGGCGCGTTTGATGTCGCGCTCCTGCGGGGGCAGCGCTTGCCATTGCTCGGGCGCCAGCCCGCACAGCGAGCCGCAGGACGCCAGACCGATGGTCCACAACCCGGCATTGAGCCCCGCTTGCAGCAAACGGGGTTCGCCGCTCACCAGTACGCAGCCGTCGAGTCGCTCGACGTTCAGGGTCATCAAGGCGTGCCAGCAGGCATTCGGGGCGGGCCATGGGTTGTTTGTAGCTGAATGTTGCGAGGGTTTGATCCATTCCGGCAGCGCAGCGGCCAGGGATTGGCTGAGGGCAGGGGGCAGTTCATCGAGCCAGGCGCAGGGGATTTGCTGGCGCTGCAAGCTGCGCAGGCTATCCAGTGCGCCGGGTGTGGCCTCGGCGTGTTCGGCCGAGTGGCTGCCGTGCCGGTGCGTGTGCGCGCCGAAATCCACCAGGCAGCCACTGAGGCCGAACAGTACGGCGGTCAGGCTGGGTGCGGTTTGGGGCAAGGCTTCGGCGAGCGGCATGTGGACGTCCCTGAAATAGCCTGAAGACTAGTGGACGACGGTGACAGTTGAATGACATGGATGTGAAACGCTCACATTTGGCACGATTCCTTCCGTGTGGATCTCGTACAAAGTGCGTTAAACGGCGTTTACGTCTTATACTTGCCAACTTATTGCCTGGGCCAAGTGCCCGAGCCAGTACAAACCAAGGAGTTTTTTTTCTATGCGCTGGAGCAATCATCTAGCCAGGATTTGTGTATGCGCCAGCGTGATGCTGGTTCCGTTCGCTGCCCAGGCCGCCACGGAAGAGGATCCTTGGGAAAGCGTCAACCGCCCGATTTTCAAGTTCAACGACGTGATCGACACCTACGCGCTCAAACCCCTGGCCCAGGGCTACGAGTACGTGACGCCGCAGTTTGTCGAAGACGGCGTTCACAACTTTTTCCGTAATATCGGCGATGTGCGCAACCTGGCCAACGATATCCTGCAGGCCAAACCTCATGCAGCAGGCGTTGATACCGCGCGAATCATTTTCAACACCACCTTCGGCTTGCTGGGCGTCATTGATGTCGGCACGAAAATGGGCCTGCAGCGCAATGACGAAGACTTCGGTCAGACGCTGGGCTACTGGGGTGTCGGCAGCGGCCCTTACGTGATGCTGCCGCTGCTGGGGCCAAGCACCTTGCGTGATGCGCCGTCCAAGTACGTCGATAGCTACACAGGCGCTTATCGTTACATCAACGACGTTCCGGTGCGTAACTCGTTCTACGCCCTGGACATCATCGATACCCGTGCCAACCTGCTGTCGAGCGAGAAGCTGATCACCGGCGACAAGTACACCTTCATCCGTAATGCATACTTGCAGAACCGTGAATTCAAGGTGAAAGACGGTCAGGTCGAAGACGATTTTTGATCTCGACCGGTAAACTGAAAAAGGCGGCCATCAAGGCCGCCTTTTTTGTCTGCGAAAAGCCGCATGCGGATGAAATCGCGGTTTTCACTGTAGTCCCGGCCGGTTTGACTCGCAGGTTCGAACCTTCCATTGGGTTACGGATTTGCCTGTTCTTATAACTCTCGGTGATTTGACAAATAAAGACGTCAGGCGACCATCGGCGTGAGCTTGAAACGCCCCGCGGATGGGAGTACCGTCTGCGCCTTAGAAGGGCACCTCTGGTGAACACGTGTGTAGGGCAATTGCCCGAAAGCGGTGCGACAGAGAGGCTAGAAAGCGAATCCAGTAGTCAGCGCCGGGCCAAAATCCCCGCCTGCTACGCCAACCTAATTCTGGCGCCGTTTGCCCACATGCCAAAAACCAGTGCCACGCTGCTGATAATCGATGATGACGAAGTAGTGCGCGCGAGCCTCGCCGCCTATTTGGAAGACAGTGGTTTCAGCGTCTTGCAGGCCAGCAATGGTCAGCAGGGTCTTCAGGTATTCGAGCAAGACAAGCCCGACTTGGTCATCTGCGATCTGCGCATGCCGCAGATGGGCGGTCTCGAACTCATTCGCCAGGTCACCGAACTGTCGCCGCAAACCCCGGTGATCGTGGTGTCGGGTGCCGGCGTGATGAATGACGCGGTCGAAGCCCTGCGCCTGGGCGCGGCGGACTACCTGATCAAGCCTCTCGAAGATCTGGCTGTGCTCGAGCACTCTGTGCGCCGGGCCCTGGATCGTGCGCGCCTGCTGCTGGAGAACCAGCGCTACCGCGAGAAGCTGGAGAAGGCCAATCGCGAGCTCGAAGCCAGCCTGAACCTGCTCCAGGAGGACCAGAACGCCGGTCGCCAGGTGCAGATGAACATGCTGCCGGTCAGTCCCTGGACCATCGACGAGTTCAAGTTTGCTCACCAGATCATCCCGTCGCTGTACCTGTCGGGTGATTTCGTCGACTACTTCCGGGTCGACGAGCGCCGGGTCGCCTTTTACCTGGCGGACGTTTCCGGTCACGGCGCCTCCTCAGCCTTCGTCACCGTGCTGTTGAAGTTCATGACCACGCGCTTGCTGTTCGAGTCCAAGCGCAGCGGCACCCTGCCGGAATTCAAGCCTTCAGAGGTTCTTGGTCATATCAACCGGGGCCTGATCAGTTGTAAGCTGGGTAAACACGTCACAATGGTCGGTGGAGTCATCGACGAGGAGACCGGTTTGTTGACCTATAGCATCGGCGGTCATTTGCCGTTGCCAGTGTTGTACACGCCAGACAGTGTTCGTTATCTGCAAGGGCGTGGTCTGCCGGTGGGCCTCTTCAACGAAGCCACCTACGAAGACCACGTGCTGGAACTGCCACCGACGTTCAGCCTGACGCTGATGTCTGATGGCATTCTGGATCTTTTGCCAGAACCCACACTCAAAGAGAAAGAAGCGGCGTTGCCCCAACGGGTCAAGGCTGCGGGCGGCACCCTGGATGGGCTGCGGCAGGTTTTTGGATTGGCCACGCTAGGGGAGATGCCGGATGATATCGCCCTGTTGGTGTTGAGCAGGAATCTTTGATGAGTACCGGTAGAATCCAGTTCGCCGAGCAGGATGGCACCTTCGTCCTGAAGTTCGTCGGTGAAGTTCGCCTGACCCTGTGTTCGGCGTTGGATGCGACTATTGAGCGGATCTTCAGCGCGTTGAATTTCAATTCGATCGTGATCGATCTGACCGAAACCCGCAGCATCGACAGCACCACACTTGGCCTGCTGGCCAAGCTGTCGATCCTGTCGCGGCAGAAGGTTGGCCTGCTGCCGACCGTCGTCACCACCCACGAAGACATCACGCGGCTGCTGCAGTCCATGGGCTTCGAGCAGGTGTTCAACATCGTTGACAAGCCGGTGCCGTGCCCGGAATGCCTGGACGACCTGCCAGACCAGGACCAGTCCGAAGAAGTGGTGCGGATCAAGGTGCTCGAAGCGCACAAGATCCTCATGGGCCTGAACGACACCAATCGTGAAGCCTTCCATGACCTGGTGAATGCGCTCGAACGCCATTGATCCCCTGAATTGATGTGGGTCAGCCAGACCCCCATCGCGAGCAAGTTCGCTCCCACAGGTCCTCGTTTAGCACACGACCTCAGTCATCCCGCGAACTCCTGTGGGAGCGAGCTTGCTCGCGATGGCGTCCTGCCAGTCACCAAACACATACAAAAAAAGGGCGAACCCACCAAGGTTCGCCCTTTTTGCATTACACCCACTCAGATCACAGCTTGGCCTGCAACAACGCCTCGAGCTTCTCCTGATCCCGCGCGAACTGACGAATGCCTTCAGCGAGTTTCTCGGTCGCCATCGCATCTTCGTTGGACAGCCAGCGGAACTGCGATTCGTTTAGGCTCAGGCGCGCTTCACCGGCATGGCCAGGCGCCAGTTTGCGCTCCAGCTTGCCGGTGTCCGCGGCCAGCTTGTCGATGAGGTCCGGGCTGATGGTCAGGCGGTCACAGCCGGCCAGTTGCTCGATCTGGCCCAGGTTGCGGAAGCTCGCCCCCATGACCACGGTCCTGTAGTCATTGGCCTTGTAGTAGTTGTAGATGCGCGTCACCGACTGCACACCCGGATCGTCCGCGCCGGTGTAGTCGTTGCCGTTGGCTTTCTTGTACCAGTCGTAGATACGGCCCACGAACGGCGAAATCAGGAACACCCCGGCGTCGGCACAGGCGGCCGCCTGGGCAAAGGAGAACAGCAGGGTCAGGTTGGTCTGGATGCCTTCCTTTTCCAGGATCTCGGCAGCGCGGATGCCTTCCCAGGTGGACGCGATCTTGATCAGCACGCGGTCGCGGCCAATACCGGCCTTGTCGTACAGCTCGATCAGGCGATGCGCACGCTTGAGCATGGCATCAGTGTCGAACGACAGGCGCGCATCCACTTCGGTGGAAATGCGGCCCGGAATCACTTTCAGGATTTCTTGCCCCACGGCCACGCCAAAACGGTCGCTGGCCAGGCCCACATCGCCCTTGCAGTCATTGACGCAGGCGTTCAGCAGCTCGGCATACGCAGGAATGGCCGCGGCTTTGAGCAGCAGGGAAGGGTTGGTGGTGGCGTCCACGGGTTTAACGCGAGCGATAGCTTCGAAGTCGCCGGTGTCGGCAACCACGGTTGTCATTTGTTTGAGTTGTTCCAGCTTGGAAGTCATGGGCGTGCTCTGTCCTATGGGTCTGATGACATTACCCGAGCGCTGACAGCCACTCAAGGGCGTGTACGTGTATCAATGCCCCCTGTGGCAACAACCTGAAAACAGGTGTTTGAAAGGTGGGGGGCGGTATCGATAAATAGGATGCCAGGCGGGCTCACAGGTTCAACTCAGCTGACGGTTATCGCCTTGCAATCAGATCACCTGACACCTGAATCTTCTGATAACGCCCACTGTGCCCTGAGTGTAATGCCGCTAAATTTTTGAATTCTATATAGTTTGGTTGCGCCCTCAGTGATTGTTATAAAAAGTCTACTAAGTTGTCGCAAGGGTTATCTTACTTTTGGTGGGGTGTTATCTAATAAGGTGTGATCGTTAGAATACGTCGAATATATAAAGCGAATAAAGTGTAGTGTGATAATAGCAAGTATTTGCATGGTGGAAATGACTTCACAAAGTGAAGAGGTATATGTTTTTGGATGCGTTTGATGATCTGATGCTCGGCTACGCATTAAAAAAGTTGACCAACGTGTTTGAAGAGATCGTGGAAGTTTCGAAAAGCCCCTCTTCGGACAAGGCAACAGGCGTACAGGATATCAGGCAGACTAAAACAGCAAAAAAACTACCTGTCTGGCTGGGACGTTTGAGGATTAACACTCCTTATCAAGTGACGCATGTTCTGATCGATCAGATGCACGCCTCTCGAAAACTCAACCGCGACCTGCGCTTCGCGGCACAGGCGGCCTTGCTGGACGCGCTGGTAGAGGACGGACTGGCAATGCACATCGCGAGTTATTCGGTGCTTGTCGTAGAGAACCGTCTGAAGTGCTTTTCGGATCGATGAGCGCTGTATCTACTGAACACGCGCCCAGTGTCCATTACACTGGAAAATTGCATCAGGCGTGAGGAAGTAGATTGGAGTCAAAACTGTACATCGCACAATACGCCGGAATCACAGTCATGCTTCCAGCGGCCATGGTCGTCGCGGGTTGGTTATGGTGCACGGCATCCAGAAAACTCGCCCTCTTATGGCTAGGCGTACTGTTCGTAGCCTATCTCGTCGTAGGTTTCAGTAAAGTGCTTTTCAAGGGCTGGGGAATCGGCCTGGAAAGCCTGGATATCGCGGTCATCAGTGGCCACGCAATGAACGCCTGCCTGGTGTCGACCGTTGTACTGAGTTTGCTGTTGCGCCAACTGGATCATCGCCTTCGATGGCTGGCGCTGGGAGCGGGGCTGCTGTCGACCTGGTGGTTCAGCATCCAGTATGTCGGTCAGACGATTCATCCTCTGCCGGAAGCGATTGCCGGGGCGGTTGTGGGATCAGCCGCGGCGTGCGTCTTTCTTTTCAGACTGGAGAGAAGGGAAATCCGCAAGATTCCTTTGCCGGCCCTGGCGCTGGGGCTAGCGGGGATTCTACTGAGTACGAGCATTCCCAAGTACACCGCCGAGGGGGTCTTGAACTCGCTGGCAGTGACTCTGTCGGGGGCAGAAAAGGCTTTTATGCAGCCTCATTGGCGTACTTCTGGCGGGCCGTCACGGTTATAGCGATTGGCTTGATGTCGAGTCCCGGCAAGAGGGTGGAGCTAGGACTCACTACTGCTTTTCTCATCAATCCGGGCCAGCAGCTCTGCAGTTTTCAACTGCATCAGTGCAACATCACCACGACTCTCAACGTTCAGCACGATTTCTGGCTCGGTCTGCGAGAGGTGGATCTTGAAGCGCCATTCAGTGAACGTCAGGCTTAGGCCGTCGCTCTCGTCTACGTCCAGCGCTTTACTGGCGTACAACGAACGAAGATGCGTCAGTACGGCAGTCGGATTACTGACTGCACATCGAATGTCCCCGGAGGAGGGGAAAAGCCCGATGCGTTCCACCAGCAATCTGGGTTGAGGGGAGGTAGAGGAGGGTGCTCTTTCGTACGTCCGCAACCAGGCCATCAATCCACTGTTGCCCTCGGTGAACTCCTGCCCCAAAACCATATTGCCCGGTGCAAAAGGGTCCAGCGATTTATAGACAGAGTCGATCGGTGATCTGGAAGCGTTCATAGTGGTCTGCCTTGCAAAAGGTTTATGGCCGCTCAGAAACGCGGCACCCAAGAGCTGAAAATTACCGGTTACAGGCCTTTCTTATACAAATTCTCATAACAGAAATTGGTCGCGTCGATATAACCTTCCGCTCCGCCGCAGTCAAAGCGGTGACCTTCGAACTTGTATGCCAGGACACAACCGCTTTGTGCCTGCTTCATCAATGCGTCAGTGATCTGGATCTCACCGCCCTTGCCGGGTTCGGTATCAGCAATCAAGTCAAAGATATCGGCCGTCAGAATGTAACGACCAATAATGGCCAGATTGGACGGGGCATCTTCCGGTTTAGGCTTTTCAACCATGCTGTTAACCCGGTAAATACCTTCGCGAATCTGCTCGCCGGCGATGATGCCGTACTTGTGCGTCTGGTCGTTGGGTACTTCCTGAATGGCCACGATCGAGCAACGGAACTGCTTATAGAGCGCGATCATCTGCGACAGCACACCATCGCCTTCCAGGTTCAAGCACAGGTCGTCCGCCAGCACCACCGCAAACGGCTCATCACCAATCAACGGACGGCCAGAGAGAATGGCGTGCCCCAGCCCCTTCATCTCCACCTGACGGGTGTAAGAGAAGGTGCAGGTATCCATCAACTCGCGGGTACCGTTGAGATAGTTCTCCTTGTCGGTACCACGAATCTGATGCTCCAGCTCGTAGCTGATATCGAAATGGTCTTCCAGCGCCCGCTTGCCGCGCCCGGTGACGATCGCCATGTGCTGCAGGCCGGCATCCCGTGCTTCCTCAACGCCGTACTGGATCAGCGGCTTGTTGACGATCGGCAGCATTTCCTTCGGCATCGACTTGGTGGCGGGCAGAAAGCGCGTGCCATAGCCGGCAGCAGGGAATAGACATTTACGGATCATAGAAGCGTCCTTTTTTCCAATGTATAAGAGAAGCCGTCATTTTCTGCGGACAGCACAGATGCCCCCGCCAATGGGCAGAGCCTCCCAATTCTCGCTATGCTCACGGACGAAGCCATGGTCTTAAGTGTCCGGGAGCTCTGCGGACTGTTTGATTGGGTGCTTACAACGCCACACAATCAAGCCGATCAGCACACCGACAGCATTCGCCAGGGCGTCGTAAGGTGATGCTGTGCGCAGCGGCATCAGTCCTTGTGCATACTCGATCAGGATACCCGTCACCAGACAGCCCAAGGCGATCCAGCGCACGTTGACCCGCAGGAAGGCCAGCCGGCAACTAAACGACAAAGCGAAAAAGCCTATCAAGTGATGCAGCTTGTCTTCCTGGACAAAGGCTTCGGGAATGGGTTGCGCTCGCAACCCGGCTGCCAGCAAGACCGCGCCAACGCTGATGAAAATCAGAGTTCGTATCCATTGGGGAAGTTGTGTGACACCCAGGAACAACGAACTCATTCGGTGATTTTCTCAAAGTTCTTATAGAACGCATCTTTGTCGCGGCCATTGGTCATTGTGTACAGCGAATATTGGCGGTTAAGGCGCGCGCCACCATCGCGGGTCAGCGGAGCCCAAACCAGGTTGGCGCGACGCATCGTGGAGACGCTCATCAACTCGTCGAAGGGGACCGAGATGTAGATACCTTTGTCGAAGCTACCCTCGCCGTACTCTTCTTTCGAGGCCGTGGTGCGGGTGACCCAGCCACCGAACTTCACGCCGTTAGTGAACTCATGCGACAGATCGATCGTGGCACCCCAATCGCGCGCCAGGTAACGTCCAACACTGACCGCCGCCTGCAAGTCGAACGGCAGTTCGGTATAGGTGGTGATGTGACCGGTCGTGGTGTTGTAATCGCGCAGACCAAAACCCTGGTCAAAGTCACGCTGGCGTACAAAGTTCAAATCAGCACCCACGGCCCAACGCTCGCCCATGGGGCGGTACAGCAATTCACCACCGACCCCGGCGAACATTGATTCCAGATAACCGCCATACACCATGCCATACAAGTCTTGATCCAGTTGCTTGGCATGGTTGAGTTGAAATGTCGGCATTGTTACATCAGAGGTGATGACGTACTTGCGCAAATCGGTCCGCACTCGGGGCAGATTGCTCGGCGCGTCGTACGTGAACTTATCAAAGTTGTTCAGGAGATTGGTGCTTATGACCCCGCTCGTCCACGTGTTGCGGGTAAAGCGGTATTCTGCGTCCACATCAGCGGTCAACTGGTACAGCAAACCGTCAGGACCACCAATGTTTTGCTTGTAACCCAAGCCGATACCATAGGTAAAAGGCTCGAGTGCCTGGGTGTACAGCGTGTTTTCAATGTGTGGCGTGGCCCGGTTCAATTCGGTGGTGCGGTGCAGGTCTGCAAGGTCCTGTTGGTTGTTCACCACAGCCCGGAAGGTTTCGCGCGGGACACTGGTTTCTTCCACGGGCATGTCGTAACGCTTGTTCACCATCGTGAACCAGTCGATGTCGTCATTCGCGCTGTTGTCCAGAATCCGGCTGGCCCGGCCTACACCTTTGGCTGAGTAGAAATAGCGCGACTGCTCGCCATACACAATCAGCTCGGAATCGCGCTGAGCAATACGCTCGACCTTGTAACCGGCATTGTTTTCCAGTCGTTTGGAAACCCCGGCCCAGTCGACCTGATTGAGGGGCGTAGTCGGCGCGTTTGCCGGAAGCGCTTCGATGGCAGGGTCGTAGCGCTTGGCCGGCGCCTTGCGGCTGACGAAGTTGGTATGAAAAGTGATGCCGAACAGCGCGGTGTTGCCGCGCTCCCAACCGGCGGTCAGATCGACAGAGTCACTTAGCTTGAAGACCGCCCCGATGTTGATGGGCGAGTCCTGCTCCAGGCTACTGTTGAACGGCTCGTGCTTGTAGTCGTTACCGTCGAACTCGAGTTTCAAGCTCAAGGGTGACCAGGGCGTCTGATAGGACACACCGCCAAACAACGCGGGCGAACCGCGAAAATACGAGCCGGTATTGACGTTGCCCGCGTCCGCGCCTGTGTTTACCGGGCGTGTATCAAAACGCTCGTCGATGTACCCCAGCGGGTTATCGAAATCCCCGCGGTTACCGATGTAGCCCCAGGCAACGCCCAGGCTGAAATCCAGGTCGTAGTAACGTTTGTTCGCCACAAAGTATTCGCTGGAAAACAGGCCGGTGCCCCCGACATCCCGAAAACCGAGCGCGACCTCGGGCAACCAGTGGCTTTCTTGCCAGAGGCGGGCTTTGACATCGACCGCCTTGTCTTTATAGCTCTGGTCGCCACTGAATGATTCGGCCCCGTATTTATGGTTGCCGATAGCGGTATAACGGAAACTACCTTCCAGCCAATCAAGGGGCTGTATTGAAATGCTATAGCGCGAATAAGGGTCTGTCCGGTTGGCGTTCAAGCTGAATTCGCCGGCGGGTGCCATCCGTGCGGTGGGGGTTTGCAACAAACCCACACCACCGAAATCATTCTGAGTAAAACGCGGCTCTCCATGAGCCAAGCTGTAGGGCAACAACACTACGGCGGCAAAACGTAACTTCAAGGGGCCACCTCGGGCAGCGGTTGGGTGGCGAGAAACTGAGCAAGCTGCTCGTTCAAGTCGGGTGTGGGCAAATCCAGATCATCGTTGCGCACGGGCACCAAAATTGTGCTGCCGGCGGCGGCAATCACCCCATCTTCGCGGTTCCAGGCGGCGTTGCCGACTCGCTTGACCAGGCCATCGGGCTGAATCAACCACAGGTAATCGGCATCTGCGTCGGTCACCGGCAGGCAGCTTTTGAGATATTCCTGGGCTGGCTGCAGGGCGCGATAGGGCAGCGTGCAGGGCTGTTCAACTGCACCCAGGACAGTGACCGTCGTCGGGCGTAGGGGGTAAATCAGCTGGTCGCCGTCACTGAGCGAGTAATTGCGGGCGAACCCAACCTCCAGCGCCACAGGGTCGAGCACCGCGACTTTTCGGCCGGTAACGGGCAGTCGGCTGACCTCTTCAAACAGACGCGCAGCCAGGGCCGCAAGGCTGCTTTTTTCTTCAAGCAAGGCCCCACGTTGAAGCAACTTCAGATCGAACAGCACGCCGGCCTTAAGGCGGGTTTGCTGCTCCAACAGTGGCTGGTGCAGCCAGGCGGCGGCCAACCAGTAACTTTCGGCGTTCGGGCGTGCCTCGCTGACGGCATCGAGCAAGCGCGTGCCTGGCACGAACGTGAAGGATCCGGCGTTTTGTACATCACCCGTGACCGTGACAGCGGCCTGAGTCATCGTAGAACTTGCCAGCAACAGGCAAGCCGACAGCGTTTTCGAATATCTCACCGAGCCGTCTCCCGGTCAGGGCGCAATTGCACAATCTTCAAGAAAAGTTCCGGCGTGAGATGTTGTTCGCTCTGCAGGATCAAGCCATCGTCAGGCCTGACCCAAAAACGGTTGGTGGCCTTGAATCCCAGCTCGGGGATGTCGACGCGTTCATCTATGCGCTGCAACGCATAGTCCTTGTCCAGGATGGTGACGGTTTCGATGCCCTGTCGACTGAAACGGCTGTTAACAGCCAGTCCGACCCGCGGACCCTGATAGACATCAATCCAGCGGGTACTGCTGTAACCGTCGGGCAATTGCTGCAAGCCACGCTTGAACGGCGACTCACCGTCGAAGCGCGTGCCATCGAGATTGATGCTCAGGCCGACAGTGCGCACGACCAGACCATCGCGCATCAACAGCACTTGCTTGCCGGAGGCGACCCAGAACTCCAGGTCGTCCTGCTGGCGAAGCTTCGCCAGCACACCTTCGCTGACGTCCGTGGTGACCTTGATCTGCGCATAGGGCACGGCCTCCACTTGCGCTGCAGTCACTTGCAGCGGCTGGACGCCCAGTGTGGCGGCTTTAAAGGTATCCAGGGACGCCTGCATCAACGGATTGCAGCCACACAGCAGTAAACCCACCGCCAGGCATGAGCTGTTACGCAAAGTTTTCAAAGCGGCTCAAACCTTATCGACTGCTGGCTTCACTGAGATTGTTTTGAGCGGCCGCTCCGGTACCCAGGATAGTAGCCGAGGGCAGCAACTGACTGATCAAGCGGTTCCAGCGGGTCACGCCTGCAGGGCCGACGTAGACGATGTCCTGGGGTTGCAGATCGAAGCGGCTGGCGAGAGCAAACGCGGTAGGCGATTCGGCGTCCAGCTGAAAGACCTTTGCCGGCTCGGTTTCAAGATTCTCGGCACCTCGAATGACATACAGCGCATTGCCGTTGGAGGTGGTCTGGTTCAGTCCACCGACCGTTCCGATCGCATCCGCCAGGTTCATCCGGTTGATTTTGAACGTGAGCGCCCGAGGCTGGTTGACCTCACCCATGACGTAGATCTTTTTCCGGTCGTTGTAGGGCAGGTACAACTGATCGCCGTCTTTCAAATAGACGTTGTGCAACTGCGAGCCTTTGCTGTTAAGCGAGTCCAGGTCGAGCGGATACTCACGTCCGTCCCGGGTCAGTGTCAGACCGGCAAGGTCGGCATTCAACGGATCGACAGTAGCAGTACCCATGGCTTCGACGACAGTGAGTGGCGAAGTGGTAATGGGTTGTTGACCGGCTTTTAAAATGGCACCGGAAATCACCACTTTTTGACTGGCAAACCGCAAAACACTCAAGTCAACCTGGGGGCTGTCGACAAATTGCGTCAGGCGCTCGGCAATAAAACCGCGTAGCTCCTCGATGGTTTTACCTGCGGCATGAATATTGCCGATATAGGGGTAAAACATGGTGCCGTCCGGGCGTACCAGGCGACCGTTCGCATCGATTTGCTGTTGCGCACCCGATGGTGCAGTCAACTCAGGATGGTCCCACACCGTGATGTACAGCACATCATTGGCGCCAATCCGGTAAGCCTGCGGCTTGAACGCCAACAACTCGGCTGGCACCGAGGCTTGCACTTTTGTCGCCGCGTTCTGGGCAATCAGTTTGGGCGTTATCGGAATCAACTCGATCCGACTGCTTTCTGGTGAGCCATCACGGCCGACCTGACTGGTATCCAAGTGTTGACCGGGTGAGAACATACAGCCTTGCAGGGCTACGCCTGCAAGCACAGCGAGCGACAAACTACGAATCATGATTGAGGACACTTGTGGAGGGAACACATCAGAACTGAACCACCCGGATTGCTCCGGGTGGTGGAAGGCTATCGACCTCGCGGTACGCTTAGCGTGTACCGGTGGTGCCGGTAGTACCAGTAGTGCCGGTAGTGCCGCCGCCATTGCTGCTGCCACCACTGGATGACAGTGCAGCGGCTCCGGCGACAACCACGGCGCCGAGGCCAAGAGCAGCCTCTGTGGACAGGCTGCCCACGAGAGGGGTGGACTGATTCAAAGAAGTGTTTTTTACAGGTGTGCCTGGAGCGGAAGACGCTGCAGGGGGCTCAGCGGCTAAAGCGGAGGCACTTAAAGACAGCAATAGAGCGGAAGCAAGTAGTTTGGTCATAGTAGATTCCTTTTTGATGCATCGTCGGTATTGGCGGTGAAACTAAAAAGCGAGCGTGCAAGGCCAAAAACGCTGAGCGTCCATTAACGTTAAGGATAGTATTGATTCGAACTCGATGAGAGTGGACCTCTGGGTCATTCCTCAGTGAGGTTTATCTTGCGATTATTGCCTTAAGAATACCTGTGTAGGACGCCTGACAGGTCTGACGTTTTATAACGCGCACCCACTGTTTCTAACATTGTCCGCCCACGCCACGAGTACGGCGATGATATTCAAGACCGCTTAAGCTTTTCTTTGATGAGCAACCAGGCGAACTTGCTGTTGGTGGTCAAGTAGCGCTTCCACATCCTGCCGGGTTCCTGGATAACACGGTACAGCCATTCCAGCCCGTAATTCTGCATCCATTGCGGCGCACGTTTTACCTTCCCCGCGACCACATCGAACGTTCCGCCCACCCCCATCACAAAGGTGACCCCCAACTGATCGCGCCAGCGGTTGATAAAGTTTTCTTTCATCGGCGAAGTGATGGCGACGAACAGCAGCTGAGCACCTGAAGCCCGAACCTTCTCGACCAGTGCGGCTTCGTCGTCCCAGAAATAGCCATGGTGATACCCGGCGACTTTCAGCCCAGGGTAAAGCGCTTTCACCTTGCTGGCGGCGGTGGAAACGACCTCGTCCTTGGCGCCCAACAAAAACACCGAAAACTGGTTGGCCGCGCTCATCTCCAGCAATTCATGAAACAGGTCGACACCCGCGACGCGTTCGGGCACTGAGTGGCCGAGAAAGCGGGCACCCAACACCACACCCATACCGTCGATATTGATGATGTCGCAAGAACGAACAGATTCGCTCAACTGAGGGTCGTCACGCATGTTTACAAGCTTGGCGACATTCACCACCACGTGCTGGGTGAACTGGCCGGCAGTAATCGCGCTACGAATTGTCTCGACGGTGTTGTCCATGGAGGCGACATCCATGGGGCAGTCCAAAAAATCGATTCTTTGCATGTTTAATCTCGTGGTCATATTTTTGCCGCGCTGTCCGAATTTGATTGAAGTATCCTAACTATCATGCAGCCTATGATGATTCCCGCTGATGCTGGTTGGTAAGATATTGCGTAAGCAATGAATAGAATAAGTAGATATGCCAAGAGCGAAAGTTTGATCGGCTTTGGTACTAGGGATAGAAGGGATAAAGTGATTGATGTGATGTACAGTATTCCGAGAAGTCCATATTTTGCGAAAAATGTAATGTAGGCGCTGTCAACGAAATTGTTTCTGGTGTCTAGCGATCTGTATTCAAACCATGTTATATCGAATGAAGTGCCAAAGCCGCTTCCAAATAAATAATTATATGGTTTAAAAGAGGATATGACGTCTAAGGCTGGCCCATACCTAGTCGATAATTGCTGTAGTAATCCACTTGCAGTGAGACCTTCAGCTACCCTTGCGGCACCGAAATATTCAGCCAAGTATATAAATATCAGTGAGGAGATGGCCAAAATTATTACGATAGGGATAAGTTTTTTTGGGCTTTTGGCTGCAGCTAAGGCGGCTGCAATAATCGTCGCGAAGGCGAGTATTCTATACCCTGACAAAATGACTGAAAGTAATGAAGCAGTGATTGCGAGGGTCTGTCTCAGATTGAAAGCTAGTTTGCGTTCGGGGTGCCTGTGAGCCTTTGCTTTGGAGAAAAAATATATTATGAATAGTGCGGATATATATGTACTTGCATCAAAGTACTTGAAGTTGTTTGTCGTGTAATACTCGTCCTCTGATGACATTACCCCCGCGATGGAAAGTGCCAGCCAAATGAGATTTGTAGCGCCTGCTAGAGTTGCTATGGTGAGGATGTTGCGACTTGATAATTGTAGTTTTCGTGACCTGAGCAGTAACGATGCCGCGATTAACTCAAGAGCAAAAATTGCGGGCCTATAATCCCGCAAAAAATATACATCCAGGGAGGTCCCAGAGAAGACAGGGATGACTGAATAAGTTGCAATTATTAAAAACGAAATGGTTGCCCATTTGGGAACATTTATAACGTTGGCTTTAGTGGCAATGCCACTGATACTTGTCGAAATCAGTACTCCGAAGAAAAAATAGTCGTAAGAGTACAGTCCGTATTGGTAAAAATAAATGGAGAAAGAGTTTGAGAATGGTAAGCAGGCAATTAACGTCAGGAAAGGTAGTAGGCCTTTTTCCCTCAGAAGGCCTAGGCATAAAAATAGAAGAGAAAGAACGATGTAAGTCATTGTAAGGCTGATCCAAGTGCTTTTAATATTTTTCTTTCTTCTGTTTCCCAGGAATACTTGTCTATCAGTTCATTGAAATGTGATTGGTTTTCGCGGTTGTTGAGAAGCTCATGACATTTTTTACTGATTTCTGTAGCGCTGGTTTCTTTAATCAATTCTCCTATGTTGTTTAATTGTATGATTTTTCTTGAGAGTGGAGAGTTAGTAGTTAGTAGAAGTGTGCGGCAGAAAATTGCGTCAAAAATTTTGTTGGGGCTGTTGAGCCTGTTGTTGAGTGAATCTCGCTTGTAAAAGGCGAATGTTATTTTGGATTCACTCATTATTTTCTTAAGCTGGCTATTGGATATGGATCCTGTAAAGTCAACGCATGAGGCTATTTCTAAGTCACTACTCAATTGCATTAATTCTTGGATGTAAAGTGCATTTCCCCCGCCCGCTATTATTAGTCTGATATTCGGTGTAGATGTTTTTAGTAGGGAAAATGCTCGAATAATTTTATCAATTTCTCTGCCTGGATATACACCGCCACAGTAGCTTAAAATGGTCGGCTGACTTTTGGCTTGCTCTGGTAAAATATGCGCTTGGCTATTGGTGTTGTAGGTATAGGTGATTTTTTCTTTTTTTACTTTTAGTAATCGTCGAAGAAATTTTACTCTGAACTCATCTGTCGTGAACGACTTTAGGCTGTTGTTGATGGTCATCTTCTCTAAGAAGTACCAGATTGGGCGATATTTTTTGCTATAGGGGAAGTAATCTAGTCCGCAAAAAATCTCGAGTGTTTCGTAGATGTACTCAATGGATTTAAATTTTTTAAATACAGCCGCAATCAAACCTGGTATTGGGTTAACTGCGTAAATCAATTGTGGAGGTGTTTTGTTGATCCAGTGGCAAAGTTTTAATATTCCAGTTACAGATTTAAATATTTTCAATGGCTTATTTTTGGCGCTCACCGCTATAACTTTGTGTGGTTCAGTTGATGAGTAGTGATTGGCTGTAATGCCTGCGATTGTTACTTTTTCATATTGTTTTTCAAGTGTGCTCTTTATTAAGGCGATTTTTGGGGTTGTTTCAATTCCAACCCCGAAGTATAGGATTACTGCAGTTCCCGAACGCTTTTTGTTATCCATGAATTTATGTCTTTTAAGAAGTTGTTGGCAACGGTGGTCTGCTTTTTAACATCGCTAAGCAGTTGTTGAGAAAGCTCATTTTGATTATTGAGGCCGATTAAGGTTTTCTCAATAATGTCATCTGGATTCAGCCCGTCACTGTAAAGGGTGCCTTGAGGTAATAAGTTGTGGATGTTTTTCAGTTTGGGTTCTATGCCAACTACTACGCTCGGTAGTCCAACTTGTGCGGGTAGCAAAACCCCGTGGGCCCGAGTGCTGACTAATATGTCGAAGTCTTGTTGTAATTTGCTTATGAATGTGCTTGGTGTGCCCTTTTGAGGATCCCAGATTAGCCATTCAAAATCAGGGTGTTTATCTATAATTGCGCGGTCATGCTCATGATATAGCGAAATGAGTTTAACTACATAACCTCGGGAAATAAGTTGGCGCGCTGCTTCAATAGTGTTTTGTAGTACATTCTCGCCGTGCTGATTTAATTTCCAATCTCGTAATATGACTCCAATAGAATCACTTTTTTCTCTAACTGGTTTCGATGTATCAATATTCCAGTGGCTAAGTAGAAAGGTCGGATCAGTATAGAGAGCAGACGTGTGAAGAAGTTTTTTGAGTATGTCGAGGCTTACAGTGTCCCGTACGGATCTGAAGTCACAGCTGAGAAAAGGACTTATGGCTTGTTCTATTTGAGTGGGCGAAGAAGTCTCAAACGGGCCCACGCCCAAACAGATGGCTGCGCTTCTTTTGTATAAAGGGTGATTTTTTTTTAGCGCTCGCAATAAAAATATCTTCAAAATATCAAAGTGAGTTAGGCCTTGTTTTCTAACTTCCAGATATTTTTTGATAAAGGGCTTTTTGGCCTTGTTCCCATTAAACTCAAAAAACTGTCCTCCACCTCCAAAAAAAAGAAAATCTGTGTTGATGGGGGCAGATATCGGCACGTAATTGCATTTGTATTTATTTAGATAGCCGACGTTATTGGGCTGCTTAACTCCTATGGATATATTTTCTTCTTTAAAGTGCGGGCGCAAGATGTTAATGCACACCTCAAGAAGGACGTCGTCGCCCAGGTTTCCCGGACCATAAGCACCTCGAATATAAGCTTTTAAAGGTTTTTTGTTAGATGGCATAGGTGTACGTTATCCAGGCGATTGGTATTAGGCTGATGTAGAATTTCTTGTCAAAGAAGCTTTTGGGTACTAAGTTGTGTTTCGAAAGTGCTGGGGCCCAAAGAATTAGATGTATAACCTGGGATGCTAAAAAGGCTTTAGCAACTCCGGTGGCTCCTGATTCATTGAAAGCCGTAAAGTAAATTAGAGAGAATATTCCCGCCCATATCATGTTGCTTAGTATGCTTAGTTTTGCAAGTTCAGCAGCTACCATTTCTCGAGATATTGAGCTCTTGAATGAGGTAAGAATGCTCGCAAGCATAAATAACATTATTGTTTGCTGAAGGTCCCCGTTTCTTACAATCGCATCCGGATAAATCATTGATAATTTATTTGTGGATAATGCAAGAAAAATTGCAATGATTACGGCAGGGTAGTAGGTGATCGAAAAGTTTATGTTTTTATTGTGTTGAGTGTCTTTCGGGCTGTTGACGAGTAGCAGAAGTAAATATCCTCCAAAAATCGTGGGCAATATACCTATGGTCATTCTCCACTGATTTGCTGTCGCAAGCAGAAAAGACTCCTGATCTCCAAATCTACTCTGTACATACCCGAGGAGTAACCAAATTACGGGCATGAAAAATAAACCGGTAAAGATGGCAGGGAGAAATGTTCTTTTCACAATGCTTAAAATTGTTGCAGAACATTTTTCTGTTTCAGTTCGGGTGGGGTTTACAAATAGCCATAGCAAGGAGGTGAGAAGAAATGGAACGGTGTATAAGTAAGAGTTTCCTGAATATGCTATAAGCGGTAGTAACGTTAATAATAGTAATAATCCTTGCAGGGTGCCAATCAAAGAGATTAGTTTGAATTTCTTTGATTGGGTTGCTGCGGCTATCTTGAAGCCGCTAGCGCCGTGTGCAATTAGAAGTACTATTGTTAATGCTGCATTGGTGGGTGAGAGAGAGGACGAGTAATATAGGTACATCGAAACAGGTACCGACATCACTCCAATTAAAGCGACTAAGGTTGCTTTGTATTTTTTGTCATGGGTGATCGTATCTCCATTGTATCTAATGTGGGTGGTGCTAATGGCCTGTTGGAATAGTGTTCCAAAGGCTGAGATGGTCGTGATTATTATTGTCAGGGTCTTAGCGTCTTCAATGGTTGCGTAGTGGGAGGCAAAAGCCCCCGCTACGACCATTGCGCCTTTTGAGAAAAGAAAGTTAATCAGGTTGCTTAAGGCGCTGTAGATAATATTTTTCATTTGTTGACGCAGCCTTTTTTGTCTGCGCGTTCACTCGTCACCATATCCCTTTTGTATCTATTACTAGGGCTCTGTCGAGTCTGTTTTTCTCAATAGCTTTGAATTCTTTGTGGTCCACCAAAAGTAAAATGATGTCTGCCTCGCGGAGGGCTTGCTCCTGACTTATTAGTTGTATTTTTTTGCTAAGGGTTTCAGGCAGTTTTTCTATGTTTGGTTCTACTCCAAATACAGCGTCCGGATATAGCTCGGATAGTTCTTTTGTGATTTCGACAGCTGGGCTTTCGCGGAGGTCATCAATGTTGGCTTTAAAAGCTAAACCAAAGCACATGATTTTTGGTTGTTTAAAGCGATCGGCTTCGCGTTTTACCTTTTCAATTACGTATTGTGGTTTTGAGTCGTTAACTTCCCTGGCACTTCTTATTAGTTTTGAAGTTTCAGGAGTTTTGCTGACAATGAACCATGGATCAACAGCGATGCAGTGTCCGCCGACTCCTGGCCCGGGTTGCAGGATATCGACCCTTGGGTGGCGGTTGGCAAGGCGGATCAGTTCCCAGACGTTGATATCCAGCTTGTCGCAAATCATCGAGAGTTCGTTGGCGAAGGCAATGTTCACGTCGCGAAAGCTGTTCTCGGTGAGTTTGCACATTTCTGCAGTGCGGGCGTTGGTGACGATGCATTCGCCCTGGACAAAAACCTTGTAAAGGCTGATGGCTAATTCGGAGCACTTTGGCGTCATGCCGCCGATAACACGGTCGTTTTGCACCAGCTCGCGCAGCACATGGCCGGGCAGTACCCGTTCCGGGCAGTGAGCAATGCGGATGTCGGAGCTTTCACCGTGTGTTTGCGGAAAACTCAGGTCTGGACGGGCTTCGGCTAGCCAGGCGGCCATCTGTTCGGTAGCGCCGACGGGGGAGGTCGATTCAAGAATGACCAGGTCGCCTTTTTTCAACACCGGGGCAATGCTTTTACTGGCCGATTCGATGTAGCCCAGGTCCGGCTCATGGTCGCCCTTGAATGGTGTGGGCACCGCTATCAGAAAAGCATCGGCGGGTTCCGGCCGGGTGGTGGCGCGCAGGTAGCCTTCCGTCACCGCCGCATGCACAACCATGTCTAGGTCTGGCTCAACGATATGAATCTCTCCACGGTTGATGATATCAACCGCGTTTTGATTGACGTCGACACCGATCACTTGTTTTTTGCGCGAAGCGAAGACAGCCGCAGTGGGCAAGCCGATATACCCGAGACCAACGACGGAGATGGTTTTGAAAGGCATGGAACGTCCTTGAATAGTGATGTGTTGATACGTTTTTCAAGCGAGATAACAGCCGCGCAACGCAACGGCTGTTAAGCAAGGGAGGGGGTTATCGGGCGAGCAGCGCCTCGATGATGCGCTGGCAGGCGTTACCGTCGCCGTAGGGGTTATGGGCGTAACTCATGGTGCGGTAGGCGACCGTATCGGTCAGCAAGCGGTTCAACTCGCGGGCGATATCGGCGGTTTCGGTGCCGACCAATTTCACGGTGCCTGCGGCAACAGCCTCTGGCCGTTCTGTGGTATCGCGCATCACCAGCACGGGTTTGCCCAGTGACGGCGCTTCCTCCTGGATGCCTCCGGAGTCGGTCAAAATGATATGCGCACGGCTCATCATGTGAACGAAAGGCAGGTAGTCCAGGGGATCGATCAGGTAGATGTTGTCAATGCCGGTCAGTAGACGATTGACGGGCTCGCGCACATTGGGATTGAGGTGCACGGGATAGACGATATCAACCTCTGGATGTTGCTGGGCAACCTCCATCAATGCCTGACAAATGCGCTCGAAGCCGTCACCGAAACTTTCCCGGCGATGGCCTGTCACGAGGATCAATTTTCGAGCAGGGTTGAGAAAGGCCGCTGGTGCAGAGGCTTGGGCAAGCAGTGCCTGGTCCTGATCGAGACGCTTGACGACATCCAGCAGGGCATCAATCACTGTGTTGCCAGTGACGACGATCGTGTCTCGATCAACGCCCTCGCGCAGCAGATTGGCTTTTGACGTTTCGGTTGGCGCGAAGTGCAGGTTGGCCAACGCCCCCGTGAGTTTACGATTGCCTTCTTCCGGCCACGGAGAATAGAGGTTACCCGTGCGCAAACCGGCTTCCACGTGCGCGACCGGAATCTGCTGGTAGTAGGCTGCGAGGCTGGCAGCAAAAGTGGTGGCGGTATCACCGTGAACCAACACGATATCGGGTTTGAATTCTGCCAGGACTTTTTTCAGCCCCTGCAGGATCGCGCTGGTCACATCGGTCAGGTCCTGACCGGGTTTCATGATGTTCAGGTCGAAGTCTGGCTCAATAGCAAACAACCCCAGCACTTGATCGAGCATTTCACGGTGTTGGCCGGTGACGCAGACTTTTGCCTCAAAGCGTTCATCTGCCGCCAGTGCCAACGCAAGTGGAGCCATTTTAATGGCCTCAGGACGGGTACCAAAAATGCATAGGGTCTTCATAGGGCGATCCATTGCTATGTTCGTAGCTTAAGGTGGAGGAATGTTTGGATGACATAACAAATGTCGTTTCGGACCGATGCTGTATAAAACAACGGCGACCCAACCTTTGTTGATCCAGAGAAATACGCCGAATTAACGGATAGCCATCGATGTGGGGCAGTACGAATTTGATTTTTGCCACGCTACCGCCCCAGGATTAATTGCCAGTCCCTGAGAGCGTCACTATTTATTAATGTGTCTGCATTTTTTTTCAGCTGCAGGTAGCAAGGTGGAGTTGATATGGCTACCGCCATTCATTACTGCTCGACGGTAGCGGGGGTATAGACAGCAGTTAATTAACTAAACGTTCTCTGATTTATATTCGTAGTTGTAATAACCATAGTCGGCATAGCCATATTTGGCCGAGGCTCTTTTTTCAACACCATTGAAAATGGCGCCTTTCAAATCAACACCATTTTGTGCAAAGCGGCGCATGGTCAATTCAATTTCACGAACCGGGTTGAGCGCAAAGCGCGTTACAATCAAACTTGTACCCGACTGGCGACCGACAATCGCCGCATCCGTCACCGCCAGCAACGGTGGTGTATCCAGAATTACCAGGTCGTACTGGGCGCTGACTTGCTCCAGAAAGGCACTGAAGTTTGCATGCATTAGCAGTTCTGAAGGGTTGGGCGGTATTTGTCCGCGACCGATAACGTCAAGGTGCTCGAATTCAGTTTTATTGATCGCGGTTGCCAGGTCGCAGCGCTTGACGAGTAGATCAGAAAGCCCGTTTTCAGCGGGGGTCCCGAATACTTTATGCAAATACCCTTTGCGCATATCCACGTCGACAAGCAATACACGCTGGCCGGTCTGAGCGATGACTGAAGCGAGATTGGCGGAAACGAACGTTTTACCAACCTTGGGGCTCGGGCCGGAGATCATAAGGCGATTATTGCTGGCTTCGAGCATGGCGAAGTGCAGACTGGTGCGCAGGCTGCGCAATCCTTCTATGGCCAAGTCGGTGGGGTGACTGCTGGCCAGTATGGGGGCGGCGTTGTTAGCGCGGCCTCGGCCACTTCGGAAGGTTTTGCTTTCTTCAGTTTTTTGCAGAGTGCTGAAAGGAATGGATGCGTACACCGGTAATCCCAGCTGTTCAATTTGATCCGGATTTTCCACGCCACGATTAAGGGCTCTGCGAAAAAGCACCACTGCAGTCGCCAGGAAAGCCCCGAACAGGGTGGCGATGAGAACGATCAGTGGCTTCCTGGGTTTAACGGGCTTAAGCAGATCCACATCGGCGGTATCGATCAAGCGCACGTTGCCCACGGTGCCGGCACGCATCACATCCAGTTCCTGGGATTTATTCAGGAGCTGGGTATAAATTTCGGTACTGACTTTTACATCGCGGGTGAGGCTAAGCAGTTCTTGCTGTGTTGAAGGCAGGCCCTCGACTTTTTTGGCGAGGCCATCCTGCTTGGCTGTCAGCTCGCCTAATTGGCTGAGCAAGGCCCGATAGGCGGGATGCTGACGGGTAAACTTGCGATCCATTTCCGCTTGCTGCAATTTCAGTTCGGAGATGCTGGTATCAAGCGCCACGATCTGATCGAGAATGGCTTTGGCTTCCAGGCTGATATCGATGGATTTACTGCGAATTTGATACTTGTTCAGGGCGTTTTCGGCTTTCTCCAAGTCTTTGCGGACCTGAGGCAGTTGATCTTTTAGAAACTCCAGGCTTTGAGCGGCTTCGGCCGAAGTCCGCTCGACATTCTGCCGTACGTAGAGCTTGGCGATTTCATTGAGGATTTGAATGGCTTCAGCCGGTTTCTCGCTTTCAAGAGCAAGCCCGATCATGCCGGATTCTTTACCGCGCTCTGATACATCAAGTACCTTTTGGTACTTCAAAATACTGGTCAGACGTGGGTCACGCACAATGCTGAACGTTGTACCAGGATTCGCCTGCAACACTTCGACCTGCAGTTTGATGCCGTTCTGCTCATAGGCTTGGCCTACCTGGCTTTGGATCAGGGCATTGTCGTCTTCATCCATCAACGTGAAGTGACCGTTCTCACCGGTGACCAATGTAAGCGTCTTGCTCAGGAGCTCTTGTGGGAGCTCGAGCTGAAATATTTTCAGGGTTTCGCCACCCCAGGCAAAACTGTTCATGCCAAGCCATGGCGTTGCGACCGTATTAACAGCGTCTGGTTTGAACCGACGAGCAATAAAGTCGCCGATCACCGGAAAATGGTTCGGCTCGACGGTAATATCGAGCGATAGATTGTCGATAACCTTGCCGATGATCGCGCGCGATTTGATTAATTCAATTTCTGTGGCGGAAGGTGACTCTTTACCCAACATGCTGTTGATATCGGAAAAGCCGAGCATGTCATTTTTTTTGGCCTCCACCTGTATCAAGGCAGTTGCCTGATAAACAGGATTGGCCAACACCGCATACGCCGTGCCAACGGCCATGGAGGCAGCAGTGATCCCGGCAATCAACCATTTATGATCGACCAGTGTCCCGAGTAGGCCCATCAAGTCGATTTCATCATCGTCATGTGAGGTTAATGCTGGAGTTTGCTGCATAAGTGAGTTCTTTTTTAACAGGTATCGAGGAATGGTTTAGCGTGCGAGACGCTTTGCCCAGGCGGTTACTGCTTCTTCAATCAACGCGTATGCATGCACAAAAGCAGGTTTGCCTTGACGGTAGGGGTCGCTGATTTCGCGGTTGTTCTGCCACTTGCCCAGCAAGAGGACCTTTCCTCGCGCTTCAGGCGCGATCTTGAGAACACGGTCTATGTGCGACTGCTCCATCACCAGGATCAGATCCGATTCGCTGATGGCGGCAGAGGTCAGTTGATTGGCTTTGTGCTCTTCTGGCAGATGGCCATGCTCTTCCAGTACGATCCGGGCGGTGGGTTCGATCGGGTGATCTTGTAGTGCGCCAAGACCGGCAGAGCTAACTTCGATATCGGACTGCCCCAGTGCTGCTCGCAACAAATGTTCGGCAGTGGGGCTTCGGCAAATGTTGCCAATGCAAACGATTAGAATCTTGTTAAACAAGGCAACCTCCCTGGAAATTCCACACTTGTGGTGATGTGCAATTGGAAAGACTAAAACTATGCTTTTCTTCAATGGCACTTTTGTGACGGCTTGCAGCTATTGGGTGTGTGCCTCTTTCCGTGAGGAGTTACCGTGCTGGATGAAGCTTTTGACTGCGAAGACTCTGGCCTGCTGGAATCCGGACTTGGAGTGTGCTTGACAGTTGCTATGCTAAAAATCATAACTGGCAACCCACGACAACATCAACCATTAAATGCCACGCGAGTATTGAAAGCATATGGCAAAAAAAATTCCATATATAAAGCCAGATATTAAATAACATCGTCGGTTCTTGCCTGACGGTTTTTAACGTTTTTGGCTTTTTTGTGTTGTCCTGTATTGGAGTGTGTTAAACGTCTTGATACGTAATTTGATGCTAATGATGTTCGGGGTTTTGCCTTGGGCGAAGGGTTCACTAGCGTTCCTGTATTGCTAATAAGTTTCGTATGTTTTTGAAGGGTTACGTTTCCATGATCGGCCAACTCCGTTTTTCAGGTGCATTTCCATCCTTGGGAGAAATTCGTCGCAAGATCGATGAGAAAACCACGGAGCTACTTGACCACACAGGTGCAGAAGGGGCTGATTGTGTCCATCCATAGTGCTTCGGCTGTTCAAATGACCTTGCCTGAGAGTCTCACCTCTAGCGCATGGTATTTGGTGCAATGCAAGGCGAGCCAGGACGAGCGTGCAGAGATCAATCTGGTTAACCAGGGGTATACCTGTTTTCGCCCTACGCATCGGCGCGAGCGTGATATGCAGGGGCGCAGGAGGGTTGTTCGCGAATCGCTGTTTCCGGGTTATCTGTTTATCCAGCTCGGCTTAGGTGAGAGTTGGGCGCCTTTGCGTTCTACTCGCGGTGTATTGCGAATTGTCAGTTTTGGAGGCAAACCGGTACCCGTAGGTGATGACTTGATCGCACAACTTCATGAGCACGATAGCGGAGCCCCAGTGGAGGCTCGGTTTGCCTGTGGAGAGCGGGTGCGTATCAATGAGGGGCCTTTTGTCGATGTGGAAGCGATCTTCCTGGCGATGGAGGGCGAGCAGCGAGTGTTGCTCCTGATGACATTGCTGCAACGTGAGCAAAGAATCAGCATGCCCTTGGTTGGTATCAGTAAGCATTGACACGGAGCGTTGCTCCCGGCCTGCCAATCAACAAGCAGATACCGCCTGGCAACAAGGTCAGTTGCCGTCGTCTTAGTCCCCCCCGTAGGCATTAAGCTTTTGTCGCAGCACCAGGAAAGCAGCGGTCTCGGCCAGGGCCGCAGCTTTACGGCATGGCTGACGCTCCCGTTCGCTAATACGGTGTTTGTTGTCACGCGATTACCCGGTATCCACTTTTTAGCGGTCAACTGCTGCCGTTGCGCCTGCCTGAAGGTAAGCCCGGGCGTGCTGATATCGCCCTGAATCTGGTCAAAAAGCCGTACGGTATCGAGCGGAGACTTAAAAGAAGTTGGCGATGAGTATCGCCACGAGAGTCGACAGCGGAACAACCTGCCGGTGTTGGTGCAGTTGCAGGCATGGCTGGGAAAACCCAGCCACTAGTGACGGCGCAAGCGCACTGGGTAAATGGCTTGCGTCCCCTGGTTAGCCTGCAGGCGTCCCCTCAATAAATGTCTTTTGACAGCAAGGTGAACGGCGTCTTCACCAGGATTTTCACATCCAGCCACAACGACCAGTTATTGATGTACTTGAGGTCGATCTCGACGCGCTTCTGCATCTTGTCGATGGTGTCGGTCTCGCCGCGGCAACCGTTGATTTGAGCCAGCCCGGTGATTCCCGGTTTGATTCGATGGCGAGCCATGTAGGCGAGAATCTTGCCGGAGTAGTAGTTGTTGTGCGCAACGGCATGAGGGCGAGGTCCGACCAGCGCCATATGACCTTGCAATACATTGAACAGCTGCGGCAACTCGTCAATGGAAGTGCGACGGATAAAGCGCCCGATCGGGGTAATCCGCGAGTCGTTACGACTGGCTTGCTTCACCTCGTGATCGTCGTGCACGCGCATGGATCGAAACTTCCAGACTTTGATAACCTTTCCGTTCCACCCGTGGCGGTCCTGTTTGAAAAATACCGGACCATGGGAGGTGAATTTGACGGCCAGGCCAATGATCAACAGTAACGGGCTTAGAGCGATAATGGCCATCAACGCTACGCTTTTATCGAACAGGCTTTTACTCAATGCGGCAGTGGGTTGGCTGGAAAGCGGGCATTCAATCAAGTGGATTGCCGGCATGCCATCCACATCACTGACCGAGTGATTGAGCAGTGTCAGGCTGTTCAAGTCCGGGACCCAGACAACATCGACGTGGGCATCCAGCAAGTCGACATACATTTCTTCGATTTGTACCGCTTCGCTCAGGGGGAGCGTGATGTACAGACGTCGGATGTCATGAGTCTTGATCAGTTCGAGCAGTTCCTCTTGCGGGCCTACAACCGGTGGTGCGCCGGTCTCCAGCAAAGGAGTGGTGTCGGAGCTTACCAGGCCGACCAATGGGAAGTGCTCGAGGGCACGAAGCTTGTTAGCCAATCCCAGTGCCAGCTCGCCAGTACCCACAATCAGCGTTCTGCGCTCAACTTGAAGCGCCCGTTGGTAGTACTTCGAAAAACCATGCAGTGGGACGTACAACAGCGCCTGTCCGAGGTAGCTGCAGATAGCCCATATCAGAATGATTTGACGAGAAAACAGTTCATTGGCCTTACAGAGGAAGGCGACAATAGCCAGCGCTGCCAGTGTCATTGACCAACCCATCAGAAGTCTTACCAGACCCTCTAGGTAGTTGTCCTTCTTGGCGTAGACGCCACACCAGGAATAGGCTGGAACCGATGCAAGTACAGTAAGGGTTGCGCATACTCGATAATAGAACTCAACCGTACCCGTCTTGTAATAAACCAGTATTAACAATAGGGCAACAACAAAGCCCAGGCCAAGAGCCCACTGTCCCCAGAAGGTCAGTCCTTTGAGAGTGGTATTTCGATTGATACGAAGATTGTTAACCATACGTTATCCCCAAAATACGTCCATTCGCGTTTCGACAGACAAAAGCCAAAATTAATGAAATAAGAGTTATTGTTCATATTAGATGGCGGAGCATTGATGATCGAAACGCCAAGAGGGCGGCGCCGTCATCAATGGATAGATTAAGTTATTAGGGGGAGCACTGTCTGACGACTTTTAACGAGTGGGCGGTGTATATGGTTGATATATCTGGGCGAGAGCGGCGTTAGAAATAGTCTGGATTCAACTTTATTAACACGGCTTTTTAGAAGGGGGGCGGGTGGAGAGGGGGGGAGATAAATTGGCGTGCTTTTTTATTGTTGTATTGCACTGCCAGAGCGAACGCCTGAATGGTTCAGGCTGATTTTTTTACGCGCACGATTTTTTGTATCAGGCAGTACCCACGATTCCTTACTGCACGGAAAAGACGTTCGCCGTTGCTGGCGTTTTTAAACTTTTCCTGTAGTCGGCTCAGGCACATTTCGAGACCCCGATAGTGTTCAGGTTCTCTGCCGATGCTGCGGATAAGATCGTCCTTGCTGACCACGCGATCTTCATGGTGCAGCATTTTTTTCAGCAGCGTGGCCTCCAGGCCAGTCAAGGCAATCTCCACGCCATCTTTGGTCAGCGCGCCGTTGGCATCGCTCAGTCGCCAGGTTTCAGTCAGTGGAGCGTGCGGTTTGGCCGCCTGGGAGACGCATTCCCTGGTGTCATCTCTGGCGTTGTCCGCAGTTGATGTGAAGTGAGTAAATTTCGTTACGGATTGGACTGCTTGCCATTCGGACTTGAACGTCGAAAGGATGCGCTGGGTATCATGCTTGATAACCGGAGGAACCATCTTGGCTACCTGCGGGGAAATAAATTCCATAAGCTTGGGGGCAGAAGTGGGTGGGGCAACGCCTTCATAAAACATCTTTGCCTGTGACGTGCCGTAACTGTTATATCGCTTGCTGGTCAGTAATGCCTCAAGCTCTAGTTGTAGTGCGGGGTTGTGAGTAACCACGACAAAGTATTTTCTAGGGAGGTTTGTGCTGCTATCCATGGCTCTCTCCTGATTTGCACATCTGGGTGTTGATTTAAAGGTTGTCGGCGGGGGAGTAATGGCTCCCTTGGAAGTAATCAAAGGGCAGCGCACGTGCCAGTATATGGCTGGCAGCATGCTCGACTCTGTCTGCTATAAAGGAGACTTTTGTGTTGTGAGTGAGCATGGTCATGCGTTCGTGGAGGCGATTGAATAATTCTGGATTGCCGCTGAGTTTGAGACTCAAGTCTAGAGAGGAAGTGGAAATCTTTATATAGTCGAATAGATTCAGGGTTGTAAAGATTTCGATACTTTCATCGTCGATGTTGTAATCGTCGAGCGCGATTTCTATGCCGTGATCTTTCAATAGATACACGTTATGAAGGATTTTCTTTTTTTCTGCGAAGCTGACTGCCGAGAGGGGTAGTTCATTGAGCGCGATAACCAGTGTCTGGCCAAATTCGCGCAGAGCAGCGCCGGACTGTATCAACTCTTCCGTGAGCGCAGAGTTGGCGAGGTCCGACTGTTTTACGCAAACAAAACTACGGCTTAAGTACTTGCTCCCGTTAGTGGTGTCGCGATCTTTTAGTGAGAACGCAATCAGCCTGGTTTGCATCAGTACTTCACTGTAGATCCCACTCATCTGATACGCCTCTGACGCGCAGGGCGCGGAAGCAGAATCGTCAAAATGTATTCTGATCTCGCTGGCAAACGGGCAGTCATCCCGAGTGAGGATCAATTGTCGAGACAGGTAATGCTCTGCGTGATCGTAGAATCGCACGCTCCCTGTTGCGTTCATAAAACAGAAACTCCCTTTTACATTAAGAATCAGGTTGTCGAGATCAGACCCCTGATTAAACGATATCCATGCCCACGGATACTTTGAATGGCGTTGGTTCCATACATGCCTTTTATTTTGCCGCGAAGGCGACTGATCGACTTTTCCAAGGCTCTTGGGTCATAAAAATTTATATTCAGCCCCATGATCCTGGCGATTTCATCATGGCTCAATATTTGGTTTTTGGTCTGAGAAAAAGCCTCAAGAATTTTCATTTCTGCAAACGATACATCCAGTTTTTTATACTCGCCAATCAGGCACATGCGAGTGGGGTCCAAAAGCAAATTATGCTTTTTTTGCCATTCTGGACTGTTAAAAAATTCGGACAGTACATCAGACTTTTTGTCTGCAAAAGTATCGCAATTAATACAGTAGTCGGCCCCGGCAAAATAATACTTCATCTTGTTGTAGGTGCCTCTACCGGTGATGGCTACGAAAATTATTGACGCCAGATTTTCGACGCGAATATTTTCTACCGCGGTGAGGCTTTCAACAAATGCTTGAGGGCTGTCGATTACGATAAAAATTGCACGGTATGAATCAGTATTCTTGTTTCTTTTGAATGAGTTGCTATAGCACATTGCATCAACGGCAATATCCTTGCCTACGTGGCTTGCGACTAATTCCCTAAAGCCCTCAGCTAGCGTGTGGGTTCGCCCAACGGTGAGAATACCTTTCTCCTCCTTCGCGTAGCTGTGGTCTGTAGTCGTTATTTTCCCTGTAAGCATCATGCTTTGACTCGGCTGGGTGCTGGCATTTGAATGTTAAAGCACCCATTCTCAGTTGTGACTGACAATTGGTAATATTTCACTCGTTTTTCAAGCGGTCGCTACCTTTTTTTAACGTTGCTGGTGATTCTCACGTGATCGTTTGCTTACCAATGGCTCAAGAGGCCTGATGGCCTATTGGAATCTCGCGGACTGACAAGTCATGTCATTGTGCCATCTTTTGTCCCGATGTCCCGGTTTTTCGCATCAATACGACCGTGGATGCCGCTAAAGTTCCCGCGGCTTGATTTTTTTGATTGGGTGCCATGAGGGCGGTAGGGCTTTGTTGATTCAAGTGCGAGTGATTGCTCTTGTTTGGCTCGGAACTATCCAATATTAACTGTTATATAACGTTCATGTTGGTGGTATTGACCATGGACATTTCATAACATTGAGTTTTATTAATTTGTCTAATGCGCTTTACTTTCGTGTTGGCGTTGAATCAGAGCGAAGTCGACGCATGGGTATTTGTCGTTGAGGGAGGAATTAATGGATCTTTGGACAACCATATCAGTGTTGGTTTTAGGGATGGTCGAAGGTCTGACGGAGTTTTTGCCGATATCAAGTACAGGGCACCAGATTGTTGTCGCGGACTTGCTCAGCTTCGGCGGCGAGCGAGCCATGGCTTTTAACATCATCATTCAATTGGGCGCGATCCTGGCAGTTGTCTGGGAGTTCCGTCGCAAGATTCTCGAGATCGTTACCGGCTTACCGACTCAACGCAATGCACAACGTTTCACCTTGAATCTATTGATCGGTTTTCTTCCGGCAGTGGTCCTGGGGGTGTTGTTCGCCGATAAGATCCATGAGTATCTGTTTAATCCAATCACTGTAGCAGTGGCATTAGTGGTGGGTGGCATCATCATGTTGTGGGCCGAGCAGCGGGAACATGTGGTGTCTGTCGAGCATGTTGACGATATGCGCTGGGCCGACGCCCTCAAGGTCGGTTTCGCGCAATGCCTGGCGATGATCCCGGGCACCTCGCGCTCCGGATCGACGATTATCGGCGGGTTGCTGTTTGGCCTGTCGCGTAAGGCGGCTACGGAGTTTTCGTTCTTTCTGGCGATGCCGACCATGGTTGGTGCCGCCGTGTATTCAGGCTATAAGTATCGGGATCTGTTTCAGGCTGGCGACCTGCCAGTATTTGCGCTGGGTTTCGTGACGGCGTTCTTTTTCGCCATGATCGCCGTGCGTGGTTTGCTCAAGTTCATCGCCAGCCACAGTTACGCCGTGTTCGCCTGGTACCGGATCGGATTCGGTTTGCTGATTCTGGCAACGTGGGTATTCGGTTGGGTTGACTGGACCGAAGCTGCAGCGCTCTGACACTTGCACCAGGCTGCAGGACATGCAGCCTGGTCGCAGGGCAGCGGCTAACCGTTAACGCCCCTCAAGCAACTCCGCCGCTTGATCCAGCAAGGCCAAAGGTTCTTTGGCCTTGTGAATATCCACCGACAATAACTGCCGAAACTTGCGTGCTCCCGGGAACCCGGTTCCCAGTCCGAGCACATGGCGAGTGATGTGGTGCATCGAACCACCTGCTGCGATGTGCGCCGCTATATAAGGACGCAACTGCGCCAGCGTCTCAGCCCGGCTGATCACCGGCGCCGCGCTGCCGAACAGCTGCTGGTCCACCTCGGCCATAACATAAGGGTTGTGATACGCCTCGCGGCCCAACATCACGCCGTCAAACGTCTGCAAATGTTCGTGGCAAGCCTCCAGCGTCTTGATCCCGCCGTTGAGGATAATCTCCAGCTCAGGAAAATCCGCCTTCAACCGCGCTGCCACGTCATAACGCAGGGGCGGGATGTCACGGTTCTCCTTCGGCGACAATCCCTCCAGAATCGCGATCCGCGCATGCACGGTAAAACTGGTGCACCCGGCATCCCGCACCGTGCCGACGAAATCACACAGCTCCTCGTAACTGTCCCGGCCATTGATCCCGATACGGTGCTTGACCGTCACCGGAATCGACACCGCATCACGCATCGCCTTCACACAATCGGCCACCAACTGCGGATGTCCCATCAGGCACGCGCCGATCATATTGTTCTGCACCCGATCACTCGGGCAGCCGACATTCAGGTTCACCTCATCGTAACCATGCTCCTGCGCCATGCGCGCGCAGGCAGCCAGGTCCAGTGGAACACTGCCGCCGAGTTGCAGGGCGAGCGGGTGTTCGGCTTCGTTGTGACGCAGGAAGCGTTCGTGGTCGCCGTTGAGAAGCGCGCCAGTGGTGACCATTTCGGTGTAGAGCAGGGCGTTTTTTGACAAGAGGCGCAGGAAGAAGCGGCAGTGTCTATCAGTCCAATCCATCATGGGTGCAACAGAAAACCTCCTGGATACCGAATCTGCTGGATAGGCCAGGTTTTCTGTGGGTTTCATCGGCATTTAGCTACTTCTCATTTGCTACGGTTTACTACGGTTTTTGCTTAATATTGAGTGAGCCTTGCTGCTATGTATCAACGCAAACCACTCGTGTAGCAAAATCCAAGGGATCGATCACCGTTCGCAAGCGCAAGGATGGCTCTGCAGCGTACACCGCACAGATCCGCATCATGCAAAAGGGTATGACAGTTTATCAGGAAAGCCAGACCTTCGATCGCAAGACCACGACCCAAGCCCGGCTCAAGCGGCGCGAAGCTGAGCTGGCCGAACCTGGTGCAATTGCCAAGGCCCATCGCAAGGGCGTGACGGTCAAGGAAATGATCGAGCCCCCTCGGCCTCCCGTTTCCGGGGTGCCGAGGGCACTAATGCCGGTAACGCTAGTCAGATCTTGCCGAAATTGACACAGCAGTAGCCCATATCGTCCTTCTCCTGGGCCTGCCGGAATTCAGACGGCACCCATTCGCAACGCGTGACCAGGCCTGGGCTATTCAGTCCTTTGAGAAATGGCAGCAGCCTGCCGTTACTCAAGTCGCCACCGTAGCCGATCTCAGACACATAGAGCACGTGGATCGGTTTCTTGTCGCGCAAAAAGGCAAAATATGTCATGTGGTCCACTACGACATTTTCTGCCGACTCCGCAGGAATACCACATGACGCCCCCAGTTTGTTGATTGAATCCAAGTGAAGCTGAGTCCCCAGCACCGGAATCGAAAGTGGCTGCCCGGGCAAGCTCGATTGAGCGAAGGAGGAGTTGCGTGTGATGTCAGGGGTCACGAGGGCTAACAGTGTCACCATCGACGCCATAGACAGCAGCAACAACAGTGAATAGGCGACTAGCGTGGGTATGTTACTCGGCTTCACTGCGCGTCGGGAATGCATCAACAGGGCTGTGATGATGATCGACACAGGCATGAATTGAATGCCTGCATAAAAATTCTGGATGTTGTAAAAAAACGCATTGATCAAATCTGCGCCGACCAACAACAGCGCCAGCACCACAGACGCAGACACTTGGCGGCGAACCACTTGGAACAGAAATACCGGGATGCTTACAACGTGGATTCCGATAATAAACGCGTACAGAAAATAATAAATGGCAAGATTGAGGTACGGCAACTCTTCAAAGCTACCGACCATAGGAGGCAGCCAGCCTGATTGAAAAGTGGCATTAAAGGTCAGATGTATCAACACCCGGTCAGGGAAGCTTATTAAATTATTGTATGCGGCGCTGACAAACTCAGCTGGTGCAGAGAACAGCATACCCGGTAACAATGTGTTGGCCGCCAGCATTTTTTGAATGTTCGGCGCATCCTGACAGCCCGCCAGCGCGCTGAAATAGTGAAAGTTCTGAATGCACAGAACCACGACGAACAGCCACAAGCCATAGCGAATCGCTTTGTGGTACGTTGCCGTCGCGAACCACACGGCCGCTAGCGCGAATGGTGCATAGAACATGCTCTTCGGGTGAGCATAGAAAAATAATGTCAGCAACAATGCAAGCCCAACAGTCATTGCCACCTGCGCGCGCGCAGACTTCTGCTCCTTGAAGAAGAGCGCCAACAAACAAAGCACCAGGATCGGCAGCATCAGAAGTTGTTCAGGGCGCGACAAGACCCACAGATAGGGTAGGACGCCCAGTGAAGCCACCGCCACCAATCCAGCGAAACGCTGAAGAGCCCCTCCAACATCACGCGCCTGCGCCAAGCACCAATACGCGAGCAAGGCAAACCAGATCAGCGATAAAGAAATACCGCTCACTCTCAAGCCAAAAGGACCCAGGTGGGCATAGATCGCCGACAGTAATATACCGGCCGGATAAAATACCCATGAAACTGTCCGCCCTGCAGTTGTTGTGCATTGTGGATAAAGGGTAACCGCATTTCCGTCCTCCAGAAATAGCCGCGCAACCCTGAATTTTGTCATGACTTCATCGGAGTAAACCGGAAGAAATACCCCGCTCAGTAATACAGCAAAGAACAATGCCAGAACAATTATTGGAATTTTATTTGTTAAAACATCTCTCATTCTTCAACACCCAGTCGATTTAAAAATCGATTATTCAAAATTCGTCAGTAAAGGCTTATTAATCGGCGCCAGTGATAGCCCAATCCCAGCATTGAACCTGCATTGTCCCCATTGAACCTGAAAGCTCTCTGGAAACTCCAGGTAAGTCCTCAGATGTGCTGACATGCACTCTGACTACCTGAAGCGAGCCTGTAAAATCACTTCGTTACGCCAGTGCGCCCGGTAATCCCCCATTTTTAGTACTCACCAGAAGTAAAGGTTAGGCCACTAGTGTGCTGAGCGGTTAGTTCATTTATCTATTGGCAACGATATACCGTGCGTCCAATGTCATGGGTGCAGCTACGCAGTGTGCAGATCAGCAATTGCACGCTGCGTGTTCCCCTTCAGGAAACGGCGCGCTGTAGTGAGTCGACGACACCTGCCTGTTCTTCCTCTGTCAGCCCCACCCACAGTGGCAAGCGGATCAAGCGGTCCGACAGGGTGTCTGTATTTGTCATCGCGCCATGTTTTCGGCCATAGCGCAGTCCTGCCGGTGAGGAATGCAGCGGTACGTAATGGAACACCGGGTGGATATTGTCGTGTTTAAGTTTCTCTAGCGTGCGTTGGCGATCGATGCCGGGAGCAAGCAAGACATAGTACATGTGTGCATTGTGTGTGCAATCTGCCGGAATGATCGGGCGGCGTACTGCGCCTGTCGATTCAAGCCCTTCGAGCGCTTGGTGATAGTGGTTCCAGCTGCCCAGGCGATTTTGTGTAATCGACTGTGCCTCTTCCAGCTGCGCCCAAAGAAAAGCGGCGGTCAATTCACCTGGCAGGTAGGAAGAACCGACTTCCTGCCAAGTGTACTTGTCCACTTCACCTCTGAAGAAACGGCTGCGGTCCGTACCTTTCTCCCGAATAACCTCGGCGCGTAATGACAGTGTCGGGTCGTTAACCAGTAGCGCGCCGCCTTCGCCGGATATCACGTTCTTGGTTTCATGGAAGCTATATGCGCCCAGATCACCAATACTGCCCAAGGCTCTTCCTTTATAGGAGGCCATGACCCCCTGCGCAGCATCCTCAACCACGCGGAGACCGTGCCGGCGGGCGATCTCCATAATCGTGTCCATTTCGCATGCGACGCCAGCGTAGTGAACCGGAACGATTGCCTTGGTGCGAGGTGTAATCGCAGCCTCAATCAAGCGTTCGTCCAGATTCAGTGTGTCTTCTCTGATATCGACAAACACCGGTATTCCACCGCGCAATACAAAAGCGTTGGCAGTGGAGACGAAGGTGTAAGAGGGCATGATGATCTCATCCCCAGGTTCAATATTCAGCAATAGGGCTGACATTTCCAGGGCAGCAGTACAAGAGTGCGTCAACAGTGCCTTTTCGCTGGCGGTGTACTGTTCAAGCCACTGATGGCAACGTCGAGTGAAGGGGCCGTCTCCAGCAAGCTTATTAAGGAACTTTGCTTCTGCAATATAGTAAAGTTCCTTTCCCGTCATGAAAGGGCGATTGAAGGGAATTTTAAAGTCGCTCACTGAAGGTCTCCAGATTATTGTTTTTTGGCTAACAGCAAGAGTGAACCGCCGAGGGGAAAGGTGATACCTGCCTTCAAAAGGCCAAACTCTATCTTCATAACGAACTCAAGGAGCCGATTGGTCCGGTCAGAAATATCGAACTCGCTGTTTACTTCCGCATTTTTTTGACCGGGGCGCTGTCGTGCCAGCCACATCAAGGAGACGAGTAGGGTGACAAAGGACGTGACGTATTGAACCTCAAGGCCGGCGCGGCCTATCTTGTCGACAAGCTCGCGTCGCGTGTAGCGGCGCACATGACAGGCGCGTTCATCCGCAGCGGACCACAGCCAGCGGTGCTGGGGAACGGTCAGCAATAGATGACCATCCTTACGCAGTGCGCGGGAAAGATTCGCCAGTACCTGTTCATCTTCATCGATATGTTCGATGACATCAAAAGCGCCAATTACATCAAATCGCTCTGCATCGCTCATGGCGCGCGCGTCCAGCTTTTCAAAGCTTGCGCTGGGCACGCGTCGACGTGCATGCATCAGGCCTTCATCGAAAAACTCGGTGCCGGAGAGTGTCGTTTCGGGAAATTCCTGGTGAATCCCTTCCAGCACAAAGCCGGTACCGCAACCAATCTCCAGGAAATTCCGGATTTTGCCGATGCGAGATTTCAGCACCCAAATGATCACGCGGTTACGGGCGCGAAACCACCAGTGGCGTGCCTCTGCCTGGGCAAGCGCCTCAAAGGCGGACTTGGGGAACGGGGTGCGATCTGGGGGCATCAATCTGGCTCTCTGTTTTAGTTTTTATCTTTCAGGCGATTTTCCCGAAGAGTATCCCACAAGTAAATAAGGCCACCGCAAGCGGCAGGGATCAGGACCATTAGAATGTAGTTTGCCAGGGAGGCGCCCACGGCTATATTGGCTGGTACGTCAAGTAGACCATAAAAATAAACAAAAAAACCTTCGCGTACCCCAAGCCCACCCACTGTTATTGGAACCATGGTCAGGATGGCGATGACCGGATAGAGAGCAAAGTGCTGAATGAAGGGGATGTCATAGCCATAGGCACGAAATACCAAATACACTACCGATATCAGGGATATTTGATAGCAGCAGATAAAAAGCAGGGATGACGTGAGCGCCCGCCGGTAGGGGAAGTTAATCGTGCTGGCATGAAGTTTCTGAATATACCCCAGCAATAGAGAAAGTAACGGGTTTTTTACGGTGCGGCCGCTATAAAGTGTATGGATTTTTTTGCTGGTCAATATTATTTGGGTCACTACGGCTATGCTGCTGACGGCGCCGACGGTCATGATGAGCAGCGCGTAGTTGTCTGATGCGGGTAAGAAGGGCAGGGCAAAAAGGGTAAAGGTACATAACACCAATAGTCCAATCATGCGCTCAATGATTACCGTACTGCCTGCGGTACCCCGCTTTTTCGGGTGGCGTCGTTCGATGTGAAACATACGAAAGGCATCCGCTCCCTGTGATGAGGGTAAAATCAAACCTTGAAATTGAGAAACCAGATTTATTTTCCAGAGGCTTGCTAATGCTTCGTCAATCGAATTGAGCCGCAGGAACACTTGCCAGCGGTTGACAGAAAAAAAAGAACTCAAAGTGATTGGGATAACAGCAGCCAGCGCAAGGTAGTGCCATGCTGTAATGTCGCTGATTAATGCCGTTAGTTTAAGGTCAAATGTGTGTATGAGAAATGCACAGATAAAAAACGCGATCAACAATTTCAAAAACGTCAAAGGCATGCAGGGTGCTCAACGTAGGAGGGTGAGGCTAACGCTATGTAGATAATAGGCTGGTGAACCCTGTCACGGTCGAGAACGGCATGAGGGAGAGTGAACATACTGTCTGCCTCCCTCCCTCCCTTACATGACAAGGGATGTCGGTTATTGCAGTTTTGATTTTATGTAATCGGCCAGGTCATTGATGGATTTAAGGTCTTCAATATCCTCGTCAGGGATCTCGATGGCGTAGTGATCCTGGATAGACAGAATGATGTTGAACATGCCGAGAGAGTCAATGCCCTGGTCGCTCAGGTTGATGTTGTCGCGCAGCGTTGAGGCATCTGCTACAACATCAGCCTGGGAAATAATGTTGATAAGTTGTTCTTTTGTCTGGGGCATGGTTAGTAATTCATCGTATAGGTGTTGAAGTTACCCCGGCCGGTACGTTTGTACTGCGGGAGGGAAGCTTGGTGGCATCGCTGGCAGTTGACGAGGTTGTCTGCAGGCTACTGAGCTGAACGGTGGTCATGTTGCCACACTCCATGCAACAGAGGGGGGCTGCTCTGTTGCCTGCTTCAAAAAGATGCCGCACATTAGCAGCTGTCGAGAGAGGCGTGTAGTGTTGATCGTCGAGCCATAAGCCTCGCTGAACTGGCACCTCGCCTTACTGGAAGGTTCGTGTGCCAGCGGTAGGCTACTCGACCTTGAGGGCGCTGAAGTAGAGCATGCCGATATGTTCTGCATTGAGCTCAATGCGACTACGGGTCAATCGAGTGCCCAGCGTCTGCTCAAGTGTCAGCCCTACCCCGCTCAAGTCAGAACACGGCGGCCACTTTGGGCTTTCCCAGCGACAGAAGACCCACTGGCTGCCACTGGGTATGCTCAATTCCTTGAGATGCAGTGCCTTGTTCATGGATACCAGCACTTCGATCGGAGAGAAGTCATCTGGCATGGTCGTCAGGGTCACTGACCGATGGGCGGGTGTGAAAACACATTGTTTTTCAACCAGCGACTCGTCGTAAGCACGTCGTGTGTCGGCGCAACCTTCGCCTTGAATCAATTTGCCTTCATGATCAATACCATCGAGTTGAAAGGTGAAGGTAGCGACAGCCTCACCCGGCAATGATCGAGGGGTTGATCTAGGCCACCAGTGACAGGTGAGTAGATGTTTGGTCATTCTACTGATTCTGAAGTCCAGCTTTTCGATCCGTGCGTGCGGTGCGTGGCGAGTGATGGCCTGCATCGTGGCATTGAGCATGTCGGACCCTTGTATGTAGGTTCGTTCGCCTTTGAATCCCAGTGATAGCTCGATGAAGTGCATCACTTTTGTTTCCTGAGGTGGGCTGTCATGTTAGCCCTGTGATTGATTGCGAAGTTTCCAGAAACGACGCTGTTTGGCGCGATGTCGCCGATGACAACCGAGCCCATTTTTATTTGTACCGCGTCGCCAATCACAAGGCCCTGTGCGATGGAGCAAGAGGCGCCAACCCATGCGCCGGTCCCCAGGCGTGTGCGTCCTGCAATAACGGTATTGCCAGAAATCACAGAGTTCTTGCCAATCACGGCGCCATGACCAATGTTGGTCATGATGCCGATCTGGCAATTTTCGCTGATGGTTGTCGGCTGCTGGAACAAGGACCTCGCGATTACTGCGCCAGCAAGTATCTGGCAACCCGATTCAATGCGTACACCGCCCTGATGTTTAACCACCATCAGCGTGCCGTTGTCGTTGCGTAGCGTGATCAAGCCTTCGGCGCCTACAACGGCATTTGAACCGATGTAGACATTGTCTCCGATCTCGACAGGGCCTTCGATCACCACATTTGCTGAAATTTCGACATTGTTACCCAGTGTGGCTAGTGGCGAGATAACGGCGCTGGGGTGCAGCGTGCAATTGTCGCCGATGCGCGGTGCTTGCGCAGTTGCGCACTTTGTCTCTTCACTCAAACGGTTGTAGAGGTGGAAAAAAGAGGTGCGTGGGTCGGCACAGAATACAATTGATTTTTCAGTCGCTAATTCTTCATTTTTTAAACTTTCGGGGCACAGGACACACGCGACGTTGGGCGTAGCCAAAGCCTTTTGCAAATAGTGCAAGTTCTGACAGTACACCAGTGCGCCTGGTGTTTGCGCATCGATTTCGTCGAGGTGTGCAAAGACCCCATTGTTTAAAATGTGTTCAGCAGGGAAATAATCCACGACGCGGTAAGCGGATGTCATCTTTACTCCACATGCTCTTCAATAATGGGGAATTGACTAAGGTGGGTTGCATTTTCGACCAGTCTTCCGAGGTACTCGCCTTGCACACCTAGTGCCAGAAGGATGTTACCGGCGAGGAATGACAGCAAGATCGCGAGCGATGCCCAGCCTGGCACTATTTGATCGGTCAGGAGGGTGCGCAGCAGAACATACATAGCGAATAAAATGCTCGACGCGCTGACCAAAAAGCCCCAGATCGACACGTAGCGAAGTGGTAACAGGGAGTAATTGACGATAAGGAACGAAAGCGTTTTGAACATCTTGCCAAGGGTATAAGTGCTCGGGCCGCCATCGGCGCGCGGCGCGTGGCGAATGCTCACGTTCGCCATCATGCTGACGGGCACCGAATTAAAAAGCATCGCGGCGATATGTGGGTGTGAGCCCTGATATCTGGCGAGCTGTCTTGCCACCTGTTGACTCATGGCCCTGTAGCTCGAGAGGCTGAAACCGGTCGGTTTGCCCATGACCTTGCTAACCAGTTTCTGGTTGATGCGCGAAGCCATGTTGCGCCAGGCGCTGTGCTGTTTTTCAGCCATCGGGATCTTTCCGATGACGACATGCTTGCCGGCTTGAAGTTGATCAATAAACAGTGGGAGGTCTTCGGGGAAGCACTGCAGGTCATCGTCGATTGTCACGACACAGCGTTTGCAGGCATAGCCGATGCCGCACAACGTAGCATGTTGTTGCCCCTTGTTCTTCGCGAAGCGAACGACTTTGACTCTGCGGTCTTGTTCGTGCAGTGCCAGAGCGGCAAGCCACGTCTGGTCCGGGCTCGCGTCATCGACAAGAATAATCTCCCAGTCGTCGCAAATCTGATCAAGAGTCGCGCGCGCGCGTTCGTAAAATTGCGGGAGCGTACTTGCGCTTTTATAAACGGGTACCACCAAGCTTACTGAGACGGTTTTATCAATCACCTTGAGCCTCATCCTGATCATTCGATTGTGCGATGACGCATACTGATAACGCGTCCTGCCTGGATTTTACAGGCTTGTAGAGTTGTTGTTTGCTACTTGGCATCACGTGCAGAGGGGGGAGGGTATGCTATATGCCAACCGATTGGTAATCCTCAGGGAACCGGCCACCGAACACATGAACTACATTACTGCTCATGTAAAGTGGGCCATCAGGCTCTACCAGCCGCCAGGCGTCGGACAACTGTGTACAGGGCACCGAACGAAGGCGGCTGTGCGCGGGGCACTTTCGGGTGCGCCGGGCTCCTGAACCAACGCTGTCATCCCACAAAGTTTCACGTTGTCCGGCACAGACGAAGCATAGGCTGACCGCCAAAGGTCACGTCCCCGCGCCTCAACCCTCAGGAATAAAAAAATGATCGCAACCCTCGTCAAAGTCTCGCTGCTTGCCGGTGCTTTGTTGTTGAGCGCCTGTTCGGGTGTGAGCGCCCATCGTGATTATTCGGCCGACTCGGTGCAGCCGGCCGGGTTTGGCCCGGGGCCGACCAGCAGCAATCCCGACAAGATGAATTTCCATGGCAGTGCGCTCGGCAATAGCTTCGGCGAATACGGTTCAGGTTTGCTGCACGATGATTGATACGCGGTCCGCAATGAAAAAGGGCGCTCCTTTGGGGGCGCCCTTTGTTGTGCGTAAAAAACGATCCGTTACTTGGCGTCAGGCACCGCCAGCCATTGGCGCAGAATCTTCTGGTAGTTGCCTGTCGCCTTGGCCAGGTGCAGCCACTGATCGACGTACAGCTTCCAGGTGATGTCGTCGCGGGGCAGCAGGTAGGCTTTTTCGCCGTATTGCATGTAGTGCGTGGGGTTGACCGCGCACAGGCCCGGCTTGAGCTTCTGCTGATACAGCGCCTCGGATGCGTCGGTGATCATCACGTCGGCTTTTTTATCCAGCAGTTCCTGAAAGATGGTCACGTTGTCGTGCAACTTCAATTGCGCCTTGGGCAGGAAGGTGTGGACGAAGGCTTCGTTGGTACCGCCGGCGGGTTCGACCAGGCGAACCGTTGGCCGGTTGATCTGTTCGACGGTCTGGTACAGCGCCTGGTCTTCGCAGCGCACCAGCGGGATTTTGCCGTCGACGTCCAGGATGCTGCTGAAGAAGGCTTTTTTCTGCCGTTCCAGGGTGACCGAGATGCCGCCCATGGCGATGTCGCACTTGCCGGCGAGCATGTCGGGCATCAGGGTTTTCCAGGTGGTGGGCACCCACTCGACCTTGACGCCAAGGCTGTCGGCCAGGGCGCGGGCCATGGCGATGTCGATGCCGGAGTATTCGCCGTCCTCGGCTTTGAGGGTGTAGGGCTTGTAGTCGCCGGTGGTGCAGACGCGCAGTTGTCCCTGTTGCATGACGCTGTCCAGATGCGAAGGTTCTGCCTGGGCGCCAAGGGAGAGTGCGAGCAAGCCGCCGAGCATCATTGCTCTTTTGATTTTCGTCATTGTTATCGGGCTTTTGTGCTGGAGTGGTTTTGAAAGGGGAGTGTAGTGAAACTTTCACCGGTGTGAAAAATCAACGCCCCTGAAGATGACTCACTCCACTTCCGGGCTCAACGTACCCAGCCACGCCACCAACCCCAAAATCAATATCGCCGCGGCCATTTCCACCCACACACTGCGTCGAAGTGCATGGGCTGCCACGCGATACTGGCCCTCTCGCAACGACCGCTCCAGCAAGGGGCCAAGATAAAAGCGGTTCAGCGCCGCCAACACCAGCATCCCGGCAAACAGCAGTACTTTGATCGCCAGCAAAACTCCGTAGTGGCTGAGTAAAACCTCATCGAGTTTCGGCCCGACAATGAAGAGGTAGTTCACCACGCCCGTCACGGTGATGATCACAACGACCAGCGCACCGACAAGCTCAAATCGCCTGACTGCGTGAGCCAGCAACCGTATGTGCGCTTCGGTTTGCAGGGCCCGGGGTTGCGCCATCAACGCAAACGCCAGCAACGCGCCGAGCCAGACACCCGCCACCAACAGGTGCAGGATGTCTGTAGCGAAATGCCAATAACGGCGACTGCCTTCGTCCATGGCGCCATGCCCGCTCCAGGCCAGGCTGGCGAGGGCGATGCCGCCAGCCGTGGCGGCGATCACCAGGCTGATGCCGGGGGCGCGTGGGTTGAGCATCAACGCCAAACCCGCGACCGCTAATGCAATCATCCGCACGGCCCAGGCCAACCCGACGTCCGTCTCGAACAGCATCATTTCGAGGTGAGGGCGCAACTCGGTAACGTCCGATTCACCGCTCATGACGCGGACCATCAGCACCATGCCGGCGATGGACAGCAGCGCGCCGAGCCCGGCTGTTCTCGTCAATAACCGGCGAAAGGGCAAGACTGTCCCGGATTGCCGTTCCTGTCCCTTGAAGCTGTAGAGCCCGAACAGCGCCACGCCAAACAACAACATCAAATCCACATACAACACAAACCGCAGCACGACGTTGGCCGAGTCGCTCATCGATCATTTCACTTTGAAGGTGACGTTGCCGGTGATCGGGTGGGTGTCCGACGACACCGCGCGCCATTCGACCTTGTAGGTGCCGGCAGCCAGGGGCGCTGCCGGGATGATGAACATGGTCTTCGGATCGCTGCCGCCGCTGACTTTGGCCTTGACCGGCATCGGGGCATGGGCCATGCCGGACATTTCGGTCATCAGCAGTTTTGCACCGGAAAACTGGGTGACGAGGTTTTCGGAGAAGTGCAGTTCGATCTTGTCGGGTGATGCACCTTCTACGCCTTCCGCCGGGGTGGAAGAGAGTAGTTTGGGGTGCGCTTGAGCGAGGGTGCTAACAAGCAGGCCGCTGAGCAACGCGACTGCGATAGCGGTGGGTTTGAAGATGCGCATGCAAGGTCCTTTACCGCTCGAAGCGGTTGTTGTTGGTTTTGGGTGAGTCTGTTCAGAACCACATCCGAACACCGAGCACGAGGCGGGTTTCGCTGCGGTCCTCGCCTTCGTCGTTGGCATAGTCGGCGGTGTTGCCGTAGGTGCGGTTCCAGGTCACGCCGAGGTAGGGCGCGAATTCCCGGCGGATTTCGTAGCGTAGGCGCAAGCCAGCCTCGGTGTTGGACAGCCCCGCGCCGATGCCCCGTTGCGGATCGTTTTTGCCGTAGGCGTTGAGCTCGACGGTCGGCTGCAGGATCAGCCGATTGGTAAGCAGGATGTCGTAGTCGCCTTCCAGCCGCACGGCGCTCTGACCGCCTTCGCCGATGAAGGCCGTGGCTTCGGCCTCGAAGTTGTACAGCGCCATGCCTTGCACGCCGAACGCGGCCCAGGTTTGTGGGGCACCGGGTTTGAAGTCCTGGCGCACGCCGCTGACGACGTCCCACCACGGGGATATGGCGTGGCCCCACAGGGCCTGGATTTCCGCGTCCTCGGTCACGCCGTTGGTGCGCTCGCCTTCGGAGCGCAGCCACAGGCGATCAATGTCACCGCCGACCCAACCGGACAAGTCCCAGGCCAGGGTGCTGCCGTCATCGGCGTCCTGCCATTCCAGTTTGTCGGCGAGGAAAAAGGAGTTGAGCGTGCTGTCATGTACGTGGTGGCCGGCGGGATCGGCATACACCGCAGCGCGATCGGCATCGGTCAGCACCGGGATCGGCGTGCGGCTTTCGCTGGGGGCGGCGGGCTGCATCTGGCCCTCGTCCATGCCTTGCATCTGGCCGTGGTCCATCTGGCTGTGATCCATGCCTTGCATGTCATCGCTGGCGGCCATTGCCGTCGAGGTCACGAGTGCGAAAAAAACCGGAGTGAATCGAATCATGGGGCGCACCTCATTCTTCCACGCGAACTTCACGGAACATGCCCATTTCCATGTGGTACAGGAGATGGCAGTGATAGGCCCAGCGGCCGAGCGCATCGGCCGTGACCCGATAGCTGCGCCGGGAGCCCGGTGGCATGTCGATGGTGTGTTTGCGCACCATGAACTGGCCGTTCTCGTCTTCGAGGTCGCTCCACATGCCATGCAGGTGGATGGGGTGCATCATCATCGTGTCGTTGACCAGAACGATCCGCAGCCGCTCGCCGTACTTGAGGCGCAACGGCTCTGCATCAGAGAACTTCACGCCGTTGAACGACCAGGCGAATTTTTCCATGTGGCCGGTCAGGTGCAGCTCAAGGGTGCGGCCAGGCTCGCGGCCGTCCGGGTCTTCGAAGGTGCTGCGCAGGTCGGAGTAGGTGAGTACGCGGCGCCCGTTGTTGCGCAGGCCCATGCCGGGGTCGTCGAGTTTCGGTGAGGTGGACATGGCTTGCATGTCCACCAGCGGGTTGTCGGTTTCCGAGGCCGGGTGGGACTGCATGCCGGGCATATCGCCCATGGCCATGTTGCTGTGATCCATGCCCGCCATGCTGCCGTGGTCCATGCCGCCCATGCCCATGTCATCCATGGTCACCAGGGGGCGCGGGTCCAGTGGCGGCAGCGGCGCAACCAGTCCTGTCTTCACCGCCAGGGTGCCCTGTGCGTATCCGGTGCGATCCATCGCCTGGGCGAACAGGGTGTAGGCCGCTTCGGTCGGTTCGACGATAACGTCGAAGGTTTCCGCCACGGCGATGCGAAACTCGTCGACGCTCACGGGTTTGACGTACAGGCCATCGGCGGCGACCACAGTCATTTTCAGGCCGGGGATGCGCACGTCGAAGTAGGTCATGGCCGAGCCGTTGATGAAGCGCAGCCGCAGCTTTTCCCCAGGGCGGAACACCCCGGTCCAGTTCGAATCCGGCGCCTGGCCGTTCAACAGGTAGGTGTAAGTGGCGCCGCCGACGTCCGCCAGGTCGGTGGGATTCATCTTCATCTCGGCCCACATTTTGCGATCGGCGACGGTCGGCCCCCAACCTTTTTCGCTGACGTCGTGGATGAAATCGCCCACGGTGCGTTTGTTGAAGTTGTAGTAATCGGACTGTTTTTTCAGCGTCTTCATCAGGCCGACCGGGTCTTCGTCGGTCCAGTCGCTGAGCATCACCACATAGTCGCGGTCGTACTGGAACGGCTCCGGATCTTTGGCGTCGATCACCAGCGGGCCGTAGACGCCGGATTGTTCCTGAAACCCCGAATGGCTGTGATACCAGTAGGTGCCGTTCTGGCGCACCGTGAACTGGTAGACGTACATGCCGCCGGGCTCGATGCCCTTGAAGCTCAGCCCCGGCACGCCGTCCATGTTGGCCGGCAGCAAGATGCCGTGCCAGTGGATGGACGTGCTGTCCTTGAGTCTGTTGCGCACCCGCAGCGTCACCGTATCGCCTTCACGCCAGCGCAGCAGCGGGCCGGGGATGCCGCCGTTGATGGTCATCGCGGTGCGTGGGTTGCCGCTGAAGTTGACCGGGGATTCGCCGATGAACAGGTCGAATTCATTACCGGCCAACACCTGCGGTTCGCCGGGACTGCTGATTGCCCAGGCCGGCGTGCGCCATAACCCGAGGCCGCCGAAGAGCCCGCCGATGGCCAGGCCTTTGACGAAGGTGCGTCTTGAGGTGTGGGAGTGCATGCCGTCTGTTCCGCCCGTCAGCCTGTTGAACTTGTCGATGAGGCTAGCAGGCGGTGCCTTTCAGCTGGCTGAGGCGAAGATTACAGTTTTGACAGGTTGGGCGTCGCTTACCGGCGTGAAGTGGACTTTTCCCTTGAGGCCACCGTGTCACCGCTGCAGTTGATGTAGGAAGACGACTTCAGCCAGCGTTGGTCCGGGTAGTAGGAAAACAACAACTGCCCGTCCTTCATCGAATCAATCAGCCGATGGGCAATCGCCGGTCTGACGGCCGGGCAACCCAGGCTGCGGCCGATGCGGCCATTGGCGCGGGCCAGCACCGGGCTGACATAGGGCGCGCCGTGAATGACGATGGCCCGGTCAAAGGCGTTATCGTTGAAGCCGGGCTCCAGGCCTTCCATGCGCAACGAGTAACCGTTCTGGCCGAGGTAGCTTTGTTGGGTGCGGAACAGACCGATGCTGGTGGCGTGGCTTTCGTTGCGGTTGGAGAACAGCGTGGCCATGTTTTCACCGCTGTTGCGGCCATGGGCGACCAGTTCGTGAAACAGCAACTTGCGCCGTTTAAGGTCGAAGACCCACAGGCGTTGTTCGGTCGAGGGCAGGGAGTAATCGATCACCGCCAGTCGTTGGGCGGGGGCGACACCTTGGGCACGGCTGCATTGAGTGGCACGAACGGCCAGGGCAATCACTTTGGCGTCGGCGCCGGGTGCTGCTTTGACCAGCGCGTTTTCAAGCGAATCGGCGTAGGCTGACGTTACTGAAAGGCACGTCAGTAAAATGGCAAATAAAAGGCCAAAGCGGATTAGCGCCATAGTCGGGTCTCATCATGATAATTTCGAGTCTAGCAGCGAGCGGAAAACTAGCCGTTTGAAACGGGGGATTAAGGATTATCCATGGTGCAGTTAACAAGGTCATTCGTCATAAGCCGCATATTTTTTATGGGCTTTCTGATCAGCGGTGCAGCGTTTGGGCAAGTTTCGCCGATTGAGCCGGTATCTGCGGCGAGCAGCACAATCGATGCCGCGGCGCCCGACGACGCGGTCGGCCAAGCGATTCAAGCGACGCTGGAACCGCTGCGATCGGCCTTTCCGCCGTTGCTCACGTCCAGGCGCCATCAGCGTGTGGATGTCAGCCGGGTGGTGCTGGATTTCTATATGCATCGCAACTATCGCGCCGCGTGGACGGATGATCGTGACGTGGCGCAATTACTCAAGAGCCTCGAAGCCACCCGGATCGACGGCCTGAATCCGGCGGATTTCCGCATCACCGAACTGGCTCAGGCCCATGAATCACTGGTGGCTGCCATGCCTTCCACGGCGCAACGGGCGATGTTCGACATGGCGGCGACCCGCACGTTCATCACCGCGCTGCTGCAACTGCGCCGGGGTAAAGTCGATCCGTCGCGGCTGGACATTCACTGGAATTTCGATCCTGCCGGCGGCAATGCCCACGAGGACATGAACAACCTGTTCGCCGCCCTCGATGCCCATGACGTTGCGCGTGCATTCGCCGATGCGCCTCCTCAGGAAGAGATTTACCGCAATTTGCGTGAAGGCCTGGCCCGGTTGCGCCAGGTCCATGATGCGGGCGGCTGGCCGAAAGTCACTGAAGGGCAATCGCTCAAGCCCGGCATGGACGGGGTGGCGGTGGCTCAATTGCGTGCGCGTCTGGTGGCGGGCGGTTACCTGGACGCGCACCTGTCGAAAAAAGCCGGTTACGACGACAAGGTCATCGCCGCGGTGAAGAAGTATCAGACCGAGCAATACCTGGGGGCCGATGGCGTGGCAGGGGCGGCGACGCTGGCGGCGCTGAACGTGCCGGTCGAGGCGCGGATCGATCAGGTGCGGGTCAACATGGAGCGCGCCCGGTGGCTGTTGTACAAACTGCAGGGCACGTTTGTGATCGTCGATATCGCCGGATACAAGGTGGCGATGTACCGTGACGGTCTGCCGATCTGGCGTTCGCGAGTGCAGGTTGGCAAGCCGGTGCGCAGTACGCCGGTATTCCAGGCCGAAATCACCTACATCACGTTCAACCCGACCTGGACCGTGCCGCCGACCATCCTCAAGCAGGACGTGATTCCGAAAGTCCAGAACGATCCGGGTTATCTGGCGGCCAACCGGATTCGCGTGCTGGATCGCGAAGGCAATGTGCTCGATCCGTCGAGTGTCGACTGGAGCAACCCGCGAGGCATCCACCTGCGTCAGGATGCCGGCCCCGACAGTTCGCTGGGGCAGGTGGTGATCCGCTTCCCCAACGACTATGCGATTTACCTGCATGACACGCCGCACCGCGAGCTGTTTGCCAAGACAGTCCGGGCCACCAGTTCAGGCTGCATCCGCGTGGAAAACCCCTTGCAACTGGTCGAGCTGTTGTTTAACGACCCGGTACGCTGGAACAGCGCCGGGATTCAAAAACAGTTGGCCAATGGCAGGACCGAGAACATCCCGCTACCGGTGAAAGTGCCGGTGTTGTTGGCTTACTGGACCGTGGATCTGAGCAATGACGGGCGGGTGACGTTCAAGCCCGACATTTATGATTACGATGCCAGGGTACTGCAGGGCTTGAGTCAGCCTACGAAATTGCCAGCTCTGGACTTGCGTCGCGCAGAGATACCGCTGGTGGTGACGGGGCAGAACAAGCTGTAACGAAAGACTGAAAACGGGCGCTATGGGCTAATGCTAATACTGTAGGAGCGAGCTTGCTCGCGATGGTCGTTAACGATACCGCGTGTTTACTGGCTAAACGCAGCGCCCTTGAGTCCATCGCGAGCAAGCTCGCTCCTACAGGTATTACCAAGCCGTTCGGCAATCACCCTAAAGCGCCAGCCCTTGTTGCACCGCTAAAAGCAGATCGCTTTCCGTCAGCGCCACCGCGTCCAGTTGTACTGTGGCCTGCTCGATCGTTTGTAGCCACCAGTGTGTTTCACCGTGTTCGTCCACGGTGCGCAACAGGGCGAACTCTTTGGGTTGTGAGTGAATTTCGACCCGTCCCTCGCCATCGGCTGTGAAGCGTGCAACCGGGTCAAAGGTAAGGCTGTGGGCGTTGCCGGAGATTACCAACTGGTCGATGGCATAGCGGTAAGTGCCCCGGATCGGGCAAATCTCGATCACATGGGTGGGGTTGCGCCGCAGGACCAGGCCAACTTCGGTCAAGGGCTGCAGCCAGGTCTCTATCCGTTGATACAGTTCGTAGACCTGGCCCGGCCAGGTATCGATCGCCTGATCCGCGCTGGCAAGCCGTGTTTGTTTCAATTTTGCCGCGAGCTCGTCTGCCTTGCTCATGTCGATTCCCTGTATTGAGGTCAATTTAATCGTAGCTCGTTGGCGAGCAGGCAGCGCTGTCCTGGGTCATGTTTGCAGCACCACCGGGCAAGTGTGACCACTGGGCAAGTGGCCACCCATTTGTCCTGGATAACCCCGTAAACTACGCCACCCGAAGACTGAGGGCTTTGGGGCGTTGCCCATGCCTTGCCCCCGACAGGATGAACTTTTGCCCACGCGCTTGAACGACCCGGACCACGCCCCTGGCATCGCATTGAAACGCATACCGCTGCGCAAGGCCGCGGTATTGTTTATTGCCACGGTGTGCCTGTGCCTGTGCGGTTTGCTCTACCTGCAATTGGAACAGTCCCGTCGCCACGACCTGAGCCTGGCGCAAGTGGCGTCTTCGAACCTGACGCGGGCCATGGCGCAGCAAGCCGAAGACACCTTCATGAAGGCCGACCTGGTGTTGACCAGCCTGGTGGACTGGATTCAGGTCGACGGGTTCGGCCCGGACCAACGGCCACGCTTGCAGCAGACCTTCGCTCGGCGCGTGCTGGCGCTGGATCAGTTGCACGGCATCCTGCTGTTCGACCAGAAGGGCCAGTGGGTGGTGACCTCGTTTGAAAATCTGCCTCGGGGGCCCGGCGTCGCCGATCGCGAGTACTTCAAGTATCACCAGCAGAACGTATCGTCGGTGGCGCATATCGGCCCGGCCATTCGCAGTCGGGAAAACGGTGAGTGGATCATTCCGGTTTCCAAACGGGTCAATGACAAGAACGGCCGTTTCCAGGGCGTATTGCTGGCCGGGATCAAGATGTCGTACTTCGACCAGTTCTTCAAAAGCTTCAGCCTCGACGACAACGGCTCGATGTTTCTCGGCCTGACCGATGGCACGCTGTTGGCGCGTCGACCTTTTGTGGAGGCGCAGATTGGCACGTCGTTGGCCCAGAGCGAGATTTTCCAGAAGTCCCTGCCACTGGCCAGCTCCGGCAATGCGATGTTCACATCCATCATCGATGGTGTGACACGCCTTTACGGTTACCGACAGCTGGAGGCGTATCCGCTGGTGGTCACGGCGGCGTCGTCCACGGAATCCATTCTTGCGGGCTGGTACGACACGGCGTTTCGCTCCAGTCTCATTGTTGCCCTGGTATTGCTGGGCGTGGGGCTGTTCGGGTGGGTGTTCCTGCATCAGGTGCGTGTTGGCGAGCGGGTCGAGTCGGATTTGCGCAGGGCACAGCAAGCGCTGGAGCTGATCGCCACCCACGACAGCCTGACCGGATTGGCCAACCGCCGATTGTTCGAGCGGGCGCTGGACGTCGAGTTCGGGCGCGGCGCCCGGCAGGCGAGCCCTTTGAGCCTGATCATGCTCGATATCGATTACTTCAAGCGCTACAACGACACCTACGGCCACGTGGTGGGGGATCACTGTCTGGCCGAAGTGGCACGCGCGCTGAAGAGTTGCTGCCACCGCAAGGCCGATCTGGCGGTGCGTTACGGCGGCGAAGAGTTTGCGGTGCTGCTGCCGGACACCGACATCCACGGCGCCATGACGATTGCCGAGCAGATCCGCCGCAGCGTCATCGACAAGCACATCAGCCACACCGGCTCGCCCAATGGCTACGTGACGGTGAGTCTTGGTTGCTATTCGTTCGTGCCGTCGGGGCGTGACAGCATGGATGTGTTTGTCGAGCGGGCGGATGCGGCGTTGTATCAGGCCAAGCATTCGGGGAGAAACCGCGTGGCAACGTTGTCGATGGCCGGTGGCGTCGAGGCGTTGATGCGCTCCGACCGTTGAGGTGCTGTTGCTGCCGGTGGTCTGTCTCCCGTACCTGGCGGAATTGATCGTCTAGAGTTCCGATTGTTCTGTCGATCCCGGCAGACATCCACTCGCATGGACGATCGCCAACATGTTGATACCTCAAACGTTGACAGCCGTTGCTTTGACCGTCGCAGCCACTGCCATCTTTCCGCTGGCCAGCCACGCGCAATCGAAAATCACCGCCGAAGAAGCTCACTCGATCGGCGTGGATGCCTACATCTATTTTTACCCGCTGCTGAGCATGGACGTCACTCGCAAGCAGTTCACCAACATCGAGCCGGGCAAGGAGTTCGGTAAAGGCCCGATGAACATGTTTGTGAGTGTGCCGCAGTACCCGCCTGCCGATTTCAGAGGGGTGGTGCGCTCTAATTTCGACACGTTGTATTCGATTGCCTGGCTGGACTTGACCAAGGAACCGCTGGTGATCGCCGCGCCCGATACCGATGGGCGTTTCTACCTGTTACCGATGCTGGATATGTGGACCGACGTATTCGCTTCGCCGGGCTGGCGCACCACGGGCACTGAGGCCGGGCAATTTCTGGTGACGCCGCCGGGATGGACCGGGACGGTGCCCGCCGGGATGAGCCACCTGCCGGCGCCAACTCCGTTTGTCTGGGTCATCGGCCGTACCAAGACTGATGGCGCGGCGGATTACGCGGCGGTGCACAAGATCCAGGCCGGTTACACGGTTACGCCGTTGTCCCGGTTGGGCAAGGAGCCTGAAGCCGTCACCGTGAAGGTCGACCCGGCGGTGGACATGAAAACGCCACCGAAGATTCAGGTCGATTCCATGTCGGCTGCCAACTACTTCACTTACGCTGCCGAACTGCTGAAAGTGAATCCGCCGCACAGCACCGACCAGCCCATGCTGGCGCAGATCAAACGGATCGGCATCGAACCCGGCAAGTCGTTCGACATGGACACGCTGGATCCGCAAATCCAGGCCGCGCTGCAAAGCGTGCCCCAGGATGCGCAGGCCTTGATGACCTGGAAAGTGCCGACCCTGGCGCGGGAGGTCAATGGCTGGTCGATGAACACTGACACCATGGGCGTCTACGGCAACTACTACCTCAAGCGCGCCATCGTTACGCAGGTGGGGCTCGGTGCCAACCTGCCCGAGGACGCGATTTATCCGTTGAACATCGGCGACAGCAACGGCAAGCCGCTCGAGGGCGCAAACAAGTATGTGCTGCATTTCAACAAGGGCGAGGCGCCGCCAGTGAATGCCTTCTGGTCGATCACCCTGTATGACCCGGAAGGGTTCCAGGTCGCCAACTCACTCAATCGTTTTGCGGTCAGTAGCTGGATGCCGTTCAAGAACAACGCCGATGGCTCGCTGGATCTCTACTTCCAGAACGAAAGCCCTGGCAAGGATCTGGAGGCCAACTGGCTACCGGCACCCAAAGGGCCGTTCAACCTGACCATGCGTCTGTACGGCCCGAAAGCCGAGGTGCTGAATGGCAAGTGGAACCCGCCAGCGGTCAAGCCGATGTAGGCCTCAGGTGACAAAAAGCGGCCAATGACGGCATGTCATTGGCGGCTTTTGCCTGTCCAGCTACCCGTTCCGCCGCCAGCACCGCCGGTTCCGCCACCGGGCGCACCGGTGCCGCCGCCCGCGCCACTGCCCGGGCCATTGACGCCGGTGCTGCCGCTTGACGAGCCGGGGTTCTGTCCGCGCCCGTTATTACCCGAGGGATCGCTGGGCCTGTTGTTGTCTGGCAGCAGAGTTGAGCTGCGGGTTGCGCCGGGTGCCGTACCGGTCGCGCCAGGACCATCGCCGGACGCCGCAAACGTGGCCAGGGACGTCGCCGACAACCATCCGGCCATGAGCAGCGAAGTCATTCTTATGTTCATCATGGTCGTCTCCCGGGATGAGTCGTTACCTGATGTTAGTGTGAAGGGTCACGCGGTTGGTGCCGACCCGGTTGACGAGTGGCACGGGGCCTCAGGGGGCCACCGATCCATGGCCAAACGAGAACCCTGTGGGAGCGGGCTTGCCCGCGAAAGCGACAGGTCAGGCAAATGGTTGGCCACTGATACGACGCCATCGCGAGCAAGCTCGCTCCCACACAGCTCTCAGCGTCAGCAAGGCCTATGATCGACCAGCGTGCGCTCAAGGTGCTAGCGCCCCGGGATCGCTGACGCAACCTGCGAAACCTGACGGTGTCACACGTCAGGCACCTCGTCCTCAGGAGTGTCCGTTCATGAAAAAGTTGCGGATCGCCACGTTCAACGTCAATGGCCTGCGCGCACGCCTGCCGAATCTGTTGGCCTGGCTTGAGCGGGAAAAACCGGATATCGCCTGCCTGCAGGAATTGAAGGCAGTGGACAGCGCATTCCCGGCGGCTGAGCTTGAAGCGGCCGGCTACGGTGCCATTTGGCAGGGTCAGGCGTCCTGGAACGGCGTGGCGATCCTGGCGCGGGATGCGCAGCCGCTGGAAAGCCGACGCGGGTTGCCCGGCGATGACAGCGACAACCATAGTCGGTATCTGGAAGCCGCTGTCCACGGAGTTCTGGTGGGTTGCCTGTATTTGCCCAACGGCAACCCGCAACCGGGGCCGAAATTCGATTACAAGCTGGCGTGGTTCGAACGGCTTATCCGTTACGCGCAGACGCTTGAAGGCAGCGAACATCCGGTGGTGCTGGCGGGGGACTACAACGTGGTGCCCACCGACCTGGACATCTACAACCCGCGCTCCTGGCTCAAGGACGCCTTGCTGCAACCGGAAAGTCGGGAGTGCTACCAGCGGTTGCTGGACCAGGGCTGGACCGATTCATTGCGGCACTTGCATCCACAGGATCGGCTCTACACGTTCTGGGATTATTTCCGTCAGCACTGGCAGAAAAACTCGGGGCTGCGCATTGACCATCTGCTGCTCAACCCGGCCCTGAGTCCGTATCTGCAAGACGCCGGGGTGGATGCGTGGGTGCGCAACGAGCCCCATGCCAGTGACCACGCGCCCACCTGGATTCAATTGGGCTCGCTCAAGCGGCGTTGAGTTTTTTCATGCCGGGTGATTGGCTAAATCAATTGTCGGCGGCAGTGCTTGATCCCGTATACATAGCGGCCACTGGCGGAGCAATCCGCCGCTTGCGTGCAAAAGGACTGAACGATGAGCGAGCCACGCCTGACCGACCGTGCTTTGTATCTGGAACGCCTGGGCTTCGATGCACCTCCAGCACCGACCCTGGAAACCTTGCGCCAGCTGCAATTGCGCCATACCGGCGTTTTCCCGTTTGAAAACCTCACCACATTATCCGGCGAGCCGGTGCTGATCGACTTGCCGTCCATAGAGCAGAAGGTCTTGCACGAAGGTCGTGGCGGTTACTGCTACGAACTCAACAACCTGTTCCTGGCCTTGCTACAGGAATTGGGTTTCGACGCCCGTGCCATCAGCGGCCGGGTGGTGATGGGGCAGCCGGAGGGCTCCTGGACTGCCCGGACCCACCGCCTGAGCCTGGTCATCATCAATGACGTGCGCTACATCACCGACGTCGGCTTCGGCGGCATGGTACCGACCGCGCCCCTGTTGCTTGATACCCGCGCCGAACAACCAACCCCGCACGAGTCGTATCGCATCGATCTGCACGTCGACGGCTTTACCCTGCGCGCCAACGTTGCGGGTGAATGGCGAGCGATGTACATCTTCGACCTACAACGCCAGGAAGATATCGATTTTGCTGTGGGCAACTGGTACGTCTCGACCCACCCCGAGTCGTCTTTCGTCAAGCAGTTGATGGTGGCACGCACCGGGGAGGGGTGGCGACGCACGCTCAACAATGGCAGCTTCGCGATTCACCGGATTGGCCATGACAGCGAGCGGCGGGAGGTGACGGATGTTCAGGAACTGATTGGCCTGCTGGGCAGCGAGTTCGGCATTCGCGTACCGGAACAGGCGCAATTGGCACGGACTCTGAAACGATTGATCGCAGCACCGCAGTAACAGGCTGATCCTGGACATCGCACAGAGCTGATCCGATTGATCGGCCCTTTGTGTTTCAGGGCCGAACACCCGGCTCCATCACCCGTTGGATTTCGCGCAAGGCCTCTGCCAGTTTCTGCTCCAGCCCCTTGAGTTCGGCAGGGGTGAGGGTTTGTTTCAGGTGTGCGCTCTTGCCTTCGTTGAGCAGGGCTCGGCGCAAGGTATTGTTGATCACCGTCTGGTAGCCGTACCCCTCGTGTTCTGCCAGTGCGCGGGCTGCTTCGATGACTGCGTCATCGAGCATGATGGTAATGCGGGTCTTGCCTTTGGCAGGCGCCACGGCCCCCCGCCTGGCGTTACTGAAATCGTATTCGTCTTTCATCGGTCATGCCTCCAGGTACTGACGACGCTCGCTTTTGGTGGCGATGCGCGCGGAAATGATTCGAACGAAATTCGGATCGCGGTGGGTGTACACGACAACCAGCAACCGGCCTTTGGCGTCCAGCCCCAGGGTGATCCAGCGTTGTTCATCATGGTGGTTGTCCTCGATGGTCAGCGCTCGCTCGTCATGGAATACCGGTTCAGTCTCTGCGAGGCTGATGCCTTGGTGCTTGAGTTTGTTGGCTGCGTTCTTGGCCTTGTGGGACTGAATTTCGAATGACTTTATTATGCATACTTTATATGTATATAGAAGAGGCGGGCCTTACCGATGGTCGCCAGGAATTCAAAAGACTAGTCAGCACGCGGGTGCGGGCGGCGAGGGATGTATTTCAAGGTTTTTGGCGTGGCCAGGAGGGTGGGTGTCAGGCGGAAATGGACAAGTATCCATTTTGTGACTGATAAGTTGTATACAACTCTATAGACATTTGTCCTATGTCTTGCATACAGTGTGCGCATAACAAAAACCAGGGAACCCCCTCCATGAAAACGCCCCATGTTTCACACCAACGGCCCGAGGACGAAAATCTTGGGATCGGCGCGAATATGGCTTATGGCCTGCAACATGTTCTGACCATGTATGGCGGTATCGTCGCGGTGCCATTGATCATCGGCCAGGCGGCCGGGCTCTCGCCGGCGGACATCGGTTTGTTGATTGCTGCTTCATTGTTTGCGGGGGGGCTGGCAACACTGCTGCAAACCCTGGGTTTACCGTTTTTTGGTTGTCAATTGCCGCTGGTGCAGGGCGTATCCTTCTCCGGCGTCGCGACCATGGTGGCGATTGTCAGCAGTGGCGGGGAGGGCGGGTTTCAATCGGTGCTGGGGGCGGTGATAGCGGCGTCCCTGATCGGGTTACTGATAACCCCGGTGTTCTCGCGTATCACCAAGTTCTTCCCGCCGCTGGTGACCGGCATCGTGATTACCACCATTGGCCTGACGCTGATGCCGGTAGCCGCGCGCTGGGCAATGGGCGGCAACAGCCATGCGCCGGACTTCGGCAGCACGGCGAACATCGGTCTGGCGGCGGTAACGCTGGTGCTGGTACTGCTGCTGAGCAAAATCGGCAGTGCGACCATCTCTCGCCTGTCGATTCTGTTGGCCATGGTCATTGGTACGGTGATCGCGGTGTTCCTTGGCATGGCGGATTTCTCGTCCGTAACCCAGGGCCCGATGTTCGGCTTCCCGACGCCGTTCCACTTCGGCATGCCGACCTTTCACTTTGCTGCGATCCTGTCGATGTGCATCGTGGTGATGGTGACGCTGGTGGAGACCTCGGCGGACATTCTGGCCGTCGGCGAGATCATCGGCACCAAGGTTGACTCCAAGCGCCTGGGCAACGGTCTGCGCGCCGACATGCTGTCGAGCATGTTCGCGCCGATCTTCGGTTCCTTCACCCAGAGCGCCTTCGCCCAGAACGTCGGTCTGGTGGCGGTCACCGGCATCAAGAGCCGCTACGTGGTGGCAACCGGCGGTCTGTTCCTGGTGATCCTCGGTCTGCTGCCCTTCATGGGCCGGGTCATCGCCGCCGTACCGACCTCCGTATTGGGTGGCGCTGGCATCGTGCTGTTCGGTACCGTCGCGGCCAGCGGCATTCGGACCTTGTCCAAGGTCGACTACCGCAACAACGTCAACCTGATCATCGTCGCGACCTCGATTGGCTTCGGCATGATCCCGATCGCGGCACCTAGCTTCTACGATCACTTCCCGAGCTGGTTCGCGACCATTTTCCATTCGGGCATCAGTTCTTCGGCAATCATGGCCATCGTGCTGAACCTGACCTTCAACCATCTGACTGCCGGTAACTCCGACCAGCAATCGGTGTTTGCGGCCGGTACCGAGCGGGTGCTGCGTTATCAGGATCTGGCGGCGTTGCGTGAAGGGGACTACTTCAGTGACGGTAAACTGCACGATTGCGACGGCAAGGAGATTCCGGTGCTGGAATCGGAACACGGCGTGGCGGAACCACGGGCGGTCCACACGAAAAGCAGTGAGCATGTCTGACGTTCACGGCAACTGAAAAAAGCCGATCTGTCGAATAGACAGATCGGCTTTTTGCTTTTCAGGCGTTGGCTTTTCAATCGACCACAAAAAAGCCCCTGGATCTTTCGATTCAGGGGCTTTTCGATGTTGCTGTCTGGCTCCACGACCTGGACTCGAACCAGGGACCCAGTGATTAACAGTCACTTGCTCTACCAACTGAGCTATCGCGGAATGGCGCGTATCTTACTGATTCAAAAAGAGAAGTCAAGCATTGAATAACAATTGGAGCGAATCATCGGGACGGACGGTGGTTTGGCGGCGATTGGCGGTTACCAGGATCGCCCCAGAGGTCTACCATGGCCGCCCGGAAGTGGTGACACGCGCTGCCGGCCATTCGCCGAAAAGGTACGCGCCATGAATCATTTGACCCTCACACCTCGACACCACGGGGTGCACCCATGAGCATCTCTCTGATCAGCCTGCCCAAAGGTGTCGGCCCTCACGCCGAAAAGTTGTTCGACGCCATCACTCAGGCCGGCACCGCTGAAGCATTGAACCGTGCTGGCGGCAAGGCCGAAGGTTTTGTCCTGGGCCTGGAAAGCACTAAAGCGATCAAGAGCCAGGTCGCTGAATCGCTATACGTCGCCTACGACGACGCTGCCAGCCAGCGTGCGACCGAACTGGCTTAACCGCCGAAGGTAATCGTGCCAAGCATCAGTTTGGCGTAGAGCGCCGTGGCACCCAATTGCACCAGCCACAGGGCCAGGCCGCCGAGAAACACACCGGCGGCCACTTGCATCACCAGGTTGTTGCCGCGTTTTGCCGGGGCGCGGGGGGTGAAGTGATCCAGGTCATCCAGGTCATCGCGGTCGGCGCGCAGGTCATCGTTTTTCATATGGGTTCTCGGGAATGCTTAGTACATAAATCCTGTGGGAGCGGGCTTGCTCGCGAAAGCGGTGGGTCAGGTTGTACAAGTATTGAATGTACTGCCGTCTTCGCGAGCAAGCCCGCTCCCACATTTTGACTTGTGTGGAGTTTAGAGGGCTGGGTCGTTGCGTTGAGAATTATCTGTGACAAATAAAAAACGGGAAGCCACATGGCTTCCCGTTTTTCATTTCAAGGTGTCATCAGATGACTTGGACGATAGCGTCCGTCACAACCTTGATGTTGCTCTGGTTCAACGCGGCCACGCAGATGCGGCCGGTGTCCAGGGCGTAGATGCCGAACTCGTTGCGCAGGCGGTGAACTTGCTCAACCGTCAGGCCGGAGTAGGAGAACATGCCGCACTGACGACCGACGAAGCTGAAATCGCGCTGAGGCGCTTTTTGTGCCAGCAGGTCGACCATCTGGGTACGCATGCCACGAATGCGCAGGCGCATTTCGGCCAGTTCGGCTTCCCACTGGGCGCGCAGTTCCGGGCTGTTCAGCACTGCAGCGACAACGCTGGCACCGTGGGTCGGCGGGTTGGAGTAGTTGGTGCGGATCACGCGTTTGACTTGCGACAACACGCGCGCGCTTTCTTCTTTCGATTCGCTGACGATCGACAGGGCACCCACGCGCTCGCCGTACAGCGAGAACGACTTGGAGAAGGAGCTGGAGGCGAAGAAAGTCAGGCCCGACTCGGCAAACAGGCGTACGGCAGCGGCGTCTTCGTCGATGCCATCGCCGAAGCCCTGGTAGGCCATGTCGAGGAACGGCACGTGGCCTTTGGCTTTGACCACGTCCAGGACGTTTTTCCAGTCCGCCGGGCTCAGGTCCACGCCGGTCGGGTTGTGGCAGCAGGCGTGCAGCACAATGATCGAGCCGTTTGGCAGCGCGTTCAGGTCTTCCAGCATGCCGGTACGGTTCACGTCGTGGGTCGCGGCGTCGTAGTAACGGTAGTTCTGCACCGGGAAACCGGCGGTTTCGAACAGCGCGCGGTGGTTTTCCCAGCTCGGGTCGCTGATCGCCACAACGGCGTTCGGCAGCAGTTGCTTGAGGAAGTCGGCACCGATTTTCAGTGCGCCAGTACCGCCAACGGCCTGGGTGGTGATTACACGGCCGGCAGCGATCAGCGGCGAGTCATTGCCGAACAGCAGCTTTTGCACGGCCTGGTCGTAGGCGGCGATGCCGTCGATTGGCAGGTAGCCACGGGAAACGTGTTGAGCGGCGCGAATGGTTTCGGCTTCGACAACGGCGCGCAGGAGTGGAATTCGCCCCTCCTCGTTGCAGTAAACACCGACCCCCAGGTTGACTTTGTTGGTCCGGGTATCGGCGTTGAATGCTTCGTTGAGGCCCAGGATTGGATCGCGTGGTGCCATTTCGACAGCGGAGAACAGGCTCATTATTGCGGCGGCTCTGAATGGAGTGTGGAGGGACGTGTCGCGCTCCAGCCGAATGCACTAGAGCGGTGCACAAACGGGGAGCTAGTATAGAGGCCATCCGCGATCAATGGCGACAGGCTATTCGGCTTTTAAGGTAAGTTTTTCCGATTATTTTGCGACCGTTAGTCGAAAGGCGTCGGCAAAGGTTTTGCGCGATGTAGGACGTTTGCCTTGAAAGCGCTGGCAATCGGCTCCACATTGAGCACAATCCAGTTTTTTCCTCGGGCGACATCGGTCGTTTGCGGTCTTTCTCGTTCGTGCCGGTTTTGCCGGCAAGAGTGATCCAGAGGTATTTCATGTCTGAATTCCAGCTAGTCACCCGTTTCGAGCCCGCCGGCGATCAGCCGGAAGCCATCCGCCTGATGGTCGAGGGCATCGAAGCCGGGCTGGCGCACCAGACGCTGCTCGGTGTGACCGGCTCGGGCAAGACCTTCAGCATCGCCAACGTGATCGCCCAGGTGCAGCGCCCGACCCTGGTGCTGGCGCCGAACAAGACCCTGGCGGCGCAGTTGTACGGGGAGTTCAAGGCGTTCTTCCCGAACAACGCGGTGGAGTATTTCGTTTCCTACTACGACTACTACCAGCCGGAAGCCTATGTGCCGTCCTCGGACACCTTCATTGAGAAGGATGCGTCGATCAACGACCACATCGAGCAGATGCGTTTGTCGGCGACCAAGGCATTGCTCGAGCGCAAGGACGCGATCATCGTCACCACGGTGTCGTGCATCTACGGTCTGGGCAGCCCGGAAACCTATTTGAAAATGGTGTTGCACGTGGATCGCGGCGACCGGCTCGACCAGCGCGAATTGCTGCGACGCCTGGCTGACCTGCAATACACCCGCAACGACATGGATTTTGCCCGTGCGACCTTCCGCGTGCGTGGCGATGTGATCGATATCCACCCGGCGGAATCCGACTTCGAGGCGATCCGCATCGAGCTGTTCGACGATGAAGTGGAAAGCCTGTCGGCGTTCGATCCGCTCACCGGCGAAGTCATTCGCAAACTGCCGCGCTTCACCTTCTACCCGAAGAGCCACTACGTGACGCCACGGGAAACCCTGATGGGCGCGGTCGAGGGCATCAAGGTCGAGTTGCAGGAGCGTCTGGAATACCTGCGCTCCAACAACAAACTGGTGGAAGCCCAGCGCCTGGAGCAGCGCACCCGTTTCGACCTGGAGATGATCCTCGAGCTGGGTTACTGCAACGGCATCGAAAACTACTCGCGCTATCTGTCCGGCCGCGAAGCCGGCGCGGCACCTCCAACCCTTTACGATTACCTGCCTGCCGATGCTTTGCTGGTGATCGACGAGTCCCACGTCAGCGTTCCGCAGGTCGGTGCAATGTACAAGGGCGACCGTTCGCGTAAAGAGACGCTGGTGGAATACGGTTTCCGCCTGCCTTCGGCGCTGGATAACCGGCCGATGCGTTTCGATGAGTGGGAAAGCATCAGCCCGCAGACGATTTTCGTCTCGGCGACCCCGGGCAACTACGAGGCCGAACATGCTGGCCGCGTCATTGACATGGTGGTGCGCCCGACCGGGCTGGTGGACCCACAAATCGAGATTCGCCCGGCACTGACCCAGGTCGACGACTTGCTGTCGGAAATCACCAAGCGCGTCGCTCTGGAAGAGCGAGTGCTGGTCACGACGCTGACCAAGCGCATGGCCGAAGACTTGACTGATTATTTGGCCGATCACGGTGTGCGCGTGCGCTATTTGCACTCGGACATCGACACCGTGGAGCGGGTCGAGATCATCCGTGATCTGCGCCTGGGTACTTTCGATGTGCTGGTGGGGATCAACCTGCTGCGCGAAGGCCTGGATATGCCGGAAGTGTCGCTGGTGGCGATCCTCGATGCCGACAAGGAAGGTTTCCTGCGTTCCGAGCGCTCACTGATCCAGACCATCGGGCGTGCGGCACGTAACCTTAATGGCCGGGCGATTCTGTATGCCGACCGGATTACTGGTTCCATGGAGCGCGCGATCGGCGAAACCGAGCGCCGTCGCGACAAGCAGATCGCCTTCAACCTGGCCAACGGCATCACCCCCAAAGGTGTGTTCAAGGACGTCGCCGACATCATGGAAGGCGCCACCGTGCCGGGTTCGCGCAGCAAGAAGCGCAAGGGCATGGCCAAGGCTGCGGAAGAGAACGCCAAATACGAAGCGGAGTTGCGCTCGCCGGGCGAGATCGCCAAGCGTATCAAGGCCCTGGAAGAGAAGATGTATGCGTTGGCGCGCGATCTGGAGTTTGAAGCGGCGGCGCAGATGCGCGATGAGATTGGCAAGTTGCGCGAGCGGTTGATTACTGTTTGATTTGTAGTGTCTGAACTGGCCTCATCGCGAGCAAGCTCGCTCCCACAAGGTTCGGTGTGATCCCTGTGGGAGCGAGCTTGCTCGCGATGAGGCCGGTCAGGGCGCTGCAAGTATCAATTAGTGTGCTTCCCCAGCCTTCAACCCCTCCGGCAACTTCTTGGTCAGCAACACCGCCACCATGCTGATCCCCAACGCAATCCCGACAAAATGAAACGCATCGTTGTAGGCCATGATCGACGCCTGCTGGTGGGCGATTTCGCTGAGTTTGCCCAGGGCTGCCGTTTCATTGCCCAGCCGGTCAGCCAGTGAGGCGATCCGTTCAGCGACCTGCGGATTACTCGGCACGATGGATTCACGCAGGTAATCAAAGTAAACCTTGGTCCGCGCATCCAGCAGCGTGGCGAGCAGGGCGATGCCGATGGCGCCGCCGAGGTTGCGCAGGATGTTGAACAGGCTCGAGGCCGATCCCGCATCCTGGGGCAGGATGTAGGCGGTGGCGATCAGCGAGATGGTGACCATGATCAGTGGTTGGCCCAGGGCGCGGATGATCTGGATCTGGTTGAACTGCGGTCCGGCAAAGTCCGGGTTCAACACGCCCGAAGAGAAACTCGCCAACCCGAATAGCCCGAAGCCCAGTGTGCACAGCCATTTGGGCGAGACGTATTTCATCAACTTGGGCACCAGCGGAATCAGAAACAGCTGTGGCACGCCCATCCACATGATCACTTCGCCGATCTGCAGGGCGTTGTAGTTCTGGATCTGCGCCAGGTACAGCGGCAACAGGTAGATCGAGCCGTACAGCCCGACCCCCATCCCGACACTGGAAATGCTTGATAAGCCAAAGTTGCGATTGCGCAGGATGCCGAGGTTGATCAGCGGATTGGGTTTGGAGGTCTGCACGATCACAAAGCTGATCAGGCTGACCAGTGCGATGCTGCCCAGGGTTACGATCAGGCTCGATTCCAGCCAGTCCTTGCGATGGCCTTCCTCCAGAAACACCTGCAAGCAACCGAGTCCGACGCCGAGGGTGAGAATGCCGGCGTAGTCGGTGCTTTTCAGCAATTCCCAGTGGGCTTCTTTTTTCTCCAGACCGTACATCAGGCCGGCGATCATGATCAGGCCAGGCGGGATGTTGATGTAGAAAATGTATTCCCAGCCCCAGTTTTCCGTCAGCCAGCCGCCGAGGGTCGGGCCGATGGAGGGCGCGAAGGTGGCGGTCATGGCGAACATGGCCATGCCTTTGGCGCGGTGGTGTTCCGGGAGCTTGATCAGGGTCAGAGTGAACGCCAGCGGAATCAGCGCGCCACCGGTAAAGCCTTGCAGGGCGCGGAACACAATCATGCTTTCCAGGCTCCACGCCATGGAGCAGAGCAGGGACGCGACCAGGAATCCGAGGGACACCCAGACCGCCAGGCGCCGGGCTGACAGCAACTGCACGAGCCAGGCGGTGAGCGGGATCATGATGATTTCCGCCACCAGGTACGAGGTGGAAATCCACGAACCTTCTTCCAGGGTCGCCGACAGTGCACCCTGGATGTCCTTGAGCGAGGAGTTGGTGATCTGGATGTCCAGCACCGCCATGAACGCACCGAGCATTACGCTCATCACCGCAATCCAGTCCCGCCGGGTCGGTTCGCCGACCGGGCGGATCAGTTGATCACCGGCCATCGTCAGGGGCGTCTTTGTGGCTCACTTTGGGGGTGATTTCTTCAGGGGCGTCCTTGATGTTCACCTTGGCGGTGACCGACATGCCCGGGCGGATCTTGCCGCGCAGCGGATTGTCCGCGGCGAAGGTCAGTTTGACCGGAATCCGTTGTACGACTTTGGTGAAGTTGCCCGTGGCATTGTCCGGCGGCAACAGGCTGAACTGCGCGCCCGAGGCGGCGAACAGGCTGTCGACCCTGGCTTTGATCGGGGTGTCGCTGTAGGCGTCGAAGGTCAGTTCGGCTTCCTGGCCGGGTTGCATGTGGCCAATCTGGGTTTCCTTGAAATTGGCCTGAATCCAGATGTCTTCGTCCGGCACGATCGACAACAGGTAAGCGCCGGCCTGCACATATTGGCCTTCGCGGGCTGCACGCTGGCCGATCAGGCCGCTGATGGGGGCATGGATTTCGCTGCGGGTCAGGTTCAGTTCGGCCTGGGCCAGGTCGGTTTTGGCGTTGGCGATCTGCGCGTCGAGGCGTTTGATCTCTGCATTCAGCGCATTGACCTGCTGGCGCTGGCTTTGCGCGTCGGCCTGGGCCTTGGCCACTTGCGAGCGTGCGATGTGGTTGTCGGCGGAGAGGGTGGTCACCCGTTCTTCCGAGATATAGCCGGGTTTGCGCAAGGTCTCGGCGCGGGTCAGGTCGATCTGCGAGCGACCCAGGCTGGCCTGGCTGGACGCGACCTGCGCTTCGCTGGCGGCAATCAGGCTGGCCTGCTGGGTCAGTTTACTCTGGGCTTGCAGGCGTTCGGCCTGGCGGGTGGCCAGGACGGCATTGGCGCGGTCGACAGCGAGGCGGAAGTCGTCGCCTTCGAGTTTGACCAGTAACTGGCCTTTCTCGACATGCTGGTTGTCCTGCACCAGCACCTGATCAATACGCGCGCCCAATTGGCTCGACACGCGGGTGATCTCGCCCTGGACATAAGCGTTGTCGGTGCTTTCATAAAAGCGCCCCTTCAAGAGCCAATGGGCAAACAGGCCCCCGGCAATCAACAGGACAATCAGCAGGAACGAGAAGAGGCGACGCTTGAGTTGGGCAGGCATGGGGCAAACTGTAGTCGAGAAATTGTAAGAGAAGTTATCAGCGGGCAAATCTGGCATACAGCCGATAAGCGGTAAATGCTGTCGGCTGATTTTCGGCCATTCACCTCCCTGTACGGGCGTTACAGACGCAACCTTGGCTTAAATGCCCTGTTCACTGGAGCCGGGCGGGTGTCGCCTGTTACCATTCGCGCCTTGTTTGAACTTCGCTTTTATTCTTTTCGAGACATGCCATGACCACCGTCCGCACTCGCATCGCGCCATCGCCTACCGGGGATCCCCACGTAGGTACCGCCTATATCGCCTTGTTCAACTACTGCTTTGCCAAGCAGCACGGCGGTGAGTTCATCCTGCGGATCGAAGACACTGACCAGCTGCGTTCGACCCGCGAGTCCGAACAGCAGATTTTCGACGCCTTGCGCTGGCTCGGGATCGACTGGAGCGAAGGCCCGGATGTCGGCGGCCCGCACGGTCCGTACCGTCAAAGCGAGCGCGGCGACATTTACCAGAAGTATTGCCAGCAACTGGTCGAAATGGGCCATGCCTTCCCGTGCTTCTGCACCGCCGAAGAGCTGGACCAGATGCGTGCCGAGCAGATGGCTCGCGGCGAAACCCCGCGTTATGACGGCCGCGCGCTGCTGCTGTCCAAGGAAGAAGTCGACCGTCGCCTGGCCGCTGGCGAGCCCCACGTTATCCGCATGAAAGTACCGAGCGAAGGCGTTTGCGTGGTGCCGGACATGTTGCGCGGTGACGTTGAAATCCCGTGGGACCGCATGGACATGCAAGTCCTGATGAAGACCGACGGCCTGCCGACCTACTTCCTGGCCAACGTGGTCGACGACCACCTGATGGGCATCACCCACGTATTGCGTGGCGAAGAATGGCTGCCATCGGCACCGAAGCTGATCCTGCTTTACGAATACTTCGGATGGGAACAACCGGAGCTGTGCTATATGCCGCTGCTGCGTAACCCGGACAAGAGCAAGCTGTCCAAGCGCAAGAACCCGACCTCGGTGACGTTCTACGAGCGCATGGGCTTCATGCCGGAAGCGATGCTCAACTACCTGGGTCGCATGGGCTGGTCGATGCCGGACGAGCGCGAGAAGTTCTCGCTGCAGGAAATGGTCGACAACTTCGACCTCAAGCGCGTGTCCCTCGGCGGGCCGATCTTCGACATCGAGAAGCTGTCGTGGCTCAACGGCCAGTGGCTGCGCGACCTGCCGGTGGAAGAGTTCGCCGCGCGCGTGCAGAAGTGGGCGTTCAATTCCGAATACATGATGAAGATCGCACCGCACGTACAGGGCCGGGTCGAAACCTTCAGCCAGGTGGCACCGCTGGCCGGGTTCTTCTTTGCCGGTGGCGTGAACCCGGATGCGAAGTTGTTCGAATCGAAGAAGCTGTCGGGTGATCAGGTTCGTCAGTTGATGCAGTTGATCCTGTGGAAGCTCGAAAGCCTGCGTCAGTGGGAAAAGGACAGCATCACCGCGACCATTCAGGCGGTGGTCGAATCCCTGGAGCTGAAGCTGCGTGATGCCATGCCGCTGATGTTCGCTGCGATCACTGGCCAGGCCAGCTCGGTGTCGGTGCTCGATGCGATGGAAATCCTCGGGCCGGACCTGACCCGTTTCCGTCTGCGCCAGGCCATTGACCTGCTGGGCGGCGTGTCGAAGAAAGAAAACAAGGAGTGGGAAAAGCTGTTGGGCGCGATTGCCTGAAGCGATTGATGAAGGGCTGATGGCCATTGTGTGTGCCCGTCGTTGGGCGCGCAGTGGTCCTCAGACCCCGATTTTTCGGGGGGGAGGGCGGTAAGTGATTGTTATGTCGGCAAAAAATTTTAATTTTTTTGAAAAATAAGTTTGACAGGCTTTCGATACGCCCTTAAGATTCGCCCCGTCCTCAGCGATGACATCAACGATGAGGGGCTATAGCTCAGCTGGGAGAGCGCTTGCATGGCATGCAAGAGGTCGACGGTTCGATCCCGTCTAGCTCCACCAATTTACACTTCAAGGTCTGGCCACACCGGCCTTGAAGCGATCAACACTCAGCGTTGATCAGTTGTATAGAAGGGTTTGCGTCCCCTTCGTCTAGTGGCCTAGGACACCGCCCTTTCACGGCGGTAACAGGGGTTCGAGTCCCCTAGGGGACGCCAGTTTTACAGAAGCGATGTTGCAAGATGTCGCTCCGCCGCGAGGCGAAAAATCCGGGGCTATAGCTCAGCTGGGAGAGCGCCTGCATGGCATGCAGGAGGTCAGCGGTTCGATCCCGCTTAGCTCCACCAATTTTACAGTTCAAGGTCTGGCCACACCGGCCTTGAATCGATCAGCACTCAGCACTGATCAGTTGTATAGAAGGGTTTGTGTCCCCTTCGTCTAGTGGCCTAGGACACCGCCCTTTCACGGCGGTAACAGGGGTTCGAGTCCCCTAGGGGACGCCACGATTACCCGCTCTGCGGGATTTATAAGGGTCATTCAATTATTGAATGGCCCTTTTGTTTGTCTGGCGTTTGGCCAAATTCCTCCATTTCCAAAATTTCCAAAAAAACTGTTCTTCAGACCAGCGGTCACGCCCATGACTTGCTAAAATTTATTATGAGAATAATATTTCAATCGTAATATTCGGAGGCAACGATGAACGATAAAAAAGCCCAAACCCGCGAACGCATCCTCAAGGCTGCCAGCGCAGCGCTGATTCAGCGCGGCCCGGCCGAGCCAAGCGTGGGCGAAGTGATGGGCGCGGCGGGCCTGACGGTCGGCGGCTTCTACGCCCACTTCGAAAGCAAGGACGCGATGATGCTGGAGGCGTTCAGGCAATTGCTCGGTCACCGCCGTGACTTGATTGCCGACATGGACGCGGAGTTGACCGGCGAAGAGCGCCGCGCGCTGGTGGCGGCGTTCTATCTGTCGCGCAAGCACCGTGATTCCTCCGAATCGGCCTGTCCGATCCCGGCATCGGTCGGCGAACTGGGGCGGCTGCCGGAAGCGTTTCGTGTCGCGCTCAATGAACATGTGGAATTGATGGTCGCGCAGTTGGCGGCCAGCCCTGAAGAAACCGAAAAAGCCCTGGCCGACATGGCCTTGATGGTGGGTGGGCTGGCTCTGGCGCGGGCGCTGGGGCCAGGAGAGTTGTCCGATCGATTACTGCGCGCCGCCAAATCGGCGGTGCGTTGACCTGAAGGCTGCGGCCTGAGGAGAATGCGATGAGCACGTTAAAGTGGGTTCGTGGCGTTAATGGCACCTTGGGCTGGTTCGCCCCGAAATTGGTCGCAAGCAAAATGCGACAGGCGTTCATGACGCCACGGGATCTGCCGCTGCGTGACTGGGAGCTGCCACTGTTGGCCAAGTCCGAGCGGGTCACCCTGCGTTTCGGTCTCTCGGCCTTGCGTTGGGGTCAGGGCCCGGCAGTATTGCTGATGCATGGCTGGGAAGGGCGGCCGACGCAGTTTGCCAGCCTCATCACCGCGCTGGTCGATGCCGGTTACTCGGTCGTGGCCCTGGATGGCCCGGCCCACGGCCGCTCACCGGGCAGTGAGGCGAATGTGGTGCTGTTCGCCCGCGCCATGCTGGAAGCGGCCGCCGAACTGCCACCCCTGCAAGCGGTCATCGGCCACTCCATGGGCGGCGCCAGTGCGATGCTCGCGGTCCAGTTGGGCCTGCGCACCGAAACCCTGGTCAGCATTGCGGCCCCGGCGAGGATTCTTGGTGTGTTGCGTGGTTTTGCCCGTTATGTCGGGCTGCCACCGAAGGCCCGCTCGGCGTTCATTCGCCAGGTCGAGCAAGACGTCGGCATGCGAGCCGCGACGCTGGATGTCGCGCACTATCAACTCGACATGCCCGGCCTGATTGTCCACGCCGAAGACGACAACTTTGTCTCTGTGAAGGAATCCCAGCTGATCCATGAAGCCTGGTTCGACAGCCGCTTGTTGCGTTTGAAAGACGGTGGTCATCAGCGAGTGTTGGCCGACCCTCGGGTGATTGATGGCGTGTTATCACTGCTGGCCGGGCGCAGTCTGCAATCACGCCAATCCGCCTGAGCTTCCGTTACACTGCCCCGGTCGAAATTATCTGACCAGGGAGTCGGGCATGGGCTGGGATCGGGAAACGCCGTTCATCATTGATCTGCAAGTGAGCGCCGAGGACATTGACGGGTTGGGGCACGCGAACAACGCGGTCTACGTGACCTGGCTCGAACGCTGTGCCTGGCGCCACTCCCAGCGTCTTGGCCTGGACCTGGTCGAGTATCGGCGGCTGGACCGGGCGATGGCGGTGGTGCGGCACGAGATCGATTACCTGGCGGCAGCCTATGAGGACGATGAGTTGCAATTGGCGACCTGGATCGTCGATTGGGATCAGCGCCTTAAAATGACCCGGCACTTCCAGTTGGTCCGTCCCAGCGACAACACCACGCTATTGCGCGCGCAGACCACCTTCGTCTGCATCGAACTGTCCACGGGCAAGCCCAAGCGCATGCCGGCGGAGTTCATCGAGGGTTATGGCCCGGCGTTGCAAACCCCGGCCTGACACTGGTTCCTGTGGCGAGGGGGCTTGCCCCCGTTCGGCTGCGAAGCAGTCGCAAAACCTGTCGATGCAATTTATCTGACGAAATGCCGGGGCCGCTTCGCGACCCAACGGGGGCAAGCCCCCTCGCCACAAGGGTATGCGTAAGTCTTTCTCTCGATTATCCAGTAAACTGCCGCACGTTTTTCCTCGAGTGTGTTTTTCATGCAAATTGCTTTGGCGCCCATGGAGGGGTTGGTCGACGACATCCTGCGCGACGTGCTGACCCGTGTGGGTGGTATTGACTGGTGCGTGACCGAGTTCATCCGGGTCAACGACCAGTTGCTCACACCTGCCTATTTCCACAAGTTCGGTCCGGAGTTGCTCAACGGTGCCCGGACGGCCTCCGGTGTGCCGCTGCGTGTGCAACTGCTCGGTTCCGATCCTGTGTGCCTGGCGGAAAATGCCGCGCTGGCCTGCGAGCTGGGCTCCGAAGTGATCGACCTGAACTTCGGCTGTCCGGCCAAGACCGTCAATAAATCCCGTGGTGGTGCGGTATTGCTCAAGGAACCCGAGCTGCTCAACCAGATCGTCGAGCACGTCCGTCGTGCCGTCCCCGCGCACATTCCAGTCACCGCCAAGATGCGCCTGGGCTTCGACAGCCCGGACGTCTCGCTGGTGTGTGCCACGGCCCTGGCCGAAGGCGGTGCCGAACATATCGTGGTGCATGCGCGGACCAAGGTCGACGGCTACAAGCCGCCGGCACACTGGGAGTGGATTCCGCGAGTGCAGGACGTGGTCAAGGTGCCGGTGTTCGCCAATGGCGACATCTGGAGCGTCGAAGACTGGCGTCGTTGCCGCGAGATCAGCGGCGTGGAAGACATCATGCTCGGTCGCGGCCTGGTTTCGCGCCCGGATCTCGCCCGGCAGATCGCCGCGGCGCGGGCCGGTGAAGAGGTGGTCGAGATGACCTGGGCCGAGTTGCTGCCGCTGATCCAGGACTTCTGGCTGCAAGCCAAGGCACAAATGACGCCACGCCAGTCGCCGGGCCGTCTGAAGCAATGGCTGGCGATGCTGACCCGCAATTATCCCGAGGCGGTAGAGCTCTTTACCGTGCTGCGTCGTGAGACCGAGCTGGATAACGTCTCGCGTTTGCTGGGGCTGCCGGTGGCGGAAGCGGCCTGAAATTTTTTGTAAAAAAAGCAGAAAACAATCTCTTGAAATGCAATCAGCGGTCCCTATTTAAGGATTACGCGATGCCGAATTCGGGTCGCGGAGACAAAAAACCTTGCTGATTGTTTTCAGGAGATTTGCATCATGGCTACTACATTATCCTTGGCCCCACTGTTCCGTTCCTCGGTAGGTTTCGACCGTTTCAACGACCTGTTCGAGACCGCCCTGCGCAACGAGCCAGGCAGCAGCTATCCACCCTATAACGTGGAGAAACACGGCGACGATCAATACCGCATCGTAATTGCCGCGGCCGGTTTCCAGGAAGAAGATCTGGAGCTCGAAGTCGAGAAAGGTGTGCTGACCATCAGTGGCGGTAAGCGCGACGCGAACGAAGACGTCACTTATCTGTATCAGGGCATTGCCCAGCGTGCGTTCAAGCTGTCCTTCCGTCTGGCGGACCACATCGAGATCAAGGCTGCCGGCCTGAGCAACGGTCTGTTGAGCATCGACCTGCTACGGGTGATTCCGGAAGAGGCGAAAGCCAAGCGCATCCCGATCAACGGGACGCAAAAGCCGGCTCTGCAACACTGAGTCGGAGCAAGAAGAAGGGCGCCATTGGCGCCCTTTTTTGTGCCTGTCACTTCAGCAGTTTTTGAAACTCCTCCACCGGCAACGGCAGGCTGTGCAAATACCCTTGGTAGAAGTGACACTCTAGCCCCTGCAGGAACTCAAGCTGCTCCGCCGTTTCCACCCCTTCGGCTATCACTTTCAAATCCAGGCTGTGGGCCATGGCGACGATGGCGCGGATGATCTCGGCGTCGTTCGGGTCGCTGGTGGCGTCGCGGATGAAAGACTTGTCGATTTTCAGGGTGTCGACCGGCAAGCGCTTGAGGTAGGTCAGCGAGGAGTAGCCAGTGCCGAAGTCGTCCATGGCGAAGCTCACACCGAGTTTTTTCAGGCGGCGCATTTTGCTGATAGTGTCTTCCAGGTTCTGGATCACGATGCCTTCGGTGATTTCCAGTTTCAACAGGGAGCAGGGCAGGCCATAGGTGTTCAGGCTGTTTTCGACACGTTCGACGAAATCGTTCTGGCGGAACTGGCGCGGGCTGATGTTCACGCACAGGCTGAATTTGTACGGATTCACCAGGCCGTCGTCGATCAACCGTTTGAAGGCCTGGCAGGCTTCGTCGAGGATCCAGGTACCGACCTCAAGAATCAGTCCGCTGTCTTCCAGCACCTTGATGAACTCGGTGGGTGACTGCGCGCCGAGCTCTGGATGATTCCAGCGCACCAGGGCCTCGGCGCCGACGATGCGGTCGCCCCGGGCGTCGACCTGGGGTTGGTAATGCACGCGAAACTCGCCCCGGGAAAGGGCCAGGCGCAAGTCGGTTTCCATGCGCAGGCGTTCGCTCGCGGCCTTCTGCATGGTGTTGTGGTACATCTGCGTGGTATTGCGACCCGAGTCCTTGGCGCGATAGAGCGCGATGTCGGCGCGCTTGAGCAGGTCGGTCGGGGTCGAGCCGTGATCGGGGATCAGCGCAATGCCGATGCTGGGTGTCACTTGCAGTCGCTGGCCATCGAGGAACATCGGTTCGGACAGCAGCTCGCGGATGGTGTCGGCCAGTTGGCGAACCTGATCGCTGACCTCGCTGCGCGAGCCTTCGAGACCGCTGAGCAGCACCACGAATTCGTCACCGCCCAGGCGCGCAACGGTATCTTCCATGCGCACGCTGGCCTCCAGGCGTGCGGTGATGATTTTCAGCACGGTATCGCCCACCGGGTGCCCGAGGGAGTCGTTGATGTGCTTGAAGTGGTCGAGGTCGAGGAACATCAGCGCGCCACGCAGGTTATGCCGTTTGAGCAGAGCGATCTGCTGACTCAGGCGGTCCATCAGCAGGGCGCGATTGGGCAGATTGGTCAGTGGGTCGTGGTAGGCCAGGTGGCGAATCTGCGCTTCGGCGTTTTTCAGCAGGCTGACGTCGCGCGCGGTCAGCAGCAGGCAGGCGGTTTCATTGAGGGTGATCGGTTCCACCGAGACTTCGACGGTGAGCAGTTCGCCGCGCTTGTTGCGCCCGAGCATTTCCTGGTGATGAACCCGTCCCTTGATCTGCAATTCGGCCAGCAGCGCCGAGCGTTGTTTTTCTTCGGCCCAAATCCCGACCTGGTACACCGTGCGGCCCACCACCTCCTCGGCGCGGTAGCCGGTCAGGCGGCAGAAGCCGTCGTTGACCTCCAGATAGCGTCCGGTGTCGCGCTCGGTGATGGTGATGGCGTCGGGGCTGGAGTGGAACGCCTTGGCGAATTTCTCTTCACTGGCCTTGAGCGCCGCTTCCGAGCGCTGTTGCTGGGTGATATCGCGCAGGGTGGTGACGATGCAGGGCTGGTCGCCGACGCTGATCTGGCGGCTGGAAATCACACAAGTCAGGGTCTGTCCTTCCTTGTGCTGGACCAGAATGGCCACGTTGTTCAGGCCTTGTTCGCGGATCACTTGTTCGATTCGTCGCAGGCTTTTCGCCGAAGCGTCCCACAGGCCGATTTCGTCGGCGCTGCGGCCGATCACATCGGCGGTGCTCCAGCCGAAGGTCTGGGTGAAGCTGGAGTTGATTTCAATGAACTGGCCGGAGTCCTGGCGGGTGACGCAGATCGGATCGGGGCTGACCTGGAACAGCGTGGCGAATTTCTCTTCGGAGGCCACCAGCCGTTGTTCGCGTTCCACCTGATCAGTGATGTCGAGCAAGGTGCCGGCCATACGCACCGGCACACCGTTGTCATCGCGGTAGAGGCGGGCACGGCTTTCCAGATAGCGCGAGGTGCCGTCGGGCAATTGCACGCGGTAGGTCAATTGATAGTTGCCGGCCGGGCCTTCACGCAGACTGCGGTAAGCGTCGCGCATGGTGTCGCGTTCTTCGCCGGGCACGCCTTCGAAGAACTCGTCGAAGGACTCGTGGAAGGGCTTGGCGTCCAGACCGTGCAGTTGGGCGGCCCGTGCCGATCCGTAGAGCATGCCGCTGGGAATGTGCCAGTCCCAGGTGCCGAGTTGCGCCGAGTCCAGTGCCAGGTCGAGGCGTTCCTGGCTGTCCTTTAGGGCCTGTTCGGCGACTTTGCGCTCGGTGGTGTCAAGGAACGTGCTCAGTAGATAGGGTTGGCCTTCGAGCTCGACCTTTTGCGCACTGAGGATGCCGTCGTGGACCTGGCCATTGCTGGCGCGAAACTGCACTTCCATGCTGACCAGGTCGCCTTTGGCTTTGGTGGCCTTGACCAGTTCGGCCCGTTGTTCGGGATGCACCCACAGGCCCAGTTCCAGGGTGGTGCGGCCGATCGCGTTTTGCACCGGCCAGCCGAACAGGCTTTCGAAATACTGGTTGGCTTCGGTGATCAGGCCGTCTTCCTGGCGGGTCAGCAGGACCATGTTGGGGCACAGGTGGAACAGGGTGGCGAAGCGTTTTTCCGAGCTGCTCAACGCCTGTTCGCGCTGGCGCTGGTGGGTAATCTCGCGGATCACACCGATCATCCGTGGCCGGCCGTGCTTGTCCGGTAACAGGCTGCCGCTGATTTCCAGCCAGTGCAGGCTGCCATCGGGCCAGCGGATGCGGTGATGCATCGCTTGCTCCAGCGGTGCGCCAGCGATGACTGCGTGGAACGCGCGAACGGTTTTCGCACGATCCTCCGGAGGCAGCAAGTCGAGGTATTCCAGATCCGATGGCAACGGTTTGCGGGGATCGAAGCCGAACAGCGCCTGCGTGCCCCGGGACCAACTGATCTTTCCGCGCTCGATGTCCCAATACCACGCACCCAAGCGCGCGCCGTTGAGCGCGGCCAACAATTGCGGGGCACTTTCCCAGCTCTGTTCGGAGCTTTTCGGGTCAAGTGCCTGTATACGCGGCATTGGCGGAATACGGTCAACAGATTTGGGCATTGGCAAGCCTTGGGCTGAATGGGCGTTTGGGGCAGGAATTCGCGGCTCTACAGGATTAGCACAGCTTAGCCTTGAGTCCCTGGCTGATCGAGTTGAGCGTCCAGCAAGGCCATGAAGGCCCGCGCAGCATTCGACAGCGTCCTTTCTGTGTGCAAGATATAGCCTAGCTGGCGAGTGAGCTGTATGCCCGGCAAAGGTATGCGCGCCACCTGGTCATCGAGCATGGTGCGCGGCAAAACGCTCCAGGCCAGCCCGATCGAGACCATCATCTTGATGGTTTCCAGGTAGTTGGTGCTCATGGCGATGTTTGGCGTCAGGCCCTGGGCTTCAAACAACCGCTGCACAATGTGGTGGGTAAAGGTATTGCCACCGGGGAAGACCGCCGGGTGTCGGGCGATGTCCGCCAGGCTGACCTTGCCGTTATTGAGCAACGAATGCTCCGGGGCAACCACGAAATCCAGCGGGTCGTCCCATACCGGGGTGGCCTTGACCAGCGCATGGGGTTCTGGCGCCAGGGTAATGACCGCCAGTTCGGCGCGGCCATGGAGAATTTCCTCGTAGGCCACTTCCGAATCGAGGAACTGAATATCCAGAGCCACTTGTGGGTAGAGTCGGGTGAACTCCCTCAGCAAGGGCGGCAAACGGTGCAAGCCGATGTGGTGGCTGGTGGCCAGGGTCAGACGGCCGGTCACTTCGCCGGTGAGGTTGGTCAGGGCTCGGCGCGTATCATCGAGGACATTGAGAATCTGATAAGCCCGCGGCAGCAGGGCGCGCCCGGCCTCGGTCAGGCCCACTTCACGACCCAGACGGTCGAACAACCGCACCTTCAATTGCTGCTCCAGCCCGGCGATGCGCTTGCTGATGGCCGGCTGGGTCAGGTGCAGCCGTTCCCCGGCGCCGGAGAAGCTTCCGGTCTCGGCGATGGCAATAAAGGCATTGAGGTTAGCCAGGTCCATAGTTGCATTCCAGTTGGTTATCCAAAGCATAAAAAATATGAATTTGAGTTATTTAATGTAACCCCATAGGATCAGCCTCACAAGCCAAGGGGTTATTGAGTCGCTCAAGACCCAGGGCATAGAAACAAGCTGATGAGGAAACCGTCTGATGGCCGGCAAAACGCTCTACGACAAGCTCTGGGATTCGCATTTGGTCAAGCAGCGCGACGATGGCTCTGCGCTGATCTACATCGATCGTCACATCATCCACGAAGTGACCTCTCCGCAAGCCTTCGAAGGCCTGCGTCTGGCCGGGCGCAAGCCATGGCGCATCGATGCCAACATCGCGACCCCGGACCACAACGTACCGACCACGCCGGAGCGCAAGGGCGGCATCGACGCCATCGTTGACCAGGTTTCGCGCCTGCAAGTCCAGACCCTCGATGACAACTGCGATGAATACGGCATCGTCGAGTTCAAGATGAACGACGTTCGCCAGGGCATCGTCCATGTCATCGGCCCGGAGCAAGGCGCAACCTTGCCCGGCATGACCGTGGTCTGCGGCGACTCCCATACCTCGACCCATGGCGCATTCGGCGCATTGGCTCACGGTATCGGCACTTCCGAGGTCGAGCATGTGCTCGCCACCCAGTGCCTGGTCGCCAAGAAAATGAAAAACATGCTGGTGCGCGTCGAAGGCCAATTGCCGTTCGGCGTGACCGCCAAGGACATCGTGCTCGCGGTGATCGGCAAGATCGGCACCGCCGGCGGTAACGGCCACGCCATCGAGTTCGCCGGCAGCGCGATTCGCGACCTGTCCGTCGAAGGCCGCATGACCATCTGCAACATGTCCATCGAGGCCGGCGCTCGCGTAGGCCTGGTGGCTGCGGACGAAAAAACCGTGGCTTACGTCAAGGGCCGTCCATTTGCCCCGAAAGGCGCGGAATGGGACCTGGCCGTTGAAGCCTGGAAAGACCTGGTGTCTGACGCCGATGCCACGTTTGATACGGTTGTCGAGCTCGATGCGACCCAGATCAAGCCGCAAGTCAGCTGGGGTACTTCGCCTGAGATGGTGCTGGCGGTAGACCAGAACGTGCCGGATCCTGCAAAGGAAATGGACCTGGTCAAGCGCGACTCCATCGTCCGTGCCTTGAAGTACATGGGTTTGACCGCCAATCAGGCGATCACCGACATTCAGCTCGACCGCGTGTTCATCGGTTCCTGCACCAACTCGCGGATCGAAGACCTGCGTGCGGCGGCCGTGATCGCCAAGGGCCGTAAAGTGGCCTCGACCATCAAGCAGGCCATCGTGGTGCCGGGCTCGGGCCTGGTTAAAGCCCAGGCTGAATCGGAAGGCCTGGACAAGATTTTCCTCGAAGCCGGTTTCGAATGGCGTGAGCCGGGTTGCTCGATGTGCCTGGCGATGAACCCGGACCGACTGGAGTCCGGTGAGCATTGCGCCTCGACCTCCAACCGTAACTTCGAAGGCCGTCAGGGTGCCGGTGGTCGTACTCACCTCGTCAGCCCGGCCATGGCCGCGGCCGCTGCTATAAACGGTCGTTTCGTCGACGTCCGTGAATTGATCTGAAGGAGCGCAGCATGAAAGCTTTTACCCAGCACACTGGTCTTGTCGCGCCTTTGGATCGTGCCAACGTCGACACCGACCAGATCATCCCGAAACAGTTCTTGAAGTCGATCAAGCGCACGGGCTTTGGCCCGAACCTGTTCGATGAATGGCGCTACCTGGATGTGGGCCAGCCTTACCAGGACAACTCCAAGCGTCCGCTGAACAAGGACTTCGTCCTCAACGCCGAACGTTACCAGGGCGCCAGCGTGTTGCTGGCCCGCGAGAACTTCGGTTGCGGCTCCAGCCGTGAACACGCGCCGTGGGCGCTGGAAGAGTACGGTTTCCGCAGCATCATCGCGCCGAGCTATGCCGACATCTTCTTCAACAACAGCTTCAAGAACGGCTTGCTGCCGATCATCTTGAGCGACGCCGAAGTCGACGAACTGTTCCAGCAGGTCGAGGCCAATCCGGGCTATCAGTTGCAGGTTGACCTGCAGGCCCAGACCGTGACCCGTCCGGATGGCAAGGTGTTGAGCTTTGAGATTGATGCGTTTCGCAAGCATTGCCTGTTGAACGGCCTGGACGATATCGGCCTGACCTTGCAGGACGGCGATGCGATTGCGGCATTTGAGGCCAAACATCGTGCGAGCCAGCCTTGGTTGTTTCGCGACGCTTGAATTTGCGTAAGACGTAATGACGCCATCGCGAGCAAGCTCGCTCCCACATTGGATTTGCAGCGTAAACAAAACCTGTGGGAGCGAGCTTGCTCGCGATGAGGCCAGAACAGACACCCCAAGACTCACCCCAAAAAGGAAGTCCCCATGACCAGCACCGCCCAGCACAGCCAGGTAGTTCAAAAGCAATTCGGTGAACAGGCCTCGGCCTACCTGAGCAGCGCCGTACACGCTCAGGGCACCGAATTCGCGCTGCTACAGGCCGAACTGGCGGGGCAGGGCGAGGCCAGGGTCCTGGATCTGGGGTGCGGCGCCGGTCACGTGAGTTTTCACGTAGCCTCATTGGTGAAAGAGGTGGTGGCCTACGACCTGTCGCAGCAAATGCTCGACGTGGTCGCTGCCGCTGCTGTCGACCGTGGCTTGAGCAACGTAACCACGGTCAACGGTGCCGCCGAGCGCCTGCCGTTCGCCGATGGCGAATTCGATTTCGTCTTCAGCCGCTATTCGGCGCACCATTGGAGCGACCTGGGCGCGGCCCTGCGGGAGGTGCGTCGAGTCCTGAAGCCGGGCGGTGTGGCCGCGTTCGTCGACGTGTTGTCACCGGGTAGCCCGCTGTTCGACACTTACCTGCAAAGCGTCGAAGTGCTGCGCGATACCAGCCATGTGCGCGATTATTCCGCTGGCGAGTGGTTGCGCCAGGTCAGCGAGGCGGGGCTGCACACCCGCAGTACCACCCGTCAGCGCTTGCGCCTGGAATACAACAGCTGGGTCGAGCGCATGCGCACACCGCAAGTGATGCGCGCGGCGATCCGCGAGTTGCAGCAGTCGATGGGCAATGAAGTACGCGAATATTTTGAGATTGAGGCCGATGGTTCGTTCAGTACGGATGTGCTGGTACTGATGGCCGAGCGATAGAATTTTTCCGGGTGCGCCCAAGGCGCACCGACTGATGACATGAGGAAAGCATGAGCAAGCAGATTCTGATTCTCCCAGGTGACGGTATTGGCCCGGAAATCATGGCCGAAGCGGTCAAGGTGCTGGAATTGGCCAGCGACAAGTTCGCATTGGGTTTCGAGCTGAGCTTTGATGTGATCGGTGGCGCTGCCATCGACAAGCACGGCGTGCCGTTGGCCGACGAGACCCTGGAGCGTGCCCGCGCGGCCGACGCCGTGTTGCTGGGCGCCGTTGGCGGCCCGAAATGGGATGCCATCGAACGTGACATCCGCCCTGAACGCGGTCTGCTGAAAATCCGTGCGCAACTGGGCCTGTTCGGCAACCTGCGTCCGGCGATCCTGTACCCGCAACTGGCCGAAGCCTCCAGCCTGAAGCCGGAAATCGTGGCCGGCCTGGACATTCTGATCGTTCGCGAGCTGACCGGCGGCATCTACTTTGGCGCGCCTCGTGGTACCCGTACCCTGGAAAACGGCGAGCGTCAGTCCTATGACACCCTGCCGTACAGCGAAAGCGAAATCCGCCGCATCGCCCGTGTCGGTTTCGACATGGCCATGGTTCGTGGCAAGAAGCTGTGCTCGATGGACAAGGCCAACGTACTGGCCTCCAGCCAACTGTGGCGTGAAGTGGTCGAACAAGTGGCCAAGGATTATCCTGAAGTCGAACTGAGCCACATGTACGTCGACAACGCCGCGATGCAGCTGGTGCGCGCACCGAAGCAGTTCGACGTGATCGTTACCGACAACATGTTCGGCGACATCCTGTCCGACCAGGCCTCGATGCTCACCGGTTCCATCGGCATGCTGCCGTCGGCGTCCCTGGACACCAACAACAAGGGCATGTACGAGCCGTGCCACGGTTCGGCCCCGGACATCGCGGGCAAGGGCATCGCCAACCCGCTGGCGACCATTTTGTCGGTGTCGATGATGTTGCGTTACAGCTTCAACCAGCAGGCCGCGGCCGATGCCATCGAGAAAGCCGTCAGCCTGGTGCTGGATCAGGGCTTGCGCACCGGTGACATCTGGTCGGCCGGTTGCACTAAAGTCGGTACGCAGGAAATGGGTGACGCAGTAGTCGCCGCGCTGCGGAATCTGTAATCTCTCGGGCCCGCTGCCAAATTCAAGACAAGGCAGCGGCCCACATTTCAAGAAGGTGTAGTTGCGATGAAACGTGTAGGTCTGATCGGTTGGCGCGGCATGGTCGGTTCCGTGCTCATGCAGCGGATGCTGGAAGAGCAGGATTTCGATCTTATCGAGCCGGTGTTTTTCACCACTTCCAATGTCGGTGGCCAAGGCCCGTCCGTGGGCAAGGACATTGCTCCGCTCAAGGACGCTTACAGCATTGAAGAGCTGAAAACCCTCGACGTGATTCTGACCTGCCAGGGTGGCGACTACACCAGCGAAGTCTTCCCCAAGCTGCGTGAAGCCGGCTGGCAGGGTTACTGGATCGACGCCGCTTCCAGCCTGCGTATGCAGGATGATGCGGTGATCGTTCTGGATCCGGTCAACCGCAAGGTCATCGACCAGCAACTGGACGCGGGCACCAAGAACTACATCGGCGGCAACTGCACCGTCAGCCTGATGCTGATGGGCCTCGGTGGCCTGTTCGAAGCTGGCCTGGTGGAGTGGATGAGCGCCATGACTTATCAGGCGGCCTCCGGTGCCGGCGCGCAGAACATGCGTGAACTGATCAAGCAAATGGGCGCGACCCATGCCGCTGTTGCCGATCAACTGGCCGATCCGGCCAGCGCGATCCTCGACATCGACCGCCGTGTGGCTGAAGCCATGCGCAGCGACGCTTACCCGACTGAAAACTTCGGCGTACCGTTGGCCGGCAGCCTGATCCCGTGGATCGACAAGGAACTGCCGAACGGTCAGAGCCGCGAAGAGTGGAAGGCCCAGGCCGAGACCAACAAGATCCTCGGTCGCTTCAAGAGCCCGATCCCGGTCGATGGCATCTGCGTGCGCATCGGCGCCATGCGCTGCCACAGCCAGGCGCTGACCATCAAGCTGAACAAAGACGTACCGATCGCTGATATCGAAGGGTTGATCAGCCAGCACAACCCTTGGGTCAAGCTGGTGCCGAACAACCGCGAAACCAGCATTCAGGAGCTGAGCCCGAACAAGGTCACCGGCACCCTGAACATCCCGGTTGGTCGTCTGCGCAAGCTGAACATGGGCTCGCAATTCGTCGGCGCGTTCACCGTCGGCGACCAGTTGCTGTGGGGCGCGGCCGAACCGCTGCGTCGCATGCTGCGGATCCTGCTCGAGCGTTGATCGGTTGATGCAATGAAAGAACCCGCGCCTTGAAAGAGGCGCGGGTTTTTTATTCCCGGCAACCTGATGTTTATGGGTTGCCTGATATTCCGTCATCGCGAGCAAGCTTGCTCCCACATTGGAATGCGTACCCTGTGGGAGTGAGCTTGCTCGCGATGAGGCCAATACAGACACTACAAATCCCCGGCAGAAATTGCCTGTATCCCACCCACCCGGTAAAGTGCCGCTCCCCCCGTTTCGCCAGAGGTCAAACCATGAGCCAGTCCATTGATATTGCCGTGATCGGCGCCACCGGTACTGTCGGCGAAACACTTGTGCAGATTCTCGAAGAGCGTGATTTCCCGATCGGCAACCTGCACCTGTTGGCCAGCAGCGAGTCGGCCGGCAGTTCGGTACCGTTTCGTGGCAAGAACGTGCGGGTGCGGGAAGTCGATCAGTTCGACTTCAGCAAGGTGCAGTTGGCATTCTTTGCCGCCGGCCCGGCGGTTTCGTTGAGTTTCGCTTCCCGCGCGACCGATGCCGGTTGCTCGGTTATCGATCTCTCCGGTGCCCTGCCGGCCGAAAAGGCGCCACAGGTTGTGCCTGAAGCCAATGCCCAGGTGTTGGCCGGCTTGAACAAACCCTTTCAGGTCAGCAGTCCAAGCCCGTCGGCCACCACGCTGGCGGTGGTGCTCGCGCCACTGATGGATTTGCTTGATTTGCAGCGCATCAGCCTGACCGCCAGCCTGGCGGTATCGGCCCAGGGCCGCGAAGCCGTGAGCGAGCTCGCCCGGCAAACCGCCGAACTGCTGAATGTGCGGCCGCTGGAGCCGAAATTCTTTGATCGGCAGATGGCCTTCAACCTGTTGGCCCAGGTCGGTAAACCGGATGAGCAAGGTCATACGCTGCTGGAAAAACGCCTGGTGCGTGAGCTGCGCCAGGTCATGGCGCGGCCTTCATTGAAGATTTCCGTCACTTGCATTCAAGCCCCGGTGTTTTTTGGCGATAGCTATAGCGTGACCCTGCAGTCCGCGAGTGAAATCGACCAGGGGAACGTCAATGCGGCCCTGGAAGACGCTCCCGGCATCGAACTGGTGGAAGCCGGCGACTACCCGACCCCGGTGGGCGATGCGGTAGGCCAGGATGTGGTCTACGTTGGTCGGGTTCGCCATGGTATTGACGACACGTCGGAACTTAATCTGTGGCTGACGTCAGATAACGTACGCAAAGGCGCGGCGCTCAACGCTGTGCAGCTGGCCGAGTTGTTGATAAAAGACCTGCTGTAAAAGATACTTTGCAACAATTTGTCGAATGATTCCGCACGAGCCTATGCTTGCCGGAGTGCTGAAGGCAGAGCCACTCTGCGGGGCTTTGCCGGGCATCAATGAAATGACCGCGCGCGACGACCCTCGCCGTTGCGTGCAATGCCTTACGGCAGCGACTATCAATACCTTCTCGCTGGCCGAGGAATGTTCAAACTAAGGATGAGCTAATGGTTCAAGTTCGCAAACTGGTGTTAGCAATAGCGGCCGCCTCGGCGCTGTCCTCCGGTATGGCGCATGCCCTCGGGCTCGGGGAGTTGACCCTGAAATCCACGCTCAACCAGCCGTTGGTGGCGGAAATCGAGCTGCTCGATGTCAAGGATCTCACCGCCGCCGAAGTGGTACCGAGCCTGGCCTCACCAGACGATTTCGCCAAGGCCGGTGTCGACCGCCAGGCGTTTCTCAACGACTTGACCTTCACCCCGGTGCTCAACGCCAGCGGCAAAAGCATCCTGCGCGTGACCTCCAGCAAGCCACTTTCCGAACCCATGGTGAAGTTCCTGGTTCAGGTCATGTGGCCGAACGGCCGCTTGCTGCGCGACTACAGTGTGCTGCTCGATCCGTCCAAATTCTCGCCGCAAACCACTGAAGCGGCTGCACAGCCGACGTCGACGGTTGCCGCGCCCGTCACCGGTGCGACCAAACCGTCCCAATACACCACCACGCCGCGCGATACCTTGTGGGAAATCGCCGCAAAGGCGCGTAATGGCGGCTCGATCCAGCAAACCATGCTGGCCATCCAGGCGTTGAACCCGGATGCCTTTATCGACGGCAACATCAATCGCCTGAAAACCGGCCAGGTGCTGCGCATGCCGGACCAGGCGCAGAGCACTGGCCTGCCGCAAGCCAAGGCCATTGCCGAAGTGGCCGCACAGAACAAGGCCTGGCGCCAGGGTCGCCGCTATGTGGCAAAACCCGGGGCAGGGCAGCAACAGCTCGACGCCACCAATCGCGCTCGTACCGAGGGTGCTCCGGCGCAAGCGGCCACCGACAAGTTGAGCCTGGTGTCTGCCGAGTCCGGCAAGAACCCTGGCAAAGGGGCTGCCGGAGATGCCAAGGCCCTCAGCAACAAGCTGGCGGTGACCCAGGAAAGCCTCGACACCAGTCGTCGTGATAACGCCGAACTGAAAAGCCGCATGGCCGATCTGCAAAGCCAGGTGGACAAGCTGCAGCGCCTGCTCGAGTTGAAGAACAATCAACTGGCCAAGTTGCAAGCCGAGGGCGCTGCGGCTGCTCCAGCGGCTGCGACCGCGCCGGCAATGTCGGCCGAGCTGGCTGCCAACCCGGCGGCAGCGCCTGCATCGGCAGACGCTGCGCCAATGGTTACACCGCCCGAGGCGACACCGGCGCCGGTCGAGAAGCCCGCTGAGGCGACACCGGCGGCATCTGACGATCAGAAGTTCAATGAATTGCTGACCAATCCGCTACTGCTGGGCCTGGTCGGTGGCGGTGCGGTGATTCTCCTGCTCCTGCTGCTGTTGCTGGCGCGTCGACGCAAAGCCCAGCAAGCAGCCGAGAAACATCTGCGCATGGCCCGTGCCTTGGCCGAAGATCAGCCGTTCTCGGCCGATCTCGACTTGCCGGAAAGCAGCTTCGAAGGTCTGGAAGTTCCGCCGCCGAGCGTGAAACTGGCGACCGCCCCGACGCCTGCTCCCGCGCCAGCGCCGGTGGTTGCTCCGGTGGTGATGACCACGCCGATCGCCGCACCATTGGTGGCGCCGGCTGCCGAGCGTTCCGACGACGTGCTGGGTCAGGCTCAGTCGCACATCAATGCCGGTCGCCTGAATCAGGCCGCCGCGTTGCTGGAGGACGGCGTCAAGCAAGAGCCCAAGCGCAGCGATCTGCGCTTGAAACTGATGGAAGTCTACGGCCAGCAAGGCGACCGCGATGCGTTCGTCGGCCAGGAGCGTCAGTTGGTGGCCAATGGCGACAACTTCGCCCAGGTTGAAAAACTCAAAAGTCGCTTCCCGGCCATGGCGCTGGTGGCTGCCGGTGGCATCGCCGCGGCCGCCGTTGCTGCCGAACTGGATGCGCAATACGTCAAGGAGCTGTTGCTCGATGAGCCGCAAGCACCGGCGCCAGAACCAGAACCAGCACCGTTCGAGGATGACCTCGACAGCGCTTTCGACCTGAGCCTGGATGATCTGGACGCGATTACGCCTTTGGCGCCTGCACCTGCACCTGCAGCGGAGCCTGAAGTGGCGGCGTTGCCAGACCTTGGTGAGTTCCCGCTGGACGACGATCTGAGCTTTGAGTCGGTGTTGCAGCAGCAGACAGAAATCAAGGAAAACCTCGACGATCTGTCGGACTTCGACCTCGACCTGGATCTCGGTGCGCAACCGTCGCCGGCGATGCTGGCTGAAGACGATTTCCTGCTGGATCTGGATGAGGGCGTGAAGGATTTCCCGGTTGCCGAAACCCCGGCTGTTCCTGAGGTCGCGCTGGATGATCTGGAGTTGCCGGCCGATTTCGATCTGTCGCTGGCCGAGGAACTGGACGCGCCGGATGCGTTCGCGGCAGAGCTGGATGATGTCAACGCCGAACTGGAGAGCTTGTCCAACAGCATCGGCGAGCCGACCTTTACCGAAGCTGATGCCGCGCTGGATAGCGATGATGACTTCGACTTCCTCTCGGGCACTGACGAAGCCGCTACCAAGCTCGATCTGGCTCAGGCCTATATCGACATGGGCGACAGCGACGGTGCTCGCGACATCCTCAATGAGGTGGTAAGCGAAGGCAGTGCCGAGCAGAAGAGTGAAGCCGAGGAGATGCTTTCGCGCCTGGCTTGATTGATCGGCAGGATGTAAAAAAAGCGGCAGCCCATTGAGGCTGCCGTTTTTGTTTGGCTCATTAATGGATGTTGTTTGCTCGGGCCTCATCTCGGGCAAGCCCGCTCCCACAGAGATTTATGTCGTTCACAAAACCTGTGGGAGCGGGCTTGCCCGCGATGAGGCCGGGACAGTCAATGGAGAACTCTCTGGCATCCCCGCCCGGCGGCCTTATAATGCCCGCCTTTGGTACATCATCAGGCTGTCCCTCCTTGGCAAATATAGATAACCCGGCCGCCGAAATGGCAGCCGACGGCTTTTTCCGGATCGCGCTGGGCGTCGAATACAAAGGCTCGCGCTACCGCGGCTGGCAGCGCCAGGCGTCCGGGGTGCTCACCGTGCAGGAAACCCTCGAAAACGCCTTGTCCAAAGTCGCCGACTCGCCCGTTTCGCTGATGTGCGCCGGGCGTACCGACGCCGGGGTGCATGCCTGCGGACAGGTGGTGCATTTCGACACTCAGGTCGAGCGCTCGATGAAGGCCTGGACCATGGGCGCCAACATCAACTTGCCCCATGACGTCAGTGTCAGTTGGGCCAAGGTCATGCCGGCGCACTTCCATGCTCGGTTCAAGGCCATTGCCCGGCGTTATCGCTACGTGATCTACAACGATCAGATCCGCCCGGCGCACTTGAACGAAGAGGTGACCTGGAACCACCGTCCGCTGGACGTCGAGCGCATGGCCGAGGCCGCCCAGTACCTGCTCGGCACCCATGATTTCAGTGCTTTTCGCGCCGGTCAGTGCCAGGCCAAGTCGCCGATCAAGGAATTGCATCACCTGCGCGTTACCCGTCACGGCAAGATGATCGTGCTGGATATTCGCGCCAGCGCCTTCCTGCATCATATGGTGCGCAACATTGCCGGTGTGCTGATGACCATTGGCGCCGGAGAGCGTCCGGTGGAGTGGATGAAAGAGGTGCTGGAGAGCCGGATTCGACGGACCGGTGGCGTGACCGCGCATCCATTCGGCTTGTATCTGGTTCAGGTCGAGTACCGTGACGAGTTCGAGTTGCCCGAGCGCTACATCGGTCCGCACTTCCTGACCGGCTTCTCGGAACTTGGCGGCTGACGCCCTCGAACGCTTTTGTTACCATCCGGGACTTTCCCGGATTTGTCTTGGAGTTGTATCGACATGTCAGCCGTTCGCAGCAAGATCTGTGGGATTACCCGCATAGAGGATGCGTTGGCAGCCGTCGAGGCCGGGGCGGATGCCATCGGATTCGTGTTCTACGCCAAAAGCCCCCGTGCGGTGACGGTCCAGCAGGCGCGCTCGATCATCAAGGCGCTGCCGCCGTTCGTGACCACCGTGGGCTTGTTCGTCAATGCCAGCCGTTGCGAGCTGGGGGAAATCCTCGACGCGGTGCCCCTGGACCTGCTGCAGTTTCACGGCGATGAAAGCGCGGCGGAGTGTGAGGGTTGGCACCGCCCGTACATCAAGGCGCTGCGGGTCAAGGCGGGAGATGACATCGCAGCGGCCTGCGATGCTTATGCCAGCGCCAGCGGAATCTTGCTCGATACCTATGTCGAAGGCGTTCCCGGAGGAACCGGGGAGGCGTTTGACTGGTCACTGATACCGCAAGGCCTGAGCAAGCCGGTCATTCTGGCGGGCGGTCTGACGCCGGATAACGTCGCCGAGGCGGTTGCGCGCGTTCGGCCTTATGCCGTGGATGTCAGCGGCGGGGTTGAGGCGAGCAAGGGCATCAAGGATCACGCAAGGATTCAGGCATTTATCAAAGCGGTACGCGGTAGCACCCGTTGATGTGACGGCTGGCAGTCTGCCGCCGTCCACTGCACTGTACAAAACGGCTGAGGGTTATGGAGTGGTACGCAGGTCACGTTTCGCTGACCCGGCCATTCACTGATCATCGCCGCACACATGAATTTAGCGCTAGGGCATACACGGGGCCGCGAACCAGAGCGTTCGGGCCGCCGGTACTGGAGAAAGAAAGCATGAGCAACTGGTTAGTAGACAAACTGATCCCTTCGATCATGCGTTCCGAGGTCAAGAAGAGCTCGGTGCCTGAAGGTCTTTGGCACAAATGCCCGTCTTGCGAGGCTGTGCTGTATCGTCCGGAGCTGGAAAAGACCCTGGACGTTTGCCCCAAGTGCAACCATCACATGCGTATCGGCGCCCGCGCCCGTATCGACATCTTCCTCGATGTTGAAGGCCGTGCCGAGCTGGGTGCAGACCTGGAACCGGTTGACCGTCTGAAATTCCGCGACGGCAAGAAGTACAAGGACCGCCTGACCGCTGCACAAAAGCAGACTGGCGAAAAAGACGCACTGGTTTCCATGAGCGGCACTTTGCTGGGCATGCCGGTCGTGGTTTCGGCGTTCGAATTTTCCTTCATGGGCGGTTCGATGGGCGCCATCGTCGGTGAGCGTTTCGTTCGCGCCGCCAACTTCGCCCTGGAAAAACGTTGCCCGATGATCTGCTTCGCCGCTTCCGGCGGTGCGCGGATGCAGGAAGCGCTGATTTCCCTGATGCAAATGGCCAAGACCTCTGCGGTGCTGGCCCGTCTGCGTGAAGAAGGCATCCCGTTCATCTCCGTGTTGACCGATCCGGTCTACGGCGGCGTTTCCGCCAGTCTGGCGATGCTGGGCGACGTGATTGTCGGCGAGCCGAAGGCGTTGATCGGTTTTGCCGGTCCGCGCGTGATCGAGCAAACCGTGCGCGAAAAACTGCCGGAAGGCTTCCAGCGCAGCGAGTTCCTGCTGGAGCACGGTGCCATCGACATGATCATCGACCGTCAGGAGCTGCGTCCGCGTCTGGGCAACCTGCTGGCGCAAATGATGGGCCTGCCGACGCCGAAGTTCGTTGCTGCCCCTATCGAGCCGATCGTGGTTCCACCGGTACCCGCCAGCCTATGACCCAACGTACCCTTGGCGAATGGCTCGCCTACCTTGAACAGTTGCACCCTTCAGCCATCGACATGGGCCTGGAGCGGTCGCAGCAGGTAGCGTCCCGTATGGGACTGGGCAAGCCGGCGCCTCGGGTGATCACGGTCACCGGGACCAACGGCAAGGGTTCCACCTGTGCGTTCGTGGCGTCCTTGCTGCGGGCCCAGGGCTTGAAAGTGGGGGTGTACAACTCCCCACACCTGCTGCGTTATAACGAGCGGGTAACAGTCAATGGCGTCGAAGCCACGGATGCCGAGCTGTGCGAGGCCTTTGCCGCGGTAGAGGCCGGGCGCGGCGACACGTCCCTGACTTACTTCGAATTGGGCACCCTGGCAGCATTCTGGCTGTTCCAGCGCTCCGGGCTCGATGCAGTGGTGCTGGAAGTCGGTCTGGGCGGTCGTCTGGACACGGTCAACGTGGTGGACGCCGACATGGCGCTGGTCACCAGTATCGGTGTCGATCATGCGGATTACCTCGGTGATACCCGGGAGTCCGTGGCCTTCGAGAAGGCCGGTATTTTCCGTCAGGGCGCGCCTGCGCTCTGCGGCGATCTGAATCCGCCACAACCTCTGCTGGACAAGGCGCGCGAGCTCAATTGCCCGTTTTTCCTGCGTGGGCGCGATTTTGACCTCGGTGTGACCGATCACAACTGGCAATGGCGCGGTGTCGATGGGCAAGGGCGCGTGGTGGAGCTGCGCGACCTGCCACTGCTCGATCTACCGATGGAAAACGCCGCGCTGGCGTTGCAGGCTTACCTGCTGCTCGGCTTGCCTTGGGCGGATGCGCAGATTATCGAGGCGCTACGGGCCACCCGGGTGGTCGGTCGCCTGGATCGCCGTGAGTTCGAGTGGCAAGGCAAGCGCTTGAATCTATTGCTGGATGTGGGGCATAACCCCCATGCGGCGGAGTATCTGGCTCGTCGCCTGGCCAGCCGCCCGCCGGTCGGCAAGCGTCTGGCGGTGTTCGGGTTGCTGGCGGACAAAGACCTGGGTGGTGTTGTCGGCGAATTGAATGCTAGTGTCCAGCACTGGGCTGTCGCACCTCTGGATTCGCCTCGGGCGCGTTCGGTTGCGGATTTGCACGCCGCGTTGCAAGGTCTTGGTGCGTCGGTCACGTCATACGACAGTGTCGCGGCCGCCCTGGAAGGGCAGTGCGCGCAGGCCACGAGCGACGACGAAATCCTGTTGTTCGGATCATTTTATTGTGTCGCCGAGGCCCTTGAATGGCTGGCCCGGCGCTCCACGGAGGAAGCGGCAAATGGCATTGCTGGATAAGGCATACAAGCAGCGCATGGTTGGCGCCCTGGTGTTGGTCGCGCTGGCGGTGATTTTTTTGCCGATGCTGTTTTCCCGCCAGGACGAACAGCGCCAGGTGACGGTCGAAGCGCCCGCGGCTCCGCAGGCGCCGGCGATGCCCCAGGTACAGGTCGAGCCCGTGGCGGTGCCTGAGCCGCAAGCCCTGCCTCAGGAGCCCGTGCCGAGCGATGACGAAATCGCCCAGCAGGAATCGGCGGTGCCAGCTGTTCCGGTGGCTCCAGCGCCTGCGGTTCCAGCGCCAGCAGCCAAGCCGGCTGCACCCGCGCCGGTCCCGGCTTTGGCGGCTAAGCCTGCAACGGCGCCTGCCCAGCCGATCACCGCGGCACCGGGCAAGCCGGACACCACGCAAAGCCGTGTCGATGCCAATGGTTTGTCTGTCAGCTGGTCGGTGCAACTGGCCAGCCTGTCGAACCGCGAAAGCGCGGAAAAACTTCAGAAAACCCTGCGCAGCCAGGGTTACAACGCCTACATCCGTACCGCCGACGGCAAAAACCGGGTGTTTGTCGGGCCGCTGATCGAGCGTGCCGAAGCCGACCGACTGCGTGACTTGCTCAACCGCCAGCAGAACCTCAAGGGGTTTGTGGTGCGCTTTCAACCGGAACGTGGCTAAAACTATCGCCCCGATATGAAATGCACTGACAATCGCAGCTTACCGATAAGCATGGGCTCTGCTAAAATGCGCCGCCTTATCCGTCTGTAGGCTGCACTGTGCCATTTACCTGGGTTGACTGGGCGATCGTTGCAATCGTCGCCATCTCCGCATTGATCAGTCTGAGCCGCGGCTTCGTCAAGGAAGCGCTGTCGCTGCTGACCTGGATCATCGCAGGAGTCGTAGCCTGGATGTTCGGTGGCTCACTGTCCGAGTACCTCGGCGGGTACATTCAAACGCCATCGGCACGTATAATAACGGGCTGTGCCATCATGTTTGTCGCCACTTTAATCGTAGGCGCAATGATCAATTATCTTATCGGCGAACTGGTTCGCGTCACCGGGCTCTCCGGGACCGACCGATTCCTCGGCATGGCCTTCGGCGCCGCGCGTGGCGGGTTGCTGGTGGTTATCGCCGTCGGGCTGTTGAGCCTGGGGCCGGTACAGCAGGACGGGTGGTGGAAAGAGTCACAGCTCGTGCCAAAATTTCTATTGGTTGCAGACTGGTCCAAAAACCTGATCCTCGGGTGGAGCAGTCAGTGGCTTGCCAGCGGAATCAGCGTACCCGCTGATATTCCGTTCAAGGAGCAACTCTTGCCGATGGCCAAAACGCCTCAGTGAGTAGTGCTCAGTTCAGATCCATTAAGTAGGGGTTGCGTCGCATGTGTGGCATCGTCGGTATCGTCGGTAAGTCGAACGTCAATCAGGCGCTGTATGACGCGCTAACCGTCCTCCAGCACCGCGGCCAGGACGCTGCCGGTATCGTGACCAGCCATGATGGCCGGTTATTCCTGCGCAAGGACAACGGCCTGGTGCGTGACGTGTTCCAGCAACGTCACATGCAGCGCCTGGTCGGTCACATGGGTATTGGCCATGTGCGTTATCCAACCGCGGGCAGCTCGACGTCGGCTGAAGCTCAACCGTTTTACGTCAACTCGCCTTACGGCATCACCCTGGCGCACAACGGTAACCTGACCAATGTTGAACAACTGGCCAAGGAGATTTACGAATCTGACCTGCGCCACGTCAACACCAGTTCCGATTCGGAAGTACTGCTCAACGTGTTCGCGCACGAACTGGCCCAGCGCGGCAAGTTGCAGCCGACCGAAGAAGACGTTTTCGCCGCCGTCACCGACGTGCACAACCGTTGCGTCGGTGGTTATGCCGTCGTAGCGATGATCACCGGCTACGGCATCGTCGGTTTCCGCGACCCGCACGGCATCCGCCCGATCGTTTTCGGCCAGCGTCACACCGACGAAGGCGTCGAGTACATGATCGCCTCGGAAAGCGTTTCCCTGGACGTGCTCGGCTTCACCCTGATTCGCGACCTGGCTCCGGGCGAAGCGGTCTACATCACTGAAGAGGGCAAGCTGTACACCCGTCAGTGCGCGACCAACCCGTCCCTGACCCCGTGCATCTTCGAACACGTCTACCTGGCGCGTCCGGACTCGATCATCGACGGTGTTTCGGTCTACAAGGCCCGTCTGCGCATGGGCGAGAAACTCGCCGAGAAGATCCTGCGCGAGCGTCCGGATCACGACATCGACGTGGTCATCCCGATTCCGGACACCAGCCGCACCGCGGCCCTGGAGCTGGCGAACCACCTGGGCGTGAAGTTCCGCGAAGGCTTCGTGAAGAACCGCTACATCGGCCGGACCTTCATCATGCCGGGCCAGGCCGCGCGGAAAAAATCCGTACGCCAGAAGCTCAACGCCATCGAGCTGGAATTCCGCGGCAAGAATGTGATGCTGGTGGACGATTCCATCGTTCGCGGTACCACTTGCAAGCAGATCATCCAGATGGCCCGCGAAGCCGGCGCCAAGAACGTTTACTTCTGCTCCGCGGCGCCAGCGGTTCGCTACCCGAACGTCTACGGCATCGACATGCCGAGCGCTCACGAGCTGATCGCCCACAACCGTTCGACCCAGGACGTGGCAGACCTGATCGGCGCCGACTGGCTGATCTATCAGGACTTGCCTGACTTGATCGAAGCGGTCGGGGGCGGCAAGATCAAGATCGACAAGTTCGATTGCGCGGTGTTCGACGGCCAGTACGTCACCGGCGACGTCGACGAGGCTTATCTGAACAAGATCGAGCAGGCACGCAACGATGCCTCCAAGGTCAAGACGCAGGCAGTCAGTGCGATCATCGATCTGTACAACAACTGAGTAATTACCGGCCCTGAGGGGCCGGTTTTGTATCTGGCAAAAAGACTTTTATCTATCAAGAGCAAGGCAAGGAGTGACAGCATGAGTCAGGATTGGGATGCCGGTCGGCTGGACAGCGACCTCGAAGGCGTAGCGTTCGATACCCTGGCCGTACGTGCCGGTCAGCACCGTACGCCGGAAGGTGAGCACGGTGATCCGATGTTCTTCACTTCCAGCTATGTATTCCGTACCGCCGCCGATGCCGCCGCGCGTTTTGCCGGCGAAGTGCCGGGCAACGTCTACTCGCGCTACACCAACCCGACTGTGCGTGCCTTTGAAGAGCGCATTGCCGCGCTGGAAAGCGCCGAGCAGGCCGTGGCCACCGCGACCGGCATGGCCGCGATCATGGCGGTGGTGATGAGCCTGTGCAGCGCCGGCGATCACGTGCTGGTGTCGCGCAGCGTGTTTGGCTCGACCATCAGCCTGTTCGAGAAGTATTTCAAGCGTTTCGGTATCGAAGTCGATTACGTGCCCTTGGCGGACTTGTCCGGCTGGGACGCGGCAATCAAGGCCAACACCAAATTGCTGTTCGTCGAATCGCCGTCCAACCCGCTGGCCGAACTGGTGGACATTGCCGAACTGGCGAAAATCGCTCACGCCAAAGGCGCGATGCTGGTGGTCGATAACTGCTTCTGCACCCCGGCGCTGCAACAGCCGCTGAAAATGGGCGCGGACATCGTCGTGCACTCGGCCACCAAATTCATCGACGGCCAGGGTCGTTGCATGGGCGGTGTCGTGGCCGGTCGCGGCGAGCAGATGAAAGAGGTGGTTGGTTTCTTGCGCACCGCCGGGCCGACCCTGAGCCCGTTCAACGCCTGGATCTTCCTCAAGGGCCTGGAAACTTTGAACCTGCGGATGAAGGCCCATTGCGCCAACGCCCAACAACTGGCCGAGTGGCTGGAGCAGCAGGACGGTATCGAGAAAGTCCATTACGCCGGCCTCAAGAGCCATCCGCAGCACGAACTGGCGCTGCGCCAGCAGAAGGGCTTCGGTGCGGTCGTCAGTTTTGAGGTCAAGGGCGGCAAAGAGGGCGCCTGGCGCTTTATCGACGCCACGCGCCTGATTTCGATCACCGCCAACCTGGGTGACAGCAAAACCACCATCACCCATCCGAGCACCACCTCCCATGGTCGCCTGGCGCCTCAAGAGCGTGAAGCGGCGGGTATTCGTGACAGCCTGATCCGCGTTGCGGTCGGCCTGGAAGACGTGGCGGACCTGCAAGCCGATCTGGCACGCGGCCTGGCTGCGTTGTGATCGAGTTGTCTGCGCCGACCACTGGCTCAAATGGCCGCGTAGCGCTGGTGACCGGTGCTGCGCGGGGCATTGGCCTGGGGATTTCGGCCTGGCTGATCAGCGAAGGCTGGCAAGTCGTGCTGACGGATCTGGATCGGGAGCGCGGTTCGAAAGTGGCGAAAGTGCTGGGCGACAACGCCTGGTTCATCGCCATGGATGTCTCCAACGAGGGGCAAGTCGCGCTGGGCGTAGCCGAGGTGCTCGGTCAGTTCGGGCGCCTGGATGCGCTGGTATGCAATGCAGCGGTTGCCGATCCGCACAACATCACCCTGGAAAGCCTCGACCTGGCTCACTGGAATCGGGTGTTGGCGGTGAACCTCAGTGGGCCGATGTTGCTGGCCAAGCACTGTGCACCGTACCTGCGCGCTCACAGCGGCGCCATCGTCAATCTGGCCTCGACCCGCGCCGGGCAGTCGGAGCCCGACACAGAGGCCTATGCGGCGAGCAAGGGCGGTTTGTTGGCCCTGACGCATGCGTTGGCCATCAGCCTTGGCCCGGAGATCCGGGTCAATGCCGTCAGTCCTGGCTGGATCGATGCGCGCGACCCCTCGGTGCAACGTGCCGAACCCTTGACCGAGGCCGATCATGCCCAGCATCCGGCGGGCAGGGTGGGGAAGGTCGAGGATGTCGCGGCGATGGTGGCCTGGCTGCTGTCGAGGAATGCCGGATTTGTCACCGGCCAGGAATTCGTGGTCGATGGCGGCATGACCAAGAAGATGATTTACAGCGAGTAAGCTCCGGGATTGATGTTGAATGTGCTGCTTTCGCGAGCAAGTCGAATCGTCGCACCGCCGCTCCCACATTTGGAATGCATTCCCCTGTGGGAGCGGGCTTGCTCGCGAAAGCGCACTTGCTGCACATACATAATTTTGTCTTTTTCAGAAAAACTTCAATCCTGCTATTGACTTAGGTTCGCTACCTGCGTAAATTTCGCGGCCTCGGAGATGCAAACGGGTGATTAGCTCAGCTGGGAGAGCGTCTGCCTTACAAGCAGAATGTCGGCGGTTCGATCCCGTCATCACCCACCAC